>NZ_JBEPTH010000010.1:0-257665 GCF_040549385.1 Bradyrhizobium sp. LB11.1 | reverse complement strand
CCAAGCTAGAAATTACATCCAACTCTACCGCGCCGCTCCAAAAACGATCGGCGGAAATATGAAAATTCTCCATTTCAAGGTTTTTCAGCAGACTGCTAGACATGCATCATTGCAATCCTGGGGCTGGAACGTCTCCGAGTCCGATCGAGCGGAGAGCGGATCTGTGGGGCGATGGGCGAAACAGGCGGTGATCCTGGCATTGCCTCTGGCGCTCGCGGCCTGTTTCGGCAGCGATGGTGACCGTCCGTCCCTGATGGAAAGCACGCAGGCCGGAGGGCCTCAGCCGTTTCCCGACAATTTTCGTGGCGACACGGTGGCCCTGATGCGTGCCTATCTGAACAATCCGGTCGGCGTGCGCGATGCCAGCATGGCCGATCCGGTGCTGCGGGAGGTTGGTGGCCGGCAGTTCTTTGTCAGCTGCCTGCACTTCACGCCGCGAGAGACTGACGGCAGCTACAAGACGATGCGCGAGCGCGCAATCATCTACGTCAACGGCCGGGCCGATCGCGTCGTTGACCGCACCAACGCGCTCTGCGCAGGCGCGGTTTACGCACCCTTTCCGGAACTGGAAAAGTTGGCGCGGTAGCGCAAAGCGGGCCTTCATCGCGCAGTGCTAGGACACGTGCCGCCGGAGTCGCTGGATCACATTTTGGCGAGCTTTGAACGGGGCGGTTTTGCCTTGCGACAAATTGTTACGGCGCGTCTCGCGCTGACAGAAAAAATCTGTCGGCGCAGGCAGATGTGACGGAACAAAATCGCGTTGTTGCCGCCCCGTCACAGTTGCGAACGATCAACGTTCCGGCATCGCCGCGAAGCAACCCAATTCACGCCACGTTGTTTCCTGAGTGTCGCAAATGAAAGAACGGGGATGACCATGAAGACGATTTTGCTCGGTGCAGCAGCTTTGCTCGCGCTGGCCGCACCGGCGGTCGCTGCCGACATGCAGCCGCGCACCTACACCAAGGCTCCGGCCTACACGCCACCGCAATTGATCTACAACTGGACCGGCTTCTACATCGGCGGCCATGTCGGCGGCGCCTTCGCCGGCGACGGCACCTTCCAGTCCAGCGACGCCCGTTTCCTGGGCGGCGTGCAAGGCGGTTTCGATTACCAGTTCGCGCCCAATTGGGTGGTGGGTATCGAGGCCCAGTATTCCTGGTTGCCGACCAATAACAACGGCGTCACGTTCCCCCTGGGGACGCAGGTGACGTCCAACACCGACCAGATCGGCTCGGTCACCGGCCGCCTCGGCTATACTTGGGGCCCGGCGCTGCTCTACGCCAAGGGCGGTTACGCCTGGCGTAACAACAACCTCGGCGTCAACGTTGCAGGCGTGCCGCAGACCTTCACCACCACTGGCAACAGCAAGGACGGCTACACCGTCGGCGCCGGCCTCGAATACATGTTTGCGCCGAATTGGTCGGCCAAGGCCGAGTACCAGTATTATAATTTCGGCAGCACTACCTTCACCTCCGCCACCGGACCGGGCGAGATCGTCGGCGTTCGCGGCCGGGACGACGAGCATACCGTCAAGGTCGGTGTGAACTACCGGTTCGGCTGGGGCGGTCCGGCGGCCTCGCGCTACTGATCTGCCGCGCGCAGCACGACCATGATCTGACAAAGGCCGGCTTCCAGCCGGCCTTTCGTTTGCCAGCCCCATGGCGACCTGTTGTTTGCCTTGCGTGAACCATCTGGCGCGTCATTTGCAAGCAAACAGTCCGGTGCGCGCTTTCTCACGCGTGTCACGGGGGTCGGGTAAAGCAAAAATAATTTTTGCGGTTTACGGAACTCGCGCTCCGGAGCGCGTTATTACTGAATTGCCGGGCTGTGGGACAACGAACATGCGTATGTTGGCGTCGGTGGTGGTGGTCTCGTGCTTCGTCGCCCTGCCTTGCTCTGCCCAAACAATCCTCAAATCCGAGCCGCTGATGTTGGCACCTTACGAAGTCGCCTTCGTGATGGACGCCTCTTGTCCGTCCGGCAAGGTGCTGAAGGTCACCGGCGCGATCCGCGGGCTGCATCGCCGCAAGGCCTGCGTGGCGCTCGGCGGTGAGCAGGCCTCGCTGGCGACGGCGACACCCTGAGGCATCTCTCTGAGTCACCCCTCTCGGTTACCTGGTCGGTTACTTGGTCGGTTACCTGGCCTTCGATCGGATCTCACGAGTTCAGCTGAATCTCCATTCTGGATTCCCGCTCGGCGTCCGCCTTGTTCTTGGCGGGGTCTTCGCCTTGAGCGGCGCGGCACGATTTGATCTCATAGTCATTGTCGAGCACCCGGCGCGGACCGTGCCGCTCGTCGTCGGTGCTGACGTCCACGACCAGACCGCTTCGTTGCGCGAGCTTCCAGATGTCGGCCTCATCAGGATAGGCTTTGCTGATCTGGCTGTCGTTGCAGAACAGGGCGTAGGGCATGCTTCCCGCTCCCGGAAAGCGCGTTAACGATTTCATGGGGCGAGGGGTTCCGGATCGATCACGGGGCCGTGATCGGCGGCCATGATCGAGGGCAAGGCAGCCGGGCCGTGAGTCCTTAACGACTCCTGAATCCCCAAAAAAAGATAGTTTGGGACTCATTTGGCGGAATCAGCGGATGTTTCCGGCCATGACGACCGACCTGAAAACCTGCTGCGGGCACATGCTTCTGCCGTTGACGCTGGCACTGTTCGGCGCCTGCGCAGCCAATCTCTGGCTGGTGTGGTCTTGGTTGTAAGGTCGTGGTTGTAAAGGTCTTGGTCGGAGGCGGGCCGGCCCTACTTCTGGGCCGGCGGCGGGGCCGCATCGCGGATGGCGGCGCGCAGCTTGGTCAGGGTCGCCGCACAATACGCCTCGCGCTCGCGCTCAAAGCGCTCCTGATGCTTTCTGAAATTAGCGATGCGAGCCTGCATTTCGCTGCGGAAGTCGCCCGCCATCCTTGGCTGAGGGACCGGCAACGGCTGGGGCGGCGGAGGGATCGGCGGGGGCCGATCCGCTTGCGGTGGCTCGAACGCGACGGTCACCGCCTGAACGGAAACGGTCTCCGTAGCCACACCTGTTGTAGCTGCAGCGGTATCCGGCTGACGGAAATCGTCCTTCTTGCCGGAAACCGATTGGACGAAGGCCAGCGTCTGCGCGATCAGTGCGTCGCGTTCCCTGATCCACTTCATGATCCACCACCCGGTTAGAGCTATTCCATCAAAGCCGGGGCCCCGAATCAAGAAGGCTTATCGCAAGGGATTGCATATTTTTCCCGGACGCCCGACATTGGATGGATGGATTTCGAGGCCGACCGGTCGGACGAAGCGCAGGCCCTGTGGCTCGTGCGCGCCTTTCTGTCATTGCCGCCCGACAAGCGCGCGGAGGTGATCGCGTTCGCCGAAGGTCTGGTACGCGTCCATGCCCGGCCCGAGGACGGGCGGGAAATCTCCCCCCTCCCTGACTGATCGAT
The DNA here is from genome assembly GCF_040549385.1 of Bradyrhizobium sp. LB11.1. Classification (NCBI taxonomy): domain Bacteria; kingdom Pseudomonadati; phylum Pseudomonadota; class Alphaproteobacteria; order Hyphomicrobiales; family Nitrobacteraceae; genus Bradyrhizobium; species Bradyrhizobium sp. LB11.1. The sequence continues at coordinate 254,244 of NZ_JBEPTH010000010.1, read as the reverse complement.
AGGCCTGTTGTTGAGACCACAACAATCAGCACCAACACGGTCGAGGGCTACTATTCGATCTTCAAGCGCAGCATGAAGGGCGTCTATCAGCACTGCTCGGAAAATTCCTCCGGACGGTGCGCGCGGCGTGAGCCGGTAATGTAAGGTCGGCGGCGCCTCGCGCCGCCGACCTTATTGCGGCAGCAAGAACGCCATCGCGATCACGAAAAGGAAGGTCGTCGCCACGACGGCCGCGACCGCTCCGGCGATGATCTTGGCGTTTTCTCGGCTGGTGTAGGGCTGCATGCTGCCTGCACTCTACCTCATGTTGAACTCTGATCCAAACTGTGGTCAGTAGCCGTCCCGCGACGCAAGCGGCCAACTCCATTCCCGAAGGTAACGCCATGAGCGAGGACGTCAGCGACGGCTGGAACGCGTCTGCGTCCGCCTGGATCGTCGAGCAGGGTGAGGATGGCGACTACGGCCGCCGCTTCGTGCTGGATGCGCCGATGCGGGCGCGCGTCGAGGGGCGTGGTTTCCGCAATGCGCTCGATGTCGGCTGCGGGGAGGGGCGCTTCTGCCGCATCATGCAGCGCGCCGGCATCCGCACAACCGGCATCGATCCGACCGAAGCGTTGCTCGGGCGCGCCAGGGAGCTCGACCCGGACGGCGACTACCGGCTCGGCCGTGCCGAGACGATGGAGGTCGAAGCGGAGTTCGACCTGGTCGTCAGCTATCTCAGCCTGATCGACATGCCCGATCTCGCTATGGCGATAGCGAGGATGGCGGCCGCGCTACGGCCGGGCGGCACGCTGCTGATCGCCAACCTCACGAGCTTCAACACCGCAGGCCAGCCTGACGGCTGGAAGCACGACGGCGAAGGCGTCGCACGTTTCGCGATCGACCACTACATGGACGAGCGGCCGATCTGGGTGAGCTGGCGCGGCATCCGGCTCCAGAACTGGCATCGTCCGCTCAGCACCTACATGACGCTGCTGCTCGATCACGGGCTCCAGTTGCGCCTGTTCACCGAGCCGGAGCCCACCAGTGGCGATCCCGACAGAATTGCGAGCCATCGCCGCGTGCCGTACTTTCACATCATGGAGTGGCAGAAGCCGGACTGAGCTCAGACCGCTAGTCTTGCCTGGAAGAACGGCCAGAGCTGTGCGTCGGCTGATCATCGGCAAGCTCGAAGAAACGTTTCGGATGCGATGTGCTGCCTTCATACTTAGGGCTATCGCATATGACTTCTTGGCGGGGTTTGAGCAAGCGCCTCGTCCTTCGAGACGACCGCGGAGCCTGTCATCGGGCCGCGCCTTGCGCGGACCCGGTGGCGGTCTCCTCAGGATGAGGCTAAGCGGCATTTTGCCTGTTGAAATTGCTGCCGCGCACTCCGTCCTCATCCTGAGGGCCCGCCGGAGGCGGGCGTCTCGAAGGATGGCCGCAAAGAACAGCCTCCAAATGCGCTAGCCCTGCCTCTATACTGCGCCTGCGACGGAATCTTGACGCGAGTCCCATCCAATGATCTCCCATCGTCCCTCCGTGCTCGCCCATGAGCGGTTCGTTGCCGACCGCGAGAATTTTGCCGGCCTCGATCTCGCTGCGCGCTTCGAGCGGATCGAGCAGACCAACCTTTGGGGAGCTGTGACCTCGGTCTCGGGTCTCGGCTCGGAGGATCGCGCCACCGCGGGGATCCGCGAGACGCTGCCCAGCCTGTTGCAGCGGCTTGGCGCGCATTCGCTGCTCGATGCGCCCTGCGGTGATGCGGGCTGGATCGGCGGCATCCAGCTCGATGTGGATTATACCGGCATCGACATCGTGCCGTCACTGATCGCCGCCAACCAAGCACGCGTGGCGCGCGGCGAATTGCGCGGCCGCTTTCTCGTCGCCGACGTCACGCGCGATCCGCTGCCGGGTTGCGACGTCATCCTGTGTCGCGACTGTCTTGTGCATCTGAGCTTCAAGAACATCGGGCGCGCGATTGGCCGCTTTCGTGCGAGCGGCGCGCAATTCCTGCTGGTCACGACGTTTCCGGAGTGGGAAGTCAATAGCGATTGCGAGGACGGCGACTGGCGCGCGCTCAACATGACGAAGCCACCGTTCGACTGGCCGCCCCCGCGCGAACTGATCGACGAACGCTGCGACGAGGGCGGTGGCGGCTGGCGCGACAAGAGCCTCGGACTCTGGCGGCTGGATGAGTTGCCTGAAGGCGGCGCAGAGCCCGTCTGACAGGCCGCTCGGTCGTCATCGCTTCGACGGAAGAGGCGACAGGACCAGCGCGGCTGTCAGGCGGTCTCCGACAATGCTTTCGATCGCCGCGGACTCAAACCTCCGGACATAAGCAATCGACGCAAGGAGTATGCTCAATGATCGATGCCAGATGCAGTTGTGGCGCTGTCGTACTTTTGCTTCCGGGGCCGACCAACCGGGTTGCGGCCTGTCATTGCATCGCATGCCAGCGGCGAACCGGCGCCCCATTCGGCGTCGGTGCTTTCTATCCGGCCGATTCCGTCACGATCTCAGGGGCGCCGAAGGAATATGTTCGCGCCGCCGAGAGCGGCGGCACGGTCCGCTCCTATTTCTGCACCGACTGCGGGTCGACCGTTTATTGGAAGGCCGACAATCTGCCTGATATGATCGGCGTCGCCGTCGGCGCGATTGCAGACGCGAATTTCCCGGCGCCGGTCAAATCGGTGTTCGAGCGGTCGAAGCATGTGTGGGTCGGGATCGACGCTGCTGACGTCGAGCATCTCCAGCATGGCAGTTTTCGGAAGACGTCGAACTGACGAACGCGCATCGCGCGTGGTGCCGGCTGAGGGGATTGAACCCCCGACCTTCGGTTTACAAAACCGTGGCTTAAGCGAAATTATAAACGATATTTCAATGAGATAGAAAACATGAGTGTTTGAAGGGTAGCCTGTGGGGTAAATTGCGGTGCGATCATTGCCCCGAGCGGCGCTGTTCTGATATGACCGGGCCGTCGCTGGCATAGCTCAGTTGGTAGAGCACGTGATTTGTAATCACGGGGTCGCGGGTTCGATCCCTGCTGCCAGCACCAATTCCCACGTGCCAATCCCGCTCCAACAACCAACAATACCGCATGTCGTGTGGATGGTTGCAGAAGGCGGTTTCCTCCACCTATCGCCGCGTTATGATGCCGCATGACCACCCTAGGACTAACCCGACATGGCCACCGCAGAAGAACTGGCGCAACAACTAAGCGAGCAGCGGCGCACTGTCGATTTCGACACGTTCGACATACAGGTCCAAGAACTTCTGCGGATGCTGAAGGACGGCGAAATCTCAGTAGCCCCCGTCTATCAGCGACAGTTTCGCTGGGACAGCGAGCGTTGCTCCGAATTGATAGAATCTTTGCTGCTCGGTATCCCTATCCCTAATCTGTTCATGGCAACAAACATCGACAGCACTTGGGAAGTTGTTGATGGCGTGCAGCGGCTCAGTTCATTGGTGAAGTTTGCAGGCGACGCCACACTGAGGGCTAAACTCGGGCTTGGCGAGCCGCTGAAACTCGAAAATCTAAAAAAGATTGCCAAGTTCAATGACGCAACATTCGACGAATTGCCTGCAAACATTCAATTACATTTCAGAACGCGTCCGCTCAAGGTCGTTACCCTAAATGACAAGAGCGACAAGATAGTTCGCATCGATCTATTCGAGCGACTGAATACAGGCGGAATTGAGCTAACGAACCAAGAAATCCGCGACTGTGTGTTCTACGGACCGTTCGCAACGCTGCTGGACACACTTGCGAAGAACAAAAACTTCAACACCGTTGTGAAGCTAACTAAAAAGCAGGAAGGCGACGGAACACGGGAAGAATGCGTTCTGCGCTACTTCGCGTTTCTCGACCGTTATAAAAAACTCGACCACAGCGTCAAAGAGTTTCTCGATAACTACATGCGTGACGCCAGCAAATCATTTGCTACCGCGCCTCACGAAATAGAATTCGAAAAAGTGTTTGCCGAACTCGCACAGGCATTCCCCAAGGGGCTTTTCCGAGCAGGTGGCAAGGGTCGCACTCCCCTCAATCTCTATGAAGGCATTGCCGTTGGCGCCGCGTTGGCACTGAGAGAAACAAACCATCTCAAGCTTCAGGGCCTTCGAGATTGGATCGATTGCGACGAACTTCGCTCCTACACCACCGGCGCAACGAATGATCGGGGTGCAGTAAGGGGGCGTATCGAGTTCTGTCGGGATCGATTCCTAGGACAGGCCTATGTTCCGTCAAATCGAAGCTGAAGTTGAGGCGAGGTTCGCCGCCATCGAGTCTTTCTTTCGCTTAACGAAGGGGTTCCAGGGTGATGAAGGCGCGACTGCCAAAGGTCTAGTCTTTGTCCAAGCATATGCGGCTTACGAATACACGGTGAGCAGCGTAGTGAGAGCCGCAATTGACGCCATCCGCACCCATAACCATCGCCTGCAGGACCTGATTCCTTCGCTACTGGCGCTCGCGCTAGATGCCGAACTCAATTCTCTGCGGGACGGAGGCGAACGAAAGGTTTGGGAAAATCGCCTTAGTTTATTCGAAAAAGCACTATCGAAAACGACGTTTGATGCTCCGGGCAACAGTGTCATTCCGCACGATGGGTCGCACTTTAGATATACTCAACTGCAAATGATCTTTCGAGTATTTGGGATCAAACGATTGCCGGTCAGACGACGCGCGCACATTGGCAGAATCAACGAGGTCGTCGGCCACCGAAACCTGATCGCGCACGGAACAGAGAAGGCAAGCGACATCGGCAGACGGTATACCCGCGCGGAAATAACTCACATCGCCCATCAGATGCGGAGTGTCTGCTTACTGCTTATTCAAGTCTTCGATCACCATTGCATTAACGGCGCTCAACATCGCAGATAACTCCTCAAACACCGAAAATGTGCGCCAGCGAGCCCGCCTGCAAGCGTACATCCGGTTGCAGGCGGGCCCATGAACCGGCCGGAAAGCGACTAACGGCCGGAACATCTCGATTAGCGTTTTTCGGGAGATGCGAACGCGAGCAAGCTCCGGATATGGGCCGCGTGGAGAGATACGGTTGCTTTGTCACCTTCGCGTTCAAGCAATTCGCGGAAGTAGTTGAGGTGAGACTTGCCGGCCTCGCGTTGTTCTTGCTGTGTCATGTTCGCCATGAGTAATTGCCTCTGTTGTTCGGACTGGAAAATATTACGGTTCGTCCGATAAACCGTATTGCTGTTTCCACTCAACCATTTCACGCAAGATCGTCAAAAAGGCGCGCGCACGGTCGCGTGGAGTAATCGTTTCGAGCCAGTCGAGAGCATCGTTTTTCTGGTTGGTATACGCTTCGAATAATAGCGCAAGCTCGCGAGTTTTAAATGTGCCGTCCGGATTGCTTTTGCGCATCGAGTGAAACGTAACGATCTTGAGTAACGTTTCAGCGCTGACGAACAAATTGTCATGCCCAAGAGCATCTTTGGCGATGCGAAACGGTTCGGTCATCCCGCTTAATATCAACGCCTCTACGCGTTGAACGATTGAGCGCTTGTTTGCTTCATACCGACCGTGCTTGCCGTCGAATTGTTTTGCCGTTACGAAAAATCTAAACGTTGATGGCATCGATTGCCATGTGTACGGATCGATTTCAAGGCCGAACGTGTAAATGATCGGCGTAGGATGCTCTACGCGGATCATGTGCCAACCTTCGGGAAGCCTCTCAACGTTGTTCATCACAAAAATCCATATAGATGCGGGCAGATTCAATTTCGTCCGCTGTTATTGGAATTAATCGATCTGAACCGTAGAGCACGATACGCACGTCGCGGCGCAATCGCGGTGACGTATCGTGTTCAAGCATGCGAGCATAGGGACGCGCATCCGGTTCGTTGTCGTCATCGAGCGCCAAACATCGCTTGAGCCAATCGCCGTATCGTTGGTGCCAGTACCAGTAGAAATCACGTTGTTCATCGGTTAACGCGTTTAGTCTCGCCTCAAGACTGTGTGGCGGCTTTATCTGCACTGCTAATGCAGCAAGCTGTTTCTTGACGGATGCGAGTGTCACTTGTTCGGCTTCTGCTTTGCGATCATGGTCAGTTCCTGCAACTGACGCAGAATGTCATCCATGTTTGCGACGTTCTTCAATTTCTCAATTGCGATGGCAATTGCTTTGGCCTCATCAGCGGACAGGGTGCCGTCAATGAAACTTTGCATCACCGTAGCCGGTTCGGCATCGCTCAATTCAATGGTGCGACCCGGTGGCAAGCTATAGCGGAGGATAATCTCTAGCGCTTTGAAGTGCGACGGGCTGTCTTTGTCGTTCAGGTGTTCGCGAAGTTTGATGATCGCGTCCGGTCCCATCTGCTTTATGTCGGCGAGCATCGTGGCCGACAATTTATTGCGTGATCCGGGAGGACGGCCGGGGCCGCCCGGCGCGAAATGACCTTTATCAAGGCGCGGAATGACGACGCTTGATGTAGCGCTGTTTAGCGAGGCAACGTTGCTCATGACCAGACGACCCTAATTCCACGATAGTCGCACCACTGTGCAACCGCCGCCGTGGATGTCCACCAGACATTGCCGCGACGCGCCGCAACTGGAAGGTTCTCCACTGCTCTCCATCGGCTGAGGACCGATCTCGATCGTTTGAAAGAATTTTGCAGCGTCGCGGCATCGATCTCCGGTGTCGCTCGCAACACGACGACGCTTGGAAAATCCGGACGGCGCCCGCGCCTCATAGAAAAGCCCTCAGTGTTGATGGCCGGGCGATGTTGGTTGCTCGCCCGGCCATCGCGTTATTATTTGCGATCGAACGTTTTGTAGATGTCATGCGGCGACAGATTGGTTGCTGGCGACAGAACATCGCAAATTCGACGCAGCATATCTTCGACGTTCGTGACAGCCTCGGAGCGTGCGTTCAATTTATCGAGTTCGCGCATGGCGGCTTCGCGCGCGGCACGGTGATTTGGTCCGGTTGCGAGAGGGCGTTCATAGCTGGGCGCGATTTCGTGCGCGGCGGTTGATCCGGACCTCGCGACTAAGCGTTGACACATATAGCGTGTGGTCGCGGCATCGAGCGCACGATCGGATACGGACGACAACGCGCCAGTCTCGATCAGGGCGGCCGTCGTTTCATACGGCGTTTCGTCGCTAGACGCGATGGTTTCCCGGCTGGTTCGATCGGCGGCGTTCCATTTGACCAGCGCGTCAACGCGCAGGTGCGCGGTTGCGACGGTTGCCGGATCGATAGCCGTCAGCGCGGCGCGCGAGGCGGCTACGTTTTGGGCTTCCTTGATGCCTTGGTTTTGAAGTTGCCCGCAGACCTTGGCAAAGCGCCCAGCAGCCGCAGCACGCACACGGGCGGTCAATTCGTCGCCTATGAAATTTTGGTGCAGCCCAGCAACTTCCGCAACAAACGCTTTCGCACACTCGCCCGCATACGTGGTCATTTGCGCCAGCGGTGAACTCTCGTCGAGCCGCGAGAACAAGACGGAGCCGGTGCGCCCATCGCTTGCGGTCACAGTAAATACGAGGCCGCGCCCGCTATCATCTACGCGGTACTCAGCGGGCTTCTTATCGCCCGAGGTTTCGATAACCAACGGAAATCCGCGCTTAGGGGTGATTTCGCTCATTGTGGTTCCTTTCGTTGACGTGGCGGGGAGCGCAGACACTCCAAGCGCCCGAATATTTGCGACGCGTCAACGAATACCCTCTGATCGAAAGTAAAGTCAAGCATAAAACTTAGTAAGTACTTGAATCTGCTCGCGAATATCGATGAACATTGCGATGAATATTGCGTTGTACTTGCGATGAATATTGCGATGGTCAAGCGATGATTGTTGCGATGGCGATCGCTGGAAATGGAGCAGCAAATCAGCAATCCGATGATCGGATTCCAGTATTCCAGCAATTTCAATTGGATGATCTCGGCAAATAACTGGCGGGGATCGGTGCGGGTAATTTTCGCAACGACCATTGCAACGCATTCATCGAGCTAGATCGCAACTTGAAAATCTCGCTCAGATGTCGCGTAGTACATCGATTGCATGATTAATATCGGGATTAAGAACAATGCATACTTCGCAAGAGCCCGACCCCACATCGAACGGCATGCTGATTTTCATCATTTGCATGATCGCGGGGACAATGGGTCTGACAGTGCTTGTAGGGCCGATGCTCGATAATCGACGCGCGGAAGAACCGATAACCAACGGCGAACGTTGGGAACGCATGTGCGCGGTAGAACACGAACGCGGCAGCGCACAGGACCGCAAGGACTGCGTTACAGCACATGCCCTGCAATTTGCAGCCGACAAGTATGAACGAGATTATCAGCAACGATTGAAAGCGGCGAGCAGCCCTTATCGATAGCTCGGTGTGTGAGCCGTGATGAATTTTGGTCGGTCTTTTCCATAATTTCGGCTGGACAGCTTGGACAAGGGTCCCAATCCCCTACGCCGTAAAACATGCCTGTATTTTCTTTAGAGGAGTGAAATGGGTGTCCAAGCTGTCCAGAAAGAGGAAAGCAAAAATTATGGAAGCTGCACTGTGACCGGGGAGAGCAATAAAAAGCCCGGCAAGGAACCGGGCTTGATGATTATTCTGGTGGTCGGTTGAAAAAGGTTGCTGCTGCGTAGTGAGTTGCCGACGACGACCAACGGGCAGGGTTGTCGTATACTTCGGCGGGTTTCAGGTCGCGAACGATAACCATGCGTCTTTTGTCGTTGCCGGTGCCAATGCGCTTATCGAGATAGATCATATTGAGCTTCATCAAGTTGCGTCGGATCGCGGCTCTATTGAGTTGTTCGCCCGGTGCCCGTTGCCTAAGGAAATTTTCGATAGTGATATAATCAACCACTTGAGCGCTGCATTGGTCTTTGAATTCCTTTAGTGCTTGTTCAAGGTCAGTCGAAACGCTGTTGAGCATCCTTTCCCGCGCAGCGTTGTTTATCGATCGGTCCCCGACGTTGAAGCCCGCGAGTGACCGCCTGGACAAGTGCGCCCATACCGCCGCAATAAATTCATCGCGCCGAACAAGGTCATAGATTTCTTTGTAGTATGCGGTTGACTGCGGTTTCGTCGGATTTTCAACGATGTTCCATCGCCGGTCGTCGCGCTCAATCGGAAGCGCGTCCCAATTGTTCGAAAACACAAGCCAACGCATTGCATTATGTTCAACCCATTCTAATCCGTGCTTTTCGTTGATCTCGCGGAAGTCAGGGTTGACCATCGTCTTTAGTTTCTCGGACAGCGCCCATGTGTTCGGGCCGCGCATTCCTGCTTTGGCTTCATCAACGATCATCAACAGCTTGCGCGACATTCGACCGTTGAATTTGCCGTCTAGAACAACGTCCAAAATCGCATTGTTCAGTACGTAACCCCGCACCACTCGCGAGAGAACGCCACCAAGCCAGTTGCGGCCAATGCCGGTCATGTTCGCGACGAAGCACCAAGCCGTTTCGACTTTCTCTCCGGGATGCTGCAAAATGTGCGCAAGCCAACGTTCAAATAGATCGCGTTCGGTTTCGATTGGCACAAGATAGGCGAGATGTTCGCGCCACTTGATCAGCCATCGTTCGCGTAGTTGATCGTCGTTGATGAAATGATCATGCCACGGTGGTTTGATCAGTCCGCGCCACGTATTGAACCCGCTTAGCCCAACCTTTTCAGGAACGTCGCAAATCGGACCGCCTTCCGGCTTCCATGTAACACTATCAACGCGCTTTCGCTTTTCGTGCGGTAACCATTGCTCAAACGCCGGAACCAATTTCGTCTTTGTTTCACCTGTCCGCTTGTCGGTGTATTCAATCGGATGTTTCGACGGCGCGTATTCGTTGCGTGCAACCGCAACAGATAGAACGCTCAACGTCTTTGCATTCGCTACGCCACCCGACGCACCAACGCCACTGACGAAATAGAAATCGTTGATCATTTCATCCAGCGTGATCAGCTTTGTCATGATGTCGAATTCAAGCTGTTCGCCAATGCGCTCGTTCTCTTGGCGCTGTTTGTCGCGTCGCTCTTGATTGGTGCCGCGATATACGTCGCGACATGCCATGTTGCTGCTGCTAGCCGTTCTGTTGCGATAGTATGCGCGATTGCACCATTTATCACGCCTACCCAATGCTGACATACTGAAAATCTGGATCATTCGGACATGATCTTTGCCGGTCCAGAAAGCCAACTTGTTCATCAACGCCAAATCGGCTGCACTGTGGTCAAATTGCTTTCCTGCCGATGACGGATAGAAATGGCCCAGCACATTTGCATCGCCGCTCCATAGTGCGGCGAACGGAACGCGGCGGCTTAAGATGTCGAATTGGGCTTTCGCGACAAAGTTGTTCGGATCACGCATGATCGCGTCGTTTAACTCGGCAATTCGTTCCGCAGACATCTTGTCATCAGATGCAAACATGCGGGCCAATAGTTCCTGATCGTCCTCCGGCCCGGACCATCGTGGATCGCGGATGGTGTCGATTTCTTGATTGTCGCGGTCATGTTCGCGGATCGGAAGGAATGTTTGCAGCGATGCTGTCTGCTCTAAGTCGGCGTTGCCAACCCATTCGTTACCCGCAATCGCAATGAAGCGGTTGTTTTGATAGAACTCAAATCGGCCGCCCCATTTGTTGCGACGATTGCCGAATTGGGTTTTGTCGCCTCTCATGATCAGGTGCAAGCCTGCTCCTGATTGACTAACCTCCGCTGCTACGCCCGGAAACAGGCGCGTGCAAATATGCGTCGCTTCATCGTTATATTCGCCAGTGTGCGGATCACGGCACCCATCTAGGTCAACGAAAATATACGGATCGTTCAGAGTGAAAACAAAGCCAATCCGGAATTCAGGATTGATCGTTGCAATCGTCGTTGCGGTTTCGAAACTCGCCCACGTGGCCGGATTGGTTGTGTCGGCACGATGAAGTGTCTTCGGATCGTAAGGGATTTTGCGCGGTTTCGGTTCACCGTCGTATTGCTCAAGTCGCCACAGTACCCATTGCGGGAGGGCCTTCATTCCCGCAAGAGGATCGGCAAGGCTTTCGATAGCGCGCAGTGTCAGAAGCGCGCGGTTGAGATGCGACGCGCGAGCGTGTATAGTCATGATGCTTATTCCTAAAGGACGTTGATTAGAGGCCCTGCCGGGTTGCGCCGGCAGGGCCGTTTCCCTTGGCGCTAGGCTGCACTGGCGCGATTGTTGATGAACTTCTCAAGATCGGACCGGCGCCAGTAGCGCCGACCGCTGATCATGACCGGGGCGGGGAAGTCCGCCAGCGGAGGGATGATCTTGTTGCGTGTGCGATGGTGTAGACCGTGCTGCCAGCAATGTAGCGTCGCGTGCGAGATGTTCCCGAGCATTGTCCTGGCAGTCTTGGAATTAAGGAGGATGTCGCTGGGCGCGAATGCCGCGTGCGTGCTCGCGTCAACGAGCAAGACCGTTGATGTCATGGCGGATGACCTGATGATGATGTTGAGGGGTTCGCAGGCTCCGCCTACCGAACGCCGCTTTCTTCCTGCGGCTAAGGCCATCCGGCCCGTACGCCTAGACGCATCCGCGTCACGGCTAATCGAAAATGATTCAATGAGTATGGTTCGTCAAGGGCGAGGCGCGACAAATCAACAGCGCGCGAAGATGAAATTACCCGTTGCGTTCCCCGGCAATTCGTCGCCGCGCTGAAGATCAACGATTTCAATGCGATGATTCCGCGCGCTGCCAAATTCTATAACCGATGCTCTTTTGGATAGCCGTTTTGATTTCGGCTCCATGGTAGGTGCAAGCGGGCACACAATAGCGTGTTTGTATCCACGCCAACCAATGCAGCTTCGGAGTTGTACTGCTGATTTCTCTGTTGAGTTGCCGTAAAGTCGGATTCCCATTTTTGATCGGCAGCTTTACCTACTTGCCCTCAGCCTGTGGTTGCGAAACAATCCAAGCATATTGGGGTCTTTTTCATGTCAGTCATTTCTTCGCCGAAGGGCGAACAACGATGGTATGTTGACGTAGATTCAAGGGTCTACGGGCCTTTTGACAGCGCGGCTCTTGCTGGAATGATCGAACGTGGCCAGATCACGCCGACTGACTTTGTTGCACTGCAAGGTACGTCCGACTGGATTGAAATCACCCGGGAGCCTGTTCTTCGCGGGTTGTTCAAAACTCTTAGGCGAGCCAACACAGCAGCAGCCGAGCCGCCCGTTCGCCGCAAGCGCAGACGGTGGGGCGGGACACTCTCTGCAATCTCTGTCTTCGCAGTGGTGGCATGGATCGCATGGCCCTACTACGCTGTTCTGAGCCTCATGCAGGCTGTGCGCGATGGCGACGCATCAACGCTTGAGAAGCACGTTGACTGGAACCTCTTCCGCCAAAATCTGCGCGGCGACCTAAATGCACAACTTCTGAAAGATGTCAGAAGCAAAGGTAGCACAGACGCAATGGCGAGTGGTTTCGTGGCAGTGCTCGGCCCGACCGTGATAAACCAAATGATAGATGGCTACGTCACGCCCCAAGCTATCGCCGCACTGGCAAAATCTGAAATCGACAAGTCGCCATCAGGCGAGAAGACACCTGAAGGCATCGACAAATCGGCAAGCCTTGTTCGTCGCGTGCAATGGGATCAAGTCAAGTATGCCTTTTTCGACGGCCCATTCAGTTTTAGAGTCGATATTCTTCCGAGAAACGACGGAGCCATGAACGCGCCCATCCAAGTGGAATTCGTGTGGAGCGGAGACTGGCGCCTCACGCGCGTTGTCTTACCAGACGACGTTTTTAAATCTGACACCAAATCAACGAGGCGATCGGCGGCGAGCAACTCTAGTCCAATGCTCCCCAAAGCAGCACCCGGCCCGATCGAACCATCGCCAATCACCATTTCGATGCAGGCTAAGCGGTTCAAGCCAGCCGACATAAGAAACAATGACTACGAAGCCGCAATTGTCTTTGAACTATCGATCGTGAACAAGACAACCCAATCCATCCGCGCTTTCGACGGAATGCTAACGTTTACTGATCTTCTAGATAACGAAGTGCTTTCCACAAAGCTTGCGATCAACGACGCAATAGGAGCCAACTCTACTTACAACTGGACGGGCCGGTTAAAGTATAACCAGTTCATGGACGACCATAATAGATTCAAAAACGAAGACCTCGCGAATCTGAAGACGCAGTTCGTAGTACGAAAGATTTTGTTCGCAGATGGAACGTCGAAGAATTACCCGTAGCACAAGATGGCAGAGCAAACACAGGAGGACCCAAAGCTTGCCGACCTTCATGTAGCGATGGGGGAGTTTCTAACTGAGTGCTCGAAACTCGAAAATGTTCTGATCACGATGATGATGTTTTGTCAGAACACAAAACACTTCACCGAAGTATATCTCGCGATGTTGAATGAGACGTTCGGTACGCGTATCAAAGAATTCAAGAAGTCCATCCAGAACTACGCATTCTCACCAGAACATCGGGCCGCACTCGATACCGCTACCAAAGCGCTAGATGACCTTCTTCCCCGCCGAAATCTGATAGTGCATGGAAGCACCTATCAGGTTGGATTTGGTGGAGCCCCTCCGGAAGCATACCGTATCGGCGCCCCCAAGGGCGATCAAGAGTTTCTGAATGAGTTCATGAGGCAGCAAGGCAACGTCGAACATTCATTCACAGCTTCGCGAATAAGGCGGGCCACGGCCGATTGCAAATCCATTTCAGCCATGATCAGCCCGATAACCACTCACCTCGTACAACTAATGGCCAACTAGGAGGCCGTCGCGGCCTCACTGAACCCGCGCGCCTTCGACAAAGGGGTGCTCTCTCTTAACAACGCAGCCATTTACCTCAGCCACGACATTACGAGGGCTCTCAATCGCTGCCCCCATCTGCCGCGTTTGCTGCGTATCGGCGACCCCTCCGGTGTCTGATCGTGGTGGAGATGGCCCGATCAAAACGTTCCGGGCCATCCATTGACTATGCCGCCTTTTGATTTGAGCGACGCGCCGTTGATTGCCCGACTGTCGAGTCGTGTTCTCTAAGCGGCCTGTTCCTGCATCATTGAGATGCGACAAGTTTCGGACGCGGGCGATCGATGACGATTTGCTGCAAACGATCAGCCCACAAGTTCAATGCTTCGCGCTTTTCGTCAGCGTATTCATAGCGATTGTAGATAGCGGCCACGCCGCTGACTTTGCCTGACTTGTGGTTCAAAATCGCTTCTGTGACTTCCTGTGTCACGCGCAGCTTGGCGAGTTCGGTTGAAACCGTCCGGCGCAAATCATGCAGGTGCCAATCGGGGAGCGCCGGATCGCAATGCTTTTCGAGTGCAATCTTTCCGTTAGAAAAGCCGCTGAATGGTGTGGTTCCGATCGTTGTGAAAACATAGTCGGACATTTTGCCGGGTGAGATCGCTACGCGCGGGCGTTCGGCCAACGCCTTGATGATCGTGGTTGCCAACTGCGGCAGTGGCACGATATGCGCGCGTCCGTTCTTAGTGCGCGATCCTTCAAACGTGATCGTATCGAACGTTTCAGACAGTTCGGACCATTTGAGATTGGCGATTTCGTCGCGTCGCTGACCGGTCAACAAGAGCAGTTTGACTAGCGCTCCGAATGGATAGTCACAGGCGGTTGCGGCGTTCCACACGGCTTTGATTTCATCGTGGGAAAGAACACGGTCCCGGCTTTGGGGTTTAGGAGGGGCGTCCGCAAGTTCGATCACATTCTTGCCGATGAAGCGAATGACGGGTTTCCATCGAAAGAAGGTTGATAGGAGAGCGAATGCGTTTCGTTGCGCACCGGAGGGAAGCTTATCGATCAGCGTTTTAACGTCGCGATCATCAATCGTTCGGATGTCCGTAACGTGCTTCCAGTGTGGTTTGATGTCGGTTTCAATGATTCGCTCGTATTCGTCCGCTGTGGAGGCTTTGACCGGTTTGCCTTTGAAGCCGGTTGAGCGGGCGGTTCTTAGGAATTCGTCAAACCAATATTGGAGGCTCGATTTCTCGGCTCTCAATAGGCGCGGATCGTGATCGCGCTCTGCATCTTTTTTGACCTTAACTGCCAAATCCCGCGCTTGCGTGATGTTGAGAACTTGGGTTCTGGACGGTCGTTCGATCCGTCCTAGGCCGGAGCCTTCCTCGTCATAGCGGCCTAGAGTGACCTTAACGGGCCTGCCGCCCACCTTGGTCCGGACGGCCCAGGACAGTGCGCCGGAGGGTTGGATAATCAGGTAGAGGCCACTCACGCCGTCATCAGGGAGTTCCTGACGAGCAGCGGGAGCCTTTAAATTCTTGATGAATGCAGCGGCGCGCTTGTGTTGTGCGGGGAGCATCGGTTCGTCCGGGTAACCGGCCGGGTAATTCCAGCGGCCTTATGGCGTTAGACCGAACCATACACGAACCGATACTCAACGGAACTATAAACTACTGAATCAACAGCAATTTCACCGCTAAGTCATCGCAGTAAGCGCGAGCCAAACCGAACCAAATTCGTGGAAATCTAATTACAAAACCGCTGCTCTACCGCTGAGCTAAGCCGGCCACTTTGCTAGGAGCCCACGCGGGTTCCGGCTGGCGCCGGCGCATCCGCTTGTGCGCGGTCGCAATACCAGACTTGCCCGGGAAGTGCCAGAACCTGGCGGCGGCGTTCGCCGGCATGAAACAGGCGGCCCTTGGGGCCGCCCGAACCATTTCGCCTGACGATGGGTCTACTGGCAGAGGTGCTGCCGGCCGTCTTCGCCCTTGAACCAGGTGCCGGGCCTGCACACGATGCCGTTGCGGGCCGCGTAGGCATCCCAATTGCCGTACCAGCCGGGGCCGCCGCGGTCGTAGCTCGCATAGGAATTGCCCCAGTCCTGGGACGGTGCGGCGGCGACCGCTGCCGCGGTGCCGACGGCGGCACCGGCGACCGCGCCCGCTGTGTCGAGCGGCCAGAAGCCGGACTGATCATTCACCTGCCGATGGGCCATGTGCCGACGCCGATAGGCGCGATCGGCGGTCGGATTGCCGGCGCCAAGATTCTGGCAATTGGAATCCTGGAAGAGACCCGTGCAGCGGGCCGAATTGTCGGCCGTGGCTTGCGCGAAGGCCGGTGTTGCCAGCGTGGTCGCGACGATCGCGGCCAAGCCCAGAAGCTTCAGGCTCGTCATGGCGTTTTCTCCATGTTGTTGAGACCTGTGCTAAGTGCGACATTCGGCAGTCGTTCCGCGGTTTCTCCGATGGGTGGTCACATCGACGTGAGCCCGTACAGGATGTGCGGTCTATGCCGCGCAACTCGGCGCGCCCGCGTCCGTACGAAGGGGGGCGTTAACGTTTTACTCGCGCGCCCGGCAGCATTTGAGCCGCTATCGACCCCTGTGCGTTAGGCTTACCGGCATTTGGTGAGGGAGCCTTAACCCTCCATCCGTCGTGTTCGGATAAGTTACGGGCGGTACAACCGGGATCCTTCCATGCGCGCATACGCGCTCGCAGCCTTTCTGATCGGACTGCCTGCAACGGCGTTTGCCGGCGGCGGCTTCGATATCGTGGTGCCCGGCCGTCCCGGCGTGCCCATCATCATCAACAATATCGATGCGTCCTATACCGTCGTCGAAGGTGTCTGGGGCCTGGGCAAGAACGTCCAGGTGCAGCCCACGATCTACGGCGGGCGATACGTGGCCGAGCGGCAGCCCCCTGATGTCGGTCATTATTATCCGAGCATGGGCTTGCGGCCCGGCTATGGCCGCCTCGAGGTCGAGCCGCCCGGGAATCGCAAATTGCCAAAACCCGCCGAGAGCTATCACGGGAGCTGGGGGGCGTCGTCCGCGCCGCTGCCCGCGCAGATGGACGTGCCCGTCAATCCGCCGCCGGTGATCCTCGCGCCGGAGATCAACGAACATCCGCGGCGCCCTCGACGGCGGCCGCATGCAGCAATCCCCGGCAAGCCGCCGGGTTAAGAAACGTCAAAAACTCAACAAAACGAAAATCAACAGGAGAGAGTAATGCGTCAGATGATTTCGGGACTGGTCGCGGCGGCTGCCGTCATGTTCGTGGCCAGCGCGCCGGCCATGGCCTGCGGCTTCAGCCCGTGCCAGCCGGTTGCGCCGGTGTTCTCGGGCTGCAACACCGGCTGTGGCGGTTATGGATATGGCTACGGCGCCGGCTATGAGCGCCTCGCCGAGCCGACCTCGCAGTACTACTACGTCAACCAGGGCCCGACCTACACCGGCCCGGGCGCTTTTGCACCGACGCCGACCTACCAGGAAGACGCGGTCGTCGCGCCCGCCGATTATGGCTACGGCTATGGCTATCGCGCGGCCTATCATCACCGCCCGCACTACCGTCCGTATCGCTACGGCTACGGCCCGCGCTACGGCTACCTGCCGCGCACGCATTACGGCTATGGCCCGCGTTACGGCTATGCCCATCGCTACGCGCCGGCGCCGTATTACGGCGGCCATCGCGTGCTGCGCCGCTATTACTGATCTCTGATCGGTTGAACTAAATTAACGAGACGCCCGCCCGCGTGATGCGGACGGGCGTTTTCGTTTTTTCTTACCTCGCCCCGCTTGCGGGGAGAGGTCGGATTGCATCGAAGATGCAATCCGGGTGAGGGGACTCTCCGCGAGTCCAACTGTCACCGTCCTCGTGGAGACTCCCCCTCACCCCAACCCTCTCCCCGCAAGCGGGGCGAGGGAGCGCACCTGCGCTGCGGCCGCTTTTAGCGCTTCATCAACCCGAGCCGGCTCGCACCGACAAAGAGCGCGAGCACCGCGGCATTCGATACGTTGAGGCTCTTGATCTCGCCGGGCATGTCGAGCCGCGCCACGATGCTGCAGGTCTCGCGCGTCAAACGCCGCAGGCCCGTGCCTTCCGCGCCCAGCACCAGCGCGAGCGGCTCGCGCAGCGTGACGCCCGAGAGGTCCTCGCTGCCTTCGCTGTCCAGCCCAACGGTCTGGAATCCGAGTTCGTTCAACGTGGTCAGCGCACGGGCGAGGTTTTGCACCGTGACCATCGGCACCAGTTCCAGCGCGCCGGAGGCCGCTTTCGCGAGCACGCCCGTGGCTTCTGGACTGTGGCGCGCGGTGGTGACGATCGCCTTCACCGCGAACGCCGCGGCCGAGCGCAGGATGGCGCCGACATTGTGCGGATCGGTGATCTGGTCCAGCACCAGCACCACACCTTCCTGCTTCAGGTCCTCGATGTCAGGCGAGGGCAGGGGATCGGCTTCGGCGAGCAGGCCCTGATGCACGGCGTCAGGCGAGAGCAGGCGGTCGATGTCCTGCGGACGGACGATCTCGGGCGCGATGCGGGTCTCGATGTTCTCGTCCGCCAGCCGCCGTGCGGCGTTCTCGGTCAGCGTCAGCTTGCGGATCTGCCGCTGCGGGTTGGCGAGCGCCATGGTGACGGTGTGCCAGCCATAGAGGATGACCGGCCCGTCGGCATGCGAATCGCGCTCGCGCCAGGCCGGCCGGCCGGCTGATTTCCCGGGCCTGTTGAAGGGCTTAGACCCGCTCCGGGGGCCCTTGGGGATGAATTTTCGATCCTTCATGGGCTCGCTTGTGTCACGGGTCCCGGAATATGGCAATTTGGGAGGCTTCGAGGGCGATTTTAGCTGTTCGCCTCGGTTGACTTTGCCCCACCGCATCGCCCATAAACGCGCCCGGTCGCGCCCCCATCCGGGCTGTCGCGGCCTTCACGTTCCATGGCCGTCTTCGGTCGCCGGCAAGGTCCGGCCCGATTGTGCTGCCGTCGAGCGGGGGAGTGTCCCGAGTGGCAAAGGGAGCTGACTGTAAATCAGCCGCCTTATGGCTTCGCAGGTTCGAGTCCTGCCTCCCCCACCAGCCTTCGCTCGCTTCGCGAGCTTCGGCTGGGCAAGCCAGCCAAGAAGACCATTGCGCGAAGCTCGCGAAGGCTGCCACGCCGTAGCCCGAAGGGCGCAGGCGGGCTGTCTCGGAACATCACCCAATCATCTCCCGCACCATCGGCACCACCTTTCGCCCGTAGAGCTCGATGCTCTTCATCAGCTTCTCATGCGGCAGCGGTCCCGCCGAATATTTCAGCTGAAACCGTGCAATGCCGAGCGCCTTGGCCGTCTTTGCGATCTTGCGTGCGACGGTTTCCGGCGAGCCGACATAGAGCGAACCGTGTTCGGCTTCGCTGACGAATTCGTCGCGGCCCATCGGCGGCCAGCCGCGTTCCTTGCCGATACGGTCGCGCATGGCCTTGTAGTCGGGCCACAGCTCCTCGCGCGCCTGCGCGTCGGTCTCGGCGACGTAGCCGGGCGAGTGCACGCCGATCGGCTGCGCGGGGCGGCCGAGTTCTTTGAAGGCGCGGTGATAGAGATCGACGTAAGGCGCGAAGCGCTCGGGATCGCCGCCGATGATGGCGAGCATCAGGGGCAGGTCGCAATGCGCGGCGCGTACCACCGATTGCGGACTGCCGCCGACCCCGATCCAGGTTTTCAGCGTACCGTTCTCGACCGGCGGATAGATCAGCTGCTCCCTCAGCGGCGGACGCAGCTTGCCTTCCCAGCTCACAGGCTTCTGCGGCAAGAGCGCGGCAAACAGGTCCAGCTTCTCCTCGAACAGCTCCTCGTATTTGCGCAGCTCGTAACCAAACAGCGGAAAGGATTCCGTGAACGAGCCGCGCCCCAAGATCACCTCGGCGCGTCCGTTGGACAGCGCATCCAGCGTGGCAAAGCGCTGGAACACGCGGATGGGATCGTCCGAGCTCAGCACCGTCACGGCCGAGCCGAGATGGATGCGCCTGGTGCGTGACGCGATGGCCGCGAGGACGGTCTCGGGAGAGGAGATCGCAAAATCGGCGCGGTGATGCTCGCCGAGCCCGATGAAGTCTATGCCGAGCTCGTCGGCCAGCACCGCCTCGTCGACAACGTTGCGGATCACTTGCGCATGCGGAAGCATTTGGCCTGCGGCGTTCCCAGTGACGTCGCCAAAGGTATCCAGTCCGAATTCGAGCGGTGCGGTCATCGATCAGGTCTCTGTGGGGAGGATCGGCCAGATTTAATGGACGGCCGCCGGGTCACAAGGCGACTTTCGGAAATGCTCGGTTTCCGTCTGTGCGTTATGGGACCTCTGTTGTTCCGATGATCCTGACAGGTCCCGAGGCGAGGCTCTTGTGTCTACCGCCACATTCCCCGCATCCGCGCGCCGATGTCGACCTTTGGTCCGTGCGCCGCAGTGCGCGCCCCAGCCGTGCCGGCTTTCGGCCAGGCCGCGCGCTCGAACAGATGGACCAGTTGCTCCGGGATGAAGCGGGTGCGTGAGGCGTAGACATGGCGGTCGCCCTTGGCGGCCTGGCCGTGGACGAAGAAGCGTTGCGGCACGACGAGGTGCAGATCGTCCTTGGCCCGCGTCATCGCGACGTAGAGCAGGCGGCGCTCCTCCTCGAGCTCGGCGCTGGTGCCGGCGCCGAGATCCGACGGCATGCAGCCGTCGACGACGTTGAGCACGAACACTGACTTCCACTCCTGGCCCTTGGCGGAGTGAATGGTGGAGAGGATCAGATAGTCCTCGTCGCGCAAGGGCGGACCTGATTTGTCGCTGGTCGCATCCGGCGGATCGAGCGTGAGCTCGGTCAGGAATTTTTCGCGCGAGGCATAACCGCTTGCTATCTGCTCGAGCTGCATCAGATCGGCACGGCGCGTCTCGGAGTCTTCGTGGAGGCGATCGAGATGCGGCTCGTACCAGAGACGCACGCGCTCGAGATCGACCGGCCATTCCGAATAGCGCAAATTCTCCACGGTGCGCACGAAGTCGGTCCAGTCCGCGCCTGTGCGCGGAGGCACCGGAAGCTGGCCGAGCGCGTGCAGCGGGTCGGTGCTCTCGGCCATCTGGTCGAGCACGCGCTGGGCGGTGGCGGGCCCGATGCCCGGCAGCAGATGCAGGATGCGAAAACCGGCGACGCGATCGCGCGGGTTCTCGGCAAAGCGCAGCAGCGCCAGCACGTCCTTGACATGCGCGGCGTCGAGGAACTTCAGCCCGCCGAATTTGACGAAGGGAATGTTGCGACGGGTCAGCTCGATCTCGAGCGGGCCGGAATGCGAAGACGTCCGGAACAGCACCGCCTGGTGCTTGAGCAGCGCGCCTTGCTCGCGATAGGCCAACACCTGCTCGACGATATAGCGGGCCTGGTCGGCCTCGTCATGCACGGTGACGAGCTGCGGCTTCTGCGAGGAGGCGCGGTCGGTCCAGAGGTTTTTGGTGAAGCGTTCGCGCGCGAGCCCAATGACGCCGTTGGCCGCCGCGAGCACCGTTTGCGTCGAACGGTAATTGCGATCGAGCGTGATCATTTCCGCGCGCGGCGAAAAACTCTGCGGAAAATCCAGGATGTTGCGCACGGTCGCGGCGCGGAACGAATAGATCGATTGCGCGTCGTCGCCGACAACGGTGAGCCCACGTCCATCGGGCTTCAGCGCCAGCAGGATCGAGGATTGCAGGCGGTTGGTGTCCTGATATTCGTCGACCAGCACATGGTCGAAGCGGCCGCCGATCTCGTCGGCGATCAGCGCATCGCTCATCATCTGCGACCAGTAGAGCAAGAGGTCGTCGTAATCGAGCACGTGCTGGGCCTGCTTGGCCTCGACATAGGCCGCGAACAGCCCCTTCAGCTCGGCGGCCCAGCCCGCGCACCAGGGATAGTGCTGGCCGAGCACTTTTTCGATCTCCATCTCGGCATTGACGCAGCGGGAATAGATCGACAGGCAGGTGCCCTTGGCCGGAAAGCGGCTCTCCATCTTCGACAGGCCGCGCTCGTGCCGGACCAGATTCATCAGGTCGGCGGAATCCTCGCGATCGTGGATGGTGAAGGCGGGATCGACGCCGATCCGCTCGGCATATTCGCGCAACAGCCGCGCGCCGATGCCGTGGAAGGTGCCGGCCCAGGTCAGCGCGTCGCGCATGATCGCGGCGTTGTTCTCGCCCAGCACTTTTCGGGCGATGCGCTCGACGCGGCCGGCCATCTCGGCGGCGGCACGGCGCGAAAATGTCATCAGCAGGATGCGGCGGGGATCGGCACCCGCGACGATCAGATGCGCGACGCGGTGGGCGAGCGTATTGGTCTTGCCGGAGCCGGCGCCGGCAATGACGAGCAGGGGGGCGCCCACGGTCGCGCCATTGGCCACGCCATGCTCCACGGCGCGGCGTTGCTCCGCATTGAGCGTGTCCAGATAACTTGCCACGAATCGCCCCGGTGAAGCCTGCAGAATCAACGATCCCTCGCCGAATCGCAAGGAGCAGCGCTACTTCTGGTTCCTGGCCTTTGGCGGGCTTGTGATCCGCCGACGCTATGCGGCGACGGATGGCAAGACCTGACGGCGCCGCCGCCCGTCAGCCCTTGGTCGCCGTCGCACCGAACCCATCGGCAGGCACGTAGAGCTTGACCGGGCGGATTTCGTAGACGGCACTCGGATTGATCTGGCGCAGCTTGCGCGCTGCCGCGATCGCCTCCTCATCCGTGTCGTATTGGACGAGGTGGAAGCCAAGTAGCTGCTCCTTGGTCTCGGCAAACGGTCCGTCCAGCACGATGCCGGCGCCGGGGCCACGCAAGGTGTGGGCCTTTCTCGTGTCATCCAGACGGGCGGCCGGGCCAAGGTGTCCGCTTGCCCTCAGGGGCGCCTGAACCTCGATGACTTTGGCCACGACGGCAGCGTCCTCCTGCGGCGTCCAGGACAGAATCTCGTCCTCCACGTGATAGGCCAGGATCGCGTATAGCATCTTCACCTCGCTTGTTTTTTGGGCGCGCAGCCCGAAGGACGTATGACTGCCGCGTGGACCGACAATGGCCGGCCCCAAAATATTGCGTTGCGGCGCGGGTGCTCTACACCTCCGGCTATACCGACAACGCCATCGTCCACGAGGGACATCTCGATCCCGGCGTGGCGCTGCTCCCGAAGCCGTACCGGAAGTCCGACCTGTCGCCGAAGATCCGTGAGATGCTCGCGGACGGGCCGCCGCTTCAGGTTATTGCTTGAGCATCATCGTCCCGGAAGACCGCTTCACACTTTTGGGGATCATGCTCCAAGCGGAGCGCGCGACGCCAGCGAAAGCGGCCTGACCAAAGAAAAGGCGCGGCGGGGAGACCCCGTCGCGCCCGATTTCTTGCTCGCTGGTCCAGGGCTGAGAGCGCCCCGATGCCAAGCCCTGATCCAGAGCTTAGCGGGCGATCCCAGCGAGGTGACAGCGCTTGGTAAAAGACACTGGATCACCTCCTTTCGTTGATTGCGGAAGACATCAATATAGGCGGGAAGGCGCCCGCTGTTAAGGGGGCGGCAGCGAGGGACGGAACCGGGCCTGTACGCAAGGCCGGAAAGCCCGCGAAAGCGATCCTGGGGGCAGTTGAGACCGCCGCCCGGCCGTGTTAGGGAGCCGGTGTCGCGGGTGTAGCTCAATGGTAGAGCAGCAGCCTTCCAAGCTGAATACGAGGGTTCGATTCCCTTCACCCGCTCCAGTGTTTTCAATGGCTTACGAATCGCCTTGAAATATTGGGTGTAACTATTCTACCTAGAGTGACATTTATGAATGAAATATCTGAAGCCAATCGAACAACAGCAATGGGCCTGCTTACAGACGCCAAAGAGATGTTGGCGGCGGCAAAGCTGCTGCATGATTCGGATGTCTGGAAGGCTCAGCGTCCGACCTACTACCTGCTCGGTCACTCGATAGAGGTAGCGCTGAAGTCGTTTCTGTTGGCGAACGGGACCAGTCCAGGAACGCTGAAAAAGAAGCTGGGCCACAACTTGGAGAAAACCGCGCGCCGGGTCATCGCCGCTAGGTCAAATTCTGTATCGCCGGTTGTCCAAGAATATCTGCCAGCCATCGACCTGCTGAACCATTACTACCAGGCGAAAGAGCTTGAGTACCGCGTTACCGGTGCAAAAACCTACCCGGCGAAAGAAACGCTGTTCGCATTTCTTGATGCCGTCATTCCGAAAATTGAGCCAGTCGCGTATCAAGCGCTACAGTCAAAATAAAAGCCGCCTTGCGTGCGGCCTTTGAACGAGTCGGTTAGCGTAAACCCCAGCGCCCACTCCCCTTACCAACCGAATAAAACAAGTCTTCGGTCTTATCGTAGTTCTCTGAGTCGCTTGATTTCCGCTCAATCTCTTTTCGTACTGTTGCCTTCTGTGTCGTAGTAAGCGACTTCCCCTTGAGTCGACCCAACTCCGCATAGAGGTCGTCGTAGCTAGCCTCGTTGCCGAGGTTGCGGAATGCTTTTATGATGTAATCCACCCACGTCATGTAAATGCCCCTCCGTGCGAGAAACTTTTACCCCGCTCAAGGGAGGGTATCTATGTTGCAAAAGTAAATGCGATAGGCGAGTGCGACAGTGCCATCCACAGAACGAATCCGCCAACGGCCAGGGCGGCTATGACGGCAGGCCATTCCGGCTTGCCGCTGAATCTCGTTATGACGACCAGCGCCGCGACAGCAGCGATGATACGAATTACGCCAATCGTCATCAAGAACAGAAACCCGACCACGGCTATCACAGCACCACCCCGGCTGCGGCGAGCGCTTCGTTGAAGCGATTCCGGCGATTCCCCTAATGCCAACACGCGGAGGCTGTCCGGCATCGGAATTTTTCCAGCGGCTCGGAGGTTGTCGATGCGTTGTTCGATGTGCTGCAAGGCGTTCACCAACTGCTCATGAGCGTTACAGGCGCGGACGATGAATTCAGCATCAGTCTGACGCTGCTCCCGATCACCGTAGCCGCTGTAATCATCACCCATGATTTCCAGGGCGTAGCCTAGTTCTGGATTGGTCGGTCCTTGGATGAAACAAGGTAAGGTTGGATGCTCGCGAAGCGTCCACGGCAACGTGCTTGGTTCCATACGATCCTTTCGTTAGCGCCGCGCCCACGCGCAGCCACGAAAACAATTTTAATACTCCGGTACTTACAGGTGAGAATAAATTCCGCCGACCGTTGTTTTTGGGTGTAACTTTGGGTGTAAAAAGGCCGGAGTGACCAAGCATCTGAACGGTAACGATAATTCGCGAAAAACGTCGAAAAACCCTATAAAACTAGATGTTTGGAGTGGTTTTTGGTGATGCGGCGTGATGCCCGATTATGTTGGCGGGAAAGCCTTCCAAGCTGAATACGAGGGTTCGATTCCCTTCACCCGCTCCACGATTTTCCATGCCATCCTGTGATTTTGTGCGATTTTGAACGCTGCTGAGCGAGTGACAACAGTCATTTGGGAGAGGCCTTCGCCGAGGCGTAACGCCGGCCGAGGAGGGTGGGCTCACTACTACTTTTTGACCTCGAGCGGACCAAAGGCACGGCTCGAAATTCCCTCCCCAAGTTCAACAAATGTGCCAATTTGCTTCTCGGGGAGCTGGGGGAACCGACTGCATGAGCGAGCTTCGCGACTGGTTGCGCGAGAACAATCTGGAGCAATACGCCGACGCGTTTGAGGCGAACGACATCGACTTAGATGTTCTGGGCGACCTCGATGACCACGATCTCGAGCAACTGGGTCTCTCCCTGGGTAATCGCCGCCGGCTTTTTAAGGCGATCGCGGCGCGTACTGGAGATTCGATCGCAAATTCCTCCTGCGACGAGACTTCCTCGCTGGACAAATCTGCTTCAGCCGCATCGCGGTCCGCTGAAAAATCGTCTGCCGCAGAGAAGTCCGGCTCCGGTGATGCCGAGCGGCGACAAGTGACCGTCATGTTCGCCGATATGGTCGGCTCCACGGCGCTCTCGGCGAAGATCGATCCGGAGCTGCTCGGCGGTGTGATCCGGCGATACCAGGACGCGGTGGCCGGTGCGATCGGGCGTTACGGTGGTTTCGTCGCCAAGTTCATGGGCGATGGCGTGCTGGCCTATTTCGGGTTTCCCCATGCCTTCGAGGATGCTGCTGAACGCGCCGTCCGTGCCGCCATTGGAATTCTGTCGGAAGTCGGCGCAATCGAAATGCCTGATGGAACGCGCGTACAGGCGCGCATCGGCATTGCTACCGGCCTCGTCGTCGTCGGCGAAATCATCGGCACCGGCATGGCGCAGGAGCGGATCATCGTCGGTGAAACGCCCAACCTTGCGGCAAGGCTGCAGGCGCTCGCCGGGCCGGACTGCATCATCGTCAGCGAGTCGACCCAAAAATTGTTGGGCAGCCTTTTCGAACTCACCCACACCGGCGAGCACGAGTTGAAAGGTTTTGCGCGCCCGGTGCCGGCCTGGCGAGTCTGCGGCGAAGCCTCGGTCGAAAGCCGTTTTGCCGCCATCCGCGCCGGAGGCCTGCCGCTGATCGGCCGGGCCCATGAAATGGGCTTGATGCGTGAACGCTGGCATCTGGCGCGGCAGGGCGAAGGCCAGATCGTCACCGTGACCGGCGAAGCCGGCATCGGCAAATCGCGCGTGATCGAGGCGCTGCAGCAAGAGCTTGCGGCCGAAGCTCATGCGCGCATCAATTTGCAATGCTCTCCCTATCACAGCGACAGCGCGCTCTACCCGGTGATCCAGTATCTCAACCGCATCGCCGGCCTTGCGCCTGCCGATCCAGCGGATGTGCGCGCCGAAAAACTCCGCGCCCTCCTTGGCGTGCGGCGCATCGTCAATCCGACGGCGCTGCCGCTTTTGGCCGAGCTGTTGTCGGTCTCGCTGACTGAGGTAGCTCCCGCCGCGTCGCCGGCGCAGCGTAAGGCTACGACGCTCGCGCTGATCGTCGAGATCATGACGCGGACCAGCGACAGCGATCCGGCGCTGATCTTGCTGGAAGACGCACACTGGATCGATGCGACCACGCTCGAACTGATGACGCGATTGGCCGACGGCATCACCCGCGCGCGGCTCCTCGTCATGGTGTCGGCGCGCCCGGATTTCACGCCGCCCTGGCTGTCAAGGCCACACGCGACGCTGATCACACTCGGACGCCTCGGCCGCAGCGAATGCATGCAGGTGGTCGCGAGCGTCGCTGCCGCGCATGGGCTGACGGCGAACACGATCGCCGCGATCATTGCCAAGACCGATGGCGTGCCGCTGTTCGTCGAAGAGCTGACCCGAAGCGTGATGGAATCGGCGGGCGAGGATTCTGTGCCGGCGACGCTGAAGGACTCGTTGATGGCCCGCCTCGACCGCCTCGGCGGTGCCCGCGAGGTGGCCCAGATTGCCGCTGTGATCGGTCGGCAATTCACCTTCGCCTTGCTGGAAGCGGTTGCCGGCAAGCACAGCGACGAACTGGAAGACATGCTGGCAAGGCTGGTTGCCGCGGGAATTGTGTTTCCTGAGGAGCGTGGTATCGAGCGGAGCTTCAACTTCAAGCACGCGCTCGTGCGTGACGCCGCCTATGAAAGCCTGTTGCTGATGCGCCGCCGAGAATGGCACGGGCGCGTCGGTCTTGCGCTGGAGCAGCGTTTTGGCGATGTCGCCGCCAAGGAACCGGAACTGCTGGCCTATCATTTCGGCGAAGCGGGGCAGCACTCTCGCGCTTGCGATTACCGTATGCGTGCCGGCGATCAGGCCGTAAGCCGCTCGGCCTATGTGGAAGCGATCTCGCATTTCACGGCGGGCCTCGAACTCGCCAAGTTCCTGCTGCAACAGAACGGCCTGCGGCGGCAACTAGATTTCTGGCTGAAGCTTGGCTCGGCGTTGTTTGTCGTCCACGGCCTGCAAAGTATTGAGGCCGAAACGGCTTACACCAAAGCTGCCGAGATCGGCCAAGAACTCGGCGACGGCCCCGCGTCCTTTCAGGCCAAATGGGGCCTGTGGATCAACGCCAATCTGCGCCGGAAGACGGCGTTGGCGCGCGACCGCGCCAACGAACTGGTGTCGCTCGCACAACAGTCCGGCGACCGTGAGTTGTTGCTCGAAGCCTACCACTGCCAGCTTTCAACGGCGCATTTTCGTGGCGATGTTCGCGGCGTGCTGGAGGGCGGCCGGCACGCCATCTCGCTCTACGATGTGACGCAGCACCGTCACCTTGCGCACGCGTTTGGCGGTCACGATCCCTGCGTCTGCGCCCATGCGCAATGCGGCAATTCGTGGCAACTCTCGGGCGAGGAACACCAGGCAAAGCAGCACTTCACACAAGCCATCGCACTGGCCGAGACGATTGATCATCCGAACAGTCTTGCGCATGGGCTGCACAGCATCGGCATGGGCCACCAGCTTGGCGGTGACCGCGAGGCTGCCTACGCTGCAGCGCATCGGGCGGCCGCGCTGGCCGATAAATTCGGCCTGCCGCCATGGCGCGCCAGCAGCCTGATCCTGGTCGGGTGGGCTACCGCAAGCGGCGCAGCCGCTGCAGACGCACTGCGGCTGATCGATGCCGAGATCGCCAATGCCACCGCCGCCGGTCCGCTACCGCAATATTATCTCGGCCTCGCAGCCGAAGTTCTGCTTGGAGCGGGCCGACCCGCGGACGCGCTTGGTCATCTCGACCGCGCGATCGCTGGCATCGACGAAGCAGGGGTGGGCATCTATCTACCGGAGATCTATCGTCTGCGCGGTGCATGCCTGTTGGCGCTTGACCGTCGCAACAAGGCTGAAGCGCGATCATCCTTCGCAACTGCCGCCGATATTGCCAAGCGTCAGGGCGCAGTCATCTTCGAGCGACGCGCAGAGGCTTCGTTGTCCGAGCTTGCGATAGAGGGATCATTGGGTTGCGGCTGTTGAACCATGCCTGAAATGTCCGATCATGGCCCAAGGCGCAGCGTCCAATGGCTCCTGGCCACCTCCACGGACCGGTCACTGCGGCAACCCCACGTCTCTCCAGGCATCCGCAAGCGGCTTGAATACCGCAGCGTCAAATTCCGCGACCGCCGCGAACCCGCGGATGGTGAATGACGGCTGATGCTCCAGAACCGACCGAGCGGCCAATTGCGCTGCATCGGCTTCGCCAAGACGGATCAGAGACGCGGCCAGAAGAGCGTAACCGAAGCTGAACCCCGGGTTGATAGCGATGACATTCCGGGCTGCTTCGATAGCCTCTCCGTTCCGCTGTTCATGAAAATGCGCGACCGCAAGCGCCAAGTAGGCCCGATAGTTCAAAGCATCGAATGGGCTGAGACGAATGGCTCGCTCGCCGCGCTCGATGGCGCGCTCCGACCGCCCCATAAAGGCAAGGGCCTGGGCGCTGCAAGCGAGCGCGAAGGCATTGGAGCTGCTCAACTCCAACGCGCGGTCGAACAGCGGCAGTGCGGTCGTTGCATCGTGCTCATTCAGCGCGATGACGAAGGCAGCAACTGCAATCGATGTAGCGTCGTCGTTCCCGCGTGCAACCGCTGTGCGGGCAAGGCGGATCGCCGCGGCGCGATCTTCGGGGTTCAACCCGCCTCGGCTGAAGCGCACATGGAAGCACAACGCCAGAAAGGCCTGCGCGGCACTGTAGTCCGGCTCCAGTCGCAAAGCCTGTTCGAGGAGAGGAATTGCGACCTCGGCCTCCTTCGGCATTGAAGCGTAGACATGCGGCAACGCGCGCAAGACGAGATCGTAGGCGCTGAGATTGCGGGGCCGCTGGCGCTTGACGCGCTCGATCTCAGCTTTCCGCAAATTTGGCTCAATCGCTCCGAGGACACACGTCGTAATCTCGTCCTGAAGCGCAAACACATCGTCTAACAGACGATCGTACTTCTCGGCCCAGAGATGGGCGCCGGTTTCCGCGTCGATCAGCTGCGCGGTAATGCGAATCCGATTGCCTGACTTTCTGACGCCGCCTTCGAGCACGTAGCGAACGCTAAATTTTTCGGCAGCCTCTTTCGCAGCCACCGGCTTGTTCTTGTAAATAAAGCTCGAGTTGCGCGATATCACCGCAAGCCACTTGATGCGTGAGAGACCTGTGATGATCTCCTCAACCATACCGTCTGCAAAATACTCCTGCTCGGGATCTCCGCTCATATTGGCAAACGGCAACACCGCGATCGATGGCTTGTCAGGGAATGCCGGTTCGCCGGTGCCTTGAACGGCTTTGCCCGCGGGCGAGTTCGACCTGCCGGAGGCGTTCAAGACCCAGGCGTAGGTCCTGACCGGCTTGGAAATGTTCTTGAGTTGCTGCTCGCCTCGATCGTCAAACGCGACGTCGAGCTTGCCTTCGATCTCGTCGTGCACCTTGGCGGAAACGAGAATCCCACCCGGATCGGCGAGGCCTTCGAGCCGAGCCGCGATGTTGATGCCCTCCCCATAAAGGTCCCCGTCCTCCTGGACGATGACGTCGCCGAGGTTGATCCCGATCCGCAACCGAATACCGTCGGGTGACGAGGAAAGGCGCTCCTGAATCTCGACCGCGCACTTTGCGGCTGCAATCGGACTGGCGAACTCGGCGAGAACGCCGTCACCCGTGGTCTTGATCAGGCGTCCCAGATGACGAGCAAGGCCCGGCTCGATCACCTCTCGCCTGAGCCGATTGATCTCAGTGTAGGTCGCTTCCTCGGCGCGTTCCATCATCGCGGAGAAGCCAACTACATCGGCTGCCAGAATCGCCGCCAACCGCCTTTGTACCTCGATCATGCGCCCTTCGTTCCCATATGCCCCTATTAGAGCACCCGCTAATAGGTAAGTCACCCCAGTTGGGTGCATTGGCCACTGTGGATATCCATCCTCGTTGAATGTTCGCTTTGCAGGCCCGCTTAAGCACAAATGCGAAGCGCGAATATCAGGCTCGATGAGACGACAAGCGACAGGTTGAAGCGGCGCGAACACGCCTGCACTGTTGCGTGGACCTGTCGCACCTGCACGGCCACGGGGCCGCATTGACTGACGAGCCTAAAGGAAAGCTTGTCGTGATGATCTTTCCTGAGCGCCCGCGGCGAGACGCTCCTCCACCGCTGGTGCCGATTGCGCCGCGCTCGATGCGGCCGTTGCGCTGGAACGCGGCTTGGCGCCGTTACGCCGCTTTCCTGCGGCTCTTCGGCTTCGCCTTCTTGTCCGGAGATGCTTTCTCCAAAGCCGGGCGCGCGCCGGGCCCGGGATGGACATGAACTTCCTTGGCTGAAAGCGGCTCGCCGCATTCCGAGCAGACCATCACGGGATCGAACACCTTGCCGCACTTGCGGTGCTCATGCAGCAAGGGGCGTCCGCGTACGTCGACCATGTGGGTGTCGCCCCAATGGACGATCGCCATCATGATCGGATAGAGATCGAGGCCCTTTTGCGTCAGGATATACTCGTGACGTTTGGGCGATTCCTGATACGGAATGCGGCGCAGCACGCCCTGCCGAACCAGCTTTTTCAGCCGCTCCGCGAGCAAGTGGCGGGTGATTCCGAGTGCTGACTGAAACCCCTCGAAGCGGCGCGTTCGCAAGAAGCATTCGCGGAGGATCAGAAGCGTCCAACGGTCGCCGATCACGCCGATCGTGCGGGCCATCGAACACGGCTCTTCCTCCAGTTCATCCCATTTCATTCCTGCTCTCCGGTCGCCGGCGCTTGTTCCCACGCGAATCATCCAAGGGAACTGCAGCCGTCGTTACCATTCTAGATAGGTACTGAATTGCAAACAATACCCCGGCGGTGGGTTAAAATCGGCATAATTCTGCACAGATTTGACAGTTCAATTTTAGAACTGTATGAACGAATGGGTACGAGGGCTCGCCCAGAGAGCCGCAAACTCGGCCATTCTTTTCGCTCTACGGGAGGAGCTGACATGCCCCTGAAAGTTGAATTCCTGTTCGATTTCGGCAGCCCGAACGCGTACCTCGCGGAACTGGTCCTTCCGGGGATCGAGCGGCGCACCGGCGTGAAATTCGAATATGTCCCGGTACTGCTCGGCGGCATCTTCAAGGGGACAGGCAACATGTCCCCGTTCGACTCGCTTCGTGGCATCAAGAACAAGCCTGAATACCAGGCGCTGGAAACCCAGCGCTTCATTCGGCGCCACAACGCGACGAAATTTCAACAGAATCCCTTCTTTCCGGTCAACACGCTGATGTTGATGCGCGGCGCCGTCGCGGCGCAGCTCGAAGGCGTGTTCGAACCCTACTTCCGCGCAGCCTATCACCACATGTGGGAGGAGCCGAAGAAGATGGACGACCTCGAAACCTTCCGCAGCGCATTCATCTCCTCGGGCATCGACATCGACCGGTTGATTGCGCGTGCGCAGCAGGACGACGTCAAGAAGGGGTTGATCGATCGGACCACCGACGCGGTCAACCGCGGAGCGTTCGGCTCGCCGACTTTCTTCGTCGGAAAGGAAATGTTCTTCGGCAAGGACCAGCTTCGCGACGTCGAGGAATCGATCTTCGAACAGACCAGCCAGCCGGTACCAGAGACGGCATAAGACGAAAGCAAATTCGTCGATGCCCGTTTGCGAAAAGAGAATTCAGGGAGAATGTCATGCCTGGCCCACTCAACGGCGTTCGTGTCCTCGATCTGACAGGCGTGGTCTCGGGCCCGTTCGCGACGATGTTCCTGGCGGACCAGGGCGCTGACGTCCTGAAGATCGAGCCGATTGGCGGCGATATCACCCGGCGCAGCCGCGCCACCATTGACAAGGATGGCGAGTTCTCGGCGCTGTTCATTTCTTCAAACCGCGGCAAGCGCTCGCTGTCGATTGACGTCAAGAGCGCGGCCGGCCGTGAGGTTCTCGCCAAGCTGGTCGCGCAGGCCGATGTCCTGGTGCAGAATTTCAGGCCCGGCACGATGGATCGCCTCGGTCTTGGCGTCGATGCGTTGCGCCAGCGTCATCCGCGCATGATCTATGTCTCGATCAGCGGTGTCGGCGATACCGGACCGTATGTGAAGAAGCGCGTTTACGACCCAATCATTCAGGGCCTGTCGGGCTTCGCCGATATCCAGTCGCAGCCGGTCACCAACCGTCCGCAGATGATCCGCACCATCGTATGCGACAAGACCACCGCCGTATTCACCGCGCAGGCTGTGGCAGCGGCGCTCTATGCCCGCGAGAAGACGGGGCAGGGTGATCATATCCAGGTCGCGATGCTGGATGCGATGATCTCGTATCTATGGCCCGAAGGCATGATGCAATACACAGTCGTAGGTGCCGAGACCGCGGCGGCCGATCCTAACGATCGACCGGATCTCGTATTCAAGACCAGCGACGGATACATCACCGCCGGTACCATCTCGGATTCCGAATGGCAGGGGTTCTGCCGGGCCTCCGGCGATCCCGAGCTTGCCAAGGATCCCCGATTTGCGACGCCGTCGGCACGCTCGGTCAACGCTACGGCACGCATCAACAAGATGGCGGAATATATCGGCCAGCACACCACGGCCGAATGGCTGGAGCGCCTGGATGCCGCCGACGTCCCTTGCGCGCCGATCCTGCGGCGCGGCGAAATCATTCACAATGAACAGGTGGTGGCGCGCGGTATCATCGCGGAGTTCGATCAGCCAAAGGTCGGGCGGGTGCGGCAGCCGAAGCCGGCCGCACGGTTCGAGGTCAACGAGGCCGCAATTGGCGGGCCTGCTCCGAGGGTCGGCGAGCACTCGCGCGACGTGCTGCGCGAACTCGGTTACGACGACGGCGCCATCGACGAGATGGTCGCCGAACGCAGCGTCCGCGTAGCGGTCTAACTCAGATTTGCGTGCGCGAGCGGCGGGTGGATTCTAAAGTTTCGCCGGCGCCGGCGTGACCGGTGCCATCGGGACATTTGCCGCGACGGCGCGCTGAAAGGCGTCCCGTTTCCTGATGCGCTCGAGATAGGGCTGAGCGTTGTCGCAAATGCCGACGCCATAGGCGATGGCCCACTCAAGGCAGGTCGTAAGCAGGATGTCGGCGCTGGTAAACCGCTCGCCCATCAGGAATTGTCGGCCATCTGCGAGCGCGACTTCGACATGGCGCAACTGCTGGCGAAAATATTCGCCGGCCTTGGCAACGACCTCGGGCGCAATTCCATAGATCGGACCGAGCGCATCGGCCCGATGGCGGCGCATCACGTAGAGGCTGGTTGAATCCAGCTCTGCGACGATAAAGAAACACCACTCCAGCCAGGCGGCATAGTCGCGGTTGGTTTCCGGAATCAGCGAGCGTTCTGTCGTGGAATACATTCGCGACAAATAGGCAACGATCGCCGCGCTCTCGCCGATGCAGAAGTCGCCGTCCTGAAGCAGCGGAATCTTCTGGCGCGGATTGAGCTTGGTGTACTCGGTTGTCTTGGTCTCGCCCGTTCGCGGCCCAATGGGCTTTGTCTCGTAGACGAGGCCCAGTTCGTGCATGGCCCAATGCGGACGAATGGTGCGGCTTGTCCCGACGCCCCACAGGGTCAGGTTTGGTGTCGCGCTCATGCTACCACTTCTCCACGGACGGACGAAGATCGAGCTCGTGGGTCCAGCCATCCCTGCTTTGCTGGTGGGTGAACCAATAGGCATCGGCAATGGACGACGTTTTGGTCAGGCTATCTGCGGGAATTTCGCTTGCCTCGATCCCCTTCGCCGCTTTCATGCGCTGATGAATAGCTTCGCTGTCGACGCCGGCATCGATCAGGAGATGCACGACATGAATATTCTTCGGTCCGAGCTCGCGCGCCATTGCCTGAGCCACTGCGCGAAGGCCGAACTTCGCCGATGAAAATGCAGCAAACCCAGGCCCACCGCGCACACTGGCCGTCGCGCCCGTAAAGAAGATGGTGCCGTGTCCGCGCGGAAGCATGACGCGCGCAGCCTCACGTCCGACCAGGAATCCGCCGTAGCAAGCGAGTTCCCAGGCTTTGAAGAACAGCTTCTCTGTCGTGTCGAGCAGCGGCTTGTTGACGTTCGAGCCGGCATTGTAGAGGCAGACCTCGATGGGCCCGAGATCGTTCTCGATCCGTGCGAATATGCCTTGGACCTCAGCTTCCTGGCGGGCATCGACGCTGAATGCGTGAACGTCATGCCCCTCAGCCCTCAGCTCGGCGACAAGTCCCTGCGATTTGGACGCATCACGCCTGCAGATGCAGACCGTATAGCCGCCCTTGGCAAATCGGCGGGCGACCGCTGCCCCAATGGCGTCGCCAGCGCCCACAAGTATCGCTACACCGCGGTTCGCAGCCATTCCGTCTCTCCCATTCAAGTTCTTATTTGATACTATAATGCTAGCTGCCTCGTGGCGCATTGTAAACGATGGTCTTTGACGTCGAGCATACAAATATCAGGCAACTTAGTTGCCTCTTCGGGCCTTTGGAATCCGCGACGGTGAATTAGAGATTGACGAGTTCTAAAAAAGAACGTTATGTAATTGCTCAATGTGCCGCATTGCAGAAGCAGGCGCAATTGGGTCGGGAGGTCAGTCGTGGCGGAGCTTTCGGAGGCGATCAATCTCGACGCGATAGCTGTCGGCTTGCCGAGCCGAATCCATGAAGTATTGGCAGGACCTGTTGCCAAAGCTCCCGGGCGAGTAGCGCTGGTCGAGGACGGGGCTTCCTGGACCTATCGCGATCTGGAGCAGCGCGTCAGCGAGATCGCGATCGTCCTCTCGTCGCTGGGGATCAGGCCGGGCGATCGGATGATCATTGTCAGCGAAAACTGCATAGCACTTGCCGCCCTGCTGCTGGCGACGAGCCGGCTCAATGGCTGGGCTATCGTCGCTAACCCGCGATTGT
Organism: Bradyrhizobium sp. LB11.1; assembly: GCF_040549385.1. NCBI lineage: Bacteria > Pseudomonadati > Pseudomonadota > Alphaproteobacteria > Hyphomicrobiales > Nitrobacteraceae > Bradyrhizobium > Bradyrhizobium sp. LB11.1. The sequence continues at coordinate 218,854 of NZ_JBEPTH010000010.1, read as the reverse complement.
CTGCTCGCGAGCTGGACCAGATCCGCGACCATAGCGGCGCCCGTCGAATGTTTTTCACGTCAGGTATTTCGAAGGACGCCGCGGCTCACGCCTCGCGCTATGGCGCGGCGACCCGGCAAATAGGCGCGCTGGGAGAGATTGGTGTCGGCCCGCTGAACGAAAGTTCGACCGTCGAGCCGGTCGAGGCCGATCCCGCAAAACAAATCGCGGTGTTGATCTACACGTCGGGGACGACGGGTACGCCGAAGGGCGTGATGCTTTCACATGACAACCTGCTGATCAGCGCAAAGACCACGGCGCATTTCCGCAGGATGAACGAGGACGACAAGATTTATCTGGTATTGCCGATCTCCCATATCGTCGGCATCTCGCTCCTGATCATGACGTTGATGGTCGGCGGCACGGTGCGGATGGTCAGCAAATACGATCCTGCCGCGACCGCCAAAGCGATCGCGGAGGAGGGTGTTACCATCCTCAATGGTGTGCCTGCCACCTATCAACGCCTGCTGGAATACAAGAACGTATCTGGTGCGGGGCAGCTCGCCCGAGGCTCGTTACGCTTGATCGCCGTCGCCGGTGCGCCTCTCGATCTGAATCTGAAATCGCGGGTCGAGGAAGAGTTCGGCCTTCCGTTACTCAACGGCTACGGGATCACCGAATGCTCGCCGGGAATTTCAGGCGTACGTTTCGATGCGCCACGCTCCGACCAGGCGGTCGGTACGCTACTGCCGGGCGTGGAGGCGCGGGTGCGAACACTCGACGGATTTCCGACGGCAAGAGGTGAAGTCGGCGAGCTGCATGTTCGCGGGCGCAACGTGATGCTGGGCTATTATCGCGCCCCCGAGCTTACCGCGAAGGTGATCGATAGTGAGGGCTGGTTCAACACCGGCGATCTCGCGCGTTTCGATGGCGATTGTCTGTACATCGTCGGCCGCACCAAGGAAATGATCATCCGTTCCGGTTTCAACGTCTATCCTGCGGAAGTCGAAGCGGTCCTCAGTTCACACAAGGACGTCGTTCAGTCTGCCGTGGTCGGTCGTGCCGCAGACGGCAATGAGGAGATCGTTGCTTTTGTGCAATTGCTGCCGGGATCCCGCACGACGCCGGAGGATCTGATGAGTTTCGTCCGATCTCAGCTTACGTCCTACAAGCGGCCGTCCGAAATCGTCATTCTTGATGCCTTGCCGGCGACCTCGACCGGCAAGATACTCAAGCACAAGCTCGCGGAGTCCTTGCGCGAAGGTGGCGCAACCCCTCCGGCGCAGACGCCCGAACTCCGCAGGCAACATATCTAACTTTACCGGGAGAACATCCTTGCAAAAGAGAAACGCAACCGTGGCCGTGATCGGCGCCGGAGATTATATCGGCGGCGAGATCGCCAAGAAATTCGCCTCAGAGGGCTTCACCGTGTTCGCCGGGCGCCGCAACGGCGCCAAACTCGAGCCGCTGGTCAAGGAAATCGAGGGAGCTGGAGGCGAAATCCACGCACGCTCCCTCGATGCACGCAAGGAAGAGGAGATCATCTCCTTCCTTGGCGACGCGGACAAGCATGCGCCGCTGGAGGTCTGCATCTTCAACATCGGCGCCAACGTCAATTTTCCGATTCTGGATACGACCGAGCGCGTGTTCCGCAAGGTTTGGGAAATGGCCTGCTATTCCGGCTTTCTCGCCGGCCGGGAAGCCGCGCGGCTGATGCTCCCCCGCGGCCAAGGCAATATCTTCTTCACCGGCGCAACCGCGAGCCTTCGCGGCGGGACGGGATATGCGGCTTTTGCCAGCGCCAAGTTCGGCCTGCGGGCCGTTGCGCAGGCGACGGCGCGTGAGTTGGGGCCCAAGAATATCCACGTGGCGCATCTCATCATCGATTCAGGCGTCGACACCGAATGGGTGCGTCAGCGGCGGATCGAGGCGCTGGGTCCCAATGCGCTTGATGATCCCGATCTGCTGATGCCCCCATCGTCGGTCGCAGAATCCTATTGGCTGCTCTATCAGCAGCCCAGAAGCGCCTGGACCTTTGAGTTGGAGATCCGTCCCTTCGGCGAGAAGTGGTAGCGGGAGTCTCTCACGATGGAGCTCAACCTTTCCGGCGAAGACGCCGCGTTTCGTGACGAGGTGCGCGCTTTCATTGCGGAGAATTATCCGCAGGAAATGCGCGTTCCAAACCCCGAGACCGATTTGACCAAGGAGCAGTCGCTGCTCTGGCACCGCATCCTGCACAAGAAGGGCTGGATTGCTCCGCTCTGGCCCAAGGAATACGGCGGTCCGGGCTGGTCGGTCACGCAGCGCTTCATCTTTGAACAGGAGACATCACGCGCCGGAACGCTGCCGCCGCTTGCGTTCAGCGTCACCATGGTCGGCCCGGTCATTTACACCTTCGGTACCGGTGCGCAAAAAAAGCAGTATCTCCCGCGAATCCTCTCCGGCGAGGACTGGTGGTGCCAGGGCTATTCGGAGCCGGGCTCCGGCTCCGACCTCGCTTCCGTTCGAACCAAGGCCGTGCGCGATGGCGATCACTACATCGTCAACGGCCACAAGACCTGGACGACGCTGGCCCAGCATGCCGACTGGATCTTCTGCCTGGTGCGGACCGACCCTTCGGCAAAGCCTCAGGCCGGCATCTCCTTCCTTTTGATCGACATGAAATCGCCCGGCGTCACGGTGCGGCCGATCATCACCATCGACGGATCGCACGAGGTCAACGACGTCTTTCTCGAGGACGTGCGGGTCCCCGCCGAGAATCTGATCGGCGAGGAAAACAAGGGCTGGACCTACGCGAAATTCCTGCTCGGCAACGAGCGCACGAGCATGGCCGGGATCGGCCGGTCGACACGGTATCTCGCGCGTCTCAAGCAAATCGTGAGAACCGAGGTCGGCGAGGACGATCCCGCGTTCGGGGAGTTCATCAGGGAGATCGCGCGCGTCGAACTCGATGTGCTTGCGCTGGAGGCGACAGAACTGCGCATCGTTGCGCAGATGGCACGCGGCATCGACCCGGGACCGGCCGCATCGCTGTTCAAGATCAGGGGCACCGAAATATTCCAGCGCATCACCGACCTGACACATCAGGCGATCGGCAATTACGGTCTGGCCGTACGCGAGCACCCGGTCACGGCGAACCGCATCATGCCGGGGCCGGACTATGGACACACCGCGTCGGAAAAATACCTGAACTCCCGAAAGCTCAGCATCTACGGCGGATCGAACGAGATCCAGCGCAACATCATCGCGAAAGCAGTCCTTGGTCTCTGACCACATCGCACGAGGTATCCGATGGATATTCAGTTGACCGAAGAACAGGAACTGCTCCGTTCCAGCATTCAACGGTTCCTGCGCGATCAGTACAATTTCGACGAGCGTCGAAAGATTGTGGCGACGGATGAAGGCTGGAGCCGCAAACACTGGAGCGCCTTTGCCGAGCTTGGGTTATGCGCGGCACCGTTTCAGGAGTGCTCTGGCGGTCTGGGTGGCGGATCGCTTGCGACAATGATCGTGATGCAGGAGTTCGGACGAAATTTGGTCGTTGAACCCTACTTCGAGACCATTGTTCTCGCAGGCGGCTTGATCGAAGACGTCGGCTCGCCCGAGCTGCGCGAGGCGCTCCTGCCGCAGATCATGGATGGCAGCGCCATATGGACGCTGGCCTGGGCCGAAGGGCGATCGCGTTACGACTTTAACAACGTCGCCACGACGGCAAGACGTCAGGGGGACAAGTATGTCTTGAGTGGATCCAAGGCGGCTGTGATCGGTGCGCCATGGGCCGACAAGCTGATCGTCTCGGCTCGCACGTTCGGAGGAGCCCGTGATCGCGACGGCGTAAGCCTGTTCGTCGTCGATCGTCATTCGGCCAATCTCCACTTGCAGGACTTCAAGACCATCGATGGCCGTCGCGCCGCCGAACTGACGCTGAGGGACGTGGAAGTGCCTGCCGACCAGCTGCTTGGTGTCGAAGGTGAAGGCGTAGCTGCGCTGGAAGCGTGCCGGGACCGTGCTATTGCGGCGCTCTGCGCGGAAGCGGTAGGCGCGATGTCGGTGTTGAACTCCGCGACGCTTGAATACAGCAAAGCGCGCAAGCAGTTCGGAGTCGCACTCGGGACCTTTCAGGTGTTGCAGCACCGCATGGTCGACATGTTCATCGCGCTCGAAGAGTCGATCTCGCTTATGCAGCATTTGAGCCTCAGCCTTGCGGCCAGGGGACCAAATGGATCGAAACTGGCATCTGGCGCGAAGTCCAAGGTTGGCTACGCCGCGCGCTTCGTCGCGGAGCAGGCCGTGCAGCTACATGGGGGCATGGGCATGAGCGACGAATTGAACGTCGGCCATTACTTCAAGCGAATAAGCTCCATCAACATCCAGTTTGGCGATCCCGCCTATCATCTCATGCGATACGCGGAGCAAAGCTGAGGTTCCGCCTGAGGCGGTAATCCGACTGTCGTATCCAACCAAAGGTAAAGCAATGACGGAAGCCGTGATCGTCTCGACCGCCCGCACCCCGATCGGCAAGGCATACAAGGGCGCGCTCAACCACACCGAGGGCGCCACCCTGTTGGGCCACGCGATCTCGTCGGCGTTGTCACGTGCCAAGATCGAGGGCGTCGAAGTAGAGGATGTGGTGATGGGTTGCGCCATGCAGCAGGGCACGACCGGCACCAACATCGCGCGCAAGGCGCTGTTGCGTGCCGGGCTTCCGGTGAGCGTGGCCGGAACGACCATCGATCGCCAATGTGCGTCCGGCCTTCAGGCGATTGCATTGGCTGCGCGTTCAGTGGTTTTCGACGGCGTGCCGGTGGCTATTGGAGGCGGCGGCGAGTCCATCAGCCTGGTCCAGAACAATCAGATGAACATGTTTCATGCCGTCGATCCCAAGCTGCTCGCCATGAAGGGAGACGCTTACATGGCGATGCTGGATACGGCCGAGATCGTGGCAAAGCGCTACGACATTTCGCGCGAACGTCAGGACGAATATAGCCTGGAGAGCCAGCGCCGGACCGCGGCGGCGCAGCAGGCCGGCCGCTTCAACGTAGAACTTGCGCCGATCGAGACCACGATGGCGGTCACCGACAAGGCGACCGGTGCGGTGTCATATCAGCAAGTGACTCTGTCGGTCGACGAGGGCCCGCGCCCCGATACCACCGCTGAGGCTCTCGCGGGCGTCAAGCCGGCCAAGGGGCCGGGCTTCACAATTACCGGCGGCAATGCGAGCCAGCTCTCCGACGGTGCTAGTGCCGCCGTCATCATGAGCGACAAGCTTGCGGCGCAGAAGGGACTAAAGCCGCTCGGTATCTTCCGCGGCTTTGTCTCGGCAGGCTGCGAGCCGGACGAGATGGGCGTAGGGCCCGTCTACGCCGTGCCTCGGCTACTCAAGCGTCATGGACTTACGGTTGACGATATCGATCTCTGGGAATTGAACGAGGCTTTCGCCGTGCAAGTCATCTATTGCCGCGACAAGCTCGGGATCGATCCGGACAAGCTCAACGTCAATGGTGGCTCGATCGCGGTAGGCCATCCCTACGGCATGACCGGAGCGCGGCTGACCGGCCACGCCTTGATCGAGGGGCGCCGGCGCAAGGCCAAGTACGCCGTCGTCACCATGTGCGTGGGCGGCGGCATGGGCGCCGCAGGGCTTCTCGAAATTGTCCAGTGACGAGCAACAAGGCCGGCTGGATGAGACATCTGTGAAATCACATCGGAGGCACGCGTGAAGACAGCGATCACGGAGATGTTCGGCATCGAACATCCGATCATCCAGGGCGGAATGCACTATGTGGGATTTGCCGAACTCGCGGCCGCAGTGTCGAACGCGGGTGGGCTTGGTATCATCACCGGTCTGACGCAGCGGACGCCGGAACTGCTCGCCAAGGAGATCGCGCGCTGCCGCGACATGACGGACAAGCCGTTCGGCGTGAACCTGACGTTCTTGCCGACCTTCAGCTCGCCGCCCTATCCGGAATACATCGCAGCAATCAGGGAAGGCGGGATCAAGGTCGTTGAAACCGCGGGTCGCAGCCCCGAGCAGTACATGCCGGCCCTGAAGGCGGGTGGTATCAAGGTCATTCACAAATGCACGTCCGTCCGGCACTCGCTGAAGGCCGAGCAGATCGGCTGCGACGCCGTCAGTGTCGATGGCTTCGAGTGCGGCGGTCATCCCGGCGAGGACGACATGCCCAACATGATCTTGTTGCCGCGCGCGGCGGAGGAACTGAAGATCCCGTTCGTGGCGTCAGGCGGCATGGCGGATGCACGCAGCCTGGTCGCGGCCCTTGCGATGGGGGCCGCCGGGATGAACATGGGAACGCGCTTTATCGCCACCAGGGAAGCGCCCGTGCACGACAACGTCAAGAATGCGCTGGTCAAGGCATCAGAGCTCGACACGCGTCTGGTCATGCGCGGGCTTCGGAATACCGAGCGCGTGTTGAACAACAAAGGCGTCGAGCACCTGCTCGAAATCGAACGCGAGAAGGGAAAGAGTCTCAAGATCGAGGATATCCACGATCAGGTGGCGGGCGTCTATCCCAAGGTGATGATCGACGGCGATATGGACGCTGGCGCGTGGAGTTGCGGCATGGTCGCGGGCCTCATTCGCGATATCCCGACGGTAAAGGAACTGATCGACCGCATCATGGCAGATGCCGAACGAATCATCCGGCAGCGCCTGACGGGCTTCCTCGACGCTGATGGGTGACTGAGAAGAAGCGCATGCGGAGTCACAAACCATCAAGATCCTGTGCCCCGCGCGTACAGGCCAAGAGCCAGCAGGGAAAACCCGCTCAGCACGACGCCCAGCGCGAACATTGCTTCATGCGACACCGTGGCGGCAAGCCATACGCCGATTGCGGCGGTCATCATCTGCCAGAAGCCCAGCAGCGCCGAGGCCGCCCCGGCCTTGTCCCCGAATGGAGAGAGCGCTCGCGCGGTGGCCAGTGGACTGACAATGCCCATGCCGAGGAGAAATACGCTCATCGCGCCCAGAAATGGCAAGAAGGTCGGATTGATTATCGAGATGAGCAGGATCGCAGCGCTGCTGGTGGCCGTCGCCAGCAGTCCTGCCCGGATCGGGCCATCGAGCCCGTAGCGTGGTGCCAATCTCGTCGCCAACATACCGGCGGCGAATACAATAAAGACGGTGCCGGCGAAGAAGAGGCCGAGTTGGATCGGCGTGAAGTGCAGCGCTTCGATGAATAAGCGCGGTGCAGCCGAAAACATGGAGAACAAGCCGCCTATGATGAGGCTTGAGGTCGCAGCCGGCATAACGAAACGACGATCGCCAATCAGGCCAGCATAAGTCCTGGCGATGGCGAGCGGATTGAGCGGCGTGCGGGTCGAATTGTGGGTTTCGCCGAGGACGATGCTGTAGGCAATGGCGCTAACCGCGGCAAAGGCCGCGACGAGTACGAATTCGGAGCGCCAGCCAAAGCTATGATCGAGTGCGCCACCAAGCAGCGGCGAGAATCCGGGAGCTGCCGACATCACGATCATGATGAGCGCCATTGCGCGTGCCAGCGCCGCGCCACTGAACATGTCGCGGGCGATAGCGCGAGACAGCACTGACGTCGCGCAAGCGCCGGCAGCCTGCACGATGCGGCCGGCCAAGAGATTGGGTAGGTCGTTTGCCAAACCGCACCAAACGCTGCCGCCGAAGAACACGCCAAATCCGATCAGGACCGGCCAGCGTCTTCCGTAGCGATCCGAAAGCGGTCCGACCAGGAGCTGACCCACCCCAAACACTGCAAGAAAGGCGGTGATGGCGGACGTGACCGCCGCGCTCGTGACATTCAATGAGATCGCAATTTGAGGCAGCGACGGCAGCAAGATGTTGGTCGCGAGCGTTCCCATGGCTGCCAGGACGGAAAGGACCGCGATCGGCAGGACGCTGGAGATGGGAACGTCCAGCGGCGCGGTCTTGATCTGGTCAGCCATGGCAACTTTCGCGCTGGTAGAGATGGGCAGGTTCCAAGACGGCGAGTGACGCGGTTCGCGCCGCTCGCCGTGTCCTTATCCTGTCGGACCGGCCGTGCTATCAGCGGACGACGCGCTCGATCGCGATGGCGGTGGCTTCACCGCCGCCGATGCAGAGGGCTGCAACGCCGCGTTTGAGGTTCTGCGCCTCCAGCGCATGCAGCAGCGTCACGATCAATCGCGCGCCGGTGGCGCCAATGGGATGGCCGAGCGCACAGGCGCCGCCATTGACATTCAGCTTTTCTCTCGGGATGCCGAGATCTTTCTGCGCTGCCATCGCCACCACGGCAAAGGCCTCGTTGATCTCGAACAGATCGACATCGCCGACGCTCCAGCCGATCTTGTCCAGCAGCTTGCGAATGGCCGGGATCGGTGCCGTGGTGAACCATTGCGGCTCCTGGCTATGGGTGGCGTGGCCCTTGATCTCGGCCAGCACGGGGAGCCCGTCGCGATCAGCGAGTGAACGCTTTGCCAGAATAAGCGCCGCAGCGCCGTCGGCATTTGCCGAGGAGGCGGCAGGCGTGATGGTGCCATTGGCGCGGAACGCGGCTTTCAGCCCGGGGATTTTGGCGGGATCGACCTTGAGCGGATGCTCGTCGTTGGCGATGATGCGTGGCCCGGCCTTTTCCGTCAACGTGATCGGAGCAATCTCAGCCCTGAATGCGCCGCCTTCGACCGCCTTGCGGGCGCGGGTCAAGGTCTCCATCGCGTAGGTGTCCTGGTCCTTGCGGCTGAATTGATACGCTTCCGCGGTGGCCTCGCCGAAATCACCCATCGAGCGGCCGGACTCGTAAGCGTCTTCCAGGCCGTCCATCATCATGTGGTCGATAATCCGGTCATGTCCCGCGCGATAACCGCCGCGTGCCTTGGCCAGCAGATAGGGCGCATTGCTCATGCTCTCCATGCCGCCGGACAGAACGATCTCGGCGGAGCCCGCATTGATGATGTCGTGAGCGAGCATAGTGGCCTTCATGCCGGAGCCGCAGACCTTGTTGATGGTCGTGGCGCCGGTAGCATCCGGCAATTTGGCGCCGCGGGCAGCTTGGCGCGCCGGCGCCTGACCTTGTCCGGCCGGCAGCACGTTGCCCATGAACACTTCGTCGATCCGCTCGGGCCCGAGCTTGGCCCGTTCCAGAGCAGCTCCGATCACGTGGGAGCCAAGCTTGTGTGCGCTGAGCGGCGAGAGCTCGCCCATGAAACGGCCGAGCGGTGTACGGGCGGCGGAAAGGATGACGACGGGATCGGAAGCGGCGGCCATAGCTAGTTCTCCTGCTGATCGCTGTTATTGTATGATGATAGTCATATAAGATAGTCGGCAATGCAATGAAATGTTGCCGGGCCTGCAAAAGCGCGGTTCCAAAGTTGCCGGGAGGGATGGGAACGGTTTGTACAGCCGACACCCAGGAGCTTGCGCGGAGGGGCGATGCGTTACGTGGAAGGCCATAGGCGCCAAACCCACAGTCGCATCGTTGAAAATGCCTCATACGGCTTATGCCAAAACCGCGCCGTGCGCGCTTCCAGCTCTGGCCGCCGATGTCGCTCTCACCGACGCCGCCGAGCGGCTGCAAATACCAGTTCGTCGGGTCTCGCCATCACGCAGCGCATTTGCAATGGCATGTCATGCCAAGTCCGGACTCGCACAAAGCGATGACCGCGACTGCGTTCGAACGAGCACTGCGCTCTTTCAAGTCAGTCTTACCTCACCGATTTCACCGAACGATCTACATCGAGAAATTCAATTCCAAATAGGAATTAAATATTTATGCCATTGGGGCCGGTGTTTTCAGGTCATATCATAGATCTTCGTATTGACAGTTCTATTTTAGAACTATTTAATCGATCAGCCGATGGAGTTAAGACGCGGACCCTCCCGTTTGAAGGAGGCCGCTCGGCGCTCGAAAAAACAAGGCACGAGGGAGGATGGCATGAGGAGCGTGGACGAGCTCACCGCAGCCGAATTGCTGGACGGCTTGCCGTCCAGAGTACATGAGGTCTATGCGCCGTTCGTGCGGGACATCCCGGATCACCCGGCCTTCGTGGAAGGAGGGCGTTCGTGGAGCTACCGGCAGTTCTCGGATGCTGTCGACGTCGCGACGAAAGATCTCGCCGAACTCGGGATCAGGCCTGGCGATCGCGTGATGATTGCCAGCGAGAACAGCGTGGCTCTGGGAGCGATGCTCTTCGCGGCGAGCAAGCTCGATGCGTGGGGTATTCCGGTTAATCCCCGCCTCTCGCCCAGGGAGATCGACCTGATCGGGACGCACAGCGGCGCCAGACGCATGCTGTTCAATTCAGCGCTCTCGAAGGAGGCGGCCGATCATGCCAGCCGCGTCGGCGCGAAAGTCGGCGCTGTGGGACCATTCGGCGGAATCGGCGTCGGTCCTCTCAATGCGGATGCGCAATCGGAGCCCGTCGAGAAGGACGGCGCCCGTCAGGTCGCGGGCCTTCTGTACACCTCGGGCACCACCGGTGCTCCGAAGGGAGTCATGCTGAGCCACAGCAACCTCCTCTTCACCGCAAAGACTTCGGGAATTCTTCGCCAAGGCGGTCCGGGCGACCGCATCTACGGCGTGCTGCCGATGTCGCACATCGTCGGCTATTCGATCCTGCTGATCGCCACGCTGATGCACGGCTGCACATTGCATGTCGTAGCCAAGGCCGATCCCGCTGCGCTGGCCCATGCCATAGCCGAGGAGGGGATTACGAGCCTGTTCGGTGTGCCCGCCACATATCAGCGTTTGCTCGAACACAAGGCGGTCAAGGGCATCCAGCGGCTCAAACGGGGAAGGCTGCGGATCATGGCCGTCGCCGGCGCTCCGCTCGACCTCGATCTGAAGAAGCGGATCGAGGACGAGTTTGGAATTCCGCTGTTGAACAACTACGGCATAACCGAATGTTCGCCCGGCTTGTCGGGTGTCCGCTCGGAACAGCCTGTCTCGGACGAGTCGGTCGGCCCCTTTCTTCCCGGCATCGAGCACAGGATCATGGACGGACAAGGCAGGAAGGCGGTGACCGGCGACGTGGGCGAATTGCACGTTCGAGGTCCCAACATCATGCTCGGCTACTATCGCGCGCCCGACCTGACGGCTGCGGCGATCGATAACGAAGGATGGTTCAACACCGGCGATCTCGCCCGCGTGAATGGCAAGGGCCATCTCTATATCGCTGGCCGCACCAAGGAGCTGATCATCCGCTCGGGCTTCAACGTTTACCCGGCCGAGGTGGAGGCCGTGCTGAACGCGCACGGCCAGGTCGTCCAATCAGCCGTGGTGGGACGATCGGTCGATGGCAACGAGGAGGTCGTCGCGTTCGTGCAGCTTCTCCCCGGCGCCAGCGTTAGCGCCGAAGACCTGAAGGCGTACACGGCCCAATTGCTCACGTCGTACAAGCGTCCGACCGAATTGATCGTGCTCGACGCTCTGCCCTCGGCTTCCACCGGCAAGATACTCAAGCACAAGCTGCGCGAGATGGCGATCGCACGGGCGGACGCAAAGACGTCAAACGCGGCGGCCGCCGGCTGACGGATGCCGGGATGACCAAGGCATTCGAAATCGAATTATGCCCGATCAAGGAAGAATGGTGAGCGACGGATTTGTCGCCAAGGGAGATGGCAATGTTCAGAAAGTCGATGATTGCAGCCGCGCTCGCGGCATCGATAGCTGGTGCGCCGGCGCGTGCGGAGACGCCGGGAGTCAGCGAACTCGAGGTGAAGATAGGAGCGACTTTCCCGTTTAGCGGTCCCGCTTCGCCGCTCAGCAATACCGGAAAAGGTCTGATCGCCTACGTCAATTCGATCAACGAGCGCGGCGGCATCAACGGACGGAAGATCAACCTCGTCACTTACGACGATGCTTACAGTCCTCCAAAGACGGTGGAGCAGACCAGGAAGCTCATCGAAAGCGACGAGGTGGCATTTCTGTTCGGTCCGCTCGGTACGCCTGGTATCAGCGCCACCATCAAGTACGTCAACGCGAAGAAAGTGCCGCATCTGTTCGTCGTGAGCGGGGTCACCAAGTTCACGAATTTCGCTGAGTATCCCATGACCACGACGGGATTACCGAGCTACGACACGGAGGGGCGAATCTACGCGAAATACATCACTCAGACCCGTCCGGACGCGAAAATAGCGATCCTGTATCAGAACGACGATTTGGGTAAGGACTTCGTCAATGCCTTCAAGGGCTACTTGAAGGACGATTTCGACAAGAAGGTCGTCGTGTCCTCCTACGAGGTGACGGAGCCGACGATCGATTCCCACGTCGTTTCGCTGAAGTCGTCTGGCGCAGAAGCTTTCCTGGTCGCGGGCACGCCAAAATTCGCAGCGCAGGCGATCAAGAAGGCCGACGAGATCGGCTGGAAGCCGCTATTCCTGATCAACTACGTTTCGAGCTCCGTGTCTTCGACCATCGTCCCCGCGGGACCGGAAAAGGCCGTAGGCATCGTCGCCGCGACGATCACCAAGGATCCGAACGACAAGAAGTGGGCCGACGATCCCGGCATCAAATGGTACCGCGATTATTTCGCCAAATACCTGCCGGGCGCCGATATCGGCGATAACAATTATCTGTTCGGTACCCAGCAGGGACAGATCCTGGAGCAGGTGCTCAAGCAGTGCGGCAATGATCTCTCGCGGGAGAACATCGTCAAGCAATCGCGGAGCATACGCGGGCTGTCGCTTCCGACGGCCATACCGGGTGTCATGATCAACACGGGCCCGGAAAGCAGCATGGCGTACACGCAACTGCAGTTGCAGCGTTGGAACGGGACCAGTTGGGAGCAATTCGGTAACGTAATCAGCGCCGAGGGCAAGTGAACTCGCCGTCGGAAGCTGCTATGCGGGTGATCTGAGCCCGCAAAGCCGCCAACTGAATCATGGAGGACTGATGTCCAGCGACGTACTTTTCCGGCCTTTCAGGCTGAAAGGGCTGAACTTGCCGAACCGGGTCGTGATGGCGCCGATGACGCGCTCATTCTCTCCTGGCGGCGTTCCGACCGAAGACGTCGCGCGGTATTACGCTCGCCGGGCCGAAGGAGCGGTCGGGTTGATCATATCGGAGGGTACGGGCGTGGATCGTCCGGCATCCCTGAACGATCCGAATGTTCCCCGCTTTCATGGCGAGAAGGAACTGGCCGGGTGGCGGCGTGTGGTTGACGAGGTGCACGCCGCGGGCGGCCTGATGGCACCGCAGCTATGGCATGTTGGAGCCGTTCGCACGCGCGCGCAGGATTGGTCTCCTCCCGGTGCTTACGACAGTCCGTCCGGTCTGTCACGACCGGAGAAGAAGTTCGGCGAGCCGATGAGCGAAGAGGATATCGCAGACGCCATTCGCGCTTTCGCCGATGCGGCGCTTGCGGCCAAGCGCCTGGGATTCGATGCCGTCGAATTGCATGGCGCGCACGGCTATCTGATCGATCAGTTCTTCTGGGAGGGTACCAATCGCCGGGAGGATGCCTATGGAGGCAGGGACCTGCCGGGCCGGGCGCGATTCGCCGCTGATATCGTCCAAGCGGTGCGCGAGTCAGTTGGAGCGGACTTTCCGATATTGCTCCGCATCAGCCAGTGGAAGCAGCAGGACTACGAAGTGAAGCTGGCCGATACGCCTCGCGCATTGGAAGCTTGGCTCAAGCCTCTGGTCGACGCCGGAGTCGATATCTTGCATTGCTCGCAACGGCGCTTCTGGGAGCCGGAGTTCGACGGCTCTGATTTGAATTTTGCCGGATGGGCGAAGAAGGTCACGGGTGTACCGACGATTTCGGTCGGGTCGGTCGGTCTGACCGGCGAATTCATCGCTGCGTACGGCGGAGAAAGCTCGCGTCCGGCGTCCCTCGACGAGTTGATCCGCCGCCTCGACCGCGAGGAGTTCGATCTTGTCGCGGTGGGGCGGGCGCTGCTTCAGGATCCGCAGTGGCTACTGAAGATACGCGACGGCCGGACAGAGGAATTGATGGCTTTCGAACGAACTGCGTTCGCAGCGCTGAGCTAATCCGAGCGATGAAGGGTATCGGGGCAGGGTTCGTCGCTACCGAATAAGGGCTATCCAAATGTTGGGTAGCCGGTGCTGCGGCGATCGGTCCAAGCCGGCTGGCAACGAATGATCGGCTGCGCGGCAGTCGACGACGGGAGGAGCCTGCGTGTCGTTGCGCAGTCGCCTGGAAGCAATTTGGAGACTGGCAATGAACGACACAAAAACCCAAGTCGGCCAAATCCGCACCGAGGTGCACGGGCATGTGTTCAAGATCATCATCGACAACGTTGCGAAGAAGAATTCGTTCAGTCCGCAGATGATGGCGCAGATGTCGGATGCGATGACGCTTCTCGACCGCACCGACGACTACTGGGTCGGGGTATTGTGCGCCGAGGGCCCGGATTTCACGGCCGGGTTGGATATGCCGAAATTCTTTGGGCCAAAGGCGGAGATCGCCGAGGACAAGCCCGGCAACATCGATGCGTTTGCGCTGAAGAGCCGATGCCGCAAGCCGATCGTGACGGCCGTACAGGGGATCTGCTTCACGATCGGCATTGAAATGATGCTGGCCGGCGACATCGTCGTGGCGGCCGACGACGCCCGGTTCTGTCAGATGGAATCCAAGCGCGGGATCGCGCCCCTTGGTGGTGCCCACTTCCGGTATTTGACGCGGGCCGGCTGGGGAGACGCGATGTATCACCTATTCTTGTGTGACGAGTTCGGCGCTGCCCGGGCCCACAAGATCGGGTTCGTTCAGGAAGTCGTTGCACCAGGCCAGCAGATCGCACGCGCAATGGAGATTGCGAATCTGATCGCCAGGAACGCGCCGATCGGCATCCAGGTGACCAAGCAAGCCGCGTTGAAATACATCGAGGCCGGCGAGAGAGCTGCGATCGATTACATTCCCGAGATCAAGGATCGCGTCTTCAGCAGCGAAGACATGAAAGAAGGCATCCAGTCTTTCGTGGAACGTCGGTCGGCAGTGTTCCGCGGAAAATAAAGATCCTCCGAACCGCATAGTAGAACTCGTCTCAGGACGCAGCGACAAATGCGGGGCCGGCCGACAGCCGCTGAAGAGTCCAAGACCGTTGCCAGAACGGGTGACAACGGCTGTTAGCTCGTGGGCCTCGGCGGCGACGACAATCGAAACGACTTTCTGAAGGTACTGGGCGCATCATGACGATGCTCCCGCCCCCCTCAGTCCTTCAACGCGTAGGCGATGATGTAGTCGCCACGCTTGGTGCCGAACGAGCCGTGGCCGCCGGCCGCGGTGACGACATATTGCTTGCCGTCGACCTCGTAGCTCATCGGCGTCGATTGGGCGCCGGCCGGCAAGCGATCTTCCCAGAGCACCTTGCCGTCGCGCACGTCGTAAGCCCGGATCGCGTATTCATAGGTCCCGGTGTAGAACGCGACCCCGCCGGCGGTCGTGATCGGCCCACCCAGCATCGGTACGCCCATCTTGAAAGGCAGGGGCAGCGGCGTGGTGTCCCGGATCGTGCCGTTGGGATGCTGCCAGACGATCTTCATCGTCTTCAGATCGATCGCGGCCATCGAGCCCCATGGCGGCCGGTAGCACGGCACGGAGAGGGGCGAGAGGAAGCTCCTGATATCCACCCCGAACGGCGTGCCATACATCGGCTGCGTCCCGACCTCGCTGCCCACCGGCTTGTCGGCTGTCGGCGCGGGAGGATTTTGGGGGCCGCGCGGAATGAGCTTTGATGCAAAGGGCAACGACATTGGATTGGCGATGGCGATCTGTCTCACCGGATCGACCGCGATGCCGCCCCATTCGAACATGCCGAGATTGCCCGGGAAGACGAGCGTGCCCTGCAACGACGGCGGCGTGAACGTGCCCTCGTAATGCAGCCGGTGAAACATGATCCGGCACAGCAGCTGGTCGAAGATCGTGCCGCCCCACATGTCCGCGCCGGTCAGCTTCGCCTCGGGGCGAAACGTCAGCTCGGAGAACGGCTGGGTCGGCGCGGTGCGGTCGCCCGGCGCGGCTCCTTGCGGGACGGGGCGCTCCGGCGCCGGAACGATCAGTTCGCCGGTCCTGCGATCGAGTACAAAGATATTGCCCACCTTGGTCGGCTGGATGATCGCGGGAATGACGCCCTTGGCCGTGGTCACGTCGACCAGGCTCGGTTGTGAGGGAACGTCCATGTCCCAGAGGTCGTGATGCACCGTCTGGTACGACCAGACGCGCTTGCCGGTGTTGACGTCCAGCGCAACGATCGAACTGGAGTAGCGCTCGACCAGTGCATTGCGATTGCCGCCCCAGATATCGGGCCCGTTATTGCCGGTGGGGATGTAGACGAGGTTCAATTTCGGATCGAATGAGGCTGCGATCCACGAATTCGGCGAACCATTGGTGTAGTGCCGCGTCGGCGACGGCAGCTCATTCTCGTCCGCCGCGCCGGAGTCCCAGACCCAAACCAGTCTGCCGGTGTAGACGTCGAAGCCGCGGATCACGCCCGAAGGCACTTCGACCGCATAATTGTCGATCACTGCAGCGGCGACGACCAGGATCTTGTCACTGACAACCGGCGGTGACGTCGGTTCGAAGAAGCCCGCGGTCTTGATTCCCATGCCTTGCTGGAGATCGAGGCTGCCGTGATCGCCAAAACTCTCGCACAGCTTGCCGGTGTCGGCATCGAGAGCGATCATGCGCCCGTCGTTGACCGGCAGGAAGATCCGCCGAGGGCATTCCGCGGGCGCGGGACTGCCGCTGCTGTCGACGGCGCCCGCCGCGGCTTCGTGGTAGGAGACTCCGCGGCAGGTCATGTGCTGGAACGTCTTGTTGAACACCAGCTTGGGATCGTATCGCCAGCGTTCCTTGCCGTTCCTGGCGTCGAGCGCAAACAGCACCTGGTGCTGTGAGCAGAGATAGAGCGTGTCGCGCACCTTGATCGGCGTGACTTCGAAGGTGGTCTCGCCGGAATCCTCTGGCGTCGGGACGTCGCCGGTGCGGAAGGTCCAGGCGACCTGGAGCTTGCCGACATTGTCGGGCGTGATCTGCTTCAGCGGCGAATAGCGCTGTCCGAATTGCGTGCGTCCATAAGCGCGCCAATCGGCATCAGGCTGAGGATCGGCTTCGCTTTGCGGCACGGCGGAAGCTTGCTCGACGACCCTGCCGTTGATGTCGTGATAGCTGGACAAAAGCGCGATGATGAGTACGGCGGAAGCTGCTGTAACGCCGATCCAGAGCGGCAGCGTCGCGCCTCGGTAAGACACCGGCTCGTCTCGCAGCAGCCCGCGAACGATCACCGGCGTGAGCAGCCAGAGCGCCATGGGGACGACGATGTCGCCGCGCGATGCGAGCGGCCACCAGTCGAATTGTACCTCGGAGACGGCCCACGCCAGCGTGACGACCAGCACGATCGCAAACAGCCACAGCGCCGAACGGCGCTGCGTCAGCAACAGCGCGCCGGTGGCGAGGATGCCGACACCGAGAACAACATAGAAGATGGACCCACCCAATGCGGCGAGCCAGAGGCCGCCGCCCGCGAGCACCAGGCCGATCAGAGCGTAGACGAGACCCGTGATAAAGACTGCCCTTGATCGCTGCATGGCTGCTCCGGCGCGGAAAAGAGATCGGGCCTGTCCGGCAAACGCAACTGAGGGCGCTCACTTTCGATCACTGTGGTCCAATCAACCACAACTCGCAACCTTCAACTGCTGCGCCAATGCAACATCCGCGCGCAAAAAGCTGCGATCCCTGTGCTAATGCTTTGTCCGGAATTGCGCGCTCATTGAATGCGAGCGCAGTTGCGGGTCGTGTCCGCAGTCGCCGCTAAACCTCGGGAACCCTATCCGCCATGTATCTCGGCATCGATCTCGGCACCTCGGCGGTCAAGACCGTTCTCGTTGATGGCGCGCAGCGCGTGATTGCGAGCGAGAGCCGGGCCTTGACGATTGCCTCGCCGCTATCCGGCTATTTCGAACAGGATCCCGCGCAATGGATCGAGGCGACCTTTGCCACGCTGGACGCCTTGAAGGCGTCGCATGGACGAGAGCTGGCAGCGGTCGAAGGCATCGGGCTGTCCGGCCAGATGCATGGCGCCACGCTGCTTGATGCGAGCGAAAAGCCATTGCGGCCTTGCATTCTCTGGAACGACGGACGCTCCGCCGCGGAGTGCCGCATCCTGGAGCAACGCTGGCCCGCCTTGCGTGCGACCACGGGCAATAAGGCGATGCCCGGATTCACCGCACCTAAACTGCTCTGGATCGCGACGCACGAGCCCGGGATTTTTGCGGCGACGACACGCGTCCTGATGCCGAAGGCCTATCTGCGGCTGGTCATGACCGGCGAGGCGATCGAGGACGTCTCGGACGCATCGGGATCGCTGTGGCTCGACGCGGCGCGCCGGGACTGGTCGGATGCGGCGCTGGCCGCGACCGGCCTGTCGCGCGCGCACATGCCGCGCCTGGTCGAGGGGTGCGCGCCCGCAGCCACATTGCGCAGCGAACTGGCGCAGCGCTGGGGCATGGCGAGGTGCCCGATGTTCGCGGGCGGCGCCGGCGACAATCCGGCGGGGGCCATCGGCATCGGCGCAATCAGGCCCGGAACCGCGTTCATTTCGCTCGGAACCTCGGGTGCCTTGCTGGCGCCGACCAGCCACATCGCCGCCAATCCGGACCGCGTGGTCCACACGTTCTGCCATGCAATTCCTGGCATGTGGATTCAGGCCGGGGCGATCCTCTCGGCGGCCTCGTGCCTGGCCTGGGCCGCGCGGCTGTTCGGCGTCGCCGAAGCCGAGCTGCTGGCGCCGCTGGGGGCGCGCCCGCAGGCGCCGGCTTCCGTGAGCTTTCTGCCTTATCTCGCCGGCGAGCGGACGCCGCATGACGACCCCGTCGTGCGCGGCATGCTCGATGGCTTGAGCCACGGCACCGACCGTGCGACGATCGTGCAGGCCGTGCTCGAGGGCGTCGCCTTCGCGCTCGCGGATTGCCGGGATGCGCTCGCCGATGCCGGCATTGCGGTCACGGAGGCCGATGTCATCGGCGGCGGTTCAAAATCCCGGTTCTGGCTGTCCGTGCTGGCCAACGTTCTGAATATTCCGATCCATCGCTTTGCGGACGGTGAGACCGGCGCGGCGTTCGGTGCGGCGAGATTGGGGCGGCTTGCTGTCACGGGCGAGGCAATCGAAACCATCTGCACGCCTCCGCAACGCGTCGAAACTTTCGAACCCGATCGCGCGCTGGTCGAATCCTATGCCGAACGGCTTCCCGCCTGGCGCCAACTGTATCGGCCGCGCAACTAGCATCGCTTTGGTTGCGCATTTCTGCCTGTTCGCTGTTGCCCTGTGCGATGGCCTTTTGTTTAATGGGTGAACCGCGCCTGGAAAACGAGATGCGGACAGGAAACGCATTGTGCGCCGGGAGGCACGATGAACGATCCGATCCTAGAGATGCGGGGAGTTTCAAAATCCTTCTTCGGCATCAAGGCGCTGCGCACGGTCGACCTGACCGTCTACGCCGGCGAGATCCATGCCTTGATGGGCGAGAACGGCGCCGGCAAATCGACCCTGATGAAAATCCTGTCCGGTGCCTACCGGCCCGATCCCGGCGGCGAGATCCGCATCGAGGGCAAGCCGGCGCGCATCGAAGGCCCGCTCGGCGGCCGTGCCGCGGGCATCTCGATCATCTACCAGGAACTGTCTTTGGCCCCCAATCTGAGCGTTGCGGAGAATATTTATCTCGGCCGCGAGATCTCGCGTTCAGGTTTGCTGGCACGTGGCGCCATGCGCGAGGGCGTTGGTCCGATCCTGGAGCGACTGGGGGCGGACTTCCTGCCGTCGACCTTGGTCGCGCATCTCTCCATGGGCCAGCGCCAGCTCGTCGAGATCGCGCGTGCGCTGCACGCGCGCTCGAAAATCCTGATCATGGACGAGCCAACCACGGCGTTGTCGGCCGGCGAGAGCGAGCGGCTGTTTGCGCTGATCCGTCAGCTCCGCGCCGAGGGGCTTGCCATCATCTACATCTCGCACCGCATGGACGAGGTCTATGCGCTCGGGGACCGCGTCACCGTGCTGCGCGACGGTCGCCTGGTCGGCTCGCTCGACAAGCAGGACATCCGCGCCGACGCCATCGTTCGTATGATGGTCGGGCGCGACGTCTCGTCCTTCTACAAGAAAGATCATGATCCCGAAGCCGGGAAGGGGCACCCCGTGCTCGGCGCTTTCGATATGGCCGACGGGTTACGCGTCAAGGGCTGCTCGCTCACGGTGCATGCGGGCGAGGTGGTGGGGCTTGCCGGCCTGATCGGCGCCGGCCGCACCGAGCTTGCGCATCTCATCATCGGCGCGGCGCCGCGAATTTCGGGCCGCCTCGAACTCGAAGGCCAGCCAATCGACATCCGCACCCCCGGCGAGGCGATCGAGGCCGGCATCGCCTACCTGACGGAAGACAGGAAGGCGCTCGGCCTGTTTCTCGACATGTCGTGTCTGGACAACATCAATCTCGCCGTGCTCGGGCGCGATGCCAAGCTCGGCTGTTTCCTGGATCGCGACAAGGCGCGCGGGCGTGCCGACAGGGCCTTCGCGGGGCTCAGCATCCGCGCCGCCAATGTCGGTGTCCCCGCCGGTGGCCTCTCCGGCGGCAACCAGCAGAAGGTGCTGTTGTCGCGGCTTCTCGCCATCGCGCCAAAGGTCCTGATCCTCGACGAGCCGACGCGCGGCGTCGACGTCGGCGCCAAGTCCGAGATTTATTCGATCATCGACAATCTTGCCAAGGCCGGTACCGCGATCCTCGTCATCTCGTCCGATCTCCCTGAAATCATCGGCATCTGCGACCGGGTCATCGTGATGCGGTCGGGACTTGTCGCGGGCGAGGTCAGGCGAACCGAGACGGCGCCATTAACACAGGAAGACATCATGGCCCTCGCCACGTGGACGGAGCATCTCGATGCCTGACAACGGATCGACGCAGGCGAAGGCCGCCACGGCAAACGGACTTGCCGCCGCGCAGGAGACCAAGCGCCAGCGCATCAGGCTTCTGATCCGCGCGGCCGGCATGCTGCCGGTGCTGCTGCTGCTCTGCGCCGGCTTTCACTATCTGTCGGACGGCCGTTTCTTCACCGGACAGAATCTCGGCATCGTCCTGCAGCAGGCTGCCGTCAACACGGTGCTCGCTGCGGGCATGACTTTCGTCATCCTGACCGGAGGCATCGATCTCTCGGTCGGCTCGATCCTGGCGGCGTCGGCCATGGCTGGCCTGACGATGTCGAAACTGCCCGACTTAGGTGCACTGTGGCTGCCGGCCGCGGTTCTTACCGGCCTCGGCTTCGGAATCGTCAATGGCGCGCTGATCGCGCTGCTGCGCCTGCCACCCTTCATCGTCACGCTGGGCTCGCTGACTGCCGTGCGCGGCCTGGCGCGGCTGCTCGGCGCCGACACCACGGTGTTCAATCCGTCGATTCCCTACGCCTTCATCGGCAACGGATCGCTGACGCTCGTGCCCGGCGTGGCGTCGATCCCATGGCTCTCGGTGATCGCTCTGCTCGTCATACTGGTCTCTTGGCTGGTGCTGCGCCGGACAGTGCTCGGCGTGCATATCTATGCGGTGGGCGGCAATGAGAGCGCGGCGCGGCTTGCCGGCATCAAGGTCTGGGCTGTCGTGATCTTCGTCTATGGCGTGTCGGGATTGCTCGCGGGATTGGGCGGCGCCATGCAGGCAGCGCGGCTCTACGCGGCAAACGGTCTGCAGCTCGGGCAAAGCTACGAGCTCGACGCCATCACCGCAGTCATTCTCGGCGGCACGTCCTTTGTCGGTGGCATCGGCTCGATCTGGGGGACGCTGGTCGGCGCGCTGATCATCGCCGTTCTCTCGAACGGCCTGATTCTCACAGGTGTTTCCGACATCTGGCAATATGTGATCAAGGGTCTGGTGATCATCGGCGCCGTGGCGCTGGATCGCTATCGGCTGCAAGGCTCTGCCAGAACCTGAAAGGGCTCCGCGCGCACCTGAATGCGCGCCGCGTGATGCGAAATTCCGTTACGGCAACTGGTCTGCCGTGCCGGATTAAGGACAGACCAGGGAGGAAGCCAATGTTGAAGATGACCATGCTCGCCGGCGCCGCGATGGCGCTTGCCCTGACCACCGCGCCGTCCTCTGCCAAGGAGCTCAAGTCGATCGGCGTTTCGCTGGGCTCGATGGGCAACCCGTTCTTCGTCGCGCTGTCAAAGGGCGCCGAGTTCGAGGCCAAGAAGACCAATCCCAATGTGAAGATCACCACCGTCGGCTTCGAATACGATCTCGGCAAGCAGGTCACCCAGATCGACAATTTCATCGCCGCCGGCGTCGACCTGATCCTGTTGAATCCCGGCGATCCCAAAGCGATCGGGCCTGCGATCAAGAAGGCGCAGGCGGCGGGTATCGTGGTCGTCGCGGTCGACACCGCGGCCGAGGGCGCCGATGCCACGGTGACCACGAACAACGTCCAGGCCGGCGAGATCTCGTGCCAGTACATCGTCGATAAGCTCGGCGGCAAAGGCGATGTCATCATCGAGAACGGGCCGCAGGTCTCCGCTGTGATCGACCGCGTCACCGGCTGCAAGAACGTCTTCGGCAAGAATCCCGGCATCAAGGTGTTGTCCAGCGACCAGGATGGGAAAGGCTCGCGCGAGGGTGGCCTCACCGTCGCGCAGGGCTATCTGACGCGCTTCTCCAAGATCGACGCCATCTTCGCCATCAACGATCCGCAGGCGATCGGCACCGACCTTGCGGCGCGCCAGCAAAATCGCAGCGGCATGATCATCACTTCGGTCGACGGCGCGCCCGATATCGAGGCCGCGCTCAAGGATCCGGCGTCGCCGCAGATCCAGGCGTCAGCGTCGCAGGACCCGTTCTTCATGGCGCGGCGCGCCGTGCAGATCGGCGTCGGCATTCTCAATGGGCAGAAGCCGGCCTCGACCGTCGAGCTGCTGCCGTCGAAGCTCGTGACTCGGGACAATATCAAGGATTACAAGGGCTGGACCTCGGACCGTTCGCAGTAATATTCCGCATTTTTGCTGATAACGGCCCAATTCGAAAGGGGCGTCCCGGGAAACAGGCCCGGGCGCGCCTGTGAGGTTGACCTCAGCGACCGATATGTCAAAGAAAGGAGAGTTTCGTGCTCGCCACTGGCGAGACGCGCTCGGAAGCTGACCTTTGCGCGCCTCTTCGAAGAGATGATGGCGAGCGATCTGACTGATGCCAAACGGGATATCGCAAATGGCAAACGCACCGTTTGAGCTGAAGGGCAAAAGCGTCTACGTCGCCGGCCATCGCGGCATGGTCGGTGCCGCGCTGGTGCGCCGGCTGGCGCGGGAGGACGTGAGGCTTGTCACGGTGGACCGGCGCGAGGTCGATCTCTGCAACCAGTCCGCCGTGTTCGACTGGTTCGCGCGGGTGCGGCCGCAGGTGATCTTTCTTGCCGCAGCAAAAGTCGGCGGCATCGTCGCCAACAACACGCTGCGCGCCGAGTTCATCTACGACAACATCGCGATCGCCGCGAACGTGATTCAGGCCGCGCATCAAAATAACGCCGAGAAGCTGATGTTCCTCGGCTCGTCCTGCATCTATCCAAAGCTGGCAGCCCAACCCTTGCGTGAAGATTCCGTGCTGACCGGCCCGCTCGAGCCAACCAACGAGCCCTATGCCATTGCCAAGATCGCCGGCATCAAGATGGCGGAGGCCTATCGCAGCCAGTATGGCAGCGACTTCATCAGCGTGATGCCGACCAACCTCTACGGCCCAGGCGATAATTATCACCCCGAGTTGAGCCACGTCGTCGCCGCCCTGATCCGGCGCTTTCACGAAGCAAAGGTGTCCGGCGCCAAGAGCGTCGTCGTCTGGGGCACCGGCACGCCGCGGCGCGAGTTCCTCTATGTCGACGACATGGCGGATGCCTGCGTGCACCTGATGAAGACGTATTCCGGCGCGGATCTGATCAACATCGGCATCGGCGAGGACATCGCCATCGCCGAGTTCGCCCGCGTGGTCGCCGACATCGTCGGCTATCGCGGCGAGATCAGTTACGACACCTCACGCCCTGACGGCACGCCGCGCAAACTGCTCGACGTCAGCCGGCTCTCCAAGCTCGGCTGGCGCGCCACGACGTCGCTTCACGATGGCTTGAGGCGCGCTTACGAGGCGTATCAGGAGACCGCACTGGTTCACGAGCAATAGGAACCATCATCGCGAGCACGAGTTGGCCGTTCGGGTAGGGCGACACGCCATACGAGGCCAACCGTGCAAGACATCGTGCGCGTGCGTTCGACAGCGCAAATCGCGGGCCATCCGATTCATCCGATGCTGGTGCCGATCCCGATCGCGTGCTTCATCGGCGCGCTGCTGACCGACATCGCCTATCTCGTCTCCGCCGAAATCATGTGGGCGAATTTCTCCGCCTGGCTTCTGGTTGTCGGCGTCATCTTCGGCGTGCTGGCGGCGATCGCGGGGCTCACCGATTTCCTCGGCAATCGCCTGGTGCGCGCGCAGGCGCCGGCCTGGCCGCATCTGATCGGCAACGTTGTCGCGATGATTCTCGCGATCATTAATGCGGCTATCCACACCCGTGATGCCTGGACCTCGGTGTGGCCGTGGGGCCTTGTTCTTTCGGTGCTCACCGTTCTGATCCTGTCGGTGACCGGCTGGCTCGGCTGGGCCATGGTGTACCGCCACGGCGTAGGAGTTGCGCGATGAAGTCCTTCCTTACTCGCGCGCTGCTATGCGTTTCGCTCCTCAGCCTCGCCGGCTGCAATGACGGCAGCGGCGATCCCAAGGCGCAGATCGGTGCCAATCCAAAGCTGCCCGACATCCAGCAATATCTGCTGCCGCCAATGCACATCGCCCGCATCGTTGGCTGGAAGAAGGACGAGACGCCGACGGTTGCGCAGGGCCTGCAGGCCAAGGCATTCGCCACCGGCCTGCAGCATCCGCGCTCGCTCTATGTGCTGCCCAATGGCGACGTGCTGGTGGTGGAATCCAAGGCGCCGAAGGCCGCCGCGATCAAGCGGCCCAAGGAGATCGTGATGGGCTACATCGAGTCCTGGGCGACCTCCGGCGGCGATACCGGCGAGAGCAACCGCATCACGCTGCTGCGCGATACCAATGGCGACGGCGTGCCTGACACGCAGAGCGTCTTCCTCGATCACCTCAACTCGCCGTTCGGCGTCGCGCTGGTCGGCAACGATCTCTATGTCGCCAACACCGACGCGATCGTGAAATATCCCTACACCGAAGGCGATACCAAGATCACCGCGCCGGGCACGGTCCTGACGCAGTTGCCGGGCGGTCCGATCGACCACCACTGGACCAAGAGCCTGGTCGCAAGCCCGGACGGCTCAAAACTCTATGCCGGTGTCGGCTCCAACAGCAACATCACCGAGAACGGGATGGAGGCCGAGCACAATCGCGCCAACATTCTCGAGATCGATCGCGCCAGCGGCCGCTGGCGCATCTTTGCAAGCGGTCTGCGCAATCCGAACGGCCTCAGCTTCGAGCCGCATACCGGTGCGCTGTGGACTGTGGTGAACGAGCGCGACGAACTCGGCCCAGATCTCGTGCCTGATTACATGACCTCGGTAAAGGACGGCGCCTTCTATGGCTGGCCCTACAGCTATTACGGCCAACATGTCGATCCCCGGGTCAAGCCGCAGCGGCCGGATCTGGTCGCCAAGGCGATCGTGCCCGATTATGCGCTGAGCTCGCATGTCGCGCCGTTGGGGCTCGCCTTCTCCACCGGCAGCAGCCTGCCGGGCGCCTATCGCGGCGGCGCCTTCGTCGGTGAGCACGGCAGTTGGAACCGTCAGGTCTTGAACGGCTACAAGGTTGTCTATGTGCCGTTCACGGATGGCAAGCCGAGCGGGCCGGCGCAGGACGTCGTCACCGGCTTCCTCAACAGCGACAACCAGGCACGCGGACGTCCGGTCGGCGTAGCCCTCGACAAGACCGGCGCGCTGCTGGTCGCCGACGACAGCGGCAACACGGTGTGGCGGGTGACGGCGGCGCATCCGCGGGTCACGCAGCGGTAGGAGAGGGATGATGGGCCTTGCCCAATACGCGATCGTGCCGGTCCACGACGAGTGGGGCGTGCTGCACGACAGCAATATCAGCGGCAAACATGCCACCAAGGAATCGGCATTTTGAATCGGCCATCGCCGCCGCCTCGGCGAGCGGTGCGGCTGCAATTCCGAGCTAATAGGCGTAAGGAAGCTATGCCGCTGCGGTCGATGATTTGCTGCGGCAGGGCTCGACGCGTTACGCGACTACCTATTCGAACTCTATGCGCGTGAGCGCGATCATCATGAGGTCAAGGGATGAACCCCGTTGTCGTTGCTGTCGCTATCACCGGCTCCGTTCCGCGCAAGAAGGACAATCCGGCGGTGCCTATCTTGCCGCCCGAACAGATCGAGTCGACCCACCAAGCCTTCGAGGCCGGTGCCACGCTGGCCCATATCCATGTGCGCAACGATGACGAGACGCCGTCTTCCGACCCGGAGCGCTTTGCCCTGGTGCAGCAGGGGATCAGGAAGCATTGTCCTGACATGATCGTGCAGTTCTCGACCGGCGGGCGGGGTCGCGATCCCTCGGCGCGGGGATCATCGCTCTATCTGAAGCCGGACATGGCCTCGCTGTCCACCGGGTCGGTGAACTTTCCGACGATTGTCTATGAGAACAGCGCCGCCCTGGTCGAGACGCTCGCGACCGGCATGAAGGCAGCCGGTATCCGTCCGGAAATCGAGATCTTCGATCTGTCGCATCTGCATGGCGCTCGACGCCTGGTCGAGGCAGGGTTGATCGACCCGCGTCCGCACGTGCAGTTCGTCATGGGCGTCAAGAACGCGATGCCAGCCGACGAGCATGTCCTCGACATTCTGTTGGGCGAGCTCAGGCGGCTGATCCCGAAGGCGACATGGACCGCGGCCGGCATCGGACGCCATCAAGCCGAAGTCATGGACTGGGCGCTGGCGCGGGGCGCCGACGCGGTTCGCACCGGGCTCGAGGACAATATCAGGATCGGCAAGACGCGCCTGGCCGCCAGCAACGCGGAGCTTGTGACCATCGCCGCCGAAGCGGTCACGCGCCATGGCCGGCGCGTCGCGACCGCGGCCGAGGCGCGATCCTTGCTCGGGCTCACAGGGTAGGGACAGCCATCGTCCGCCTGACATGCTTCCGGCCGCCTTCTGCCATTCGGCGGCTGGCGTTCCGCGTCGCCACGACTCGCGCTATCAAAGCTTCCGCTACGACGTGTCTGTACGCAGGCATGCAGCTGGGGCAGGCGACGACCGGAATGCGGTTCTTGAAATCTGACAGCAGGCTCATCGGGGTCCTGCTGGTGCTTGCAATCACCCAGCTCATTGGATGGGGTACGATCGGCCTTCCGGCCGTGGTCGGCCGCGACCTCGGAGCCGATCTCGGCCTGAGCCTGCCGGCGGTGTTTGCGGGCAGTTCGGTGCTTTATGTCACCATGGGCCTGTGCGCGCCCTGGCTTGCCAGGGCCTTTGCGCGGCACGGTGCGCGCAAGGTGATGATGGTGGGCACTGTCGTCTCCGTGCCGGGCTACGTCGTTCTGTTTTTCGCGCACGAGCCGATGCTCTATTTCGCCGGCTGGGTCATTCTCGGCATGGGCGGCAGCGCCACGTTGTCGACCGGCGCCTATATCATGCTGAACGAGGTCGCCGGACGGGGTGCCAAGAATGCCATTGGCGGGCTGATGCTGGTGACGGGTCTCTCCAGCAGCATCTTCTGGCCGACCACGTCGTTCCTCAGCGGTTGGCTCGGCTGGCGCGGGACCTGTCTCGTCTATGCGGCGATGATGCTCGCCATCAACCTTCCGCTCTTTGCGTTTCTCACGCCGCGCAGAAAAATTGCAACGGACGATCGTGGCGAGGCCGTCAAGGCTGCGCCGCCGCCTGCAATTCCAAGAAGCACCTTCGGTCTCGTCGTCTGCGTGATCACGATGAACGCCTTCGTCAATTTCGGCATCGGCGCCATCCTGATCGAGCTGTTGCGAGCGGAGGGCCTGGCGCCGGCGCAGGCCCTTGTATTCGGCTCGATGCTCGGCGTGATCCAGGTCAGTGCGCGCGGCCTCGATTTCCTCGGCGGCGGACGATGGGACGGAATCACGACCGGGCTTGTCGCCGGCACCGCGCTCCCTGTCGCCATGGTGCTGCTGATGCTGAGCGAGGGCGCGACCTGGGCTGTCGCGGCCTTCATCCTGCTCTATGGCGCCGGCAGCGGTGCGATGGCGGTGGCGCGGGCGACGATCCCTCTGGTGTTCTATGACCAAGCCGAATTCGCCAAGGCGATGTCGATGATCGCACTGCCGCTCAATCTGGCCTCCGCGATCTCGCCGCCGCTCCTCGCCGGCCTGCTCACCCAGTTCGGCAGCCGCGGCGCGCTCGGGCTCACCTTGGCCTTTTCCTGCGCAACGGTGCTGATCCTGGTCCTGCTCGGGCGGCGCCGGCCGCGGGTGGCCGCGGCCGGTGTGGTGTGAGGCCCATGCTTGGCTACGCCGATGGGCATTCGGCGGTGCTCGCTTCCATCGCTATTGGTTGCGTGAATCCTTGTCGTCGTTTTCAGCGAGTGTCGCCCGGCCGCAACAGCAAATGTGCGGGGAATTCGCTAGGGTTGAGTCCTCACTCCCGCCGGGCTGGAATTCCCAATGAATCGCACGTTAGTTTGCCTCGCCGCGCTGGCCTGCTCCGCGGCCGCGGCGCATGCTGCCGACTTGCCCGTGAAGGCAACGCGTCCTGTCGTCGCGCCGCCTCTCAGCTGGACCGGCTTCTACGCGGGCGTCCAGGGTGGCTACGAATGGGGCCGCGACCGCACCACGGAGTTTAATCTCGGCGGGCCGCCGACCGGCTTCAGCCATGGTTTCAGGCCGAGTGGCGGGTTCGGCGGCGTGCATGTGGGTTACAATCATCAGTTTGACAGGCTCGTGGTCGGCATCGAGGGCGATGTGGACATCGGCCGGACCAGGGACGATTTCTCCCTTGGTAGCGGTTTCGCGTTCAACGCCCGCAAGGACTGGGAAGCCTCCGTTCGCGGGCGGCTGGGCGTGACGCCGATCGACCGCCTGCTGCTGTATGTTACAGGCGGTGTCGCGTTCACCGAATTGAAGTATCACTGGGAATCGGTTGTCCCCCTGGTAACTCCAGTGGACGCCAATATCGCGAAGACCGGATGGACCGTGGGCGCCGGTGGCGAGGCGGCGCTGACCAGTCGCGTCACGGCGCGGCTGGAATATCGCTACAGCGATTTCGGCACCACCCGCTTTGATTGGCCCTCCGTCCTTGGAACTTACGAGCAGCATCCGCGCTTTCAGTCAGTGCGTGGCGGAGTGAGCGTCCGGTTCTAGTGCCCCATTGCTCGGCCGCTGCGATATCCGCCACGCGGAAATCCGACGCTGTCGCCTGATCGTCGCTGTCGGGCGGGGATGGCCGTATGCCGCCAGTGCAGTGCTCAGCGCCCGAAAATGGTGTATCCGCAGGGAGCGCGGCCAAGGCTGAAGTTCAAGGCTAGAGCCGCCGCGCCAAATTCCAGTTCCCCCGGAGGAAATCGACATGTCGGCCCTGCCGCTCTCAGGCATCAAGATCCTTGATCTCACGCGTGTGCTCGCCGGGCCCTTGTCGGCCCAGATGCTGGGCGATCTCGGCGCCGAGGTGATCAAGATCGAGCGGCCTGGCACCGGCGACGACGCGCGCGCCTTCGGCCCGCCCTATCTGGCCGATCCCGAGGGCAAGGCGAACAACAACAATTCGTTCTACCTCTGCGCCAACCGCAACAAGAAATCGGTCACCGTCAACATCGCCAAGCCCGAGGGGCAGGCGATCATCCGCGAGCTCGCGAAAGACGTCGACGTCTTCATGGAGAACTACAAGGTCGGCGACCTCAAGCGCTACGGCCTCGACTACGAGACGATCAAGGCGATCAACCCAAGGATCATCTATTGCTCGGTAACCGGTTTCGGCCAAACCGGCCCCTACGCGCCGCGCGCCGGCTATGACGCGATCCTCCAGGCGATGGGTGGCCTGATGAGCGTTACCGGCCATATCGACGGCGAGCCTGGCGAAGGCCCGATGAAGGTCGGCCCGTCGATCGTCGACTACATGACCGGCATGAACACCTCGATCGGGCTGCTCTCGGCGCTCTACCATCGTGACGTCCATGGCGGGCAGGGCCAGCACATCGACGTCTGCCTGTTCGACACCGTCATCGCGTCGTTGTCGCACTGGCTCCAGATCTATCTCGTCAACGGCAAGACGCCGCCCCGCCGCGGCACATGGGGCAATGGCGGCATGCCTGCCGGCGTGTTCCGCTGCACCGACGGCGAATTGATGCTGGTGGTCGGCAATGACGGCCAGTTCCAGCGCACCTGCGCCGTACTCGGCCAGCCCGAGCTCGCCAATGACAAGCGCTTTATCAAGAACAACGATCGCGTCGTACACGGCAAGGAGATCATGGCGATCTTCGCCGGCCTGTTCCTGACGAAGCCGGTGGCATATTGGCTGGACAAGCTGGAGGAGGCCGGTGTGCCGTCGGGGCCGATCAACAATTTCGAGCAGGTGTTTTCCGATCCGCACGTTCAGTCGCGCGGCATGCGGGTGAAGGTCGACCATCCCTTCGAGCCCGATCTGTCGCTGATCCGCAACGCGCTGACCTTCTCGGAGACCCCGATCAAGAATTACCGCGCGCCGCCGCTGCTCGGCGAGCACACCCAGGAGGTACTCGGCGGCAAGCTTGGCTATGATGCGGGGAAGATCGAGGAGCTGAAGAAGCAGGGGATCATCTAGCCCTGTCTTCGCCTCTCCTCGCAAGCGGGGCGACCCCACAAAGCCCGAGCAGTCGGCGTGCCGCCCATCACGCCCGAGATCGCGACGTCAATGCGGGAAGCGGCCAAAGCCGGGGCCGCCGCGCATAGGCTGGTGACGGAAGCATGACGATCTTGCGGCCTTGCGCGAGCCTTGCGCGCAATCCCCAGATTAACCCGGTCCGTATTCACAAAGGCTTCCGCTTCGCCCGCGACTCAGATTCGATCCTCCCACTTGAGTTCGGGAGGGAAGTGCATGTCCTATACGATCGGGTTCCAGGCGAAGGACCAGAAGGCAATTCTGGCGACTGAGGCGGCGACGGCCAACCAGGCTGTCGCGATCATTGCCGCGCTGCGGCAAAGTGCCGAAGAGATCAAGTTCATCCGCTCGCCGCAGGAAGGCGACATGGGCATCGAGATGCTGCTGTTGCTCGCCAAGGAAGAGGCTGAGGAGATGCCGCAGCGGGCCTAGCCCGCGCACGCGATCACACTTCGATCAGAAGCGAAACATGCCGGCTGCAACATAATGTAGTCAGGCACCAGTCTTGCTTGTGCTGAAGGTGACCGCCATGAAACGCGAAGCGCTCCGCGTCGAACCGATCTCGTCTTATCTCGACCGCTGGAAAGCGCCGGCCTCGCCGGTGACGCGGGGCGGCAACATGATCTTCGTTGCCGGCCTGCCGCCGTTCGACCCCGAAACGGGCGAACTCGTGCCGATGCCGATCGAGCGGCAGAGCGAGATCATCATGGAGCAGATGAAGCTCTGCCTGGAGACGGCCGGCGCGGCGCTGGACAACGTCATGAAGTGCAATGTGTATTGCACCTCGACAAAACATTTCGCCGCCTTCAATGCGGTCTATGCGCGCTACTTCCCGGTCGATCCGCCCGCGCGGATTTTCGTCTGCACGCCCGAATGGTTCGGCCCCTTCGACGTCGAGATCGACTGTATCGCGATGATGTGAGGGACTACCGCGCGGCGAGCCGTGACGGCGTCTTTGCCTCGACCTTGCCGGCCGTCAGCGCCATCGTCGCGACGCTGACAACGCGCGCGACCACGTCCTCGACATCGTCGAGGTCGCATTGGCCTTCCGACAGCTTGGTCAGGCGCTCGCTCTCGCGGATGGTGTGGTGCGCCATCGCGAGCGCGAAGTTCAGCCCCCAGTAGATATCGATGTCGCGGCGGTCGGGCAGGGACCTTCGCATTGCGCCTGCGAACTTTCGCAGATGGTCGATCTCGCGGTTCTTGATGCGGCGGATCGGCGGCACGGATTCGATCGAGGCGCGGATCATGAAGCGGGCCGCGGTGGAGCGCTGGTTCTCGGGGCCGAGGCAGCCGCGCAGCGTCGGTCCCACCAGCGCGCGCAGGATTACCTCGATCGGCGCGCGGCCGCCGCCGGCTTCCTCCGCCGCCTTCAGCTCGCGCAAGCGCTCGCGGTTGGTCGCGATCGAGCGGGTGACAAATAATTCCGCGATCAGCTCATCCTTCGAGCCGAAATGATAGTTCACCGCGGCCAGATTGACGTTGGCCTCCGCGACGATGTCGCGCAGCGTGACGTCGCCAAAACCGCGATCGGCATAGAGCCGTTCGGCGGCGGCGAGAATGGCAGACCTAGTATGATCGCTGGCCATGGATGCCCTCAGGGGAGGGAGTTGCAATTCAAACACTTGTATGAAACTATCGTTTGAAGGCCGGAAAAAGTCAATCCGCATGATGGAATTGCGTCGCTGTTAAAAGCGGTGCGGGTTCCGGGACCCGCGATCCGCCGAATGGCGCTTGCGGGCGACCCATCGCGGGAGGACAGTCCAGCGCAAAACAGGATTTCAAAGAGAGACCGAGGAGCGTCCCATGGATTTCGATCTGTCCCCCAAGCAGAAGGAATGGCTCGACCGCGTGCAGTCCTTCATGACCAAGCACGTGCGTCCGGCGGTGCCGATCTATAACGAGCAGGATCACAGCGGCGAGCGCTGGAAGGTGATTCCGGTCCTCGAAGACCTCAAGAAGAAGGCGAAGGCCGAAGGCCTCTGGAACATGTTCATGCCGCCGAACCAGCATGAGGATGATGAATTCCGTGGAGCGGGATTGACCAATCTCGAATACGCGCTGCTGTCGGAAGAAATGGGCCGCATCACCTGGGCCTCGGAAGTCTTCAACTGCTCCGCGCCCGATACCGGCAACATGGAAGTGTTCATGCGCTATGGCTCCAAGGAGCAGAAGCGCAAATGGCTGCGCCCGCTGATGGACGGCGAGATCCGCTCGGCCTTCCTGATGACGGAGCCGGCGGTGGCTTCGTCGGATGCCACCAACATCGAGACCAGCATCAAGAAGGACGGCGATCACTACATCATCAACGGCCGCAAATGGTGGTCGTCCGGCGTGGGCGATCCCCGCTGCAAGATCGCGATCCTGATGGGCAAGACCGATTTCAATGCGGCCAAGCATCAGCAGCAGTCGCAGATCCTGGTTCCGCTCGACACCCCCGGCATCAAGGTCGAGAAGATGCTGCCGGTGTTCGGCTTCGACGACGCGCCGCACGGCCATGCCCAGGTGCTGCTCGAGAACGTGCGCGTGCCCAAGGAGAACATCCTGCTCGGCGAGGGCCGCGGCTTCGAGATCGCGCAGGGTCGTCTCGGACCTGGCCGTATTCACCACTGCATGCGCACCATCGGCAAGGCCGAGGAAGCGCTGGAGAAGATGGTGAGGCGGCTCTCCTCGCGCACCGCGTTCGGCAAGAAGATCGTCGAGCATTCAGTCTGGGAGCAGCGCATTGGCGATGCCCGCACCAACATCGAGATGACGCGGCTGCTGTGCCTCAAGGCCGCCGACATGATGGACAAGGTCGGCAACAAGACCGCGCAGGCCGAGATCGCCATGATCAAGGTCGCAGCCCCCAACATGGCGCTGAAGATCATCGACGAGGCGATCCAGTCGTTTGGTGGCGCTGGCGTCTCCGACGAAGCCGGTCTTGCCAAGGACTACGCCCACATCCGCACGCTGCGGCTCGCCGACGGTCCGGACGAGGTGCACAATCGCGCCATTGCACGGCTCGAAGTTCGGAAGTATGCCAACTCTCCCAAGCATTAAGCGGGGAGCCCTGTGGCGCTCCTGACTTGAAGAAACGACAGGACGTGATTGGGTAACCGCTTGACGCAAGTGCGTCAGCGGTTACCGATTAGGATCATGTTCGGACTGAAGAGGGAGCGTCACCGTGGCTGACGGCGTCAGGAAAGACGAAGAGTTCTCGGGCACCAAGCCGGTCGAGGAGCGTCATCGCATCGACGAGATGCGGCTCGAAGCCTGGCTGCGCGATAACGTCGAAGGCTATGAGGGACCGCTGGTCGTCCTCCAGTTCAAGGGCGGCCAGTCCAATCCGACCTACCGGCTCGATACGCCGAAGCGTTCCTATGTGATGCGCCGGAAGCCGTTCGGCAAATTGCTGCCGTCCGCACATGCAGTCGATCGCGAATATCGCGTCATCGCGGCCCTTGGAAAACAAGGTTTTCCCGTCGCGCACGCCTACGCGCTCTGTCAGGACGACAGCATCATCGGCTCCGCCTTCTACATCATGTCGATGGAAGACGGCCGCGTGTTCTGGGATCCGACGCTGCCGAGCCAGGCGCCGGAAGATCGCCGCAAGATCTTCACCAGCAAGATCGAGACGCTGGCCAAACTGCACATGTACGATCCCGTCGCGATCGGCCTCGGCGAGTTCGGCAAGCCCGGCAACTATTTCGCGCGTCAGATCGATCGCTGGACCAAGCAGTATCGGGCCTCCGAGACCCAGCACATTCCGGAGTTCGAGAAGGTCGCCGAATGGCTGCCGAAGACGGTGCCGGAGCAGGCGCGCGTCTCGATCGTCCACGGCGACTACCGCCTCGACAACATGATTTTCCATGCGACAGAACCGCGCGTGCAGGCCGTGCTGGACTGGGAGCTGTCGACGCTCGGCGATCCCATGGCCGACTTCACTTATCTCCTGATGCAGTGGATCATGCCGGGTCTGCATGGCGCCGACCTCAAGGCGCTCAACATCCCGAGCGTGGAAGAAGCCGCACAGATCTATTGCAACGTCACCAAGATGACGGTGCCGGACCTCAACTGGTACTTCGCCTACAATCTGTTCCGCCTCGCCGGCATCACCCAGGGCATCGCCGGCCGCGTCCGCGACGGCACGGCCGCCAACGCCAAGGCGCTGGAATCCGCCAAGCGCACCGTGCCGCTGTCAAAGGCGTCATGGGAGTACGCGCAGAAGGCGGGCGCGGTATAGGAGACACGAGCGCGCGGCTGACGGCCGCGCCTTTTTGTTTGTGGTTCGCGATGCCTCAACAGTCTCCGTCATTGCGAGCAAAGCGAAGCAATCCAGACTATTTTCCGCGGCGGCAGCCTGGATTGCTTCGTCGCAAGAGCTCCTCGCAATGGCGAGGAGGCGGGCTGCGAGCCTCCTCATTGACAGCTCTCGTAGGGTGGGCAAAAGCGCGTAGCGCTGTGCCCACCATCTGTCCGCGATCACGTTGAATTGGTGGGCACGCTTCGCTTTGCGCACCCTACTGCAGTGGCGGCTATTCCTTCGCGCAATGCGCGATCAGCTTCTCGACAAACCCCGCGCACTTCTCCAGCTCGGCCATCGTCACGAACTCATCCGGCGTATGCGCCTGCGCGATCGAGCCGGGGCCGATCACCACCGACGGGATGTCGGCGATGCTGGCAAACAAACTCGCTTCAGTGCCGAAGGCGACCTTGGCGTGGTCATTGCGCCCGGCTAGCTGCTTTGCGAGCGTGACGATGGCGGCATCGGGCGTGGTGTCGAGGGCGGGGTAGTCGAGGATCTCCTCGAAATCGATGCCGCACTCGGCATGCTTCGCCCTCATCGCGGGCTCGAGCTCGGCCTTGGCCCAGGCGACGATTGCATCCGTCACTTCCCTGGACTCGGTGATACCGATGCCGCGGCATTCGAAGTCTACGGTGCAGGTGTCGGGCACGATGTTCAGCGCTGCACCGCCATGCACGATGCTTGTCAGCAACGTCGAGTGCGGCACGTCGTAGAGGCTGTTGCGCTCGGTTTCGCTTGCAAGCTTTACCGCACGGCGGCGGATCTCGGTGATCATTTCGGCGGCATATTCGATGGCGTTGACGCCGTCGGGCGCAATCGAGGAGTGGCGAGCAAGGCCGTGGAACGTGGCGCGCACGCCGTGCTTGCCCTTGTGGCCGATGATGACCTTCATCTCGGTCGGCTCGCCGATGAAGGCGCCGAGCGGCTTGACCTTCTTCTTCGCGACTTCGGCAAGCATCGGTCGCACGCCGACGCAGCCGATCTCCTCGTCATAGGAGATCGCCAGATGGATCGGCGTCGTCAGTTTCGCCTCGAGCATCTCCGGCACCATGGCGAGGCACACCGCGACAAAACCCTTCATGTCGGTGGTGCCGCGGCCATAGAGCTTGCCGTCGCGCTCGACGAGCTTGAACGGGTCGTGGCTCCAGTCCTGGCCGATGACGGGCACGACGTCGGTATGGCCTGACAGCACGAGGCCGGGGCGATCCTCCGGACCGATCGTGACCCAGAGCGATGCCTTCCTCCCTGTTACGTCGGTGATGCGTTCGCCCTTGACGCCGAGGAAGGCGAGATAGCTCTCGATATGCGCGATCAAGGGCAGGTTGGTGCGATCGCTGATCGTGTCGAAGCCGACGAGGTCGGCAAGAAGGTGGCGAATGCGCTCGGGTCGTGAGCTCGGGAAAATCGGGTTGGGCATTGTCATTTCTTGTCGGAGGAAGATGGAGGCTGAGGTGTTTGCACGAACCATACCAACGTGGCGGCCGATGGGGCAAATCAACTCGGCCCGTAGCCCGGATGGAGCGAAGCGCAATCCGGGGCGGCTGTGTATGCGCGGTTAGAACCCCGGATTACGCTTCGCTCCATCCGGGCTACGAAACCTTGTTGTCCGACGGGCAAAACACCCAAGCTGCCGGTCAATACGCGCCCGCAAAAATATTCCACTTTACCGAAATTCGGAAACGGCGTATTTATCGCGCAACCCGGCCCAAGGAAGAGGGGCGTATCGCGATCGTCACGAACGCGGGCCGGACGGCGGTGCTATCACCGTCACCCTGAGGCGCCCGCGCAGCGGGCCTCGAAGGGCGACGGCCCGGCTGTATCTCGGCCGATTCATCCTTCGAGGCTCGGCTTGCGATGCTGTCGCATCACAAGCCGAGCACCTCAGGATGACGGAGCGATATTGGAAGCGCTGGCTAAACCGGCTTCCCCGCATACGGCATCGATGCCGTCAGGCCGCCGTCCACCGGGAACGCCTGACCGTTGACATACGACGCTTCGTCGCTGGCCAGGAACAATCCCATCGCGGCGAGCTCGTGCGGCTGGCCGGGGCGCTTGAGGGGGTTGAGCTGGCCGATCTTGTCGGCGGTGCCGCGCTCCTTGGCGCGGTCGAAGATCGGCTTGGTCATGCCTGTTTCGATCAGGCCCGGGCAGACCGCGTTGATGCGCACGCCCGTGCCAGTGAGCGAATAGGCGGTGGTCTGCACCAGAGAGATCACGCCGGCCTTGCTCGCGGCATAGGGGTGCCCGCTCGCGCCGGCCTTGAGGCCCGCGACGGACGCGGTGAGCACGATCGCGCCGGACTGCTGCTTCACCATGTGCGGCATCGCATGCTTCACCGCGAGGAACGGTCCGATCAGATTGACGCGCAGCACTTCCTGCCACTGTTCCACGGTCTGCTCGCCGAGCGGAACGAGCCCGCCGCTGACGCCCGCATTGGCCCAGATCACGTCGAGCCGGCCGTGCGTCTTCACGGCCTTGTCGATGACGGCGATGACGTCCTGCTCGGAGCCGGCGTCGGCGATCATTGCTTCGGCGACACCGCCGGCCTTCTTCACCTCGTCGACGGTCTCCTTCACCGCCTCGGTGCGATCGACCGCGATCAGCTTGGCGCCTTCCCTGGTGAACAGCAGCGCAGCCGCGCGGCCGATGCCGCTGCCGGCGCCGGTGATGATGACGGATTTGCCTTGCAGACGGCCCATGCGTTTCTCCCTTTGGTGTGTCGTGCGACGCTTGCCGCGCGACGGAATTTCAAACAGAATTTCAAACGGTAAAGTGTCTTGAGACACGTTCACACCTGACGTACAGCGACAACACACGGGATGGAAGGGCTTCAATGGCAACCGCAGACAAGCCGAATGTGGTCACGACACGCTGGTGGTGGGTTCGGCATGCGCCGGTGCGCAATGACGGCGGCAATATCTACGGACAGAGCGATCTCGCCTGCGACACCAGCGACACCTACGTGTTCAATGCTGTTGCCAAGGTGCTGCCACGCAAGGCGGTCTGGTATTCGAGCAATCTGATGCGCACGCATCAAACGGCCGAAGCGATCTGGGAGGCGGGCTATCCGCGGCCTGCGTCGATGAAATGGGAAGCGGATCTTGCCGAGCAGCATCTCGGCCGCTGGCAGGGCATGAACCGCGCCGAGTTCATTGCCAGCCGTCCCGTCGGTTCGAGCTGGTTTGCCGACATCAACGAGCCCGCGCCCGGCGGCGAAAGCTTCATGGATCTCTACAACCGCACGCGCCGCACCGTCGAGCGGATCATCAAGGAGGCCGGCGGGCAGGACATCGTCGCGGTCGCACATGGCGGCACCATCAAGGCGGCGATTGGCCTTGCGCTCGACGGGCAAGTGGAGCGGGCGCTGTCGTTCGACATCGACAACGTCTCGATCACGCGGCTCGATTATTTCGCAAGCCCCGAGCGCTCGGTCTGGCGGCTGCCGATGGTGAACCAGCAGCCGTGGATCGCCGACGATGCGCATGCCGAGATGCATCAGCTGGCGGGACCGGAAGTCAAAAAGCTCGCCTGATCTATTGTCCGTTCGCGCGGGCGCGGCGTAAGCTTCAGCCAAATCAAATCGTACCCTGGGAGAGAAGCATGACCTTGTTCGACATGAAGGGCAAAGTTGCCGTCATCACCGGCTCGACGCGCGGCATCGGGCTTGCGATTGCCGAGCGCATGGCCGAGCACGGCGCCAAGGTCGTGATCTCCTCGCGCAAGGCCGATGTCTGCGACGAAGTGGCGAAGGGCATCAACGACAAGTTCGGCAAAGGCACCGCGGTCGCGATCGCGGCCAACATCTCCTCAAAAGAGAATCTGCAAAACCTCGTCGACGAAAGCAACCGCGCCTTCGGCAAGGTCGACGTGCTGGTCTGCAATGCCGCGTCGAACCCGTATTACGGTCCGCTCGCCGGCATCTCCGACGATCAGTTCAGAAAAATTCTCGACAACAACATCGTCGCCAACAACTGGCTGATCTCGATGGTGGTGCCGCAGATGATCGAGCGCAAGGACGGCTCGGTGATCATCGTCTCCTCGATCGGCGGCCTGAAGGGCTCGACCATCCTCGGCGCCTACGCGATCTCGAAAGCCGCCGACATGCAGCTCGCGCGTAACCTCGCCTGCGAATACGGCAAGCACAACATCCGCGTGAACTGCATCGCGCCCGGCTTGATCAAGACCGATTTCGCGAAAGCGCTGTGGGACAATCCGGAGAATTTGAAGGCCTCGACCGCGCGCTCGCCGCTGCTGCGCATCGGCATCCCCGACGAGATCGCGGGTGCGGCCGTGTTCCTGGGATCCGCGGCCGGTGACTTCATGACCGGCCAGACCATGGTGATCGACGGCGGCGCGACGATCAGCTGAGTTTGAAGATTAGCTGAGTGTCTCGTGTCCCGGCTCTGCGCAGCAACGCTAAGGGCGTTGCAGCGCGTCCGGGCACAGCCTCAATCCACCGCCGCGTAAACCAGATCCCTTACCAGCGTGCGGGTAAAATCGCGCTGGCCCGGGCCCTGGCTCATGAACACCGTGAACAGATCCTCCTTCGGATCGATCCAGAAGAACGTGCCGGCGATGCCGCTCCAGAAATACTGGCCGATGCTGCCGGGGAAGGGCGCGATGCCGGCCTCGCGGCGCACGGCGAAGCCGAGACCGAAACCGTGGCCGGGCGAGAGCAGCGTGCCGTTGGTCACGACGTGCGGCCCGAGGTGATCGGACGCCATCAGTTCCAGTGTCTTGCGGCCGATGATCCTGTTGCCGTCGAGCGTGCCGCCATTGCGCAGCATCAGCGCGAAGCGAGCGTAGTCCATCGTGGTCGAGACCAGACCGCCGCCGCCGGACTCCATGATCGGCTGCTCGAGCATGTTGAACATCGCGACCTTGTCGCCGGTCCAGGGATCGGCTTCGAACGGCTGGGCGAGCCTGTTGGCATTGGCGTCCGAGGTCGAGAAAGCGGTCTCGGTCATCTGCAGCGGCGCGAGGATGCGCTCGGTGAGGAAAGCGCCCAGCGTTTTTCCACTGACGACCTCGATGATGCGACCGAGGATGTCGGTGGAGCGGCTGTAGTTGAACTCGTCGCCGGGGTGGCAAACGAGCGGGAAGCTCGCCACCAGCGCGGCGTGCTCGGCATTGGTAATCTTGCGGCTGCGAACGCGTGACTCCTGGTAGAGCTTGTGCACGGGGCCGTCGCCCTGGTGCTCATAAGTGAGACCCGAGGTGTGGCGGAGCAAGTCCTGCACTGTCATCGGGCGCTTCGGCGGAACCAGTTCCAGTCTGCCGCCGCTGACGACGCCGACCTTCTGGTTGGCGAACTCCGGAATGAACTTGGCGACGGGATCGCCGAGGAGGAGGTGACCGTCCTCAACCAGCGCCATGATGCCGACCGACACGATCGGCTTGGTCATCGAGAAGATCCGGAAGATCGAATCAAGCGCCATCGCCGGGCCCGCCGGGCTCTGCTTGCCGAGCGCCTCGAACCAGCCGACCTGGCCGCGCCGTGCCACCAGCACAGTCACGCCGGGGACGGTTCCCTTGTCGATCTCGCGCCTGAAGGCGCCCGACATCGCCTGGAGGCGGGGCCGCGACAGGCCCAGTGTTTCCGGCTTGGCCTCGGGGAGAGGCGGGGCTTTTGGCGTGATCGCGGCTTGGGCGACTGTGGCGGTCATAGGCACTCCCGGTTGTTCTTGATTATCTGGAACGGAGAGTGGCCCAGAAGCCGTTGCACAAACAAGCGAAGCCAGCGCGCTTCACCCTTGCAATCCGTCCTTGCAAACCAGCCGCCCCCTGTGCTTGAAAGCGGCCCTGATCCAAAGCGGCGACGCGAGGGTCCGTAGGAGTGTAGCTCAATTGGTAGAGCACCGGTCTCCAAAACCGGGGGTCGCAGGTTCGAGCCCTGCCACTCCTGCCACGTCTTTTCTAAGCGTTTGATTTAACTTGATTTTTGGGCATGTGCGACAACCGCATCGGGCTCGGTGCGACAATCTTCGTTCACAATACGGTCCAACGAGATCAGGCCCATCGCCCCTCCAGCGAGTCGCTTCTGTTCGGCCTTGCGGGTGTAGACCTCAGCCATCCGGGGCGACGACCAATCGAACATGGCCATCAGTTCGTGAACGGTGGCCCGGTTCTCGGCAGCGATCGTGGCGCCGGCCTTCTTCAGGCCGTGAGCGGTGCATTGCTGGAGGTCCGCCTCGTCGCAGCGGTCGCGGAACCAGTTGCCGAATCCGGCCGCGGTGAAGGGCTTACCCTGCTCGGTGATCAGGAAGGTCATGGCGCCGAGGATGTCCCACGACTCCGTGATGATCTTTTTCAGCACCGGCAGAAGCGGCTTCTGGACCATGGTCCGGCGCTTCTTGATCGTCTTTTTGGGAACGTAGCTTATCCAGTCGCCAATCTGGTCGGGCACGGAACCGCGGCAGTGCTGCTTGCCGAGCGTCACCATGTCCTGACGACGCGAGCCGGAGAACAGCAGCAGGCCGAGAGCTAGACGCGCCTTGCGCGAGCGCCGAGCCGCACCGGAGTGGAAGGCCAGAAACTGCTGCACGTCCGGGATCTGCCACGTGTAGTAGCCATCGGTGGCCTCAGCGCGGCCGGACTTGATGTCCCGCACCGGGTTAGATGGCAGGTGGTTGTTCTCGACACCCCATGCACAGAGCGCGGAGAGGTGCTTGCGGCGGTTGGTCCGCGCGCCGGGACCGTCCGCAGCCTCGATCATGCGCTTCATCTTCTGGCCCGAGAGATATTTGAACGGGCAAAAGCCCATATGCTCCGGGTCGTCGTCACTAAGGGCGACCGTGAAGCAATCCTTCTCAAGACTGTTGCGGCGGGCTCGTCGTGAATCGTTGTCGAGGGACATGAACTCGTCTTTGCCGCGCGAGGCGAAGTACTGCACGCCCAGCCAGCCCAGCGTGCCCTTGGGATAGACCGGCAGGTCACTGGTGGGCTTGCGGCGTTTGCTGGGCGGCTCGCCAAGGCTCTCAACGGCTTCAGCATAGGCCCGCGCGAAGGCTGGCGTGCCCTCTGGCTCGTGTATCCGAATGCGCCTGCCATTCCGGCGCACGAAGACGACCGGCGTGCCGTGCCGGTTCTCCTCGCGGCTGATAAACGGGAGTTTGGTCTCTGCCACGGTCAGCCCCTGACGTCTTCCCACTTGCTGCGGGATTTGACGTTATCATTAGCCGGAGTTAGCGACGATACGTCGAAGGGCTCGTTTCCAACAATCAGCGTGCCATCCGGGCGGACCCCAATGACGAACTTGCCAGCGCTCTCAACGGCCAGGATGGCCCGCCGGAGGGATGCTTGGGTATAGGGCAGGGATTTTGTCACCCGCAGTCTCCGTCGATCCAGTCCGGTGTCATTCTCGGCTTCCCTTTTTTCAATGCCCGTGGTGCCGCGCTCCCTCAGAGCGCGCGCCAAAGGGCGCTAGGGGGTATGGGGGTTTGGTAGGAACACCCTTGGAAGTGCTTGGTAGTCAATGATTTCAATGGCTTGCGAGGGGGGCGGTAGGTTTGGAAGTGAGTTTGGTGCAACTAATGAAATCAATGACTTAGCAAGGGGATGGAAGGGCTTGGAAGGCCCGAAAATGGGGTTGGAAGAGACACCTCAATCGTCCGGCCCGAAGCACTCTGCTGATACCTTCAGCCGCTTCCGCGATTTCGAGGGCGGGCCTTCCTCAACCACCCTAATCAAACCGGCATCGAGCAACCTCTGCATTGCAGTTTCGAGGTCACTCATCTTTATGCCGCGAGCCTCCGGGTGCTTCATCATCAGCTTTGGAGCATAGGCCGCGCCCTTCGTGATACCGCAGTCCTGACGCTGCCGGCTCATCTTCGACAGCACGGCCAGGAACACCTTATCGGTGCGGCCGTTGAGCAATGCGTCAGTGATTACGGGCCTAGCCGGATCATGCAAAACGAATGCACCATCCTTCCACTCCAGCATGATCTCCTCGCCGATCTTCCCGTAGTTCGATTTGACGGTCTTGAGGATGCGAACGTCGCCTTCGCCGCTGGTCAGGTACAAGCGTGAACGAACTGAGTTATTCCAGGCCGTCGAGCCGCTGTATCCGCTGCCGGACTCCATACCAGCGCGAGAGGGATGTGCGAGCAAGAGCACGGCGCAGTCACGCTGAATCGCCATAGTACGAAGCATCGCGACGAAATGCCGAACCTCAGCGCGCTTTACCTCATCGCCGCCGAAGAGGTCAGCTGCAGTGTCAAGCACGACTAGCCCAGGATTCCACTCCTTCACAAACCGGTCGACGCGCGCCCAAAGAGGCGTGTGCTTCATGCCTCCCTTATCAGGTGTTGATAGGAGCGCATCCTGATCCGCGAGCGGAAGGATACGGAGGTGGGTCAGGTCAGACATCTGCGCACCGTGCGCCGTGCAGATGTCCTCCAGACGGCGATGGAATTCCTCTGCCTCATCCTC
This sequence comes from Bradyrhizobium sp. LB11.1, assembly GCF_040549385.1. Taxonomy (NCBI): domain Bacteria; kingdom Pseudomonadati; phylum Pseudomonadota; class Alphaproteobacteria; order Hyphomicrobiales; family Nitrobacteraceae; genus Bradyrhizobium; species Bradyrhizobium sp. LB11.1. Next base: position 175,376 of record NZ_JBEPTH010000010.1, on the reverse strand, counting down.
CGCGCCGAGATATAACACCCGGCCCGGTTGCGGTTGTAACCCTAGCGTTTCAATCGCCAGGGCCGACGCTGCGCCGATCTGCAAACCAAAGAGAGACTTGCCGACGCCACCATCACCCGATAGCAGCGTCACCTGCCGGTGCGGGACAAGGCCGGTCAGAAACCACTGGCGCACTTGCGCGACAGTGCCATGCCACTTGGAGGGGTCGACGAGCGGAAATGGTGCTGTTGGCGTAATAGGCGCGATGCCACCGCCGTCCCAAGCGAACTTCGGCAATCCATCGAGCACGCCCATAAAGACGTCGCCATGGTGCCCCTCGACTACGGCATCGGCGATGCGCCAGAACGGCCCGGAAGACAGCGCGCGGAACGCGACGTCATCAAAGACAAGCTCACCACGCTCACCGGGTAGCAACTGCTCGCGCTGGAATTTCTCCAGATATTCGCGCTCTTCGTCTGCCGTCAATTTCGGCTCGGTACTGACCGGCTTGGCTGCGGCAGGGTCGTTATCGTTCGCGGCCTTGGGCTCAACCTTCGGAGGGGAATACTTGACACCACCTCCAAGCGCAGCGCGAGTGAGGTCTTCAATGATGAACGCGCCGTCTTCCTCGGTGCCCTGCAACTGTTTATGCAGAACAGTGTCGCCGTCCTCAGACGGCCAAGAGATAAAGACGTTATTGTGATTGCGAACGCGACGGTCCTTGCAGTGCCAATCGCCGGTGTAGATCACGCCGCGAGAGATATCCTCGCCTGCTTCCTCACGCCGCAGCAATGCAACGATGTTTTCCAAGGTCACCGTGGCGGGGTCGAAATCTGCAACCTTCGGAACGAGGATGTCGCCATACAGTCGAAGCTCCAACTGCTCGACCATGTCGGCGCGGGAGAGTTCGAATTTAGCTTGCGATGCAGTCAAGGCATGCGCCTCCGGTAAGGGATTTCGATATTTCCGTGATCACATTGCGATCGAACGCAGCATTGCGAGCATAGGCGCGGTGCGAACCGTCACCCGCTTGAACAATTTTGACGTCGAACAATCGCACTCCCGGTGCGACCTCTATTTCGGCATAGCCGATCGTTCCGCCACCGGAGGGTGCCGGTCGATAATTTAGGATTCTCATAGTGATCTCGGGTGGGTTTTGGTCGGGGTAGTTCGCCCCGGGTAGAGCCGAGGCGATGGGGTTATTCAGCGTTGTGCAACCTCTCCAGCGGCAAGGCGCGCGTCGGTGGCCAGAACCGTCAACACCTCGTCAATGCCCTTTGGATGCCAGCCGAATCCGATTGATCCGAGAGAAGTGCTTACCTTCGGTTCAAATGGGGGCGGATTCGAATCAAACTCAACGCCCCTGCACCTCTCATCGTATTCGACGATGGCATCGTTTAGTGCCTTCACCGCCAGGGGTGAAGGCGTTTGACCTAACAGATTGTTTATCAGGTCGACCGCCTTGGCATTCCGTGTGTCGTGCGGAAATTTTTCGCTGCTCTCTTGTCGATAACGAGCGACTTCATTGAGCCGGTGGATTAATCCGAATTCGTCGTAGGCAGAGTAAACTTCAAGCGTAATTCTAGTCATTTATGCAACCCCCATATCGTCGCCGTGGCCCCAGCGCTGAAACCGGCCAGCGTGATGTCCTGTCAGATCACTCCGATGCAGACCATGCATCTGTTGATCAAGGCGTAGTCGCTCGCGCTCACGTTTTCGGTCGCGCTTGCGGTCCAGTTCTTCGTTGATACGCTCAGCGTCCCACGTAGCGAGGATACAGACCTTCATGGCCTTCCTGAATGCGCCACGTGCGCGGCGCAATTCCTTCTTGCAAGCCTCCTGATCAGAGTAATGGTACCGGATCTTGGCCTTGAGCCATTCGGCCTCGACGCGGCCCATGTCCAGGAACGCGGCCTCGGCAGCGCTCTCAGCTTCGGTGACGGCCTCCGCCGCTCTCTTGCGACGGGTGATCACGCTGCGTCCCTCTCTGATGGCTTATCACCGCCCATGGTCAGGTAGACCTGATACAGGTCGGCGGCCAACTGCTGCGACCACTCCGACTCGCAATCCCACTGGATGCCCACGTCGACATCCTTCTTCGATGGGGCGAATGCGAGAAATCTCCCATCCGTGCGCCGGTAGGCGAGCATGACTCCTTCCACCGTCGCCTCGATTTCAGGCAACCCGATCTTGGCGTAAGCAATAACGGGAACCTCGATTGACCATTTAGTGTTGCGCCGCACGGATAGCGCGTTGATCTGGTACTTCACCGCGATGCCTCCGTGCTCAGTTATCGCAATCAGGGTTGGCGATAAGGGTGATCTCGGTATGCGGCATGAGCCGGGCCGTGCCGACGAGGTTGTGGTCACCGAAATAATCAAGCCCCCAGTTGCGCCGATCAATCCCGTGCGCGCTCTCGATCCACGCGGCGAGGCCCGCAACTCGCTGCTGAATGCGCAGCTGCGCCGCGTCCCTGATGAAGTCGGTTGTGGCGCTCACGACTGAGTCGAGATCGGTGTAGATCAGAATGGCAGCCGCCAGCGCCTCAGCGGGGGCATGCGGCGGGAAGGAAGCGAGTGTGTCGGCCATATCGCTCGCAGCAAGGGTGGCCCGACCGGCTCGACTGGGGCAACCGCGCTCTGCCAGGAATCGCTCAGTGCCGACCGCCCTGTGGAGGTGCTTCAACATCTCGCTACCGAGGGAGATCGGAGGAGCAGCGGCACCTTGCACTGGCGCGCTGCGCTTAACGTCGGTCTTGGCGAGTTTGGCTTTCGTCATGCTGTTAGCTCCATGTTCATGCTATAATTTGTATTTAGCGCGAAAAACATAATAAGCAAGACAGAAAATGCATTTTGCGCGAAAAAAGATTATGCTAAAAGCGATTGAAGCGGAGACCTAGTGTGGCAACACCGAAACAACTAGTTGAAAAAATTGCAGAATTAACGGGTGTGCCGCTCGGTTCGGTAACGCTTCATGATCGCAATCTCCTAGTTGCTGGCCTGCGCAGCGAGGGGCAACGGGGGCGCGGCAAGTCGGTGGTGACGTTCGAGGGTGCCGCGAATCTCCTCATTGCGGTAGCCGGCAGCCGCAACGTGCGGGACAGCGCGGACACGGTTCGGCTCTACGCGCCGCTGCCGGCGGACGAGCCGTTGACCTTTGGAGAAGAGGTTCGGGGAAGGACGTTCGGCGATGCGCTGGCGGCGCTTATCGAGGCACCGGCGTCAGGTCCGTTCAAGGTCGAGTTGCTGGCGCCATGGCCGCTTGCCGGCATCAGCTTCAGGAGCAACCCTCGCCGGGATATCAGCTATAGGCCGGCGCAATTCGATCCGGAAATGTTGAGCGAGCGCAGCGGCGCAATGCTGAAATGGACCTCGTGGTTTACAGACGCGACGGTGTATCCGATCGGCGATTTGCTGCGCGGCTAGACCAATGGGCCGCACGTCAGCCCGACAAGCCATCGCGCTCGGAGGCGATTAGGCGGTTGGTGGATTTGGGGCTGAAGAGGGACAAATAAATCAAGCGGACGGTGGTTGCGGTGGTCCGGGGATATCCTCGGCAGCGCCGCCGGATTGAATATCGTCCCGCCATTTACGCAAGGCCGACCATGCACTTTCGATAGCCTGGAGGTGTTCGTCGATTTCGTCGGTCGGAAGACTTCTAGCAGCCATCGCCCCGGTAGAGTCGCGCTCCATTGTGGCAATCCGAACGGGGCCGGCGACACCACCGGGATTCACATCAATCACGTGCTGGACTGTCCACGCGGCCAAGAAAATACCCTCACGGACAGTCGGCCTTCCGTTCGGACAGAAGACGTCGGTCAAAAATCGCAGGAACGGATCAGCTGAAAGCTTTCCTGAGCCATGTGCGGCATAATAGTGGTGTTCGTCCAACAGTCTCGGCTGAAACGCCCCTTCGAACACGCAACACTGATGCTCGCCAGAATGGAGATAGGCCAAGACAGGGTTTGCGCTGATCGCGTTGTTAATCCCCGTCGCAATGAACTGCTGCATCATCGCCTGCGTTAGACCCAGCGGAAAATCGATGGGATGCTGCGTCGTCGCGATCTGGGCGTGAGATCCTTCGGCCATGATCCTGACCCGAGCGTTCTGACCGATGTCGCCTGCTATGGCAAAAATCTGCGGTCCCGGCAGGATTGAGATTTTTTGGCCGTGGTGATGCCCTACGTTGAGACCACCTACGTTCGGTGTGATCATGCTATCCGCAGCGATCACCACACCGTCAGAGCAATGAAATGTGACAACAACCGTCATCCGCGAAAGACGCTATTCACCTTCATGTCTGGATATCGATTGTAAATCGACGCTACCAGTTGCTCGAAGGTTAGCCGCCTCACCCAGTTGGCTACATCGGAAACATAGCTCTTGGCATTTCCGGAAAACTTATCGAGCGCTTTCGATCCCTCCTGAAAGCCCTCCTGCGACAAGCCGTATACCCTGTATCGACCAGTGCTTTGTACGATCGTCAAATCGTTTTTGGCCAGTCCATCAAGTTCATCGTAAACTGCACGGTCGAAGGGTCCATAATCATGGGGCGCAAACTGGAAATATGGTCCGCCCAACAGGTGCGCTGCTTCCTTGTCGAGCAGGAAGAAAAGCTTCTGGACCTGCACAGGCGTAAAGGTGGCATTTTGGCCCGCGGCTGCCAAAGCGGCGAGTACCATCTCACTTCTTGTCATGTTCAAACTCCGTGAGATCGAATCGGCTACCTGTCGCGTTTTTACGTCACAGCATAACAGGTTAACACATATATAATGGACGAAACCACGAACTGGTTCGAGGCCGCTATTCCAGCATGCGGTGCGACAGCAGTTCCAAACCCAACCGCTTTTTACAGTGAAATAGGGCTCAATCATCAGATTTCACTCAATTAAACCCCGCCAAAGCCTTCTCCCATTCCGGATCATCGTACAGCGAGCTAACAGCCGCGCTTCCGCCAGCGCTGGCTCTGTTGACGCTCATGGCGCTACTCACGGCGCCATCTATGCTCAGCCACTTTTTCTGCTTCGTGAATCGCACGATGTGCCCGGCTGCGTTGGTTTCCGCCTCGACGTTAGCGAAACAGAACCGCAACACCGGATGACCGCCGTGCTTGAACTTCCGCCCGATGATCGCACGCTGCAATTCAGCGATAGCCGGCATCATGCTGAGGCTACCCTGCCTGTGCTCGATTGCCGGGAGTCCATCCTCCAGCAAGTTGTTGAGCAGGTTGCGTGCCATCGCAGGGTCGCACGCGATCTCTTGCACCGAGTAGGTCTCGCATAATTCGCGAATGCGCTCTTCAACGCGGCGGAAGTCAATGACGTTGCCAGGCGTAGCCTCGATCAGCCCACGCGCAGCCCAGTCTAAATAAGTCGCGCCGGTCGCCTCTTGCCGTTCGCGCAAGTTATCGGCCGGGCAGAAGAAGAAGGGCAGCGCTGTGTAGTCGTCGCCATCACGGAAGCAGGCGACGATTACGCTAAGGTCGACACTGCTGGAGAGGTCGACGCCCAGCCAACACGGCTCGCCCTCCAGCGCAGCCATATCGATCTCGCCAGCGCCTTCGTCATATGTGAGCATGTCGACGAACGGACTCGAACTGCTGTCTTCCCAAATATTCAACTTGTACCGCTTCAGACTGCTGCGCTCGGTCGGATTGTCCTGAGCGCGCTTTACGTGGCGCCGAAAGCCTTCGATCGAGGGATAGCCGTGCGCGCTGCCTGGGTTGACGCGCCGCCAAACCTCTTCGCTGGTGTAATCACAGTCCGGCTCGGTTTCGAACAACACCGGAAGCACAGTCGGGTCAACAATCTCACCGCGGGCAATCTTGCGTGCCCGGTCGATGATCTCAAAGCCGATGTTGTCGGTGCCGCGGCCGGCGGTGGTGGTCACAACCAGCAAGCTGTTGTCGATCTTGTCCAGGCCGTTGGTTAGAACGGTCCACAGATCCTTGCCGCGCCAGATATGGGTTTCGTCCGCGAGCACAAAGGCTGGCGTGCGGCCTTCAGATGATGGCGCGTCGGCGCTGATGATCTCAAGCTCAACGCTGTCCTTCGGATAGGCGATCTTCTTTGCGCTGTTAAAGGCGTCATAGACCTTCGTGGCCTTCACGAGCCGCTTGTCGGCTTGCACGATTCCGCGGGCTTCCTTGAATGCTATGCCGGCCTGCTTACGGTCGCTCGCGCTAAAAATAACCTCACTGCCGGGCATCCGCTCAGGGCCGATCGTATGCAGCAAGGCGAGGGCGGCGCCGGTCGACGTCTTGCGATTGCCGCGAGGCAACAGCATTACAACGGCGTTGACGATGCGCCGACCGTCATCATGTCGCGGGCCATATATGCGCCGGACAACCCGCTCTTGCCAGGGATCAAGCTGAAATGCCTTGCCGGGCAGGGTGGATTTCGGATGCTTCAGGCGGCGCAGGAACGTGACAGCGCGCTCGCCTGAACCGAGGGGATCTGGGATTGCCGAGCCGTCATATATCCACGCCGGATAGGTGCTTTTGCCGGTCACGGATTACAGTTCATCCGTCTCGCAAAGAATATCGACCCACTGCAGCCGTTGGTCCGGTGTGATCGCGCGTACATTGTACTGCTTTCCGGTTCGCATATTGAGCAAACGCGACGTGCTATCGGCGGTAGCCAACGCGGCCTGATAGCGCACCGTCGCGACCAAGGTTTGTGTGCCCTGAATGCGGCCAGCCATAACCGCTTCGCCAGCCTTGAGCACCTTGATCTCGGCGCGTGCGGTTAGCTGCGGCTCCCAACTCGTCGTGCTGCCGCCGGCACCGTCAGGCACCGTTACCAATGCGAGCAACTGCACTTTCTCGGTGAGATTTCCTGCCGCAGTCATCAGTTCACCGCCAAAGGGTTGTCATCACCGTCGTCGCCGTCTTCGTGAACGCCTGCCCGACTGCGACTCGATGGCGACAGGCCCAGCTCCGCAGCCCATCTTCGGCTCTCAGCCGTGGCCTCGCGCAGGGTCGCGAACGCGGGATTGCGCTTCAGTTCGCCCAGCCGGTTCTCTACGTATGCACCATACTGAGCGATCGCCGCGCGCGCGTCGACGATATCAGCGGCGGCTTCACAGAAGCGCTCGACCGCATGAAGGTCTGCGACTGACAGAACGCGGCGCTCGACAAGTACGGGCATCACCCGTTTCCACTCCGCCTTCGCAGCCGGCGGGAAGTGCTTAGGCGGCTGCGGGACGGTGCGGATCGCGTCAGCGATCGGCTGCGGTGTGGCCTTGCGGCCAGCCTGGTGCTTCATCCGAACACCCAGCCACGAAGCTGGTTCAGCAGTTGGTGCGCGCCGTACGGAATTTCTTCCGGCAACAGGCTGCCGCGCGAAGTGTTCACGACGCTCTCCCGGTTTTGGTACCAGGCCGCAGCGATCAACAGGGTCGCGTGGTTCACCGTGTCCGGCACGGGCGAAGGCGGGTCGTCGGCCTCCGGGTCATGATCGAGGAAACCGCGGACATACTCCTCCGCAGCGTCTAGGTAGTGCTGCAGCAGATCGTCGTCATCGGCGAAGGCGGTGCTGACCTGCGCCTTGAGTTGATCGAGGGTTGCGTATGCCATTATGGCCACCTATTCGTATGCACTGGCGTCGGGGCTGCTGCCTGTTGGGGTTCATCCAGAGGCTCACCACCGTTGGCGCCTTCCAGGGCAGTAACGAAGGTTTCGATCTCGTCGACGATGGCGGCCTTGCCATCAATCTTGGCGTGGCCCTTGGCAAGGGCTGCCTCGCCGCGCGCCTCCACAGCCTCGACCTTGGAGAGTAGGATGCTGGCACCATCCTCAAGGTTATGCTCCAGCATCGCCATCGCCTTCGCGAGGCCCTGTAGTTTCGGCGTAGCCATTGGTATTATGATCCTAATTTAAAGAATGCCCCAATTGTGGGCTATCTTGCGCGTTGGATGGCCGCCGGTAACCTGGCGTTCGGCTAAAGTCTGCGACCACCCGGGGGAGGGCATCGTGCCGTTGCAGCCGTTGCGCGTGGTGCGATGAACCGAACGGGACGCAACGCGGTGCCATCAATCCAGACACGCATCAGTGAGCCTGCACGCGCCTCACGTCGGACACGCGCATCAGCGTAGTCATGCCATCATCGTCTTCGAATGACACCACGAAGCGCGGCGTCTCATCATCGCCGACGACGCCATGCACGACGCACGGTATCCACTCGCGTCCGCACCTGATCTCTGCGTCAAACTGTTCGATTGGTATCAACTCAACTTCCTTCCAAAGCTTCCATCCTCACGCGCTGTCTTGCGCGAGTGACATGAGTGGCAACGACTGGCCAAGTTTGTTACATCCAGCCGACGGTGAGGAGCACGACGTATGGACACCACATGGTCAACGTCGGTTGCAGCATCTCCACAATCAACGCAGTATGGATGTGCTGCCAAATGCTTGGCACGGAGCGACTTCCAGTCGGAGTCGTATCCACGTTGCGGCGCTGTAGGTCGCAGGCGGTCACGTTCTGCCTTCCTCTTGACTGCACAGGCGCACCGCTTACCCGCGGGAACAACGCGGCCACAGGTGCATAGACGTGGCGCTGCGAACGGCATGGATGGACTCCGAGAAACTGGTGGCGCAGCGTTGTTGTGGGAGACGACACACAACGCTGCGCCAAGGGTGCGCCGCCGTACATCCAGGCGGACGGCACCAAGGCTGCGCGGTTTCAGCGTCCGCGCAGCCATATCAGTTGTTAAGCGTGAACCTTCAGACCAATCAGCGCCTCGGGCTGCACCAGCTTGCCGCCCATTCGCCGACGAGCGTGATAGCGTACCTGCCCGTTGGAGGCCTGCGTCAAGCGGTCGGGCAGAACCGACATTCCGATCCGGTCCAGCACGCGGAAGCCACGGAACCAATCACCGAACACGGCGACAACCGCGCCTGCTGCAGGGTCCTGCAGCGCCGGGATTTCCACCACAGGCTTGCCGAGGAACGTCGGCGGCTGACCGTCAGCGAGCGACTCCTGCCACAGATATTCGCCAACGGACGACTTGAACTTGCGAACAGTGGCAATCGTCTTTCGATTCATGCCCCAAGCGCCGTTCTTGCTGTACGCCGTCTTGACGCCGTAATACAGGTCGATCAGGTCGTCAGCCGTAATCGTAGTGCTTGCAGAGGTCGCGGTGACGAAGTCGGTATCATTGAGCAGACCAAGCGGCTCGGTGGTGCCGGCGCCGTTGAAGAAAAGGTCGCCCTCTTTCTCGCCGAAGGACTCGCCAAGATCCGCGCCGATTTCGGCACCGAGATCGAACGCGCTATCTTCAATCAGCTGGTTGCTGATATCGACATGCTCGCGGATTTCGAAGACAGGCACTGACCACTGACCGTAGGTCGAAGACGAACCGGTATCCGCAGCGGTCTCCGCCTTGACACCGACAGTAGGCTTCGTGAGACGACGCGGGAGAATGACGGGCGAGCCACCGACCTGCGTGATGCGCGCAAGCTCGCGCATCGGCGAGAACTGCGTGATGGTCTTGATGATCTCGGCGACGAAGGTCTGCGGGACAGTATAACCACCATCCGCGTTGGAGCCGGCCGACATGGCCTTGACTTCATCGGCATTGAATTCGCCGGTGCCATACTTGCGGAAATAGTGGTCGAGCGCCTTGGATTCCAGTTCCTTGGCCTCGTCAGTGTTGACCTTGGTGTGGATCGCAGGCCGCGCAAGCTTCGCTTCGGCCGCTGCGAGACGCTTTTCGAGGTCGGCAACCGGTGCGGTCTTCGCGTTGACGTCCTTAGTCAGGTTGTCGAGGGCGGTCTTGATCTCGGTCACGCCAGCCTCGTCGGAAAGCTCGGTGGCCGACTTGGTCTCAAGAGCAGTATGGAAAGTCATATGTATGTTAGTCCTTCAGAGAATCGCGCGCAGAGTTGATGGCGTCGACAAGCGCGCTGAATTGCGTCTGGCCATTGTGTTTGACCGCATGAACGGTCGCTGCCGGCAGCATCGGGAATGTCACGACGCTGATTTCATGAAGCTCGACTTCATCGAGCATGCGCACGCCTTTGGCTTTATCCAAACGTGCGGATTTCGTCCGGTATCCGATCGACAGGCCGTCGAGCGCGCCAGCCTTCAAGAGCGCGTGCGTTTCGCGACCCTTCACGGTGTCCAGCACAAGCTTGCCGGAAACGGCGAGGCCAGTGGCGTCTTCGGCAATCGAAGTCCAGACTCCGATCGGCTCGGCCTGGTCATGCTCGCGCAACATGCGGACACGCGATGCAGGCCGCGAGCCGAGCGATTTCGTAAACGCCCCCTTGCTGACCACATCCTTGCCAAGGTCGGTTACGCCGAACAGCGAGGCATATCCGCTAAACGTGCCATCCTCTTGGATGCTCTTAACGTCTAGTCGCGCGTGACCGTGCTCAAGTGTCTTCAAGCCGCAACATCCTTTTGGGGTTGGTTATCATTCGCAGGCGACTGCACATGCGGGCTGGACAGCGTGTTGCCGTCTGGGAGCGGCGGGAGATTCAACTCGCGCCGAACGTCGTTGGCGGTCATCGCGCCTGCCGCGCGATACTGCACGAAGGCTGCAGCACGAGCGGCAGGGTCGGCCATCAGCAACTGCGACAGATCGAACTCGAAATGCATCGAGGAGCGCTCTTCAGGCGTCAACAAGCAACGTGAGTAACCATCGCACCAGGCGCGGAGGAGGGGCTGGAGGCCGTATTTTACGAACTGAAGATCAAGCTGAGTGCTGTTGCTCCAGGTCGCGCGAGACATGTCCGCCAAGAGCGTCGGCGGCACTCTCGTTAACCTCGAAATTTCGTTTACCGCATACGCCCGCTGCTCAATCATCTGCGAGTCAACGCTGGTGAAGTTGATAGGGGTGTAAGTTGCGTCGTTATCCATGATGGAGACGCCACCCTGCTTGTCACCAGCATTCGCGGCGCGCCACGCCGTCGCCATGCGAGCGGCTGCCTCTGCTTTGAGTGCGCCCTTCACGCTTACGATTCCGGAGGGTTTACAAGAGTTGCGGAAAAGATTCGACGCGCTACGCTCCAGAAGGATCGCCAAACCGATAGCGTTCCTGCCAGCGTGGAGCAGGCCAAGGCCGCGCTGCTGCAACGGATCGTTAGGGTAGGGCGTCCACACGATGTGAATCACATCGCGCGGTCCATAGTACTGGCTGTCGATGACATAGCGCGGCTCGCCGGTCAGCGCGTACTCGACCACAACAGTTTGGCGTGGCGCGTAGATGATTTCAGCTGGTTGGCCGGCGGCACGCCGCGTCACGAGCGCGAAGCCATCGCCGAAGAGGACGGCATCCTGCGTTGCGCGGCGGCGGACCTCGCCGGAACTCATCCATTCGTTGCTGAAGCGATTCACCAGCGCAAAAGCGGGATGGTCCTTCGCTGCGCGCTCGCTGTCATTGGCATCATCGTGCAGTAGACGGCAAGGCACGCCTGCAGTGGATTCCGTGAGGATCGAAACACCCGCATTGACTGGGGGGCAGTCCATTGCGGTTGCCGCGGTTACGGTAACGCCGCTGGCGGACAGGCCGAAGGCGTCGCACAGCGCGGCCCAACTATCCGAGGTCGGATCGGTCAGCTCGGATTTGGTTTCGGACACCGACTCGGATTTGCGGGAGAAGGGCCAGGCCATCAGGCGACCTTCCGCTTGCGCGACACGCGCGGCAGCTTCGGCTTGCCGCCCATGAACGTCACGCCGCGAGCGAAGCCGGGCGGGCATCGCGTGACACGAATGCCGGGATGTGCGGCCTTGATGTCATCAAGATTTTTGCTCGCGTCCACTCCAAGCGCTACCAGCACCGCACGCTCGCGCATGCGAGGCGACACACCGGCCGCAAGATCCGCGTCAAACTCTTCCCAAGTCCTCGCCATTAATCGGCTGCCCTCCAACTACGAATGTTGCTTTCCTCCGCCGCCGCTGCACCCCAATTGCTTTGCGTGCGTGTCGCTTCCTCGAAGCTCACGAGATCACCGAGCCAGACGTCGCGGGCCTGGATATCGCCGCGTTCGTTGATCCACACGATCTCCGCAGTACTGCCTTCGATGCTGGCAACTTTTACGAGCCGCCCGCGCCATGCAGCGGGGCTGTTCACTCTGATGGTCATGGGGTGCTTTCAGTAGAAGATGATGCCGCAGGGAGATGCGAGCCGTTCGCCGAGCGTTTCCGCGTTGCTCGTGTCGTGCGCTGTCGCGTCCAGAGACGACGCCCACGCCTGTTCGCCAAAAACGCGCCGACGCCCTAAGCGCCGACCTTTGGTGCGGATTTCCTGTTCGGTGATCTCGCCTTCGAGAACCGCGAGCACGATTTCACTAGCAACGTCGTCGCGGTCCTCCGGATCGAGACCGGCGGCTGCGCCGTCGGCGCTGCGATATAGATCCAGAGCCAAGCAAGCTTGGCGCAACAATCCTTCCGCGTAGACGCGCGGGGGCTGTTTCTTCAGACCAGCGCGGCGCTTCGCGCGCTCGCCGACGACTTCTACAAGCCGTGCATGAAACTCAGGGTCGCGCTTGGCCTTGTCGAGCACAAGGAAAGGCGTTGGCAGACCGTCGACTAGAACGCGGGCGAAGCCAATCTTTGGAGCGGCGCGAAGCGCTTCGATCGCGCGCTCGAAGTCGGCCTCAGAGAACCGACCGCTTGCGGCCTTGCCTCGGGCATTGTCGCCGTTCTCGCGATCTGCGGTCGCTGCGACGAAACGCTGATGCAGAGCTTGGTCGGATTTGACGACCTTGAAGAATGAAACGCCAGTGCCGCCGAAGCTCTCGACGGCACCCTCGGCAGTTGCGCCATTACGGATCGCGGTCAGGATGTCGTCGAACTTCGCGCACACCAGCGCTTGACCGGTGAGGGGCTTGGCAGCGTCGAGGCGGGCGCGGAGATCGGGGCGACGGCGCAACTGCGCGTCGAAGGTCGATTTGTTGATGCCAAGCGAGCGCAAGATGACGGTCAAGGTCTCGCCGGCAGCTACGCGCGCAAGGATCGACTCAATATGATCGGTCGCGGATTGAGGCGACAAAATGATTCCGGGTGCTGGGAACGATGGCCCGCGCGCAGACGGCGAAATGCGGCGCGCGGGCGAAAACTGAAAAGGGGAGCCCTTTGAAATGCATCCCCTCTTCCAAGAGAACTCACGGGGTGCCGTGGCCGTAAATTAGGCCGCTACCTGCAAAAATGTCAGGACCGCTCTATCTGCGTAAGTTGCTGTGGCTTTGCGGTCACGCCTGATGAACTTGCCGATTTGTTCCAGGGTGTAATCGCCGGCAGCCTTGTCGAGAAGGAGGCAACAAACCGGGCCGAGTGTTTTCCGCAGCCGTTGGCAATCGATGCGCCGATTTGCCTCGTCCTCAGCGCCATGGACGTCCGAACGCTGCACCACGCCGTTACGCCGCCACATGTACACGCGAGACGGCGGCGGCGGCTCCTCATTGCGGTGAGGTTGGTCCATCCGCTCATCGTCGGGCTTCCATTCCTTGCCGGCAGCTTGCCTAGCAAGGACGCCCTTCGCCGAGGCTGCCGCCATGAGGTTGTCGCTGTTCATGGACGCGCCTTCTGCGTACTCGTCCATATTCTCGGCCGCGATGTTATCGTTTGCCACCGTCAACTGCGGCTCGCCGTTCAGCTCGTTCCAGTCATTGAGAGCGCGAATGTATTTGAACCGACCGGCCTTCATGTAACGTGTGCCCGATGGCCAGGCCTTGACGGTCTCTGGTTCACCCTTGGGTTGGTGCTGGCGCTGCTCTGCCATGATGGCGCGGTGGGCTTCGGACGTGCGGGTATTGTCGTTTGCTGCTAACAAATCAGGTCTCCAATTTATCAATGCTGGGAAATGCCGGCCTCAAGCCGGTGCTGCTGAAGCCGCTAGGCGCGGGTAGGCGGCGGGACAGGGCTCCCGCGTAAGCCGCCTTTTCGGATTCGGACCGACAGCGGGCGCGACCGGCGGCGCGCGTTTCGACCGGTATAAGAACTAGTGGCGCTGGCGACCGAATCCACCAAAAAGAAAAACGGCCAAAAGAAAATTGGCAGCGCCTAAACACAGGGGCATGACTATATGGTGGTCGGCGCGGGAAAGCAGGGTTGGATCTTTTATAAACAAATACCGATCGGCGCGAAAAGTGGGGCGTGGTGGCCAAACAAAAAACCGGCCAGTAGCCCTACGGCAATTTTGCCAGAGGCCTCAAAGGGGGAATCAAGGGCCAAGGCGGCGTGTAGTGGTGATTGAAAGAGCCGCCAACTTAGACGGCCCTACCTGAGGCGCATTCGTTCTATGGCAATTTTCGCGATCTTGCTCGGATCGCTGGTGCCGGCTGCCCGGATGTCGATCACGTCGCGAGCTACCATCCTGCAAAGTGGGTCGTCACGATCAAGCACGCCCAACAAGTGCAGCGCCCGGTCGAAGGCCATGTTCAGAAGTTTGATTTCCTCAGGCGTGCGTTCTCTGTCTTTCAGCAACAGATTGATTGGCATTGTTCCAGCCCTCAGTAGCCGCCGGCACAACCAAAACTCGGTTCCGTCTTATAGCACCGGAACCGGAACTCGGTTCATTAACTATTGGGGCTCAGATGGGCGAAGCAGGTAATACGGTTCGCCAAGCAGGGCTACACGAGCGAAGATCGTCAAGCTGGCGAGACCTTTGCGATCGGAAGGTGTCGGCATGGTCCAGGAACATGTATTCAGAACACGGATTGGCGCGGCTCGAAAAAGTGCGACATCTCTCTAGGTTTACGGCTGTTTTTGAGGGGTAGTTTTCGGAGCGATGGTCGTCGCACCCATTGAAATTGCTATCTTCTGGTAGCCCTGCCACTCCTGCCAGCTCATCCCAGACAATCAGGATCGACAGGCAGGACAGCGGCGGGCCCAATAGCTCGGACCGTGGATCATGCGGGGCCCATAAGCCCTTGATCCGCATCGCGTCCGCGAGCCGGGCTCCCGCGCATTCCGCCTCGCCACACCTTGACCTTTGGCTCCATCCGCAGTAGATACCCGGCACTCGCAGCCGGCCCGTTAAACGCGGATCTCCGGCGCGGCTTTGAAATCCCCCGAACAATCGAGCCCGGTTTTCCGGCTCATCCTTCGAGACAGAGGGCTGGGCCACAGGCGGCTGTTCGGATCCCTGAAATCTTTAATCGCGTCTGGCGACGGACGTTGGACCTCAAACGATGGCAGTCAGCCCGTTCAAGTTCTTGCAGGAAGTGCGCTCGGAGACCAACAAGGTCACCTGGCCGACCCGCCGCGAGACCACCATCACCACCATCATGGTGTTCGTGATGGTCGCCTTGGCGTCGATCTTCTTCTTCGCCGCCGACCAGATCATCCGCTACCTCATCACCTTCCTTTTGGGCATTCACTGATGGCAACAGCAGCCGCCGCAACCCAGACCTCCGACAAGCGCTGGTACATCGTCCACGCCTATTCGAACTTCGAGAAGAAGGTTGCCGAATCGATCCGCGAGCAGGCCAAGCAGCGCGGGCTCGAGGAGCTGTTCGAACTCGTGCTGGTTCCGACCGAGAAGGTCACGGAAGTGCGCCGCGGCCGCAAGATCGACGCCGAGCGCAAGTTCTTCCCCGGCTACGTGCTGGTGAAGATGAAGCTGACCGACGAGGCGTTTCATCTGATCAAGAACACGCCGAAGGTCACGGGCTTCCTCGGCGCCGAGAACAAGCCGATGCCGATCTCGGAGAACGAGGCCATGCGCATCCTGCACCAGGTGCAGGAGGGCGTGGAACGGCCGAAGGCGTCGGTGTCGTTCGAGATCGGCGAGAACGTGCGCGTGGCCGATGGCCCGTTCGCCTCGTTCTCGGGTGTGGTCGAGGAAATCGACGAGGCGCGTTCGCGCGTGAAGGTCGCGGTGTCGATCTTCGGCCGCGCCACGCCGGTCGAACTGGAATTCGGTCAGGTCGAGAAGGTCTGATCGGGTAACGCGGGAGGCCGATGAGGCTTCGCGCAAAGAGAGGCCGTGGGAGGGAGAGGGCGGTTGCCAGCCGCATCCGACCCAGACCACGAACCTGAAACCGCCGGCTTAGGGCCGGCACAACAGGAGTGATACATGGCAAAGAAAGTGACCGGATACCTGAAGCTTCAGGTCCCGGCCGGTGCGGCGAATCCTTCGCCCCCGATCGGTCCCGCGCTCGGTCAGCGCGGTCTCAACATCATGGAATTCTGCAAGGCGTTCAACGCCCAGACCCAGAAGGAAGAGAAGAACACCCCGATTCCCGTCGTGATCACGATCTACGCCGATCGCTCGTTCACGTTCGAGATGAAGACGCCCCCGATGTCCTTCTTCCTCAAGCAGGCCGCCAAGATCCAGTCCGGTTCGAAAGCTCCGGGCCGTGACAAGGCCGGCGCGGTGACCAAAGCGCAGGTGCGCGAGATCGCCGAAAAGAAGATGAAGGATCTCAATTGCGATACCATCGAATCGGCCATGAAAATGGTCGAGGGCTCTGCCCGCTCGATGGGTCTGGAAGTGGCGGGGTAATCGGTCATGGCAATCGGAAAGCGTTTGAACAAAGCCCGCGAAGGTGTTGACCGCGAAAAGCTTTACCCGCTCGCGGACGCCATCAAGATGGTCAAGGAACGCGCGAAAGCGAAGTTCGACGAGACCATCGAGGTCGCGATCAATCTCGGCGTCGATCCGCGTCACGCCGACCAGATGGTCCGCGGCGTCGTGACCCTGCCGAACGGCACCGGCCGTACGCTCCGCGTCGGCGTGTTCGCCCGCGGCGCCAAGGCTGACGAGGCCAAGGCTGCTGGTGCCGACGTTGTCGGCGCCGAAGACCTGGTCGAGAAGGTGCAGAACGGTTCGATCGATTTCGATCGTTGTATTGCGACCCCCGACATGATGCCGCTGGTCGGCCGTCTCGGTAAGGTGCTTGGCCCGCGCGGCCTGATGCCGAACCCGAAGATCGGCACCGTGACCATGGACGTCACCGGTGCGGTGAAGGGTGCCAAGGGCGGCTCGGTCGAGTTCCGCGTCGAGAAGGCCGGCATCTTGCAGGCCGGTGTCGGCAAGGCCTCGTTCTCCGAGGAGAAGCTGGTCGAGAACATCAAGGCTCTCGCCGATGCTGTCTCGAAGGCGAAGCCGGCTGGCTCCAAGGGTACCTACATCCAGCGCGTTGCGGTGTCCTCGTCGATGGGCCCGGGCGTGAAGGTCGAGCCGGGTACCATTCTCGGCTAAGGTTTGGAAATTGCATGAGGCGAGGGGCGGAATTGGGCAACCGATTCCGCCCCTCGTCGTTTGCGTGCGGCACTCACCGGAAACAAGAACTATGGCTGACAAGGTCCTGATCTACTCGCGCTTTCCCAAGACGATGATGGCGCGCTTCGCTGAGCGGTTCGAACTGCTCGACACCGGTGGCAAGCCCGCGCGCGAGGTGTTTTCGGCCGACGAAATCGGCGGCATCCGCGCGTTGCTCACCGCCGGCGGCTCGCCGCTCGGCGGCGAGGCGATGGACGCGTTCCCAAAACTTGGTGCGATCGTCTGCTACGGCACCGGCTATGACGGCGTCGACCTGAAGGCGGCGGCCGCCCGCAACATAGCGGTCGGCCATAGCCGCGGCGCTAACGCGGCATCAGTCGCCGATATCGCGATGACCCTGATGCTGGCGACGACGCGGCGGATCCTGGTTGCCGACCAATATGTCCGCAGCGGCGACTGGGCCGCGTCAAAGCAGTCGCCGATGATGCGTCCGCAGGCCGGCATGCCCGGCCGCCGCATCGGCGTCTACGGCATGGGCGAGATCGGCCGCAAGATCGCCGCGCGATGCGCCGCATTCGAGAGCGAGGTCGGCTATTTCAGCCGCAGCAAATACGATTTGCCCTATCAATATTTCCCGACGCTGGAGGCACTCGCCGACTGGTGCAGCGTGTTGATGATCGCAGTCCGGGCCGGGGCTGAGACCCACCATGCGGTCAACTCCGATATTCTCAAGCGCCTCGGCGCCGACGGCTATATCGTCAACATCTCCCGCGGATCGGTCATCGACCAGAAGGCTCTGGTCGCGGCGCTCACCGACAAGACTATCGCCGGCGCCGGCCTCGACGTCTTCGAGAAGGAACCCCACGCCCCCGACGCGCTGACGGCGCTGCCCAACGTCGTGTTCGCCCCGCATATCGGCGGCCACACCCTCGAATCGCACGTCGCCATGCAGGACTGCGTGCTGGCAAACCTGACCGCGTTCTTCGAGGGCAAGCCGCTGCCTT
Source organism: Bradyrhizobium sp. LB11.1 (assembly GCF_040549385.1). Lineage (NCBI taxonomy): Bacteria > Pseudomonadati > Pseudomonadota > Alphaproteobacteria > Hyphomicrobiales > Nitrobacteraceae > Bradyrhizobium > Bradyrhizobium sp. LB11.1. The sequence goes on along the minus strand of NZ_JBEPTH010000010.1, from coordinate 157,222 downwards.
ACGGGATCAAATCGGCCTGAATCGGCCCTTGTCGGGCCGCCTCAAGCCCGGCGGGCAACGAATTGGAACTGGTGTGAATTTTGCTCTTGGCAAGCAGGCAGAGAGCGGTTAAAGAACCGCTTCCGGACGTGCCGGCCTTGGCTGGCGCGTCCGTGCACGCATTCCGAAAACCCGACATGCAGGAGATCATTCCTTCTTGGGACGTCCGTAAGGATTTGCCCGAAAAGGAAGGAAAATCCATCGGTTGGTGGGGTGCGGGCAGAGGTCAGGCGGTTCGCCGACTGGCCTTGTCCTGTCCAAGACTGCAGGCGCCCGCGGGAAATTTCGATTTCTCAACGGCTTAATCGCATGGCCTGCATAGACGGGTGAAGACCGGATTTCACTTCGCATCCCACCTTGAGGTGGTCGCGGAAGGAGTTTGGTTCGGACCTCGACACGCCGTGGGCTCCAACGGGCTCCCGGAGGGCAGGCTTTAAATTGTCGTCTCGCCCGGCGCGTGTCCGATGGGTTTTGACCCTGAGGTTCAGGTTTTGGGTGGGACGATGGGTGCAACCCGGCGGTCCCGCTTTTCGCGATGACCGCCAACCGGAAAGAGCTTGCTGTGGAACGAGCGGCAAAAAAGGAAGCGGTCGAACAGCTCAACGGGGTCTTCAAGGCCACGAGCGTCGCGGTCGTTGCCCAATATTCCGGCCTGACCGTTGCCCAGATGCAGAAGCTGCGCATGCAGATGAAGCAGGCTGGTGCCTCGGTGAAGGTCTCGAAGAACCGTCTCGCCAAAATTGCTCTTGAAGGCACTGACGTCGTTGCCATCGGCCCCATGCTGAAGGGACCGACCGTGATCGCCACTTCGGACGATCCGGTAGCGGCGCCAAAGGTCGCCGTCGAATTCGCCAAGGCGAACGAAAAGTTCGTCATCATTGGTGGGTCGATGGGAACGACCGTCCTGAATGTCGACGGTGTGAAGGCGCTTGCCTCGCTGCCGTCGCTTGATGAACTGCGCGCCAAGATCGTCGGCCTGCTTGTGGCCCCGGCGACCAAGCTTGCTCAGCTCGCCAACGCGCCCGCGGGCAAGCTCGCGCGCGTCATCCAGGCTTATGCCTCAAAGGGCGAAGCGGCCTGACGCCCTTCGCAAAACTCAAACCCGAACCAGACTTACATTCAAGGAAACTGAACAATGGCTGACTTGCAGAAGATCGTTGACGACCTCTCGAGCCTCACCGTGCTCGAAGCTGCCGAACTCGCGAAGCTCCTCGAAGAGAAGTGGGGCGTTTCGGCTGCCGCGGCCGTCGCCGTGGCTGGCCCGGCTGGTGGTGGCGCTGCCGCTGCTCCGGCCGAAGAGAAGACCGAGTTCACGGTCGTTCTCGCCGCCGCCGGCGACAAGAAGATCGAGGTCATCAAGGAAGTCCGCGCCATCACCGGCCTGGGCCTGAAGGAAGCAAAGGACCTCGTCGAGGGCGCGCCGAAGCCTGTCAAGGAAGGCGTGAACAAGGACGAGGCCGAGAAGCTCAAGGTCCAGCTCGAGAAGGCTGGCGCAAAGGTCGAGCTCAAGTAAGCAGCGCTTACTGGCGAGGTCCCGGGTCGAGGCCTGGGACCTTGGTCCACCCCTTGAAAGGGCGGGCCGGATGCAAAAGGCGTGCGACGGATCGTCCCGACGCAGGCTGAACACGAAAATGTGTGGGGATTTAAGGGTATACCCCTCGAATCTCCACTATTGTCGCCCCATATCGGTTCGGCAGCACGAAAGCGCGGTGGGCAGGGATGTCGAATTTCCCTGTAAGCCGTTGGGAGAGCAAGCTATTTCGGGCTTTTGCAGTCCGTGAAGATGATGGTTGTGACGGGCGGGCGTGCCTATGCGCCCCGCGCGTCGTTTTGCGTTTTGAAGGTCTGAAGAACAGATTCAGGACATTCTCACCTGAAACTGAGTCTCCGGTCCCCAAAGCGGGTTCGAAAAATTCAACCCGGGGAGCGGTGGCAGCCGCGTTCCGGACGGCGCGCCCAGAGCGGGCGACGAAAATGAGAGGCCACGATGGCGCAGCAGACATTCACCGGTCGCAAACGCGTTCGCAAGTTCTTTGGACATATCAAGGAAGTCGCCGAGATGCCGAACCTCATCGAGGTTCAGAAGGCGTCTTATGACCAGTTCCTGATGGTCGATGAACCCGTCGGCGGGCGCCTCGACGAGGGCCTGCAGGCCGTGTTCCGCTCGGTGTTCCCGATCTCGGACTTCTCGGGGACCTCGATGCTGGAATTCGTTCGCTACGAGTTCGAGCAGCCCAAGTATGACGTCGACGAGTGCCGCCAGCGCGGCATGACCTTCGCGGCTCCCCTCAAGGTGACGCTGCGCCTCATCGTGTTCGATATCGACGAGGAAACCGGTGCGAAGTCGGTCAAGGACATCAAGGAGCAGGACGTCTACATGGGCGACATTCCGCTCATGACGATGAACGGCACCTTCATCGTGAACGGCACCGAGCGCGTCATCGTCTCGCAGATGCACCGTTCGCCGGGCGTGTTCTTCGACCACGACAAGGGCAAGACCCATTCGTCGGGCAAGCTGCTGTTCGCCGCCCGCGTCATCCCGTATCGCGGCTCCTGGCTCGATATCGAGTTCGACGCCAAGGACATCGTCTATGCGCGTATCGACCGCCGCCGCAAGATTCCGGTGACGTCGCTGATGTTCGCCCTCGGCCTCGACGGCGAGGCGATCCTGTCCACCTTCTACAAGAAGATCCAATACAAGCGGATCAAGGAAGGCTGGCGCGTACCGTTCGATGCCAATCGTTTCCGCGGCTACTCGACCATCAACGACCTGATCGACGCCGACACCGGCAAGGTCGTGCTCGAAGCCGGCAAGAAGCTCACCGTGCGCGGTGCGCGTCAGATGCAGGAAAAGGGACTGAAGGCGCTGCGCCTGTCGGATGCGGAACTCGTCGGCAACTACATCGCCGAGGACCTCGTCAACCCGAAGACGGGTGAGATCCACGCCGAAGCCGGAGAGGAAATCACCGACAAGTCGATGAAGGTCCTCAACGAGCACGGCTACAAGGACCTGCCGCTGCTCGACATCGACCACGTCAATGTCGGCGCCTACATCCGCAACACCCTCTCGGCCGACAAGAACATGACGCGTGAGGACGCGCTGTTCGACATCTACCGCGTGATGCGTCCCGGCGAGCCGCCGACGCTGGATTCGGCACAGGCGATGTTCCAGTCGCTGTTCTTCGACGCCGAGCGTTACGACCTCTCCGCGGTCGGCCGCGTCAAGATGAACATGCGCCTCGACCTCGATGCGCCCGACACCCAGCGCACGCTGCGCAAGGAAGACATCCTCTGCGTCATCAAGACGCTGGTGGACCTGCGCGACGGCAAGGGCGAGATCGACGACATCGACCATCTCGGCAACCGCCGTGTGCGCTCGGTCGGCGAGCTCATGGAGAACCAGTACCGCATCGGCCTCCTGCGCATGGAGCGCGCGATCAAGGAGCGCATGTCCTCGGTCGACATCGACACGGTCATGCCGCAGGACCTGATCAACGCGAAGCCGGCGGCTGCCGCCGTGCGCGAGTTCTTCGGCTCCTCGCAGCTTTCGCAGTTCATGGACCAGACCAACCCGCTGTCGGAGATCACCCACAAGCGCCGTCTCTCGGCGCTTGGACCGGGCGGTCTGACCCGCGAGCGCGCCGGCTTCGAGGTGCGCGACGTGCATCCGACGCATTACGGCCGTATCTGTCCGATCGAGACGCCGGAAGGTCCGAACATCGGCCTGATCAACTCGCTCGCCACGTTCGCGCGCGTGAACAAGTACGGCTTCGTCGAGACGCCGTATCGCAAGGTCAAGGACGGCCGCGTCACGGACGAGGTCGTGTATCTTTCGGCGATGGAGGAAGGCCGCTATTCGGTCGCTCAGGCCAACGTGCCGATCGATGCCAAGGGGCGCTTCACCGAAGACCTGGTGGTTTGCCGCGCGAGCGGCACCCGCGACGTCGTGCCGATGACGCCGGACAAGGTCGACTACATGGACGTGTCGCCGAAGCAGCTCGTTTCGGTTGCCGCAGCGCTGATCCCGTTCCTCGAGAACGACGACGCCAACCGCGCGCTGATGGGCTCGAACATGCAGCGCCAGGCGGTGCCGCTGGTTCGCGCCGAGGCGCCGTTCGTCGGCACCGGCATGGAAGGCGTGGTTGCGCGTGACTCGGGTGCTGCGATCGCGGCGCGCCGTTCGGGCGTGATCGACCAGATCGACGCAACTCGCGTCGTCATCCGCGCCACCGAAGATCTCGATCCGACCAAGTCGGGCGTCGATATCTACCGGCTGATGAAGTACCAGCGCTCGAACCAGTCGACCTGCATCAACCAGCGTCCGCTGGTGAAGGTCGGCGACATCGTCAAGAAGGGCGACATCATCGCCGACGGTCCGTCGACCGATCTCGGCGAGCTCGCGCTCGGCCGCAACGTGCTGGTCGCGTTCATGCCGTGGAACGGCTACAACTTCGAAGATTCGATCCTGCTCTCCGAGCGGATCGTGAAGGAAGACGTTTTTACCTCAATTCATATCGAAGAATTCGAGGTGATGGCCCGTGACACCAAGCTCGGACCTGAGGAAATCACCCGCGACATTCCGAACGTCTCGGAAGAAGCGCTGAAGAACCTCGACGAAGCCGGTATCGTCTACATCGGCGCGGAAGTGCGCGCCGGCGACATCCTGGTCGGCAAGATCACGCCGAAGGGCGAAAGCCCGATGACGCCGGAAGAAAAGCTTCTGCGCGCCATCTTCGGCGAGAAGGCCTCAGACGTTCGCGACACTTCGCTGCGCGTTCCTCCGGGTGTGCAGGGCACGATCGTGGAAGTCCGTGTGTTCAACCGGCACGGCGTCGACAAGGACGAGCGTGCGCTGGCGATCGAGCGGGAAGAGATCGAGCGTCTCGCCAAGGACCGCGACGACGAGCAGGCGATCCTGGACCGCAACGTCTACAACCGTCTTGCCGAGCTCCTCGAGGGACGGCAGGGCATTGCGGGTCCGAAGGGCTTCAAGAAGGACACCAAGATCACCCGTGCGGTGCTCGAGGAGTATCCGAAGTCGCAGTGGTGGCTGTTCGCGTCGCCGAACGACAAGCTGATGGCCGAGATCGAGGCCATGCGGAAGCAGTACGACGAGTCGAAGAAGGGGCTCGAGCAGCGCTTCCTCGACAAGGTCGAGAAGCTTCAGCGCGGTGACGAATTGCCGCCCGGCGTGATGAAGATGGTCAAGGTCTTCGTCGCGGTGAAGCGCAAGATCCAGCCCGGCGACAAGATGGCCGGCCGCCATGGCAACAAGGGCGTGGTGTCGAAGATCGTGCCGATCGAGGACATGCCGTTCCTCGAAGACGGTACGCATGCCGACATCGTGCTCAATCCGCTCGGTGTGCCCTCGCGCATGAACGTCGGGCAGATCCTCGAGACCCATCTCGGCTGGGCTTGTGCCGGCCTCGGCAAGCGTATCGGCCAGACGGTCGATGCTTACCTGGCGAAGCAGGACATCAAGCCGCTGAAGGAAACCTTGAAAAAGGTCTACGGCGAGGACGAGACGATCAAGTCGCTCAACGACAACGAGTTGATCGAACTCGGCCATAATCTGAGCCGCGGCGTGCCGATTGCGACGCCGGTGTTTGATGGTGCCAAGGAAGCCGACATCGAGGAGATGCTGAAGCTTGCCGGTCTCGACGCTTCGGGTCAGTCGACCGTCTATGACGGCCGCACCGGCGATGCCTTCGATCGCAAGGTGACGGTGGGCTACATCTACATGCTCAAGCTGCACCATCTCGTCGACGACAAGATCCACGCGCGTTCGATCGGTCCGTACTCGCTCGTCACCCAGCAGCCGCTGGGCGGCAAGGCGCAGTTTGGTGGCCAGCGCTTCGGCGAAATGGAGGTGTGGGCGCTCGAAGCGTACGGCGCGGCCTACACGCTGCAGGAAATGCTGACCGTGAAGTCGGACGACGTCGCCGGCCGTACCAAGGTGTACGAGGCGATCGTGCGTGGCGACGATACCTTCGAGGCCGGTATTCCGGAATCGTTCAACGTGCTGGTCAAGGAAATGCGCTCGCTCGGCCTCAACGTCGACTTGCACAATTCCAAGGTCGGGCCGGGGACGGCGGAAGCGGCCGAGTAACGCGACCTATCATGCCCGGCCGGCTCGGCCGGGCATCGGCGCCCCTCCCAAGACCTTGAGGGCAGGGCGCCCCGCATAGTGATTTTCGAATTTGCTGCCGGAGGCGACCGGCACGCGAGGAGAAGACGATGAACCAAGAAATTATGAATCTCTTTAACCCGACGACGCCGGCTCAGGTCTTCGACCAGATCCGGATTTCGATCGCGTCTCCGGAGAAGATTCTGTCCTGGTCGTACGGCGAGATCAAGAAGCCGGAAACCATCAACTACCGCACCTTCAAGCCCGAGCGCGACGGCCTGTTCTGCGCGCGCATTTTCGGGCCGATCAAGGATTACGAGTGCTTGTGCGGCAAGTACAAGCGCATGAAGTACAAGGGCATCATCTGCGAGAAGTGCTCGGTCGAGGTCACGCTGTCGCGCGTCCGGCGCGAGCGCATGGGCCACATCGAGCTCGCGGCTCCGGTTGCTCACATCTGGTTCCTGAAGTCGCTGCCGTCGCGCATCGGCCTTCTGCTCGACATGACGCTGAAGGATCTCGAGCGGATCCTCTACTTCGAATATTACGTCGTGCTTGAGCCGGGCCTCACCGCGCTCAAGGACCGTCAGCTGCTGTCGGAAGACGAGTATCTGAAGGCGCAGGACGAGTACGGCCAGGATTCCTTCACCGCCATGATCGGCGCGGAGGCGATCCGGGAGCTGCTCAAGGGAATGGACCTCGAGAAGCTCGAGCTGACCTTGCGTGCGGAGATGCAGGAGACTGACTCCGACATCAAGCACAAGAAGCTCGCCAAGCGCCTGAAGATCGTCGAGGCCTTCCGCCACTCCGGCAACAAGCCGGAATGGATGATCCTGACGGTCGTGCCGGTGATCCCGCCGGACCTGCGTCCGCTGGTGCCGCTCGACGGCGGCCGCTTCGCGACCTCCGACCTCAACGACCTCTATCGCCGCGTCATCAACCGCAACAACCGCTTGAAGCGGCTGATGGAGCTGCGCGCGCCGGACATCATCATCCGCAACGAGAAGCGCATGCTTCAGGAAGCGGTCGATGCGCTGTTTGACAACGGCCGCCGCGGTCGCGTCATCACGGGTGCCAACAAGCGCCCCCTGAAGTCGCTCGCCGACATGCTGAAGGGCAAGCAGGGTCGCTTCCGCCAGAACCTGCTCGGCAAGCGCGTCGACTATTCGGGCCGTTCGGTGATCGTGGTCGGTCCCGAACTGCGCCTGCATCAGTGCGGCCTGCCGAAGAAGATGGCGCTCGAGCTGTTCAAGCCGTTCATCTATTCGCGGCTTGACGCCAAAGGCCTGTCCACCACCGTGAAGCAGGCGAAGAAGCTCGTCGAGAAGGAGCGGCCCGAGGTCTGGGACATCCTGGACGAGGTGATCCGCGAACATCCCGTGCTGCTCAACCGCGCGCCGACGCTGCATCGCCTGGGCATCCAGGCGTTCGAGCCGGTGCTGATCGAGGGCAAGGCGATCCAGCTTCACCCGCTGGTCTGCTCCGCGTTCAACGCCGACTTCGACGGCGACCAGATGGCCGTGCACGTTCCGCTGTCGCTTGAAGCGCAGCTGGAAGCGCGCGTGCTGATGATGTCGACCAACAACATCCTGCATCCTGCGAACGGACAGCCGATCATCGTGCCGTCGCAGGACATCGTGCTGGGTCTCTATTACGTCTCGATCATGCGCGAAGGCCTGCCGGGCGAGGGCAAGCTGTTCGGCGACATGGCCGAGCTCGAGCACGCCCTGCATGCGAAGGTCATCCACCTCCACACCAAGATCAAGTACCGCTGGGAAGGCATCGACGAGACTGGCAAGATCTCCAAGCGCTGGATCGAGACCACTGCCGGCCGCGTCATGCTGGGTAATCTGCTGCCGAAGAACCAGCGGGTCCCGTACGAGATCATCAACAAGCTGATGACCAAGCGCGAGATCTCGGGCGTCATCGACCAGGTCTACCGTCACTGTGGCCAGAAGGAGACGGTGATCTTCTGCGACCGCATCATGGCGCTCGGCTTCTACAACGCGTTCAAGGCCGGCATCTCGTTCGGCAAGGACGACATGGTCGTGCCGCACGCCAAGTGGAAGATCGTCGATACCACCCGTACGCTGGCGAAGGATTTCGAGCAGCAGTACAACGACGGTCTGATCACCCATGGCGAGAAGTACAACAAGGTCGTCGACGCCTGGTCGAAGGCCACGGAAGAAATCGCCAAGGCGATGATGAAGGAAATCTCCTCGACCAAGAAGACGGCGAACGGGGCTGATGCCGACATCAACTCGATCTACATGATGGCTCACTCCGGTGCCCGCGGTTCGCCGGCCCAGATGCGCCAGCTCGCCGGCATGCGCGGCCTGATGGCCAAGCCGTCGGGCGAGATCATCGAGACGCCGATCATCTCGAACTTCAAGGAAGGCCTCTCGGTTCTCGAGTACTTCAACTCGACCCACGGCGCCCGCAAGGGCCTCGCGGACACCGCGTTGAAGACCGCGAACTCCGGCTACCTGACCCGTCGTCTGGTCGACGTCGCGCAGGACTGCATCATCACGCAGTCCGACTGCAGCACCAAGCTCGGCATCAAGATGCGCGCCATCGTCGATGCCGGCACCGTGGTCGCTTCGCTCGGTTCGCGCATCCTCGGACGCACGGCCTGCGACGACATCCGTGACAGCTCCGGCAAGGTGATCATCAAGCGCGATACGCTGATGGAGGAGAGCCATCTGGACGCCATCCAGCAGGGTGGCGTGCAGGAGGTAAAGATCCGCTCCGCACTGACCTGCGAACTCGTCAACGGCATTTGCGGCATGTGCTACGGCCGCGACCTCGCCCGCGGCACGCCGGTCAACCACGGCGAAGCGGTCGGCGTCATCGCGGCGCAGTCCATCGGTGAGCCGGGCACCCAGCTCACCATGCGCACCTTCCACATCGGCGGTGCGGCGCAGCTCAACGAGCAATCCTTCGTCGAAGCCAACTTCGACGGCAAGATCGTGATCCGGAACAAGGCCATCGCCCGCAACAGCGAAGGTCACCTGGTGGCGATGGTGCGCAACATGGTGGTGGCGATCGTCGATGCCGACGGCACCGAACGTGCGACGCACCGTATCCAGTACGGCGCGCGCCTGCACATCGACGAGGGCGACATGGTCAAGCGTGGCCAGCGCATCGTCGAGTGGGATCCCTACACGCGGCCGCTTCTCACCGAGGTCGAAGGAACCATCGGCTTCGAGGATCTGGTCGAAGGGCAGTCGATCACGGAAACGCTGGACGAGGCCACCGGTATCGCCAAGCGCGTTGTCATCGACTGGCGCTCGACCCGCGGCGGCGGAGATCTGCGTCCGGCCATCGTGGTCAAGGGCAAGGACGGCAAGGTGCTCAAGCTCGCCCGCGGCGGCGATGCCCGCTACATGCTGTCGGTCGACGGCATTCTCTCGGTCGACGTCGGAGCCAAGGTCCAGGCGGGCGACATCCTCGCCCGTGTCTCGACCGAAAGCGCCAAGACGCGTGACATCACCGGCGGTCTGCCGCGGGTGGCGGAACTGTTCGAGGCACGGCGTCCGAAGGATGCGGCGATCATCGCCGAAATCGCGGGCACCATCCGGTTCGGGCGCGACTACAAGAACAAGCGCCGCATCGCGATCGAGCCGATGGACAAGACCGAGGAGGCACGCGAGTACCTGATCCCGAAGGGCAAGCACATCCACCTTCAGGACGGTGACATCGTCGAAAAGGGCGACTTCATCGTGGAAGGCAACCCGGCACCGCACGACATTCTGGCGGTCAAGGGCATCGAGGAGCTCGCGGCCTATCTGGTCAACGAAATCCAGGAGGTCTACCGGCTCCAGGGCGTGCTCATCAACGACAAGCACATCGAGGTGATTGTCCGCCAGATGCTCCAGAAGGTGGAAGTCACCGACCAGGGCGACACCGACATGATCTCGGGCGAGCAGATCGACAAGATCGAGTTCGACCAGATCAATGAGAAGGCCAAGGAAGAGGGCAAGAAGATCGCCACGGGGACGCCGGTTCTGCTCGGCATCACCAAGGCGAGCCTGCAGACTCGCTCCTTCTTCTCGGCGGCCTCGTTCCAGGAGACCACCCGCGTTCTCACGGAAGCGGCGGTCAACGGCAAGGTCGATCCGCTCGAAGGCCTCAAGGAGAACGTCATCGTCGGCCGGTTGATCCCGGCAGGCACCGGCGCCTCCATGGCCAAGATCCGCGAAGTCGCCGTGAAGCGCGACAAGATGATCCTCGACGAGCGCGAGAAGCAGTCGGCTGTCGTGCCGCCGGCGCCCGAAGTGGAGCTTCCTGCACTCCCGCCTGCGGAATGATCGTTCATCCGTAGGAATACCGAGGACAATGAAAAGGCCGGCGAAAGCCGGCCTTTTTGCTGCTTTGTTTGGCTGTTGCGATGCGGGATCAACCTTTGTTCATCTTTCCTTCAGCCGCAAAAGCGCTTCTGCTAAGGGAACTTAGACCGGTGGTCCCGTGACGGGGGCAGGGCCGGAGACCACGGAACTGACATGCTTGACCTCGCAATCGTAGGCGGCGGCCCCGGCGGGCTGATGAGCGCCTGGTACCTGAAGCGTAAGCTCGGCGACCTCTGCCGCATCACCATCTACGAAGCCTCCGACCGGCTCGGCGGCAAGATCGCCACGCGCAAATTCGATTCGGCGCCGGCGATGTACGAGGCCGGCGTTGCGGAGATCTACGACTACTCGATGACCGGACCTGATCCGCTGCGCGAGCTGATCCAGCATTTCGGCTTGCAGACCATTCCGATGGACGCCGAGCAGGTGCAGTTCGGCGGCGAGCTCCTCAACGACGTCGCCGGCATGCGCCGCAAATACGGCGCGAAGACCGCGGCCGCGATCGAGGCGTTCCGCAAGCGCTGCGCTGAGGCAATGTCGCCGATCGAATATTACGAAGGCGTCGGCGCTCACGACAACGAGAACCCCTGGGCCTACAAGACCGCAGAACAAGTGCTCGACGAGGAGGTCGAGGACGAGACCGCAAAGCGCTTCTTCAAGGTGATGGCGCGCTCCGACCTCGCCACCGAGAGCCACAACACCAACGGCCTTAACGCGCTCAAGAACTATTTGATGGATGTCGACGGTTATATCGGCCTCTATTCGATCCAGAACGGCAACGAGCAGCTGATCGAATGCCTGCAGTCGGAGGTCAACGCCGACATCCAGCTCAATCATCGCGTGCTTACCGTCGGCAAGGCGCCGACCGGCCGCTACCAGTTGAAGATGATGAACGGCAAGGGGCCGGAGACGCGCGACTTCGATCTCGTACTGATGTGCCTGCCACACTCCTGGCTTTCCACCGTCGGCTGGGAAGGCGAGCAGCTGCGCAAGTCGATGGTCAAGCACGTGTCGTATTTCGACCGTCCCGCGCATTACTTACGCGTCTCGATCCTGTTCGACTCTCCGTTCTGGAACGACAAGATTTCCGGTGCATGGTTCATGTCGGAAGCGTTCGGCGGCTGCTGCGTCTACAACGAAGGCGCGCGTCACGATGTCGGCAAGCACGGTGTCCTGAACTGGTTGATTCCCGGCTCTGATGCGCTGGCCTTCGCCAATCTGTCGGATCAGGAGCTGATCGACGCCGCGCTGAAATCACTGCCGGCCTCGCTCGGCGCTGCGCGTTCGCATTTCGTGGAAGGAAAGATCCACCGCTGGCTGTCGTCGGTGAACGCGATTCCGGGTGGTCTGCCCGTGCGCGACGTCATGACCAATCACCGGCCCGAACCAAAGGAACATCCTGGGATCGTCGTGGTCGGCGACTATCTGTTCGACTCCACGCTGAACGGCCTGCTCGACTCCTCGGATGCGGCGACCGACATCATCCTGACCGAGATGATGCGGCTGCGCCGCGAGCGCGCACAGGAGGATGGTGAGCCGATCTCCGACAAGATCGACCGCGACTATTTCGAAAATTATCGCGGCCTCGGCCCCTATGGCGGGGCCTGGAGCCACTTCACCGATCCCGACTATCTGACCAAGCTGATTGGCATCGTCTGGGGCAAGGCGAAGGGCGCCAAGCTCCTGGTCGCAGGCTCCGCCAGCGGCGAGCTGGTCGGTGCGCTACGCGATCGCGGCATCGATGCCTGGGGCATCGAGAACAACCGCGCGATCCAAGCCAAAACGCCGAAGGCGCTGAGGAAGTACAACAAGCTCGGCTCGATCACCGACATGCCGTTCAAGGATGGTGCGTTCGATTACGTGTTCGAGACCAGCCTTTGCCACGTTGCCCCGAAGCAGGTGGTCCGCGCGATCCGGGAGTTGAACCGCGTGGTCAAGACCGGCCTCGTGTTCGGCTCGATCACCTCGGACATGGCATCAGTCGTGATCGACCGCTACGACCTGCTGCGCGGGGTCAAGAAGCTCGGCACCTGGTGGGAATGGTCCGAACTGTTCTTCGGCAACGGCTTCGATCTGTCGATGCACCGCAAGGATTGCACCGACGCGCTCTGGACTGCGACGCTGGCCGCCAACAAGGGGCCGGGTCAGTGGTACGCAGACGCCGACAGCCTGCGTTATTCCTTCTTCGACAAGGTCGAGGACGAAGACGACTAGCGTCACAGGGCAGATGAATTCGCCAATTGTTTTGCCGAATTCATCCTGATCGCATAGAATCGGTGGAAGTAGCGGCGTTTCGCTGTTTCCCTGCTTTCTCCGCGGTCATGCCGGCCGTCAGCATCGGTTGGTTTCATGGCGTCCAAACCTCTCTCTCCCGACAAACAGAAGCTCGCGGCACAAGAGGTGGCCCAGCTCGATGACAAGCTCGCCGCGGGTAACGAGCACGAGCTGGAAGACGACGACGAGGACGACGAAGACGAGGATGACGACGAGCTTGAGCTCGACGACGATGATGACGAGGACCTCGTCGTCTTTACCGCCCGCGAAGCCGCCGGCGCGCTCGCGACCATCTGGGGGTTCGTCAAGCCCCATCTGTCCGCCTACAAGCGCATCCTGGGCTACGTGGCGTTTGGCGTTCTGGTCGAAACGCTGTTCAACGTCATCATGCCGCTCAGCCTGAAGTACCTGATCGACGACGCGCTCGGCGAGGAGGATTTCCATGCGCTGTACAAGATCCTCGGCGTGCTCGCGGTTGCCGGCATCTTCACCTCGATCGTCGCGGTCTGGTACGAGCGCTGGGACGCGCGGTTAGCTGCCTGCGTCATTTCCGACGTTCGCAAGCGCTTGTTCGAGCATGTCCAGGACCTGCCGGCGGCCTATTTCGGCCGCACCAAGCGCGGCGAAATCCTGTCGCGCTTCTCGGTTGACCTCTCGGCCTTCGAAGGCTCGGTCAAGACCTTCGCCAACAGTGCCGCGCTGCCGTTCCTGGAGTTGATCGCCGGCATCATCCTGATGCTGTTTCTGAACTGGCAGCTCGCGGTAGTCGCGCTCCTGGTATTTCCGATCACACTGATCGGCCCGCGCATTCTGACGCCGAAGGCGGTGCAGGCCAATTACGAGCAGAAGCTCAACGAAAGCGCGCTGCTCGGCATGGTGCAGGAGAACGTGGCGGCGCAGGCCGTGATCAAGGCGTTCAGCCTGCAACGCAGGATGTTCGGCTTCTTCGCCTTCCGCAACGACGAGACCCGCAACAGGATCGCTGCGGCTGCGTTCCTGTCGACCATGGTGGAGCGGACGGTCACAATCTCCGTGCTGCTGTTGCACCTCGTCGTGCTCGCGATCGGCGCCTATCTCGCAACCAAGGGCCAGATCACCATCGGCACCTTCGTCACCTTCGAGAGCGCGTTCTGGGAGGTCTCCTACAACATCGCCCATGTGATGCACTTCATCCCGGTATCGATCTCGTCGGCCGCCGCGGTCCGCCACATCCAGGAGTTGCTGGACGAGCCCACCCGCGGCGCCGATCGGCCCGGCGCGCCCGAGCTGCCGCGCATCACCCACGACATCACCTTCGACCACGTCACGTTCCAGTATGAGGGTGGCCAGACGCCGGTACTGGACAATCTCAGCCTCAAGCTCAATGTCGGCAAGAGCATCGCCATCGTCGGCCCTTCGGGCTCCGGCAAGAGCACGCTGCTCAATCTGATCCTGCGGCTCTACGTGCCGGACGAAGGGCGCGTCACGATCGACGGTGTGGACGTCCGCAAGGTCACGCTGGATTCGCTGCGCCGGAGCATGGCGGTGGTGTTCCAGGAGAACATGCTGTTCAACATGTCGATCCGCGAAAACATCCGGCTCGGCAAGGAGGGCGCCACCGACGAGGAGGTAGAGGACGCCGCCAAGAAGGCCGAGATCCATCGCTACATCATGAGCCTGCGGCAGCGCTACGACACGCCGGTCGGCGAGCGTGGCGATACCCTGTCGGGCGGCCAGCGCCAGCGCATCGCGATCGCGCGCGCGATCATCCGCAATCCGTCCGTGCTGCTGCTGGATGAGGCCACCTCGGCGCTCGACCAGACCACGGAGGCGGCGATCAACCGCACGTTGCTGAAGGTCGCCAAGGGGCGCACCATGATCTGGTCGACCCACCGCCTGACCTCGGTGGTCGAGATGGACGAGATCATCGTGATTTCAGGGGGCAGGGCGATCGAGCGCGGCTCGCATGCCGAGCTGCTCGCCAAAAACGGCACCTATCGCAAGCTGTGGAATGACCAGATCCATCAGCCGCACGGCGCAGCCGCTCAGGCCGACGACGATAGCGATGATGACGAAGACGACGAGGACGATCTCGACGAGGAGGACGAGGACGACGACGAAGAGTGACCGAGGAAGTTCGGCTCCAGATGGAACGCGCCTCCCAGTCGCCGCAATAATCCCTGGCTCGACCACGCCATGAAACGCGCCCAGCGCAGCGCGGTCCAGTAGGGGCCCGTCGCAATCGAGACCGAGCGGAAGTCGAATGCTTTCGTCGCCGACCACTGATCGCAGGCCCGCTTGATCGGATCGGCGTAGAAGGCGGCGATCTTGTCCGCATCCATCCCGTCGGACGCCAGCCATTGCGGGATGTAGATGTTGCAGAGCCGGTCGACGTCGGCGAACACCTTGTCGCAACCGGTGCCGGCGACCGGGCAGGAGGTGGCGAAGGCATCGCCCGCCAGCACCACGCCGGGCTGGTGGCTGGCATCGTTCACATAAAGATCGACCGGGCGGATCTTCAGTTCGCCGGCGACGTCGAAGCCGCCGGTGATGCGCTTGAGCCGCGGCAGGGCGGCGTCCAAGGTCGCGGCTGGCGCGCGGCGCAGTTCGCGCAGCCAGGGATCGTCGAAGCTGCGGTAGACGAACAGGTTGGCGCGCATCCGTGTGCCGATCGGAAACAGCGTGATGTAGGGGATGCGATCTCTCGGCCGCTCCGAGAAATAGGTCAGCGCCGGGAAGTCGAACGCATTCCGCCCGGCCGGCACCACGTCGAACCCGATCGAGATCGAATGGCAGGCGCTGATGACGTTTCGCGTGATGCCGAGCTGATGGCGCAGACCGACATTCAGGCCGTTGGCGAGCACGACCAGGCGGGCCGAAATCGTCTCGTCATTGGCGAGCGCGATTCTCTGCCGCTCCGGGCTAGTCTCGACCGATACTGCCTTGCTCCAGATTCGCTCGACGGTTTCGGGAATCTCGTCGCGGATCGCGTTGACCAGGGAATCGTAAAGGATATTGAACTGCCGGCTCGGCGCCTTGTCGAGGAGATGCCCGAAGCGTGCGATCCAGTTCTCACCGGAGAAGGTCGCTCGGCGCAGCGCTGAGTCGGCGATTCCCGTCCGCTGGAATCGCTCGACCTGTTCGTGGCCGCTGAGTTTTTCGACGCGAAAATCGGCCGGATAGGTTTCGTGCGGGTCGATCAGCACTACCGAAATGCCGGCACGCCCGAGCATCGCGGCGGCGGTCGAGCCGGCAAGTCCCCCGCCGATGATGGCAATATCAGTGTACCGCATGGCGTTTGTCTCTGCCGAAGGGGGCAGATTGACGCATCAAGAGGAAAAAAAGCCTTAGCGTTGGTTATAAAAGTATATTTCTTCCGGGTATAAATGGGTTTGGGACTGGCGAACCGAGGCTTCATTCCCATATTCGGGAGGCGCGGTGAGGGCGCCGAGGGGGCCATTTCCGAAGGTGCGAGAAGCGCTTCTAACTGTCGTTTCGCCTTGACTTGAGCGATTCTCACTTATAGAAACCCCCTCACTTAACGACAGGCGGTGAGCATCGCCAACGTCGGAACGGGCCACCCGTTTGATCCCCAGGGGTCGTAAAAACGGGCACCAACCTCGACGAATGCCGCTCAAACGCTGTCGATAGTAGCTAGGCAATGCCAGTGCGATTTTAGGTCTCTCGAGCACGTTCTCTTGAGATCGAATTCGGATGCATGACCTCAGTGCGCGGGCCGCGGCTTTACGCTGATCGGCCCCAATACTGCGGTCCTCTGTGGCGTCGAAGCGCTTTCCGCTCAGTGATGAGTGGTTGGCGCGATTTCGCTTTGTGCGGATGTTCCGCGCGAGGCGGGCCCGTCGGTTGGCTAGCGCGACAAGAATTTGCGGCTCCGGCAACGGGCTGCGGCAAGACAGCGGACCCGAAAGGGCTCGCGACAGAACAAAGGGTAAGGCCAGGATGCCGACGATCAACCAGCTGATCGCTCAACCGCGTGAAGTGCAGAAGTCGCGCAAGAAGGTGCCGGCGCTGCAGCAGTCGCCACAGAAGCGTGGCGTTTGCACCCGCGTCTACACCACGACCCCGAAGAAGCCGAACTCCGCGCTTCGTAAGGTCGCCAAGGTGCGCCTGACCAACGGCTTCGAGGTGATCGGCTACATCCCCGGTGAAGGCCATAACCTCCAGGAGCACTCGGTGGTCATGATCCGCGGCGGTCGCGTCAAGGACTTGCCCGGCGTGCGCTACCACATCCTCCGCGGCGTTCTGGATACCCAGGGCGTCAAGAACCGTAAGCAGCGTCGTTCGAAGTACGGCGCGAAGCGTCCGAAGTAAGCGGGAACCAGCTCAATGTCTCGTCGCCACTCAGCGGAAAAGCGCGAAGTTCTTCCCGATCCGAAGTTCGGGAACATCATCGTCACGAAGTTCATGAACTCGGTGATGTACGCCGGCAAGAAGTCGGTCGCCGAAGGCATCGTCTATGGTGCGTTTGGTCTCATCGAAAGCAAGACCAAGCAGAGCCCGCTCGGCGTGTTCGAGCAGGCACTCGAGAACGTCATGCCGACGATCGAAGTGCGCTCCCGCCGCGTTGGTGGTGCGACCTACCAGGTTCCGGTCGAGGTTCGCACGGTGCGCCGTCAGGCGCTGGGCATTCGCTGGCTGATCTCGGCTGCGCGCGATCGCAACGAGAAGACGATGACCGAGCGGCTCTCGGCTGAACTCCTGGACGCGTCGAACAACCGCGGGAACGCCGTCAAGAAGCGCGAAGACGTGCACCGGATGGCGGAAGCCAACCGCGCCTTCTCGCACTATCGCTGGTAACGGCGAAACACGGAATCTAAGGAACACTCCATGCCCCGCGTTCATGCCATAGAGAATTACCGCAACTTCGGTATCATGGCGCATATTGATGCCGGCAAGACCACGACCACCGAGCGCATCCTCTATTACACCGGCAAGAGCCACAAGATCGGCGAAGTGCACGAAGGTGCCGCGACGATGGACTGGATGGAGCAGGAGCAGGAGCGCGGCATTACGATTACGTCGGCCGCGACCACCGCCTTCTGGGAAGGCAAGCGTCTCAACATCATCGACACCCCCGGCCACGTCGACTTCACCATCGAAGTCGAGCGCAGCTTGCGCGTGCTCGACGGCGCCGTGTGCGTGCTCGACTCCAACCAGGGCGTCGAGCCCCAGACCGAGACCGTCTGGCGCCAGGGCGACAAGTACAAGGTTCCGCGCATCGTCTTCGCCAACAAGATGGATAAGACCGGCGCCGACTTCTACAAGTGCATGCAGGATATTATCGATCGCCTCGGCGCGAAGCCGATCGCGATCCAGCTTCCGATCGGCTCCGAGAACAACTTCAAGGGTCTGGTCGATCTCGTCCGTATGAAGGGCGTGGTTTGGGAAGAAGAGAAGCTCGACGCCAAGTTCGTAGACATCGATATTCCCGAGGACATGGTCGAGAAGGCCAAGGAATATCGCGAGAAGCTGTTGGAAGCCGCCGTCGAACTCGACGACGAAGTTCTTGCCGCTTACCTCGACGGCAAGGAGCCTGATGAGGCGACGTTGAAGCGCTTGATCCGCAAGGCCGTGCTGACTGGCGCGTTCTTCCCGGTATTGTGCGGCTCGGCGTTCAAGAACAAGGGCGTGCAGCCTTTGCTCGACGCGGTCGTGGATTATCTGCCGTCGCCGGTCGACGTGCCGGCCATCAAGGGAGTCGATGAAGACGGCAACGAGATCGTTCGTCTGCCGGACGACAAGGAGCCGCTGGCTCTGTTGGCGTTCAAGATCATGGACGACCCGTTCGTCGGCACCATCACCTTCTGCCGTATCTATTCCGGCACGCTGCTGTCGGGTACCGGCGTCATCAATTCGACGCGCGACCGCAAGGAGCGCATCGGCCGCATGTTGCTGATGCATGCGAACAACCGCGAAGACATCAAGGAAGCCTATGCCGGCGACATCGTCGCGCTGGCAGGCCTGAAGGAAGCGCGCACCGGTGACACGCTGTGCGATCCTGACAAGGCGGTGATCCTCGAAAAGATGGAATTCCCCGAGCCGGTCATCGAGATCGCGATCGAGCCGAAGTCCAAGGCTGACCAGGAAAAGCTGGGCGTGGCGCTGGCCAAGCTCGCTGCGGAGGATCCGTCCTTCCGCGTGTCGACCGATCAGGAGTCCGGCCAGACCATCCTCAAGGGCATGGGCGAACTTCATCTCGACATCAAGGTCGACATCCTCCGCCGTACCTACAAGGTCGACGCCAACATCGGCGCGCCGCAGGTTGCGTTCCGTGAGCGCGTCACCAAGAAGGCCGAGGTCAAGTACACCCACAAGAAGCAGACCGGTGGTACCGGTCAGTTCGCCGAAGTGTCGATCGTCGTCGAGCCGAACGAACCCGGCAAGGGCTACGAGTTCGAGTCGAAGATCGTCGGCGGTGCGGTGCCGAAGGAATACATCCCCGGCGTCGAAAAGGGCCTCAACAGCGTCATGGGCGCCGGCGTCGTCGCGGGCTTCCCCGTGGTCGACGTCAAGGTTTCGCTGGTCGACGGCAAGTATCACGACGTCGACTCGTCGGCGCTCGCCTTCGAAATCGCTTCGCGTGCTGCATTCCGCGAAGCACTGCAGAAGGGCAAGTCCGTCCTGCTCGAGCCGATCATGAAGGTCGAAGTTGTGACCCCGGAAGACTACACCGGCTCGGTCATCGGCGACCTGAATTCCCGGCGCGGTCAGATCCAGGGTCAAGACATGCGCGGCAATGCCAACGTCATCAACGCGATGGTGCCGCTCATGAACATGTTCGGTTACGTGAATAACCTGCGCTCGATGAGCCAGGGTCGCGCAACCTTCACCATGCAGTTCGACCACTACGCAGAAGCGCCGGCCAACGTGTCGGCAGAAGTCCAGAAGAAGTTTGCCTGATTGTCGTCGGTCACGAACTGACGATTGAACGGAGAGTCAAATGGCCAAAGCTAAGTTTGAACGTAACAAGCCGCACTGCAACATCGGCACCATCGGTCACGTCGACCACGGCAAGACGTCGCTGACCGCGGCGATCACCAAGGTTCTCGCCGAAGCCGGCGGTGCGACGTTCACCGCGTACGATCAGATCGACAAGGCGCCGGAAGAGAAGGCGCGCGGCATCACCATCTCGACCGCACACGTCGAGTATGAGACCAAGAACCGCCACTACGCCCACGTCGATTGCCCCGGCCACGCTGACTACGTGAAGAACATGATCACCGGCGCCGCCCAGATGGACGGTGCGATCCTGGTCGTGTCGGCCGCTGACGGCCCGATGCCGCAGACCCGCGAGCACATCCTGCTCGCCCGCCAGGTCGGCGTGCCCGCGCTGGTCGTGTTCCTCAACAAGTGCGACATGGTCGACGATCCGGAACTGCTCGAGCTCGTCGAGCTCGAAGTCCGCGAACTGCTCTCGAAGTATGACTTCCCGGGCGACAAGATCCCGATCGTCAAGGGTTCGGCGCTCGCCGCTCTTGAAGATTCCGACAAGAAGCTCGGCCACGACGCCATCCTCGAGCTGATGAAGAACGTCGACGAATACATTCCGCAGCCGGAGCGTCCGGTCGATCTGCCGTTCCTGATGCCGGTTGAAGACGTGTTCTCGATCTCTGGCCGCGGCACCGTCGTGACCGGCCGTGTCGAGCGCGGCATCGTCAAGGTCGGCGAGGAAATCGAGATTGTCGGTCTCCGTGCGACCCAGAAGACCACCGTCACCGGCGTCGAAATGTTCCGCAAGCTGCTCGATCAGGGCCAGGCCGGCGACAACATCGGTGCGCTGCTTCGCGGCACCAAGCGCGAAGACGTCGAGCGCGGCCAGGTGCTGTGCAAGCCGGGTTCGGTCAAGCCGCACACCAAGTTCAAGGCTGAGGCGTACATCCTCACCAAGGAAGAGGGCGGTCGCCACACCCCGTTCTTCACCAACTACCGTCCGCAGTTCTACTTCCGCACCACCGACGTGACCGGTGTCGTGCACCTGCCGGAAGGCACCGAGATGGTGATGCCGGGCGACAACATCGCGATGGAAGTGCACCTGATCGTGCCGATCGCGATGGAAGAGAAGCTCCGCTTCGCGATCCGCGAAGGTGGTCGCACCGTCGGCGCCGGCGTCGTCGCTTCGATCATCGAGTAATTACGCGAACAGGGATTGGCGAGTAGCGAACGGTGACATTCGCTATTCGCTATTCGCCACCCCCCACTAAAGAGAGACCACGGCAATGAACGGCCAAAACATTCGTATCCGTCTCAAGGCGTTCGACCATCGTATCCTCGATACGTCGACCCGCGAGATCGTGAACACGGCGAAGCGCACCGGTGCGCAGGTCCGCGGACCCATTCCGCTGCCTACCCGCATCGAGAAGTTCACCGTCAACCGTTCGCCCCACGTCGACAAGAAGAGCCGCGAGCAGTTCGAGATGCGCACTCACAAGCGCCTGCTCGACATCGTCGATCCGACCCCGCAGACCGTCGATGCTTTGATGAAGCTCGACCTGGCCGCCGGTGTCGACGTCGAGATCAAGCTCTAAGATTTTTGGATCACGTTCGCCACTAGCGGACAGAAAGAACAGGAAGCACGCCGATGCGCTCCGGAGTGATCGCACAAAAGGTCGGGATGACGCGGGTCTTTACAGAGGCCGGCGAACATATCCCCGTGACCGTGCTGAAGCTCGGCAATTGCCAGGTCGTAGCCCACCGCACTGAAGAGAAGAACGGCTATGTCGCGCTGCAGCTCGGCTCCGGCACCCGCAAGACCGTGTATCTGCCCAAGGCAGAGCGCGGCCAGTTCGCGGTTGCCAAGGTCGAGCCGAAGCGGCAGGTCGAGGAATTCCGCGTCTCCGCGGATGCCATGATCCCCGTCGGTGCCGAGATTCTCGCCGACCACTTCGTCGTCGGCCAGTTCGTCGACGTTACCGGCACCTCGGTCGGTAAGGGCTTTGCCGGCGGTATGAAGCGCTGGAACTTCGGCGGTCTGCGCGCCACTCACGGCGTGTCGGTTTCGCATCGTTCGATCGGTTCGACCGGTGGTCGTCAGGACCCCGGCAAGACCTGGAAGAACAAGAAGATGCCCGGCCACATGGGTGTCGATCGCATCACGACGCTTAACCTCCGGGTCGTTCAGCTCGATGTCGAGCGTGGTCTGATCCTCGTCGAAGGCGCCGTTCCCGGCTCCAAGGGCGGCTGGATTCGCGTGCGCGACGCCGTCAAGAAGCCGCTGCCGAAGGACGCTCCGAAGCCCGGCAAGTTCAAGGTTGCGGGCGGCGAAGCCGAGGCTGCGGCCCAGCAAGAGGGTGCGTGAGATGGAATTGAAGGTCACCACCCTCGAGGGCAAGGAAGCCGGCTCGGTCCAGCTTTCCGACGCCATTTTCGGCCTTGAGCCGCGCCAGGACATCATTGCGCGTTGCATCCAGTGGCAGCTTAACAAGCGCCAGGCTGGTACGCATAAGGCCAAGGGCCGCGCGGAGATCTGGCGCACCGGCAAGAAGATGTACAAGCAGAAGGGCACCGGCGGTGCTCGTCACGGCTCGGCCCGCGTGCCGCAGTTCCGCGGCGGCGGTCGTGCCTTCGGTCCGGTGGTGCGTTCGCACGCTACCGACCTGCCGAAGAAGGTCCGTGCGATGGCGCTCAAGCATGCGCTGTCGGCCAAGGCCAAGGACGGCGATCTGCTGGTGATCGACAAGGCAGCACTTGAGGCCGCGAAGACGAAGGCGCTGCTCGGCCACTTCTCGGGCCTCGGGCTCACCAATGCGCTGATCATCGATGGCGCGGAGCTCAACAACGGCTTTGCTGCCGCGGCCCGCAACATCCCGAACATGGACGTGCTGCCGATCCAGGGCATCAACGTCTATGACATCCTGCGCCGTCGGAAGCTTGTTCTGACCAAGGCCGCCATCGATGCGCTGGAGGCGCGCTTCAAATGACGAAGAATATCGAGGCTCGCCATTACGACGTGATCGTCGCCCCGGTCGTCACCGAAAAGGCGACGCTGGCGTCCGAGCACAACAAGGTCATGTTCAAGGTGGCCGCCAAGGCGACCAAGCCGCAGATCAAGGAAGCGATCGAGAAGCTGTTTGACGTCAAGGTCAAGAGCGTCA
The DNA here is from genome assembly GCF_040549385.1 of Bradyrhizobium sp. LB11.1. Classification (NCBI taxonomy): domain Bacteria; kingdom Pseudomonadati; phylum Pseudomonadota; class Alphaproteobacteria; order Hyphomicrobiales; family Nitrobacteraceae; genus Bradyrhizobium; species Bradyrhizobium sp. LB11.1. The sequence continues at coordinate 134,345 of NZ_JBEPTH010000010.1, read as the reverse complement.
ACACGCTGGTCCGCAAGGGCAAGACCAAGATCTTCCGCGGCAATCTCGGCTCGCAGTCGAACACCAAGCGCGCGATCGTGACCCTCGAAGAGGGTCATCGGATCGACGTGACCACCGGTCTGTAAGGTCGCACGACGATGGCACTGAAGAAATTCAATCCCACGACACCGGGCCAGCGCCAGCTGGTCATGGTCGATCGTTCAGCCCTCTACAAGGGCAAGCCGGTCAAGGCGCTCACCGAAGGCAAGCACTCCTCGGGCGGTCGCAACAACACCGGTCGCATCACTGTGCGCTTCCGTGGCGGCGGTCACAAGCGGACCCTGCGCATCGTCGACTTCAAGCGCGACAAGGTCGATGCGCCCGCGACCGTCGAGCGGCTGGAATACGATCCGAACCGCACCGCGTTCATCGCGCTGGTCAAGTACGAAGACGGCACCCAGGCCTATATCCTGGCGCCGCAGCGCCTGGCGGTCGGCGATTCCGTGGTGGCCGGCAACTACGTCGACGTGAAGCCGGGCAATGTCATGCCGCTCGGCAACATGCCGGTCGGCACGATCATCCACAACATCGAGGTCAAGATCGGGAAGGGCGGCCAGCTCGCTCGTTCCGCCGGCACCTACGCCCAGCTCGTCGGCCGCGATCAGGACTACGTGATCATCCGCCTGAACTCGGGCGAGCAGCGTCTCGTGCACGGCCGTTGCCGTGGCACGATCGGTGCTGTGTCGAACCCGGATCACATGAACACTTCGATCGGCAAGGCCGGCCGGAACCGTTGGCTGGGCCGCAAGCCGCACAACCGCGGTGTCACGATGAACCCGATCGACCATCCGCACGGCGGTGGTGAAGGTCGTACCTCGGGCGGTCGCCACCCGGTCACTCCGTGGGGCAAGCCGACCAAGGGCAAGAAGACCCGCTCCAACAAGTCGACCAACAAATTCATTCTCCTAAGCCGCCACAAGCGGAAGAAGTAAGGAACGACGGACATGGTTCGTTCAGTCTGGAAAGGCCCGTTCGTCGAGGGTTCTCTGCTCAAGAAGGCAGATGCCGCGCGCGCGTCCGGCCGTCACGACGTCATCAAGATCTGGAGCCGTCGCTCGACGATCCTGCCGCAGTTCGTGGGCCTGACCTTCGGCGTCTACAATGGTCAGAAGCACGTGCCGGTGGCCGTCAACGAGGAGATGGTCGGTCACAAGTTCGGCGAGTTCTCGCCGACCCGGACCTTCCATGGTCACTCCGGCGACAAGAAAGCCAAGAGGGCTTAAACGATGAGCAAACCTAAGCGCGAACGGAGCCTCGCCGACACCGAGGCCAAGGCGGTCGCCCGGATGCTGCGGGTGAGCCCGCAGAAGCTCAACCTGGTCGCCCAGCTCATTCGCGGCCGGAAGGCTTCCGCTGCGCTCGCCGACCTGCAGTTCTCGCGCAAGCGGATCGCGGTTGACGTGAAGAAGTGCCTGGAATCGGCTATCGCCAATGCCGAGAACAACCACGACCTCGACGTCGACGATCTCGTCGTGACGCAGGCCTTTGTCGGCAACGGCCTCGTGATGAAGCGCTTTGCCCCCCGCGGCCGTGGCCGCTCGGGCCGTGTCTACAAACCATTTTCGCAGCTGACGATCATCGTTCGTCAGGTCGAAGCCGAAGCAGCGGCTTAAGGGCGCAGGAGAACACGATGGGTCAGAAGATCAATCCGATCGGTCTGCGTCTTGGCATCAACCGGACCTGGGATTCCCGCTGGTTCGCCGGCAAGCAGGAATACGGCAAGCTGTTGCACGAGGACGTCAAGATCCGTGAGATCCTGCACAAGGAGCTCAAGCAGGCGGCCGTCGCCCGTATCGTGATCGAGCGTCCGCACAAGAAGTGCCGCGTCACCATCCACTCGGCTCGTCCGGGCGTGGTGATCGGCAAGAAGGGCGCCGACATCGACAAGCTTCGCAAGAAGGTCGCGGACATCACCTCGTCCGACGTCGTCATCAACATCGTCGAAATCCGCAAGCCGGAGCTCGATGCGACGCTGGTGGCCGAGTCGATCGCACAGCAGCTCGAGCGTCGCGTGGCGTTCCGCCGCGCCATGAAGCGCGCCGTGCAGTCGGCGATGCGTCTCGGCGCGGAAGGCATCCGCATCAACTGCTCGGGTCGTCTGGGCGGTGCGGAAATCGCACGCATGGAGTGGTACCGCGAAGGCCGCGTGCCGCTGCACACGCTGCGCGCCGACATCGACTACGGCGTTGCGACCGCGTTCACGACCTTCGGCACCTGCGGCGTCAAGGTTTGGATCTTCAAGGGCGAGATCCTCGAGCACGATCCGATGGCCCAGGACAAGAGAATGGCCGAAGGCGAGACCGGCGGCGGTGGTGATCGCGGCGGCCGTCCGCGCCGTGACCACGCTGCTGCCTGACGCCAGCACAGAGAATTTGAGGGCTTGAAGCCATGATGCAACCTAAGAAAACGAAGTTCCGGAAGGCGCATAAGGGCCGCATTCACGGCGTTGCGACTTCGGGCGCGACGTTGGCGTTCGGCCAGTTTGGTCTGAAGGCGACCGAGCCTGAGCGCGTTACCGCGCGCCAGATCGAAGCCGCCCGCCGCGCGCTGACCCGCCACATGAAGCGCGCCGGCCGCGTCTGGATCCGCGTGTTCCCCGACGTTCCGGTGTCAAAGAAGCCTGCCGAAGTCCGCATGGGCTCCGGCAAGGGCGCGCCGGAATTGTGGGTCGCCCGCGTCAAGCCGGGCCGGGTGCTGTTCGAGATCGACGGCGTCAACACCCAGACGGCGCGTGAGGCGCTGACGCTGGCGGCAGCCAAGCTGCCGATCAAGACGCGCTTCGTCGAGCGCATTGCGGAGTAATGGCCATGGCCCAGATGAAGATCGAAGACGTCCGCGCGATGAGCCCCGACCAGCAGGATGACGCCGTCCTGAATCTGAAGAAGGAGCGCTTCAACCTGCGCTTCCAGCGTGCCACCGGGCAGCTCGAGAACACCTCGCGCCTGCGCGAGGCCCGTCGTGACATCGCCCGGATCAAGACCGTCGCCGCGCAAGCGCGCGCGAAGAAGAAGTAAGGGGCTAACGGATATGCCGAAACGTACTTTGCAAGGCGTGGTCGTCAGCGACAAGACTGCCAAGACCGTCGTGGTGCGCGTCGATCGCCGCTTCACGCACCCGATCTACAAGAAGACGATCCGCCGTTCGAAGAACTATCACGCGCACGACGAGAACAACGAGTTCAAGCCGGGCGACATGGTGTGGATCGAAGAATCGAAGCCGATTTCGAAGTTGAAGTCCTGGATCGTGATCCGGGGCGAGCACAAGAAAAGCGCCTGATCAGCTGGCCTTGGCCGACTGACTTCAGGGAAATGTTGAGCGCCGGCTAGGCTGGCGCAAAGAGAAGAGGACGAGGTGCATCAATGATTCAGATGCAGACCAACCTCGACGTGGCCGATAATTCTGGCGCACGCCGTGTCATGTGTATCAAGGTGCTCGGGGGCTCCAAGCGCCGCTACGCCACGATCGGCGACGTCATTGTCGTCTCGATCAAGGAAGCCATTCCGCGTGGCAAGGTGAAGAAGGGCGACGTGATGAAGGCCGTCGTGGTGCGTGTCCGCAAGGACATCCGCCGCGCCGACGGTTCGGTCATCCGCTTCGACCGCAACGCCGCCGTGCTGATCAACAACCAGTCGGAGCCGGTCGGTACCCGTATCTTCGGGCCCGTGCCGCGCGAGCTGCGTGCCAAGAATCACATGAAGATCATCTCGCTTGCGCCGGAGGTGCTGTAATGGCTGCCAAGATCCGCAAGGGCGACAAGGTCGTTGTGCTGACCGGTCGCGACAAGGGCCGCAGCGGCGAAGTGTTCGAGGTTCGCCCCGACGCCGGCACGGCGCTGGTGCGCGGCATCAATATGGTCAAGCGTCACCAGAAGCAGACGCAGGCCCAGGAGGGCGGCATCATCTCGAAAGAGGCGCCGATCCAACTGTCCAACATCGCGTATGTCGGCAAGGACGGAAAGCCGACCCGCGTCGGATTCAAGATTCTGGCGGACGGCAAGAAGGTTCGCGTCGCCAAGAGCTCGGGAGCTGAGATCGATGGCTGAGGCCGCTTACACGCCGCGCCTGCGCGCGGAATACGACGCGAAGATCCGGACGGAAATGACCGAGAAGTTCGGTTATGAGAACGTCATGCAGGTTCCGCGTCTGGACAAGGTCGTGCTGAACATGGGCGTGGGCGACAGCGTCAACGACCGCAAGAAGGCCGAGAACGCAGCCGCCGAGTTGACGCTGATCGCCGGCCAGAAGGCGATCGTGACCTATTCCCGTATCGCGATCGCGACCTTCAAGCTTCGTGAGAACCAGCCGATCGGCTGCAAGGTCACGTTGCGCAAGGCCCGCATGTACGAGTTCATCGATCGCCTGGTGACGGTCGCGCTGCCGCGCGTCCGCGACTTCCGCGGCCTGAACCCGAAGAGCTTCGACGGCCGCGGCAACTACTCGCTCGGCCTCAAGGAACACATCATTTTCCCGGAGATCGACTTCGACAAGGTCACCGAAGCCCGCGGTATGGACATCACGGTCTGCACCACGGCCAAGTCCGACGACGAGGCGAGGGCCTTGTTGACCGCTTTCAATTTCCCGTTCCGGCAGTGAGACGCTGACCTAAAGCCTCTCAAACGCGGATACCCAGGAGCCAAGCATGGCAAAGAAGAGTTCAGTCGAGAAGAACAACCGGCGCAAGCGGATGGCGAAGAACGCCGCTCCCAAGCGCGCGCGGTTAAAGGCGATCATCGCCGACAAGACGCTGCCGATGGAGGAGCGGTTTGCCGCGACCCTGAAGCTTGCGGAAATGCCGCGCAATTCGTCCACGACCCGCATCCGTCTGCGTTGCGAGCTGTCGGGCCGTTCGCGCTCGAACTATCGCTTGACCAAACTGTCCCGTATCGCGATGCGGGACCTTGGCTCCAAGGGCATGGTCCCGGGCCTCGTGAAGTCCAGCTGGTAAGGAGGGTCGTTTAGATGTCTACGCACGATCCAATCAGCGATCTGATCACCCGTATTCGCAACGCGCAGATGCGCTCAAAGAACAAGGTCTCCACGCCCGGTTCGAAGATGCGCGAGAACGTGCTCGAAGTGCTGAAGAGCGAGGGCTACATCCGCGGCTTCGCCACGGTCGAGCACGCCTCGGGCCGCAGCGAGATCGAGATCGAGCTGAAGTATTTCGACGGCGAGCCCGTCATCCGCGAGATCGAACGAGTCTCCAAGCCCGGGCGTCGTGTCTACGCCTCGGTGAAGGCTCTGCCGCGGGTCAATAACGGACTCGGTATTTCGGTGTTGTCGACGCCGAAGGGGATCATGGCCGACCACAGTGCGCGCGAAGCGAACGTGGGCGGTGAAGTCCTCTTCACGGTGTTCTGAGAAGGATTTTTGATCCATGTCACGTGTTGGCAAAAGGCCGGTAGCGGTGCCGTCGGGAGTTACCGCGACCGTTGACGGGCAGACCGTCAAAATGAAGGGGCCGAAAGGCCAGCTTCAATTCGTCGTCCATAGCGACGTCGAGGTGAAGCTCGAGAGCGGCCAGGTCAAGGTGAACCCTCGGGTTGAGACCAACCGCGCGCGGGCGCTTTACGGTACCGCTCGTGCCCAGGTCGCGAATCTGGTCGAAGGCGTTACCAAGGGCTTCGAGAAGAAGCTCGAAATCACCGGCGTCGGTTATCGCGCTGCGCTGCAAGGCAAGAATTTGCAGCTCGCGCTCGGCTACAGCCACGACGTGGTCTATGCGATCCCGGAAGGGATCACGATCACCGTGCCGAAGCCGACCGAGATCACGGTGACGGGCAGCGATATCCAGCGTGTCGGCCAGGTGGCCGCCGAGATTCGCTCCTATCGTCCGCCGGAGCCCTACAAGGGCAAGGGCGTGAAGTATGTTGGCGAATTTATCTTCCGCAAGGAAGGCAAGAAGAAGTAACGGAGCCGGTCATGTCCAAAGCCAAGGTTACAAATGCCCGGCGCAAGCGGAGTGTGCGGCTGAAGCTGCGCCGCTCCGGTGCTGGTCGCCCGCGTCTGTCGGTGTTCCGCTCGTCGAAGCACATCTACGCCCAGGTCATCGACGACCTGAAGGGCGAGACGCTTGCCTCTGCCTCGTCGCTCGAGAAGTCGATGCGCGACGGCGGCAAGACCGGCGCCGATATCGATGCGGCGAAGGCGGTCGGCAAGCTGCTGGCAGAGCGCGCCGCCGAGAAGGGCGTCAAGGAAGTCGTGTTCGATCGCGGCAGCTATCTCTACCACGGGCGCGTCAAGGCTCTCGCCGACGCAGCGCGTGAGAGCGGGCTGAGCTTCTAACAGAATTTGAGGATTGAGGCGTAAGCCTCTGAAGGATTGGAAAAACCATGGCAGAACGCGAACAACGTGGTGGACGCGATCAGCGCGGCGGACGTGACCGTCAGCAGCGCGAGGAGCGCGACAGCGAGTTCGTCGACAAGCTCGTCCACATCAATCGCGTGGCAAAGGTCGTCAAGGGCGGCAAGCGCTTCGGTTTCGCAGCGCTGGTCGTGATTGGTGATCAGAAGGGCCGCGCCGGCTTCGGTCACGGCAAGGCGCGCGAAGTGCCTGAGGCGATCCGCAAGGCCACTGAGTCCGCCAAGCGCAACCTGACCCGCGTGTCGCTGCGCGAGGGCCGCACGTTGCATCACGACATCGCCGGCCGTCATGGCGCGGGCCGTGTCTACCTGCGTGCGGCTCCGGCCGGTACCGGCATCATCGCCGGTGGCCCGATGCGCGCCGTGTTCGAGACGCTCGGCGTCCAGGACGTGGTGGCGAAGTCGATCGGCTCGTCGAACCCCTACAACATGGTTCGCGCGACCTTCGATGCGCTGAAGCATCAGGACAGCCCGCGTTCGGTCGCGGCGCGCCGCAACATCAAGGTGTCCACCCTTCAGGGTCGTCGCGTCGGCGGCGATGCCGAGGCGGCTGCGGACTAACGAACGCTTTTCGGAGTAGACCACGATGGCCAAGGCCGCAAAGACGATCAAGCTTGAGCAGACCGGCAGCGCGATCCGCCGCCATCACTCGCAGCGTTCGACGCTGATCGGGCTCAAGCTCAACAAGATCGGCCGCGTCAGCGAACTGCCGGACACCCCGGCCGTCCGCGGCATGATCGAGAAAGTTCACCATCTCGTCCGCATCGTCGACGAGAAGTAATAAACGGCGCGTGATCCCGCAAACCGGGTACCGGTTTTCGGCCGAGATCATGCGCAGGAAACAAGGAGCAGGGCGATGAAGCTCAGCGATATCGCCGACAACGCCGGCTCGCGCAAGAAGCGTATGCGTGTCGGCCGTGGCATCGGTTCGGGCAAGGGCAAGCAGGCTGGCCGCGGTGGCAAGGGCCAGACCGCGCGTTCGGGTGTGCGCATCAAGGGCTTCGAAGGCGGCCAGATGCCGTTGCATCGCCGTCTGCCGAAGCGCGGCTTCACCAACATCTTCCGCGTTGAGTTCACCGAGATCAATCTCGATCGGCTCCAGGACGCGGTCGATGCCAAGAAGATCGACACCGGCAGCGTCGTCAATGTCGAGGTCCTGGTGAAGGCCGGCGTGCTGCGCCGCGCCAAGGCGGGCCTGCGGCTGCTCGGCCGCGGCGAGCTCAAGGCCAAGCTGAACATCGAAGTCCACGGCGCCACCAAGACCGCCATTGCGGCGGTCGAGAAGGCCGGCGGCTCGGTGAAGATCCTGGCGCCCGCCAAGGAAGAAGGCGAAGCGGCGTAACAACTGCGTCATTGGCCCGCGCCTCGCGGGCCTTTACGCGTGCGGGACGATGGACTTATCGAAGCCGAGCACCAGATAATGTCCGGCGTCCGCCCAAAATAGCCCGGCCGCGGGTATGACGGCGCAAAAGGCGGCGGGAGAAAGTCCAATATGGCCTCTGCAGCGGAACAACTGGCAGCCAACCTCAATTTCGGCGCGTTTGCCAAGGCTGACGAACTGAAGAAGCGTATCTGGTTCACCCTGGGTGCGCTGCTCGTTTATCGGCTCGGAACCTACATCCCGCTGCCTGGCATCGATCCCAATATCTGGGAGCAGGTGTTCAAGTCGCAGGCGGGCGGCATCCTCGGCATGTTCAACATGTTCGCCGGCGGCGGCATCCACCGCATGGCGATCTTCGCGCTGAACATCATGCCGTACATCTCGGCCTCGATCATCATCCAGCTCCTGACCACGGTCTCGCCGCAGCTTGAGGCGCTGAAGAAGGAAGGCGAGTCCGGCCGCAAGTTGCTGAACCAGTACACGCGCTATCTCACCGTGATCCTGGCCGCGTTCCAGTCCTATGGTATCGCGGTTGGCCTCGAAGGCGCCGGCAACGTCGTCAGCGACCCCGGGATGTTCTTCCGTCTCTCTACCGCGATCACGCTGACCGGCGGCACCATGTTCCTGATGTGGCTGGGCGAGCAGATCACCTCGCGCGGCATCGGCAACGGCATCTCGCTGATCATCCTTTCCGGCATCGTCGCCGAGCTGCCGTCGGCGCTCGCAAACATGCTCGAGCTCGGTCGTCAGGGCGCGATGTCGACCGGCCTGATCCTGGTCGTGATCGTGATGGCGGTCGCCGTGATCGCCTTCATCGTGTTCATGGAGCGCGCCCAGCGTCGGCTCCTGATCCAGTATCCCAAGCGCCAGGTTGGCAACAAGATGTTCGAGGGCCAGTCCTCACATCTGCCGCTCAAGCTCAACACCTCGGGCGTGATCCCGCCGATCTTCGCGTCTTCGCTGCTCTTGCTGCCGACGACGGTTGCGAACTTCAACGCGGGCAGGGGACCGGAATGGTTCCAGTGGATCACGACCCAGCTCGGTCACGGCCGTCCGCTGTTTCTGATCCTCTATCTCGCGCTGATCGTGTTCTTCGCCTTCTTCTACACCGCGATCGTGTTCAACCCGACCGAGACCGCGGACAATCTGAAAAAGCACGGCGGCTTCATCCCGGGCATCCGTCCGGGCGAGCGCACCGCGGAATATATCGACTACGTGCTGTCGCGCATCACTGTGCTCGGCGCGATCTATCTGGCGATCGTCTGTTTGATCCCGGAAATCCTGATCTCCTACGCCTCGGTGCCGTTCTACTTCGGCGGCACCTCGCTGCTGATCGTGGTTAGTGTCACCATGGACACGGTGGCGCAGGTGCAGGGCTATCTGCTCGCCCATCAGTATGAAGGGCTGATCCGCAAGTCGAAGCTCCGGGGCCGCCGCCGCTAAGACGCGGCGTCCTCTCGAGGCGGCGCGCTAGCGCCGCCGATTCGCTGCGCGAACAACGCGCGGCGGCCGCCCAGGCGATCAGCTGGTCATTCAGTCGCATCGGCGGAGCTGCTCTCACTGCAGCACAATCACTGATTTCAAAGCCCTTCTTGGCGTCCGGGCATTTGCTCCCCTATGATATGGGTGGCGGTGCGGCGCTGATTATGATTTGCACTGCTACTGAACTTTCAAACACGGGTGCGCGAAATATCGCTCACCAATCCGGGGGGGCGTACGCCGATGAGAATTATCCTGCTGGGACCACCAGGATCGGGCAAGGGGACCCAGGCGCAGCTGCTGGTGCAGCGCTACGGCATCGTCCAGCTCTCCACTGGCGAAATGTTGCGTGCAGCCGTCGCTGCGGGAACGCCGGTCGGGCTGAAGGCCAAGGAGATCATGGCCAGCGGGGGGCTCGTGCCCGACGAGGTCGTGGTGGGGATCATCTCCGATCGCATCGACCAGCCGGACGCGAAGAACGGTTTCATCCTCGACGGCTTCCCGCGCACCGTGCCGCAGGCTGAGGCACTGGATGATCTGCTCCGGCACAAGCACCTCAGGCTCGACGCCGTGATCGAGCTCCGCGTCAATGAGAGCGCGTTGCTCAACCGCGTCGAGACCCGCGTTGCCCAGATGCTGGAGCGCGGCGAGGAGGTTCGGGTCGACGACACCCCGGAGGTCCTGACCAAGCGGTTAGCCAGCTACCGCAGCCAGACGGAACCGCTGATTCACTACTATTCCGAGCGCCGGAAGCTCTCCACCATCGACGGCATGATGGCCATCGACGAGGTCACCCGCGCCATCCACCGCCAGCTCCTGGCGCTTGGCGCGGTCGAGCCCAAGACGCATGGTAAGACCCTTGCCCGCAGCGCGGCCAAGGCGACGTCCGCCAAAACCGGGACCAAGAAGGCTAAGGCAGCCAAGAAAGCCAAGAAAGCGGCCAAAAAGCCGACGAAAACGGCTAAAAAGGCTGCCAAATCGGCTAAATCCACCAAAAAGGCCAAAAAGGCCAAAAAGGCCAAAAAGGCCGCCAAGAAGACAGCCAAGAAAGCGGTCAAAAAGCCCGCCAAAAAGGCCGTCAAGAAAGGTTCGAAGAAGAGTCCAAAAAAGGTCACGAAAAAGCGAGCCAAACGCTAGCGGCGGTTGACGAAAGCCCCCTGAATCCCTTAATAAGCCCCGCATCCAAGTCGGATAGTTTCAAACGATGCCGGGCCCCAGGAAGACCAGGGGTGGGCGTCGTGTTCGCGTTTGTGAACACCTGCCCGAGAAACATAAGCACTTAAAGACCGGCCCCTGACGAGGGATCGGCAACAGGAGAGATAGCCGTGGCCCGTATCGCCGGCGTGAACATTCCGACCAACAAGCGCGTGCTGATCGCGCTCCAGTACATCCATGGCATCGGCGAGAAGATTGCCGGTGAGATCATCGAGAAGGTGAAGATCTCCGAGGATCGTCGCGTCAATCAGCTCAGCGACGCTGAAGTGCTTCAGATCCGCGAAGTGATCGACCGCGATTATCTCGTCGAGGGTGACCTCCGTCGTGAAGTCGGCATCAACATCAAGCGTCTGATGGACCTCGGCTGCTATCGCGGCCTGCGTCATCGTCGCGGTCTGCCGGTGCGCGGTCAGCGTACCCACACCAATGCGCGTACGCGCAAGGGTCCGGCCAAGGCCATCGCCGGCAAGAAGAAGTAATTTTGGCGAATAGGAATGACGAATAGCGAATGGGAATCATTCCATTCGCTATTCGCTACTCACCATTCGCATCCACAGGTGTAGCCGCTGGCATTACGGCGGCGTTTGAGATCTTCAGGAAAGGTAGTCTATGGGCAAGGAAGCCACCCGCGTTCGTCGTCGTGAGCGCAAGAACATCGCCTCCGGCGTCGCGCACGTGAACTCGTCGTTCAACAACACGACCATCACCATCACCGACGCGCAGGGCAACACGATTGCCTGGTCCTCCGCCGGCACGATGGGCTTCAAGGGCTCGCGCAAGTCGACCCCTTATGCCGCGCAGGTCGCAGCCGAAGACGTGTCCAAGAAGGCGCAGGAACACGGCATGCGCACGCTGGAAGTCGAAGTCGCCGGTCCCGGTTCGGGCCGTGAGTCGGCGCTTCGCGCGCTCCAGGCCGCAGGCTTCACCGTCACCTCGATCCGCGACGTGACCACGATCCCGCACAACGGCTGCCGTCCGCGCAAGCGTCGGCGCGTCTGATACGAAGTCGCGGGCGCATCGTCGCCCGCGATGCTTTTTAGAAGCCGCGGGTTTGATCTGCGGCCTTTCTCCAACGCCAGTATTTGAATTTTCAAATCGACTGGCCTGTATGGGTGAAACAGTGACGATCCAGAAAAATTGGCAAGAACTGATTCGGCCGAACAAGCTCCAGGTGCAGCCCGGCAGCGATTCGACCCGTTTTGCGACCATCGTCGCCGAGCCGCTCGAGCGCGGCTTCGGCCAGACGCTCGGCAACGCGCTGCGCCGCATCCTGCTCTCCTCGCTCCAGGGCGCGGCGGTGCAGTCGGTCCACATCGACGGCGTGCTGCACGAATTCTCTTCGATCGCTGGCGTCCGTGAGGACGTCACCGACATCGTGCTGAACATCAAGGACATCGCGATCAAGATGCAGGGCGAAGGCCCCAAGCGCATGGTTGTGAAGAAGCAGGGCCCGGGTGCCGTCACCGCCGGCGACATCCAGACCGTCGGCGACGTCGTGGTGCTCAACCCGGACCTCCAGATCTGCACGCTCGACGAGGGCGCCGAGATCCGCATGGAGTTCACGGTCGCGACCGGCAAGGGCTACGTGCCCGCCGAGCGCAACCGTCCCGAGGACGCGCCGATCGGCCTGATCCCGGTCGACAGCCTGTACTCGCCGGTCCGCAAGGTCTCCTACAAGGTCGAGAACACCCGCGAGGGCCAGATCCTCGACTACGACAAGCTGACCATGACGATCGAGACCAACGGCGCGTTGACGCCGGATGATTCGGTGGCTTACGCCGCCCGCATCCTGCAGGATCAGCTCAACGTGTTCGTCAACTTCGAAGAGCCGCGCAAGGAAGTCGCCCAGGAAATCATCCCGGACCTCGCCTTCAACCCGGCCTTCCTCAAGAAGGTGGATGAGCTCGAGCTGTCGGTGCGTTCGGCCAACTGCTTGAAGAACGACAACATCGTCTACATCGGCGACCTCGTGCAGAAGTCGGAAGCCGAAATGCTCCGCACTCCGAACTTCGGCCGCAAGTCGCTGAACGAGATCAAGGAAGTGCTCGCCCAGATGGGTCTGCATCTCGGCATGGAAGTGCCGGGCTGGCCGCCGGAGAACATCGACGAGCTCGCCAAGCGCTTCGAGGATCACTACTGAGAATTTCTACCGTCGTGGCCGGAGTCATCCGGCCACGATTTTTTTGGGCGAACGCAGGCAGCCCACCTGAGCAACATGTCCGACGAACCGTCGCGGCAGTTTTGAAGTAAGGACTACACACATGCGTCACGGCAAGGTTCATCGGAAGCTCAACCGCACGGCCGAGCATCGCCGCGCGATGTTCGCCAACATGTGCGCGGCGCTGATCAAGCACGAGCAGATCGTCACCACGCTGCCCAAGGCCAAGGAGCTTCGTCCGATCGTCGAGAAGCTCATCACCCTCGGCAAGAAGGGCGGGCTGGCCTTGCGCCGCCAGGCGATCTCCGAGATGCGCGACAAGGACCAGGTCAAGAAGCTGTTCGACACGCTGGCGCCCCGCTACAAGGATCGCCAGGGCGGCTACACCCGCATCATCAAGGCCGGCTTCCGCTACGGCGACAACGCGCCGATGGCCGTGATCGAGTTCGTCGACCGCGATGTCGATGCCAAGGGCCAGGACTCCGGTCCGGTGCAGGCGAAGGAAGCCGAGGCGGCGTAAGCCGGCCGGTAGCGAATTCGAGAAAGCGGCGCCCCCGGGCGCCGCTTTTTTGTATGCGGCGGCAATATCTCATGCCGCGCATCGTTGTGGTGAAACGCGATTCTGGCCGGGGGGCTTCCATGAGGATTGTGTTTGGGATCGTGCTGGCGCTGTTGTTGTCGCCGGCTGCCGCCGAGACGCTGGTCGAGCGTGGCGCTTATCTCGTCAACAGCGTGATGGTCTGCAACAATTGCCATACGCCGCGCGGGCCACAGGGCCTGGATATGACGCGTGCGCTCTCGGGCGGGCAGACCTTTGATGAGCCCGCTTTCGAGGTCACCGCATCCAACATTACGCCGGACAAGGAGACCGGCATCGGCAACTGGAGCGATGCCGAGCTGAAGCATTTCCTCGTCAGCGGCATCAGGCCCAACGGGTCGGCCGTTGCGCCGATCATGCCGACCGTTTTCTACACCGTGCTGTCTGCCCGCGATCTCGATGCGCTCACGACTTATCTGCGCTCCGTGCCGTCCGTGCATCACGAGACGCCGGCGCCGGAATACAAGGTCGCGCTGAAGCCGGAGATGCCGACCTATGCCGGCCAGCAGGCAACCGAGGCGGAGCTGTCCGACAAGCTCGCCCGCGGCCGCTATCTCCTGACCATCGCCCATTGCCTGGAATGCCACACGCCGGAAGGTCCGTCGGTGGTGCACGATTTCGCTGGCGCCAGCGGCAAGGGCGGCCGGACGTTCAGGGGACCGTGGGGTGAATCCGTCTCCGCCAACATCACCGCGGATCCCGTGGCGGGCCTCGGGCAGTGGAGCGACGACGAAATCAAGCGTGCGATTACGCAAGGCATCGCGCGCGACGGTCGCAAGCTCAAGCCGCCGATGGCTTATGCTGGTTACGCCACCATGACGCCGCAGGATCTCGATGCCATCGTTGCGTTTGTTAGAGCGCTGCCGCCGAAATCGTAGGGGTGGGCAAAGGCGCGCTCTTCGCGCGCAGTGCCCACCATTCCATCCGCAACCCGCGCTGACATCGTGGGCACGCTACGCTTTGCCTGCCCTACGGCTCTGCCGTTGTCGCGATAGATCCTCACGCATCGGTGAGCGGTGATTGCACCCACCCGTGCAGCGCACGATATCCGCTTCAACATCAATGGAGACGATTCATGAAGATCGACCTTTCCGGAAAGACCGCACTCGTGACCGGCTCGACCGCTGGCATCGGCCACGCCATCGCCAAGGGCCTTGCCGGTTCAGGCGCGAGCGTCGTGATCAACGGGCGCGGCCAGGACAAGGTCGATGCGGCCGTGCGCAAACTGGAAGCAACGGGGGCCAAGGTGCGCGGCATCGCCGCCGACGTCTCGACCGCTTCAGGCTGCAAGGCGCTCGTGGCGGCACTCCCTGAGGTCGACATCCTCATCAACAATGCCGGGATCTTCGAGCCGAAAGATTTTTTCGACATCCCGGACGAGGACTGGAGCCGCTTCTTCGAGGTCAACGTGATGAGCGGCGTGCGGTTGTCTCGCGCGTATATGAAGGGCATGCTGAAGCGTAACTGGGGCCGCATTGTCTTCATCTCTTCGGAATCAGGGCTGAACATTCCCGCCGAGATGATCCACTACGGCATGAGCAAGACGGCGCAGCTCGCGGTCGCGCGTGGCTTGGCGCAGCTCACCCAAGGCACCGCGGTCACGGTGAACTCGGTGCTGCCCGGCCCGACCATGTCCGAGGGCGTCGAGACCTTTGTGAAGGATCTCGCCAAGCAGAACGGTCAGTCGGTCGACGAGGCCGCCGCCAATTTCGTCAAGCAGCATCGCCCGAGCTCACTGATCCAGCGCTTCGCCAGCGTCGACGAGATCGCCAACATGGTGGTCTACGTTGCGTCGAAGGAAGCGTCCGCGACCAACGGCGCGGCGCTGCGCGCAGAAGGCGGCATCGTCAATACGATTGCATAGAGCATGATCCAGACCCTGAGGGCCGCGTTAGCGCAAAGCGGTCTTCCGACAAGATTATGCTCAAAACGGAGAGCCCGCGCGCATGACGGCTTATGTGATTTCCGAAGTCGAGATGCGCGATCTCGATGAGTTCGAAGCCTATCGCGCGCTCGCGGCGAAGACGATCGCGCAGTATGGCGGCCGCTATCTCGTCCGTGGCGGCAAGGCTGAGCTGGCGGAAGGCAACCTTCCGCCAAAGGCCATCGTGATCGTCGAATTTCCGACGATGGCGAGGCTGAAGGAATGGTACGCCTCGCCGGAATATGCCGAGGCGTTGAAAATCCGCGCTGGTGCACTGGAGCGGCGACTGCTGTTCGTCGAGGGCGCGGTTCCAGTCTAGCTGGTCTGCCCACTTACCGCTTCAATTCAAAGCACGACCAGCTAAAACGGGGCTCCATGTTCTGGCCCCTCTCGACTCGTCACAAGCGCCTGTTCAGGCTGACATCCGCGCGATGGCAGCGGCGGGCAATCTTTCTGCTTGGCGGGATCGGGGTCGGTGCTGCGGCGGTGGCGCTGGCGCAGCTGGCCGACCTCGCGCAACATGCCTTTGCGCTCCTTTTAGCCAAGTCGCGCTATGCCGTGCTGGCGGTGACGCCGCTCGGCTTCATGTTGTCAGCCTACCTGGCCATCCGCCTGTTCCCGAACTCCCAGGGCAGTGGGATCCCGCAGGCGATCGCCGCACGGCATCTGACCGATCAGAGCGCACGCGAGAGCCTGGTCTCGATCCGGATCGCGATCGGCAAGATGATTCTCACTCTTTTCGCGCTGCTGTGCGGCGGTTCCGTGGGGCGGGAAGGGCCGACCGTTCAGGTCGGCGCCTCCATCATGTTCGCGCTCGGCCGCGTCTCGCCGCGCCGCCAGCCCGGGCTGATCCTGGCTGGTGCCGCTGCGGGCGTTGCCGCGGCCTTCAACACGCCGCTTGCGGGAATCGTCTTCGGCATCGAGGAGATGAGCCGCGCTTTCGAGACCCGCACATCCAGCCTTATCATTGGCGCGGTCATCGCGGCCGGCCTGACCTCGCTCGCGCTGGCCGGCAATTACGCCTATTTCGGCAGCAGCGCGATGTCGCTGGCGCGCGGCGCCGACTGGCTAGCTGTTCCGCTTTGTGGCGTGGTCGGTGGCCTCGCGGGCGGCCTGTTCAGCCGAGTCGTCATTGCCATGGCGCGTGGCTTCAAGAATCCGCTCGGACGTGCGATCAAGGGCCATCCGCTCTGGTTCGCGTTCGCCTGCGGCCTTGCTGTCGCGATTTGCGGCCTGATGTCCGGCGATACAATCTACGGCACGGGCTACGTGCAGGTGAAAGAGGCGCTGGATCACGGTACGTCGCTGCCGCAGGACTTTGGCGTGCTCAAGCTTCTGGCGACGAGCTTTGCCGCGATCAGCGGCATACCGGGCGGCATCTTCTCGCCCTCGCTTGCCGTCGGTGCCGGCATCGGCAGCAACATCGCGGCGTTCTTCCACGGCGCACCTCTCGGTGCGATCATGCTGCTCGGCATGGTCTCGTATTTCGCTGGCGTGGTGCAGGCGCCGATCACCGCCTTCGTGATCGTGACCGAGATGACCGACAATCACGGCATGGTCGTGCCGTTGATGGCAGCCGCGCTGATCGCGCATTTCGTCTCGCGGATGATCTGCGAGGAGGGTATCTATCACGCGCTCGCAAAAGGCTTCGTCGAGCGGGCGATGCGGCCGCGCGAGCGGGAGGGAACATGAGCCGTTTCTGGAGCAGCTTGACGCATGACCTGAAACCCTACGTGCCGGGTGAACAGCCCCGCATGGCGGATTTGGTCAAGCTGAACACCAACGAGAACCCGCTCGGTCCGTCTCCGCTTGCACTGGAGGCGATCCAGGACGCGGCAGCCGATACGCTGCGTCTTTATCCGGACCCGCAGGCGACCGCGCTGCGGGCCGCCCTGGCCACCTATCACGGCGTGAGACCCGAGCAGGTGTTCGTCGGCAATGGCTCCGACGAGGTGCTGGCGCATGCCTTCGTCGCCCTGCTGAAGCATGATGCGCCGCTGCTCTTTCCCGATATCACCTACAGTTTCTATCCGGTCTATTGCCGTCTGTTCGGCATCGCCTACGAGACCGTGCCGCTCGATCGGGCCATGCAAATCCGCGTCGCTGATTACCGCCGGCCGGCCGGCGCGATCATCATCCCAAATCCGAACGCGCCGACGGGGATCGCCCTGTCTCGCGCCGAGATCAGGATGCTGCTGGAAGAGCACCCGGACGTACCCGTGGTCGTCGACGAGGCCTATGTCGACTTCGGCGCCGAGACCGCGATTCCGCTGGTTGCTTCCCATCGGAATCTCCTTGTCGTGCAGACCATGTCCAAGTCGCGCGCCTTGGCCGGGCTTCGGGTCGGGTATGCGATCGGCGACGCAGATCTGATCGATGCGCTGACCCGCGTGAAGGACAGCTTCAATTCATACCCGCTCGGCCGTCCCGCCCAGGCCGGCGCGATCGCCTCCCTGGAGGACGAAACCTATTTTCAGCAGAGCCGCGTTCGCGTGATCGAGGGCAGGGAGCGGCTGACCCGCGGACTGAAGGGAGCCGGCTTCGAGGTGCTGCCGTCCCTGGCCAACTTCGTCTTCGCGCGCCATCCCGTGCATGAAGGTGCCGCGCTTGCAGCGGCGCTGCGGGAGCAGGCGGTGATCGTCCGCCATTTTTCCGCGGCTCGTATCTCGGATTATCTGCGGATCACCGTGGGCACGGATGAGCAGATCGACCGGCTGTTGTCGGCGTTGTCGCAGATACTGAAATAACGACAGGTGTTACCCGCCGCTGTTGCTAGAGCGCAACTGCCGTAGGGTGGGCAAAGCGGAGCGTGCCCACCACCTTTTCTTGCCGTCCCGTTGGTGAGACGGTGGGCACGGCGCAAGTGCGCCTTTGCCCACCCTACGAGGCCTTCGCCTACCAACCCTCCAGCACGATCTTGCCACGCGACTTGCCGCTCTCGAGCAGTGCGTGCGCGCGCTTGAGGTTGGCCGCGTTGATCGTGCCGAAGGTCTGGTCGAGCGTGGTGCGCAGCACGCCCTTGTCGATGAGGTCGGCGACGTCGTTGAGCAGATGGTGCTGCGCGATCATGTCGGGCGTTTGAAAGGAGGAGCGCGTGAACATCGATTCCCAATGCACCGAGATCGCTTTGCCCTTGAACGTGCTCATGGTGAATTCGGGGGGGTCGTCGATCAGGCCGAAGCGGCCCTGCGGCGCCATGAATTCGGCGATGCTCTTGTAGTGCTGATCAGTGAAAGTGAGGCTCGCGACCAATGCGACCGGCGGCAGCTTCAATTTTTCGATCTGCTCCTTCATCGGCTTGCCATGGTCGATCACCGCATGCGCGCCGAGATCGAGGCACCATTTCTGCGATTCCGGCCGCGTCGCGGTCGCAACCACGGTGAGGCCGGTGAGGCGGCGCGCGAGCTGGATCAGGATCGAGCCGACACCGCCGGCGCCACCGGTGATCAAGAGCGTGCGCGGATCGACGCTCTTGCCGGGGACTGCGCCAAGACGATCGAACAGCAATTCCCAGGCGGTGATGGAAGTGAGGGGAAGGGCGGCTCCTTGCGCGAACGAGAGTGATTTCGGCTTGTTGCCGACGATGCGCTCGTCGACCAGGTGGAATTCGGAATTGGTGCCCTGGCGCAGGATCGAGCCCGCGTAAAACACCTCGTCGCCCGGCTTGAACAGCGTGACGTCGGGGCCGACTGCATCGACCACGCCGGCGGCGTCATAGCCGAGAATCTTGGTCTCGCCCTCGGGCGGGGCGGCGCGCTTGCGCACCTTGTAATCGACCGGATTGGCCGAGATCGCTTTCACGGCGACGCGAATGTCGCGTCCCTTCGGCTCGGGCTTGGCGGTCTCGAAGTCGATCAGCGAATCCTGATCCTCGATCGGAAGCGATTTCTTGTAGCCGACGGCCTTCATGGCTTGTCTCCATCAGATGGTGTATTCGCCTGCCCCTCTAACTGTCGCCCTGGCTCCCATTTGGCAAGTGCTGTAAATTTGGGGATATCGTCCCTGGTTGGATACTTTTGGGAAAACACGGATGAAACAGCGCAACTTTGCCCGTCGTCCCGGCTGCCATTTGCAGGGCGGCACCCAGCGCTTCGGCGAATAGCGCCGCATGATGCCCGGCATCACCCACCGCATGCTGCGCGTCGGCGCTTGAAGCCGGGCCCGTCAAGAAGCCGAGGCGCGCCGCTTAGCTTCCGGGAGCGGCTGTGCCGCCCCCGGAATTGATCGCGTCAGAACGCGAACTGCGTGCGCATCGCCACGGCGTCGAAGTTCGAGCCCGTATTCGCGAATGCCGCCGGCGGCAGCGTCTGTTTGGAGACGGTGCCATGCAGGTAGTCGAGCATGAAGCGGACGTTACCGTTGACGTACCAGTTGAGCGCAAGCGTGTAGATGTTCTGGCGCCCACCCGCGACGCCGTTGGCGCTCGCAAGCTGGTCGTTGAGGTCGATCGTCGAGAAGCGTCCCGCGATTTCCCAGGCACCCCAGCCGCCGCCCTCGAGTGAGAACGGATGCGCGGGCTTGACGCCGTTATAGGCCGCGTTCGCCGCGTTGTAGCTGCGGCCTTCGCCGGTCAGCACGTAGCCGGCCTGCGCATAGCCGCCCTGGAATTTCAGGCTCGGCGCGCCGACCAGCGGCACGCCGGTATTGGCGGTGCGGTCGACATTGTACCAGAAGTACTCCCCCTGGACGATGAACGAACCGTAGGTCGCAGCCGCTTCGACGCTGTAGACCTGCGCGCCCGAGACATTGGCGATCGCGCCCGTCGACACCAGCGCGGTCGGGTCGAGACGCAATTCCGGACGATCGCTGAGCGCGACCGTCTGCGTGTTGGCGATGAGATTGCGCGGCGGCTGAATCAGCCACTGCGCGTTAGCACCGATATGGACCGAGTAGTCCTTGCCGCTGATGGGATTGCCGGCAATACGCGCCACGGCGCCGTATTGCTCGCTCGTGCCCGCCGGTGCCGCGCTCGAAGCGGAGTGGATTGCGCCCGTCGCGGGTCCGGTGACATAGGCGCCGGCCCAGAGCTGATCGTTGAACCAGCGCGTGCCGGCTGCCGAACGGAAATCGCCGGCAGCGATGTTGGTCGCGATGATACCAGCCGAAGCGCGTTCCATGAACATGATGTCGTTGGAGCTCGTGGCCTCGTCCATGGTGTAGGGCAGGTCCATGACGCCCGCCTCGATCGCCATCTTTCCGCCGAACGGCTTCAGGCCGGTGTAGCTGAGATAGGCATTCTCGAGGCCGGAGACGCCGCCGCCGGGCAGCGATCCCGGAGCCGCGCCGCCAAACCCGTCCGACGAGCCGCCGAAATCGTAGACCAGCGCGAAATTCCAGTCGTTGAAGAATTTGCCGGCGAGGCCGATCCGCGCGCGGCGAACATTTTCGCCGCTGTCCAGCTTCTGCGGTACGGTGGCCGCCGTGTTGGGACGATAGTCGTAGCCGCCGACATCCCAATGCACGCGGCCGGTGATCGCGACGCAGTTCGCTCCGTCGGCGGTGCAGATGGTCGGCCGGTTGTTCGGCATCGTCACGATAACGCCGGATAACGCGGGCGCGCCCTTGACCGGATACGCCGCATTGGCGTTGGCGACGACCGCCTTCGCCTCGGAGCGTGCTTCGGCTTTCGCTTCAGCCTTTGCTTCTGCCCTGGCCTTCGCCGTGGCCGCCGTATTCGCGGCGGTCTGGTTCTGGAGCTTGTCCAGCTTCTGCTCCAGCATCTTCAACTGCTGCTTCAGGAGTGCGATCTCCTGATCGCTGTTACTTGCTGATTGTGCCTGGGCCTGCGAGGCCGCCAGCGCGCCGGCGAGACCAATCGCCGCGGCCGCAATTCTTGTTCTGCTCACGTCACCACTCCATCGGTTAGACCAACTTCCCCAAGTCGCAACGGGAGAGCCTAAGAAGGGTCGATGACTGTCCCGCGACGGCGCGCCACGGCTGCAATGGTTCCCACTGATGTAATTTCGCCGCAGCCGAATCCGCCGTTGGGCAGCATGCAAGATGACGCGCATCATGCCAATGTGCGGCACCTCCCAGATTGGCATTTTGCACGCGGTGCTTGCGTGCCGGCCACACCGGAAAGGGGGCGAATTGCCGCTGGGCGCCCTTCTATTGGGGGGCGAACGCGCCTATATTCCGGCATCTTTTCCAAGAGGTAGGAATGTTTCGATCGATCCGGACCGCCGTCGTCACGGCATTGTGCATAGCCTTTTCGGCCCACTTCAATCTGGCTGCCGCGCAGGACCGCCGCGTGCCGTCGTCGCTGGCCGAGCTACGGCTGTCCTATGCGCCGATCGTGCAGCGGGTGCAGCCGGCGGTCGTCAACGTCTATGCCGCCAAGGTGGTGCAGAACCGCAATCCTCTGCTGGACGACCCGATCTTCCGCCGTTTCTTCGGCGGCGGCCAGCAGCAGGAGCAGGTGCAGCGGTCGCTGGGGTCGGGCGTGATCGTCGATTCATCCGGGCTCGTCGTCACCAACGTCCATGTCATCGAGGGCGCCGACCAGGTGAAGGTGTCGCTGTCGGACAAGCGCGAGTTCGAGGCCGAGATCGTGCTGAAGGACTCCCGCAGCGATCTCGCGGTGCTGCGTCTGAAGGATACCAAAGAGAAATTTCCTGCGCTCGAATTCACCAACTCGGACGAACTGATGGTGGGCGACGTCGTCATGGCGATCGGCAACCCCTTCGGCGTCGGCCAGACCGTGACCCACGGCATCATCTCGGCGCTCGCGCGCACGCAGGTCGGCATCACCGACTACCAGTTCTTCATCCAGACCGACGCCGCGATCAATCCCGGCAATTCCGGCGGCGCGCTGGTCGACATGAACGGCCGGCTTGCCGGCATCAACACCGCGATCTACTCGCGTTCCGGCGGCTCGCAAGGCATCGGCTTTGCGATCCCCGCCAATATGGTGCGCGTCGTCGTCGCTTCCGCCAAGAACGGCGGCACGGCGGTGAAGCGGCCGTGGCTCGGTGCGAAGCTGCAGGCGGTGACGCCCGAGATCGCCGAGAGCCTCGGCCTGCGCTCGCCGACCGGCGCGCTGGTCGCGAGCGTCGTTCCCAACGGTCCAGCGGCAAAGGCCGGCTTGAAATCCTCCGACCTCATCACCGGGATCGACAACCAGACCGTGGACGATCCCAACGCGTTCGACTACCGCTTCGCCACCCGTCCGCTCGGCGGCACGGCGCAGATCGACGTGCAGCGCGGCGGCAAGCCGCTGAAGCTGACAATCGCGCTCGAGAGCGCGCCCGATATTGGCCGTAACGAACTCGTCGTCACCGCCCGCTCGCCGTTCCAGGGAGCCAAGTTCTCGACCATCACGCCCGCGCTTGCGGACGAGCTGCATCTGGACGCCGACACCGAAGGCGTCGTGATCACCGATCTCGGCGGCGACAGCGCGGCCGCGAATGTCGGCTTCCAGAAGGGCGACATTATTTTGGCGGTCAACAACCAGAAGATCGGCAAGACCGTCGACCTCGAGAAGGCGGCCGGCGTAAGCCAGCGACTCTGGCGCATCACGCTGGTGCGCGGCGGCCAGCAGATCAACGTCACGCTGGGCGGATGAGTCCGAAGCGACCACAGGAGACGCCAACTCTCTTCGCCGCGGCGGGGCTCGATCACGAGGCTCCGCATCCGCTGCCGGACAGGCTGCGGCCGCGTGCGCTCTCGGAGGTCGTCGGCCAGGATCACATCCTTGGCCCCGACGGTGCGCTGACGCGCATGCTGGAGACGCGCACGCTCGGCTCGCTGGTGTTCTGGGGCCCGCCCGGCACCGGCAAGACCACGGTGGCGCGGTTGTTGGCGGATGCGACGGATCTGCATTTCGAGCAGATCTCCGCGGTGTTCTCCGGCGTCGCCGACCTCAAGAAAGCGTTCGAGGCCGCGCGCGCCCGTCGCGAGATGGGCAAGGGCACACTGCTGTTCGTCGACGAGGTGCATCGCTTCAATCGCGCCCAGCAGGATTCGTTTCTGCCGGTGATGGAAGACGGCACCGTCGTCATGGTCGGCGCCACCACTGAAAACCCTTCCTTCGAGCTCAACGCGGCGTTGCTGTCCCGCGCACGCGTGCTGGTGTTTCGCTCGCTCGATGCCGCCGCGATCGAAAAGCTGTTCGCGCATGCCGAGGAGGTCGAGGGCCGCAAGCTCCCGCTCGATGAAGAGGCGCGCGCCGTGCTGGTGCGCATGGCCGATGGCGATGGCCGTGCATCGCTGACGCTAGCCGAAGAGGTCTGGCGTTCGGCAAGGGCGGACGAGACCTTCAATGCTGCGCAATTGCAGGAAATCTTACAACGCCGCGCGCCGATCTACGACAAATCCGCCGACGGCCACTACAACCTGATCTCGGCGCTGCATAAGTCGGTGCGCGGATCCGATCCGGACGCAGCACTCTATTATCTCGCGCGCATGCTCGATGCCGGCGAAGACGCGCTATTCCTGGCCCGCCGAGTCGTGCGCATGGCGGTCGAGGACATCGGGCTCGCCGATCCGCAGGCGCTGATCATCGCCAATGCGGCGAAGGACGCCTTCGACTTCCTCGGCCATCCCGAGGGCGAGCTCGCCATCGCCCAGGCCGTCGTCTATCTGGCCACCGCGCCGAAATCGAACGCGGTCTATACTGCTTTCGGCACAGCGATGCAGGTGGCAAAACAGGCCGGCTCGCTGCTGCCGCCAAAGCACATCCTGAATTCGCCGACCAAGCTGATGAAGTCGGAAGGCTACGGCGCGGCTTACGAATACGACCACGACACCCCCGATGCCTTCTCCGGCCAGGACTACTTCCCGGAAGCCCTGGGTCGCCAGACCTTCTATGACCCGCCCGAGCGCGGTTTCGAGCGGGAGATCCGCAAGCGGCTGGATTACTGGGCCAAGCTGCGCAAGGAGCGGGGAGGGAAGTAAGAGTTTTGAGCAGTTTACTATTTACGTAAGTCGTAAATCTTGCTAATATTCGGGGATGATCGTCAGCTGCCGCGACAAGCGCACCGAGCGATTTGCCGCTGGGCAGCACGTCAAGGAATTCTCGGGATTTGCCGGCCAGGCAGAGACGCGCCTTGATCGATTGGACGCGGCAACGAGCTTAGCCGACTTGGCGGCGTTGCCCGGTAATCGGCTCGAAGCCTTGAAGGGCGATCGTGCGGGACAATTTTCGATCCGGATCAACGATCAATGGCGGATCTGCTTCAGTTGGCCAGAGGGTGCGCTTGGTCCGACTGATGTAGAAATCGTCGATTATCACTGAAGGAAGCTTATGCCCCGCACGCCAATTCATCCCGGCGAACATCTGGCCGAAGAGCTGCGCGAACTCGGCATCACGGCCGCCGAGTTGTCGCGCCAGATTGACGTGCCGGTCAATCGCATCACCGGCATCATCAATGGGCAGCGCGGCATCACTGCAGATACGGCGCTGCGTCTTGGTCACTGGTTCGGCACCAGCCCGCAATTCTGGATGAACCTGCAACAGCAATATGAGCTGCGGCTGGCGGAGAAAGAGGTAGGCGCGCAGGTTGCGTCGCTGCCCCGTCGCGCCAACGCGCAGTCGACACGAAAGCTTGGAAAAACCGCATGAGCCGCCGCATCAAGAGAATGAATCCAAAACCTCGCGAGCGCGATGAGCGCAAGGAGGCGCGTCCGTTCAAGGTGGGTAGTGCGAAGAAGGCCGGGGCGCGTCCTGGGGCTAAGCCCGGTGGGAAGCCGCCGCGCTTTGCGGGCGAACGCGCTGAGCGGCGTGCGCCCAAGGCTGGGCTGGAAAAGGCGGCAATGGAAGCGCCGGTTGCGGCAAAGCCGGTCGAGGCGCTGCTGCCGACCAAGGTGGAGACCGTCACGGTGACGGCGGACGAGAACAACATGCGCGTCGATCGTTTCCTCGAAGCGCGGTTTCCCGGCCTGTCGTTCTCCCACATCCAGCGCGTCGTACGCAAAGGCGAGCTGCGCGTCGACGGCAAGCGCGTCGACAGCAAGGACCGTCTGGAGGAAGGCCAGAGTGTCCGCATTCCGCCGCTGAAGCTCGACACTCCGAAGCCCGCCAACCCGGAGTCGGAGGCCGCGCAAAAGACGCTTGCCGCGCTGAAGGAGATGACGATCTACGAGGACGACGACGTTCTCGTGCTGAACAAGCCCGCCGGCCTCGCCGTGCAGGGCGGCTCGGGCATGACGCGGCACGTCGACCAGATGCTGGAGGTGATGCGCGATTCCAAGGGGCAGAAGCCGCGCCTCGTGCACCGCATCGACAGGGAGACGTCGGGCTGCCTCCTGATCGCCAAGACGCGCTTTGCCGCCTCGCATCTGACCGGCGCCTTCCGCTCGCGCTCGGCGCGGAAAACTTATTGGGCGCTGGTGCCGGGCCTGCCAAAGCCGAAGCAAGGCCGCATCTCGACCTTCCTTGCGAAGGAAGAGAGCGAGGACGACACCATCATGCGCATCGCCCAGCATGGTGACGAGGGCGCGAGCCACGCGGTGACGTACTACGCGGTGGTCGAGACCGCCGGCAACAAGCTGACCTGGGTGTCGCTGAAGCCTGTGACGGGGCGCACCCACCAGCTTCGCGCCCACATGGAGCATATCGGCCACCCCATCGTCGGCGATCCCAAATATTTCAACATCGAGAACTGGCAGTTGCCGGGCGGCCTGCAAAACCGGCTGCATCTACTCGCGCGCCGCATCGTCATTCCGCATCCGCGCGGCGGCTTTATCGACGCCACCGCGCCGCTGCCGCAGCATATGCAGCAGTCGTGGAATCTGTTGGGGCTCGATGCAAGCCGGTTTGATCCGATCGAGAACGCGCCGGAGGAGTAGGGCTGAGCCCCCGTTATGAGCCCCGTCATTGCGAGAAGCGAAGCGACGACGCAATCCAGAGTCTCTCCGGCGAAAGATTCCGCAAGCTGTCATGCGGGCTCTCCACGTCTGTGATCAGCCCACCCTCGGGACCCTCGCCATAATAGGCGTAGACGTTGCGGACGAGCGATTCCGGACTGCGAAAGCCGGCTTCGGCCGCGGCCAGCCAGAGCCCGGCGAACAGGGCCGCAATACCCGCAGGTTCCCTCATGTCCGCCGCTCGCTTTATCGGCCACCAATCTTACTTTAAAAGCCTGCATTCAGCGGCGGAGACCGAAAACTCACATGCGCGAATTGTTCGAAGAAGCAGCCAGCCAGCCACCGCGGGACCCACGGGAATCGGCGCGTGCGTCCGCGCGCACGCCGCTGCGTAAGCGCTTCTACAAGGAGGCCGGCGTTACCGAGGCCGAAGGCGGCTTTGCCATCACGCTCGACGGCAAGCCGATCCGCACTCCCTCCGCCCGTCAGGTGGTCATTCCCGCGCGGGCGCTGGCGGATGCCGTGGCTGCGGAATGGGCTGCGCAGGGCGAGGCGCTCGATCCCGTGACCATGCCGCTGACGCGGATCGCCAACAGCGTGCTCGAGGGTGTCGTCGACCGCGTCGAACTCGTCACTGATGACCTTGCGAAATATTTCGAGACCGACCTGCTGTTCTATCGCGCCGGCCACCCCGAGGGGCTGGTCGCCCGCGAGGCCGCGCATTGGGACCCCGTGCTGTTCTGGGCGGCGGAGGCGCTGGGAGCGCATTTCATCCTGTCCGAGGGCATCATACATGTGAAGCAGCCGGATGAAGCGCTCCGGGCCGTTCGCGCGGCGCTGCCGGGGGATGCCTGGTCGGTCGCGGCTCTTCACGTGGTGACGACCCTGACAGGTTCGGCGCTGCTGGCGCTGGCGCTGGCCCATGGCGTGCGTGACGCCGGCCAGGTCTGGGCCGCCGCCCATGTCGACGAGGACTGGAATGCCGACCAGTGGGGCGTGGACGAGGAAGCGGCTGCCCGCCGGGTCACCCGGTTGCGGGATTACGAGGCCGCATTGGTGGTGCTGGCGGCCGTTAATCCGGGCTCGGCTAAAGGTCCTTAACGAGAGGTTTACGAGGGGACCTTAGGGTGGGGACAGCATTCCCTGGGCCCTTGAGATGCCGACGCCGATAAGCTCGATCGTTCCCGTCAGTGCCGCCAGCCCCGTGGCTGATGCGGCGACGCCCGATCTTGTGCTCCAGGCCGGCAGCGTGGTCGATGCCAGGGTCGTCAGCGTGCTCGCCGACAATCTGGTGCGGATCGCGATCGCCAATCTCTCGATGGACGTGATGTCGGAGGTGTCGCTGACGCCGGGGCAGAATCTCCAGCTCGCGGTGTCGCAGAACGACGGCACCATCCGGCTCGCCGTCGTCAACGGATCAGGTGAGGCGAGCGCCGATCAGGTTACGCTGACGCCGGCGGCGGCTTCGCTGGTCGATAGCCCGTCGCTTGCCCCGTCGGTCAACGCTGCACGCAACACGCTGACACCTTTAGAGCAGGTCGCCGTGACCGCAGCCTCGGCCGAGGCCGTGACCAAGCAGGGCAGCCAGGCGCCACTGTTCGCCAATCTGGCGTCAGTCGTGACCGGCAGCGATCTGCCGGCTGGCTTGAAGCAGGCCGTGCTGGACGTGCTGGCGCAACAGACGCCGCTCAATACCGGGCTCGATGGCGGTGATATCGAATTCGCCTTCCAGAAGTCGGGCCTGTTTCTCGAGGCCTCGCTTGCGGCCGGCGCGCCGCCGACGTCGGGTGCCGTACCGGATTTGAAGGCAGCGCTACTGGTGCTGCGCCAGACGCTGGCCGCGACATCAGGCACGCTCGAGACTGCCGCGCCACCGACACAGGCCGTTGCGATTGCGACGAGCGCCGTCGCGCAGGCCGCAAGCTCGCCGCCTCGAGTTGCAGGCGAGGCTGTGCAAGCGCCGGCGCCTGAAGCAGAGATAGCCCAAGCGCCGCAAATGCAGCGTAACGCCAATGTCGTGGCTGCTGTGCTTGCCGACATGGTCGACGCACCGCAGGCAGCGCTGCCGCGGACCATCTCCGCAGGCCTTGCCGCGAGTCTGCTGCAAGAGGTCACGCAAAACCTGCCGCGCGTGACCGGGAATGTGCCGGGCGCCACCAAGGCCGTGCCGGATAGCCATCTCTTCGAGGCGGCCGCGCGCGCGACGCCACCGCCGTTTCGCGGCGCGCTGCCATCGCCGCAGGCTGTTGCCTCGCCATCGCTCACACCGGACACGCCGCTCGCCGCCACCGTGCATCGCCTGCTCGACGACACCGACGCCGCGATCGCGCGGCAGACCCTGCTGCAGGTCGCCTCGCTACCCGATCGAATCGATGCCAGCGGCCATCGCATCGATCCGACCGTGCCGCAGTGGAATTTCGAGATTCCGTTTGCGACGGCGCAGGGCACCGCGATGGCGCAGTTCGAGATCTCGCGTGACGGCGGCAACGAGCAGGCCGATCCCGCCAAGCGCGCCTGGCGCGCACGCTTCACGCTCAATGTCGAGCCGGCCGGTCCGGTGCACGCGCTGATTGCGCTCAATGGCGACAAGACATTTGTGCGGATGTGGGCGGAACGGCCGGCGACGGCGCAGCAACTCCGCGCCGGTATCGGTGAGCTCAATCAGGCGCTGACCAAAGCCGAACTCAAGCCCGGCGATATCGTCGTGCGCGACGGCACGCCGCCGCAAACACCCCCGGCCCGCGCCGGGCATTTTCTGGATCGCGCCACATGAGCGAGGAGTCCAAGCTCGCAATTGCGCTGCTCTACGAGAAGGGCAGCGGCGCGCCGGTCGTCGTCGCCAAGGGCAAGGGTACGATCGGTGCCAAGATCGTCGAGATCGCCAAGGCCAACGATATCCCGATCGAGGAGAACGAGATCCTGGCCGGCGCGCTCTCCAAGGTCGAACTCGGCGAGGAGATTCCGCCTGATCTCTACAAGGCCGTGGCTGAAGTGCTGGTGTTCGTGCTGCGGCTGTCCGGCCGGGCGCGGTAGCGGATTGCGCTCGTCATTGCGAGGAGCCCGCGACAAAATTGCGATGCCGTAGGGTGGGCAAAGGCGCGTAGCGCCGTGCCCACCATCTCTCTACGCATTTCGCGATTGGTGGGCACGCTGCGCTTTGCCCACCCTACGACATCGGTGCAAGTCGGGCTGCTCCTCAACCCAACTTGAACAGCGCCTGCAAAAACTCCACCACGGCCTTGCGCGACTCCGCGGCCGTTGCGGGATTGCCGCCGACATGCGGGTTTAGCTCGATGCAGGCATCCTTGTAGGTGAAGGGCGCCCGCGTATCGGCGTTCATCAACACGCCACCGTCGCCTTCGCTGATGTGGCAGTTGCGCGCGGTCTGCGCGTTGGCGGACACCGTGACCGTATTGACGCCGAGCAGGCCGCTGTCGAAGCCGTGCGCGCTGTCGGGATATTCGGTCAGCACCACGTCGCGTCCGGCGGCCTTGAGCCGCTCGACAAAGGCCTTGCAGCTCTTCACGGGATTGTAGTCGTCAGGCGTGCCGTGGAAGATACGGATCGGGCGCGCGGCGACCTCGGTGTCGGACTGATACGTGGTCGAGCAATCCGGATAGAACGGGATATAGGCCGCGAACTGCACGCCGGACCTGTTCCAGAGCTTGTTGGAGCGGTCGAGGCTCGCATAGAGCGCGGCCTGGCCGCCGCGCGAAAATCCCATCAGCACGATGCGGTCAGGATCGACGCGGGGATGCTTCGCCAGAATGTCCAGCGAGCGGTAGATGTCGATGATCAGATTGAGCCGGCCGAGCAGGGCCTGGTTCGGTCCGACCACAGTGAGCCCGCGCCCGGTAAAGCCGTCGATCACGAAGGTCGAAATGCCCATCGCGTTGAATTCATGCACCCAGGCTTCCGTGGTGGCGCCGACGCCGCTCGATCCGTGCATCAGCACTACGACCGGCATCTTGCCAGTGCCCTGCGCGACGCGGAACTCGCCGGCGACCGTGACCGGCTTGCCGGCCGCAACATCGCCGCTGAGGAATTCCTGGTCGGAGAGGGTGAGTGACGGGATCGGGAATATCTCGACCCGGCTCGCCGCATCCTTGGGAAGCGACTGCGCGCCGGCGAGCCCGGTTGAAACGTAGAGCGCAATGAGCGCGGCAACGATGCGGACTGCGATCGGCATCGGATCCTCCCTTGTGATTTCAGGGAAGTAGACCAACCGGCCGGCGGGCTGTCAATTTGCGCGAGACTCACGCCTTCTCGGCAGGCTTGTTCGCCGTCAGCGCCTGGTCGATGGCGAAGCCGCCGATCTCGCTCATGGTCTGCGAGATCACGTCGCCCTTACGCTCAAAACCCCGAGAGAGATGATCGAATTGCGTCCGCGCCAGCCGCAGCACCTCGATCGGCACGGAGACCACGGTCTCGTTGAAAGCATCGACAGAGGCGCGCAGGGTATCGAGCTCGGTGGTGAGCTTACCGATATGGCTTTCGGCATCCTGCATCAGGCCGAGCAGCTTGCTGCGCTCGGTGTCGAACGCCGCCCGCTCGGCGGCTGCGGCCGAGGTCACCTCTGCAAGCTGCGCCCGCAGCTCTGCGATCTGGTTGACCATGGCGTCGGAAGCAAGCTCGGCGGCCTCATGCCGCTCGGCATGGCGCTTGTTCTCTTCCTGCTGCTCGTGAAACAGCCGCTCGGCCGACATCGCCCGCCGCCCCAGCGACTCGATCAGACTGGCCGCGCGCAGCAGCATCTCGCCGTTCCGCCCCGACACCATGCTGGCCATCCGCCGCAGGAAGTCGGTCGTTTCGGACGCGCTGTTCGGAGGCAGGGGAACGACCGTGGCGGACATGAGGTGATACTTGCAGCCGGACGTGATGACCGCCGCCGTACCGACTGAGCTCACGCAACATTCGGCGCCAGATCCCAAGCTTGGAGCAAGCCTGAATCGCCCGGCCGGGTCAACCGACCTGCGCAGGCAAATCGCGGTCATCCCGCCAGAACGCGCCGGCGTCAGGCGTCCTTCTGCCGCCCGATCCGCCCCAGATGGGTGAAGCCGAAGCCGGCGGCATATTTCAGCCCATAGCCCAGCGCCCGGTCGATGCCGATATGGGCAAGCCAGATCAAGGCAATGGACAAGGTGAGGGGCGAGGCCAAGCCGAAACCCAGTGTCATCAACGCCACCGGCGCCATGTAGCTGTGGGCGGCGTTGTAGACCATCGCCCCGAATTTGGCGTCCGACAGGTACGCCAGGAAGCTCAGATCGGGCACGAAGAACAGCAGGGCAAAGACCAGCCAGGAGCCGCCCCAGGCCGCGTAGAGCATCACCATCCCAACGAACAGGGTCAGCCCTTCCAGCCGGAGCAGGATGTTGACGCCGCCGGTCGCAGCCCCGGTCTCGGCCGCTCTCTCATCCATGGTCGCCTCCCAGGCAAAACTTTGTAATTCCTTGCGCTTTCACGCTGCGGCAAGGCAGCCCTGCGGCGTCGAAAGCGGCTTTCCGGTCCGTAAAATGCCGTGTTAGAACCCCCGGCAATCGCATTTAGGCTAAGAACTGGCGGGAGCAAATGAAGAATATCCTGGACGCCCTTGAAGACCGTCGTGCCGGCGCAAAGCTCGGGGGCGGCGAGAAGCGCATCGAGGCGCAGCACGCCCGCGGCAAGCTGACCGCCCGCGAGCGCATCGAGCTGCTGCTCGACAAGGGATCGTTCGAGGAATTCGACATGTTTGTCGAGCACCGCTCCACCGAGTTCGGCATGGAAAAGAACAAGGTGCCCGGCGACGGCGTCGTCACCGGCTGGGGCACCGTCAACGGCCGCAAGACGTTTGTGTTCGCCAAGGACTTTACGGTGTTCGGCGGCTCGCTGTCCGAGACCCACGCGCTGAAGATCACGAAACTCCAGGACATGGCGATGAAGGCGCGGGCGCCCATCATCGGCCTCTATGACGCTGGAGGCGCCCGCATCCAGGAGGGCGTCGCCGCGCTCGCCGGCTATTCCTACGTGTTCCGCCGCAACGTGTTGGCCTCGGGCGTGATCCCGCAGATCTCCGTCATCATGGGCCCCTGCGCCGGCGGCGACGTCTATTCGCCGGCCATGACCGACTTCATCTTCATGGTGAAGAACACCAGCTACATGTTCGTCACCGGCCCGGACGTGGTGAAGACCGTGACCAACGAGGTCGTCACCGCCGAAGAGCTCGGCGGTGCCTCGGTGCACGCCACGCGCTCCTCGATCGCGGACGGCGCCTTCGAGAACGACGTCGAGACGCTGCTCCAGATGCGTCGCCTGATCGACTTCCTGCCGTCGAACAACACCGACGGCGTGCCGGAATGGCCGAGCTTCGACGACATCGGCCGCGTCGACATGTCCCTGGACACGCTGATCCCGGACAATCCGAACAAGCCCTACGACATGAAGGAGCTGATCCTGAAGGTCGTGGACGAGGGCGACTTCTTCGAGATCGCGGATTCCTTTGCGAAGAACATCGTCACCGGCTTCGGCCGCATCGCCGGCCGCACCGTCGGCTTCGTCGCCAACCAGCCGATGGTGCTGGCCGGCGTGCTCGACAGCGATGCCTCACGCAAGGCCGCGCGCTTCGTTCGTTTCTGCGACGCCTTCAACATCCCGATCGTCACCTTCGTCGACGTGCCGGGCTTTTTGCCCGGCACCGCGCAGGAATATGGCGGCCTGATCAAGCACGGCGCCAAGCTGCTGTTCGCCTACTCGCAGTGCACCGTGCCGCTGGTCACCATCATCACCCGCAAGGCCTATGGCGGTGCCTTCGACGTCATGGCGTCGAAAGAAATCGGCGCCGACATGAACTACGCCTGGCCGACCGCCCAGATCGCGGTGATGGGCGCCAAGGGCGCGGTCGAGATCATCTTCCGCTCTGACATCGGCGACCCCGACAAGATCGCCGCGCGCACCAAGGAATACGAAGACCGCTTCCTGTCCCCCTTCATCGCCGCCGAGCGTGGCTACATCGACGACGTCATCATGCCGCACTCGACCCGCAAGCGGATCGCCCGCGCGCTGTCGATGCTGAAGGACAAGAAGGTGGAAACGCCGGCAAAGAAGCACGACAATTTGCCGTTGTGAGGAACTCGCCTGAGGTATTACGTACAAAATCGCATGGTGCCTCTGAGTGGACTCGTCTATATTGATGCAATGACCGACGCTCTCAAGAAACTCATCGAAGCTGCCAAGACCGCCAATCCATCCCCGGAACACCGGGAGGAGCAGCGGCGCAGTTTCGTGTACGGTAACACCCATTTCGAGAATTCGCTCATCACGCGCGAAATGGTGGACCGCGAGGCCGAAAAGTTGGCCAAGGACAAGAAATGACAAGCGAAGAGCGTGAACGGCGCGATAGCCGTGCGCTCGAACCTGAGTTGATTACAGATCCTCAACAAAAGGCCGCTGCGGAAGCACGGAATGGGTTCCGCCAGTATGACGCAGCTATTGGCGCGATTCAGACGGCTCTTGATCGGAGCTCGTTCAAGCTCCGTCCCTCACTCATCCTCAGTTTGCAACGAGAAGCTTTAGCGGGCATCAGTTCCTATGCTGGCAACTACCGCCCCGGTGGTGTTGCCATTGAGGGAAGTAAGCATGAGCCCGTCGGCGCGCATCTAGTCCCCGAACTCGTTGAGGACATGTGCGACTACGTCAATGATCACTGGGACAGTAGTACGCCAATCCACCTCGCCGCTTATGTCATGTGGCGGCTAAATTGGATTCATCCGTTCGCGGATGGCAACGGTCGTACCTCCCGAATTGTCTCATACGTTGTGCTTTCAGTCCGCGCCGGTGCACTTCTACCGGGCACACCGACGATACCGGATCAAATCGTCGACAACCGAACGCCCTATTTCGACGCTTTGGATGCGGCCGATTTGGCCTTTCGCGATGGCGGCCGGATCGACGTCTCGAAGATGGAAGATTTGTTGGCCTCACTGTTGGCGAACCAGCTTGCAGAATTCTATAAATCGGTAGGGGGCAAGCTACCCGGCTAAGCGCAGGACTTCGCCGCAGATTTGTTTGCAGCCGAGCTTTCGATCTTGAAATCCAATGACCGAAGAAGATCCGACTGACCAGATTTCCGACATCGAAGACCAGATTGAGGCGCTCGCCACGGTCGCCGAGCGATGCCGGAAGTATATCCTGGCGTCCAAGATCGCGATCGGCAGCGGTGCGGCGCTGCTCCTGGTCACCATCCTCGGACTATTTGGATTTGGTCAAACCGCTGCGCTCGGATCGATCGCGCTAATGCTCGGCGGCATCGTCTCGCTCGGGTCGAACATCAGCACGCTGCGGCAGACGGATGACGCCATCGGCGCTGCGGAGGCTCGCCGCGCGGCGTTGATCGGCAGGATCGACCTTCGCGTGGTCGAAGACGCGCCTATGAAGCTGATGTGAGGCGCCGCGGCTGGGCTAATCGAGGCCCTCGACACCGACCAGGCGGGCAGAGCTGCAGGCGTCACGGACAGACTTGAGCCCCTGGTAGGTCGCGCCGTTGTAGAACGCTTCCCATGCTTCAAAGGACGGAAATTCCAGCAGGACAATCCTGCGTGGCTCCCAGTCGCCTTCGTAAACCTTGTGAGCGCCTCCTCGCGCGAGGTACTTGGCCCCGGCTGCTTCCAAAGCGGGCTTCACGCCCAGCATGAATTCCTGATACTGCTGCAAATCTCTGATCTCGACGTCGAAGATTACGTAGGCGGCCATTTCGATCTGCCTCAACGGTTTGCTCGGGGCATGCAACGTATCAGAGAAATCCGCGATCTCTTCACCTCGGATGGTCGATCGCCAGTTCGTGATGAAATCGGTGCGGCCTGCGAATTGCGCCGGGTGGATCAGCCAATCTGCTACGAGCGCGCCTTATCCGCCGCAGCGAAATGCGCCAGCTGATCCGCGTGGGCTTTTGCGAATGCGGGCCTCGAAGTGGCGCGCGCGACGTAGTCGCGGCAGGCAGGACTGTGCGCCAGCCCGCCCTGACTATCGACGACGCGCAGCACGTCCGACATCAGGATGTCGGCGACGCAGAAGGATCCGGCCAGCCATTCGCGCTTCGCCAACACCGGCTCGAGATGCTTGAGGCGAATCTTGAGGAAGTCGTCCACGAATTTCCAAGCCGGCGTGTCGTTCGCATGGCCCATGAACTTCAGCATCGTCCAGGGCAGGCTCGCCATTTCCACGGAATTGAGCGCGGCGAACACCCATTTCGTCACCTCGCTGCGGCCGCGCGGATCTGATGGCATCAGCTTCGCGCTGAGCTCGCCCAGATGCAGCAGGATCGCACCGCTCTCGAAGATCGAGAGGTCGCCGTCGATCAGCCACGGCACCTGGCCGAACGGCTGGTGCGCGAGATGCTCGGGGCCACGGTCGCCGGGCACGCCCACGACGCGATAGGGCAATGCGGCTTCTTCGAGGGCCCAGCGCACGCGGAGGTCGCGCACGAAACCGCGCGGGGGCTCGGGAACCCATTCGAAGGTGGTCAGGGTGAGGTCGGCCATGCGGTGTCTCCAGTGCTGTCTGAACCTAGGACGGGTGAAGGGCGCGTGGTCCGACAGGGTGGGGAGATTTTATATGAGGAACTGATGGGGCGGGTTAGGCGAAGCCGTAACCCACCGTTGCTGTTGCCGCGGAAAGATGGCGGATTACGCTTGCGCTAACCAATCCGCTCTACGGGACCGACCCGAGCTTCGCCAGCTTGCCTTGCTTTGCGGCTTCCACCGCGCGCTCAGCATCCTCCGGCAACAGAAGCCGCTCCGCGACCTGCCGTGCCGCCTCACGCTTCACCGCGGCCACATAGGCCCCGTCATCGGCGTAGCGTTCCGCAATAGACAGCCGCGGGTCATGCACCTCCTTGCGCGCGGCCTCCGTCGGCGCGAAGGGCACGACTGCGCCCTGGAGCGGATAGAGCGCCGTCGGCCCAAATCCCTGCGCGCGCGGATTCCAGGCGGTGTAGGTCGCGCGCGGTACGGCCAGCGCGAGCTGACGGATGCCCGCGATGGCCATGCCGTCATCGTCCGCCTTGGGGACGAACACGGGATAGCGGCCGATCTCCCTCGGCGGCAGCACGCTTTGGTCGGAGAAGGCGGCAAGCGTGTGGATGCCGGCATAGGGCAGGCCGGGAATGTCCGTCGGCACAGCGCCTTGCGCCGACACGAGCGTGCCGTGGGCGCGCATGGGAACACGGCTTGCGGGTGGCCTGGTGCCGTCGCTGATCCAGGCGTTGAGGTCGGTGAGCAGGGCGCGCATCGGCATGCCCGCATGCATCGGATTTTGCGGCAGCGACATCGCGGGCAAGCCCTTGCGCATCACGTCAGTGGGCTCTGCAAAGTGCGGCGTGCCTGCGATCATGTAGGCGCGGACGTTGTCGGGGAGGTCAAGGTGATTGCCCGAGAGATCAGTGACCAGCAGCGAGGCGTGCGAGGCCCACCATTCGTGTTCGCTGTCGGTCTGCATCACCTTCGGGCAGGTGGCCGAGAGCGAACAGCGGCGCAGCAGGCCATCGGTCTTGCCGGAATAGGGATCGCTGAGGCTCGCATAGGTGAAGGGGAAGAGATCGGCCTGCCACGCCGGATCCTGCATGTGGCGCGGGTTGCGGCCGGGCTGGCCGAAGCGGACATTGGTCGCCATCCGCCGCGTGCCGGCGACATGTGGCATCAAGCCGTCGAACACCGTGCGACCCTGGAGATCCTCGTTGAAGCCGAGATAGAGGAAGTCGCGCAGGAAGCGGCCGGATTGCGAGACGCCAAAGCCGATCGCGCGGCTGACCGACGGATGCAGGCCGTCGAGCAGCGGGTTCGCCTGGGTCTCGTCGCGACGGAGGAAGCTGACGACGTCTCGCACGGCGGCATAGCCCATGCCGAGAGGAGCCGGATCGCGCGCGGTGTACGTGATCTCGTAGAGCGCGCCGGCGTCAAAGCCGTCGGGCCGGGTGATCTCCACCGTATTGGGATCGACCAACTTTGCTGAGAGGCCGGACGGCGTCTGCCGTGCATCGGCCCAGGCCGCGCGCACGGTGACGTTGAGATTGGCGGGATCGGTGGCCGGCCAGGTCAGCGCCGCGCGCGCCGGATTGGTCGTGTTGTCGAAGATGACTTCTTCGCGCGCAGGGCCTGTAACGCTCTTGATGATTGGTGCCGTCATCGCAAGCTGTCCCGGCTTGGAGGGGATGTCGCCCTGCCAGCCGACCCAGACCATCGTAAAACCCTGGCGATGCAGGAAGCCAATGCCGGCGTCTTCGGCCTTGTCAGCATTGTTGGCGCCGGGCTGGGCGGAATCGTCGAACAGTTGTGGCGCGAGCTTTCTGCCGCGATTGGGCACCTCCAGCAGCAGCGTGCCGTTGCCGTGGGTGGGATCGGAGGGCCGGAGGATCACGACATCGGCGGTGGCCTCGACCTTGCCGTCAGCGTTGCGCGGCGCAATCGCGAGGTCGGTGATGACGGCGTTGCGGTCGTCGACGGGATTGAGCGCGAAGGTCGCGCGTGCGGTGATGCGCTCATAGGTGCCGACGTTGCCAAAGCTGCGCCCCGAGAAGGCCGGCACGCGCTCCAGGATGTCGAAGCGGACGATTTCGGCGCGCGAGGCGATGGGGAAGAAGCTGGCGATCGCGATGATGCCTGTGATGATCCTGCGCATGGCCGGTCCTTCCCTGATGTCGCGCGATCGTCATGTTCCGTCGCGGGCTTTTTGTTGCCGGCACTATAACCAGCTATGCTCCGACCAAACAACAGGAGGAAATCCGATGCCCGCCGCGCTCGCGCGAGACGCTGGTGCTGGCGCAGGAGTTTGCAAAGTAGCGCGCGTTCCTGTCATCT
The DNA here is from genome assembly GCF_040549385.1 of Bradyrhizobium sp. LB11.1. Classification (NCBI taxonomy): domain Bacteria; kingdom Pseudomonadati; phylum Pseudomonadota; class Alphaproteobacteria; order Hyphomicrobiales; family Nitrobacteraceae; genus Bradyrhizobium; species Bradyrhizobium sp. LB11.1. Next base: position 96,562 of record NZ_JBEPTH010000010.1, on the reverse strand, counting down.
TTGCAATGAACCTGAACGCGCGATTCAGCGGCAGTTCATGTCACTACCGCGACACTTCCTCTGCATCACCTGACCGATGAAGAGGACACGCCATGGAGCGCCGGAACTTTTTGAAACTTGCATTCGGTGTCGCCGCGGGAGCCGCCGCGTTCACCGCCGCCGCACAGGCCGCGCCATTGGCGCCGCAGGTGCTCGGTGATCCCCGCATGCCGCAAGGCAATCCGGACGCTCACTCCGCGGTCACCACCAGTGAGGAAGCAGCCCAGCTCAAGCCCGAGCAGGTGCATTGGCATGGCGGCCACTGGCGTCACCGCTACGGGGGCTGGCGTCACCGTCATTGGGGCTGGCATCGTCGCTGGCACCGCCGCCACTGGCGTCGCTGGTAACGCCGCGCCCGGACTGAAAAAGGGATCGCGATTGCGATCCCCTTTTTGGTTGCGTCAGGCGTCTCAAGGAAAATGGCCGCGCAGGCTTTCGCCGCGCGGCCATTTCGCGCGTGCGAAAGATCAGAACGGGCGGCAGCGACCGGCGTACCAGCGGAAGCCATAGGGGCACACGCGCGGACGCACCACGACGACCGGCGGGGCGACCACGATCGGGCGGGGCGCCACGACGACCGGACCGCGCATCGCACGGCAACCGCCATAGGCGCCGCGGTACCAGCCCGGGCCGCAACCACCGGCGGCGCTGGCCGCCTCGCTGAAACCAACGACCGCGCTGGCGAGCATCACGGCGGCGAACAGATATTTCATTTGGTCTTCCTTCTCGTCCTTGGGGCAAGTGTTTGAGGCTAGTACTAGAGGGGGTTGGCGCTTGCGGCGCACAATGAATCAGAAGACACGATTCGACACGTAAAATCTGGGGCACGTGCTGACACGTCGCGATCCAAACCTGCCAATGATGACCTGAATGCGGCATGAACATTCGCCGCGTACGGCCTTGCGCGACACAAATGACGCTAGCGGCCGAGAAAGCCGAGCACCAACGCCCGATACTTCTCCGGCGCCTCCAGGAAGACGAGATGACCGGTATCCGGGATGACCTCAGCCCGCGCATTCGGTATCTTCGCGGCGAGCGCTTTTGCCAGTTCGGCGTTCTGCCCCATCCTGGCCCGGAGCGCCTCCGGTGCATTCGGCCGGCCCGGTGCGTTGTGGTCGTTGGCGCCCATGATGAACAGCGTCGGCTCGGTAATGAGCGGAATTTCGTGCGCCACCGGCTCGCGATAGATCATCTGGCTGGATGAGACGAAGGCACGCAGCCAGCGCGGGTAATCGGGGCTGCCCTTGATGTTGAAACGGGCGTCGATGAACGGCGTGATCGCCTCCGGCGGCAGCTTGATCGCGTAATTGGTTTGGAGCTGTTTGCGATAGTCGTCGGCGGTGAGCTTATCCTCGGTCTCGATGATCTTCTCGGTCGGCGTCGGCGGCACGTAGAGGCGGTAGTCTTCCAGGCCGATCGGTGCGGTCAGCACGAGATGCGAGACGCGATCGGGATAGGCGCGCGCGATGCGGACGCCCAGCATGCCGCCGAGCGAATGCGCGATGATGTCGACCCTGTCGATTTTGAGATGATCGAGCAGCGCGATGGTGTTGCGTGCCAGGGTGTCGAAATGCAGCTCGCCCGTCGGCTTGGAGGATTTGCCGAAGCCGATCTGGTCCGGCACCACGACGCGGTAGCCGGCCTCGTTCAGCATCTTGATGACCGGCGCCCAATAGCTCGACGGAAAATTGCGTCCGTGCAGCAGCACGACGGTGCGGCCGTTCGGCTGCGCCGGCGCCACGTCCATATAGGCCATGCTGAGCTGTTCGCCGTCGTTGACGACAGGCAGCAGGTGCACGGGGTAGGGATAGGCAAAACCTTCGAGCGCGATGCCGTAGGGCTCGCGTTGGGGCGCGTCAGCGGCGCGGGCGAGTGGCGAAGTGAGCAGGACGGCGGCGAGCGCGGCCGAGAAGACGCGGTTCATGAAGGTCTCCGTGACGAGCAACTCGGTTCACACGCAAATGCGCGACTTCACGCGAATAGCGCGATCAGTCGTTGCCGTTGCTGAACAACACCGCGAACTGTTTCTCGCCGGTGCGGGTAAAATTGACCACGCGGCTGCCGGGGGTGGCGTCGCGCGCGGCCCATTTCAGTTCGGCGAAGCGCTGCATCATGGCGGCGCCCAGGGTGCCGGCGAGATGGTGGCGCCGCTCGCTCCAGTCGAGGCAGGCCTTGCACACCGGGCGGCGCGGATGGCTGAGCATCTCCGGCGAGATCTGCAAATGCTTGGCGAGGAAGCGCTCGCCTTCCACCGTCAGCTCGATCTCCTGCTTCTTCTGCTTGACCAGGTTTCGCTCGCGCAGGCTGTCGAGCATCTGCACGCCGAGATCGCCCGCAAGGTGGTCGTAGCAGATCCGCGCGCGGCGCAGTGCAGGATCCTTCGGGCCCGTGCGCACGCGCATGTGGCCGGTGCGTGCGGCAAGGCCCGCAAGGCCTTCGAGCACACCGGCGACGTCGTCGTCGGTGAGGCGATAGTAGCGGTGACGGCCCTGCTTCTCCGGCTCGACCAGCCCGCCGGCCTCGAGTTTGGAGAGATGCGAGCTCGCGGTCTGCGGCGTGATGCCGGCCTCCTGCGCAAGCTCGCTCGCGGTCAGCGCGCGTCCGTTCATCAGCGCCGTAAGCATGTTGGCGCGGGCGGGGTCGCCGACGAGGGCGGCGATCATGGCGATGTCAGGTCCTGATTTCATGCTTCGATGGTAGCCGAAGCATTGTGGTCGGGCAAGGGCGTAGCCTCTCACCAAGGCGTCATTGCGAGGAGCGGGTGGGCATAAGGAGCGTAGCGACGTGCCCACCAATTTTCGTTGTGCAGAAACGAGGTGGGCACGCTTCGCTTTGCCCACCCTACGAGACCTGCGCTCGCAATGACGGAGGAAACACCAGGAGCCCAATCATGTCCGTCACCGTCTTCATCCGCTACCAGCTCGATCCCTTCAAGCGCGCGCAGTTCGAGGAATATTCGAAGCACTGGGTCACCATCATTCCGAAATGTGGCGGCGATCTGATCGGCTATTTCATGCCGCATGAGGGCACCAACAACATTGCGTTTGCGCTGATCACCTTCGAAAGCCTCGCCGCCTACGAGGCCTATCGCGCGCGGCTGCGTCAGGATGCTGAAGGCATGGCAAATTTCCACTTTGCGGAAGACAACAAATTCATCCTCGCGGAAGAGCGCACGTTTCTGCGCAAGGTGGTATTGTAGGCCATCAACGATAAGGAGACGCCCATGATCGCCGTGATCTTCGAGGTCTGGCCCAAGCCGGAGCACAACCAGACTTACTTCGACCTCGCGGCCGATCTGAAACCGATCCTGCAAACCATCGACGGCTTCATCTCGGTCGAGCGTTTCGAAAGCCTGACTGAGAAGGGCAAGATCCTGTCGCTGTCGTTCTGGCGGGATGAGGCCGCAGTCCAGGCCTGGCGTAACACGATGGAGCACCGCCGCACGCAGGCCAAGGGCAGGACGCAGATCTTCGCCGACTATCATCTGCGCATCGCCAGCGTCATCAGGGACTACGGCATGAATGATCGCGAACAGGCGCCGAAGGACAGCCGCGCCGCGCATGACGCGCACTAGCGCTCGCGTCTGCGTGCGCCTATGTCTGCGCGGCCAACAAGGGAGAGAAACATGCATGTGACAACCGCTGACAAGCGCGCGACGTTCAGGAAGATGCACGAGAGCGGCTGCTTCATCCTTCCCAACCCAGTCGATGTCGGCAGCGCCAAAGCGTTGCAGCATCTCGGTTTCAAGGCGCTTGCGTCGTCGAGCGCAGGCTTTGCCTGGACCATCGGCAAGGCTGACAACCGCGTCACCGTCGAAGATGTCTGTCAGCATCTGGCAGCATTGAGCTCTTCCGTCGACATCCCCGTAAATGCGGATTTCGAGGGCGGTTTCGCGGTCGAGCCGGATAAGGTCGCCGAAAATGTCGAACGCGGCGTGCGCACCGGTGTCGCCGGTCTCTCAATCGAGGATTCTACCGGCGACAAGGACAAGCCGATCTATGAGCGCGCGCTTGCGGTCGAGCGCATCAAGGCCTCGCGCAAGGCGATCGGCGACAGCGGCACGATGCTGGTCGGCCGCTGCGAAGCGTTCTTGTGGGGCGTGACCGATCTCAAGCTCGTCATTGACCGGCTCACCGCGTACGCCGACGCCGGCGCCGACTGTCTCTATGCGCCGGGCCTGAAAACGCGCGAGGACATTGCCGCGGTGGTGAAGGCGGTCCATCCAAAGCCGTTCAATCTCCTGATCGGCGGCTCCGGCCTGTCACTCAAGGAAGCCGAAGATCTCGGCGTGCGCCGGATCAGTGTCGGTGGCTCGCTCGCCCGCGCCGCCTGGGGCGGCTTCATGCGCGCGGCGAAGGAGATGGCGGAGAAGGGGACGTTTGGCGAGCTCGCCAGCGGCTATCCCGGCGGCGAGCTCAACAAGATGTTCAGCTAGAGACCAACGAAAAGCGGCGGGACTCATCGTCCCGCCGTTGTCGCACATTGTTGTAAATTGTTACTTCGCGCCGTCAGATGGCGTCTGCGTATCCGGTGCCGGCTTTGCAGCGGGCATGTCCGGAGCAGCCGGCTTGCTCGGCGCCGCGCCGGTGGTCATTCCGGGCGCGGTGTTGTTGCGCGGCGTCACGTCACGCATGCCGGGAGGTGCGGCAGGATTGGCCGGGGACGTCTGCTGCGCGGTCTGCGTTGCCGGCGTGTTGCTGGCCTGGTTGGACGTGCTGGTATTGTTCAAGCCATAGAACACGGCGCCGAGCACCAGGGCGATAGCCACGGCGAACAGCGCGACCTTGCCACTGGAGGCAGGGCCTTGGCCCAGCTCGGGATCGGCCTGAAGGTTGGCGTCATCCCGTCGCGCCGCACGCAGATACTCATCATCGGCGACATTCGGGCGATACGGATCGTTGGGAAAACGGTCGTCAGCCATCATAAGATCTCCTCGTTGATTGCTCCCTGACAACCCGTGGATGCGAGATTCTGTTCCGCCCGCGTTATGCTTTCGTCGCATGTTGCCCTCATGCCAGGAATCGGGAACCTGTTCATTTTGGAACCCTGCGCACCGGTTCCATCAAGGAGGAAGGCAACAAAGCGATGTGGAGCCTGCCGCCGAGCGATAGCGTGCTGGGCTCAACCTCAACGCCGAGCTGACCTTCATCCTCGGGATCAGCCTCCGCCTGCTGGCGGTACGCTATAGATGAGAGATGCCGAAATTCGTGTTTACGGCGATGAGGAGAAGTAAAGTTTATTTTGCTCCGTTCTATCCACGTCGTCATTGCGAGCGGAGCGACGCAGTCCAGCCTCTTTCCGCGGAGGGACTCAGGATTGCTTCGCTCCGCTCGCAATGACGGAGAGGCCGCGTTGTCTACCGCTCCTGCCCACGCGCCTTCGCCACCTGTGCCGGCGTCACCAGCGGGCCGGCATTGCCCCAGGAATTGCGGATGTAGTTCGTCACCGCCGCGATCTCGTCGTCGGACAATTGCTTCGCATAGCCCGGCATCTCGCCGGTGTTCGGCGCCCTCGGCGTCGTCACGGTGTGCGCGCCGTCGAGGACGATGCGCAGGGTCGAAGACGGGTTGATCGATTGCAGCAGCGCGTTCGCCGGCAATGGCGGATAGATGCGCGGCGCGCCGGAGCCGTCGGCCTCATGGCAGGCGATGCAGAGTTTTGCGTAGACCGCCTGGCCGGCCATCATCTCGGCCTCATCCGGCGGCGTCACGATTGTCTCGCGCCGCGCCGGCGGCAGGCTCTTGAGGTAGACCGCCATTGCACGCACATCGGCATCGCTCATCTTCGACGTGGAATTGACGATCACCTCCGCCATCGGGCCGCCGGCATGGCTCTTGGCGTTGCGGCCGCTTTGCAGATATTCGGTGATGTCGTCCTCGCTCCACGACTGCAATCCGCTGCGCGCGGCACCATCGAGCCGCGGTGCGTACCAGCCGCCGAGCTCGCTGCCGGTCAGCGCCTGCGCGGTCTTGTCAGCGCCAAAATAGTTCTTCGGCGTGTGGCAGGCGCCGCAATGGCCGAGCCCGGTGACGAGATAGCCGCCTCTGTTCCACGCCGCGCTCTTGCTTTGGTCCGGCTCGAACAGGCCGGGCGTGAAGAACAGCAAGTTCCAGGCCCGCATCAGGCCGCGATAGCCAAGCGGCCAGCCCAGCTCCGGCGGCTTGTTGCGGCTCACGACCGGCGCGAGCGTGCCGAGATAGGCCCGGATCGCCAGCGTGTCGTCCTTGGTCATGTGCGTGAAGTAGGGGTAGGGGAATGCCGGGTAGTAAAGCGAGCCGTCCGGCGCGGTGCCAGTGCGCACGGCGCGGGTGAAATTATCGTCGGTCCAGGCGCCGATCCCGGTGTCGCGGTCCGGCGTCAGGTTCGGTGCATAGATCGCGCCGAAGGGGGTGTCGATTCGCTTGCCCCCGGCAAACGGCTTTGCGGGATCGGCAGTGTGGCAGCCCGCGCAGTCGCCGGCCTCGACCAGTGTCTTGCCATAGGCGATCAGCTCGGGCGACGGCTCGGCGGCGACGGCTGCGCTCGCAACCGCACCGCACAAGAGCGCAACAGACAGAATCGTCCGCATCGAAAGCCTTCTCCTGCGACCAATCGTCGATGGCCAGATCATAGCCCTGCGTCACGTCGTTTCGCGACGCCGGGCTATGGTGACACAAATTGAAAATCGCCAATGCCTTTCCGGCCACGAAATTGCGTTTTTTTCCCGTCGTCGCGGAAGGCCCAGATTTGGGATGTGCCGCGTTAAATATCCGACATAGAGTGGCAAAGTTGGTCGGCGCGCCCTAGCTAAAAACAACGGGCAGGCAACGGCTTAAGCAGCCAAACGCTCAAAAGGGCGGAAGAGGACAACAATGGGCATCAACCAGGGTCCGATCAGTCTCGATCAAAAATACACCCAGGACACCGGTCATATTTTTACGACCGGCATCCAGGCGCTGGTCCGTCTGCCCATGGCCCAGATTCGCCGCGACCGCGCCGCGGGGCTGAACACCGCGGGCTTCATCTCCGGCTACCGCGGCTCGCCACTCGGAGGCTACGATCAGCAGCTTTTCGCCGCGCGAAAGCACCTTGAGCAGTACAACATCAAGTTCCAGCCCGGCGTGAACGAGGATCTGGCGGCGACCGCCGTGTGGGGCTCGCAGCAGCTGAACCTCTCGCCCGGCGCCAAACATGACGGCGTGGTCGGCATCTGGTACGGCAAAGGCCCCGGCGTCGACCGCTGCGGCGACGTCTTCCGCCACGGCAATGCCGCCGGCTCCGCCAAGAATGGCGGCGTGCTGTGTCTGGCGGGCGACGACCACGGCGCCAAATCCTCGACCGTCCCGCATCAGTCCGACCATGCCTTCATCTCGGCACTGATGCCGTATCTCTATCCCTCGAGCATCCACGAGATGATCGAGATGGGTTTGCTCGGCATTGCGATGTCGCGCTATTCGGGCTGCTGGGTCGGCATGAAGGTGATCACGGAGACGGTGGAGACCACTGCCGAGATCGACCTCACCGACGAGATGACGCCGTTCGTGATCCCTACTGATTTCGAGATGCCCGAGGGTGGCCTCAATCTGCGCTGGCCCGACGACCGCTTTGCCCAGGATCGCCGTCTGCAGGACTACAAGGGCTTTGCCGCGATCGCCTTCGCGCGCGCCAACAAGGTCAACCGCATCACCATGGATTCGCCGAAAGCCCGTTACGGCATCATGGCGTCCGGCAAGAGCTACGAGGATATAAGGCAGGCACTGCGCGAGCTAGGTATCACACCCGAGGTCGCCGCCAAGATCGGCCTTCGATTGTACAAGATCGGCATGCCCTGGCCGCTGGAGCCGGAAGGCGTCAGGCAATTCGCTGTAGGGCTCGAGGAAATCTTCATCATCGAAGAGCGCCGCGAGATCGTCGAGAATCAAGTGAAGCAGGAGCTGTTCAACTGGCGCGACGATGTCCGTCCCCGCATCATCGGCAAGATGGATGATCACGACAAGCGCTTCCTTCCTTTTGCCGAAGAACTCAGCGTCGCCTCGCTGGCCAGTTCGCTGACCGAGCGCCTGCTTCGACTTGATCTCAATCCCGAAATTGCAGCCATGCTGCGCGCCAAGGCCGACTGGTTCAACGGTCGCCAGGCCTCGCAAATGCAGGCGACCGCCCCTGTCTCCCGCACCCCGTATTTCTGCTCCGGCTGCCCGCACAACACCTCGACCAAGGTGCCCGAAGGCAGCCGCGCCTTTGCCGGCATCGGCTGCCATTTCATGGCGCTGTGGATGGATCGCTCCACGGAGACCTTCACCCATATGGGCGGCGAGGGCGTGCCGTGGGTCGGCGTTGCCCCGTTTACCAAGGAAGAGCACGTGTTCGCCAATCTCGGCGACGGCACGTATTTCCACTCCGGCAGCCTTGCGATCCGTCAGGCGGTCGCCTCCGGCGCCAACATCACCTACAAGATCCTTTATAACGACGCGACCGCGATGACCGGCGGCCAGCATGTCGACGGCGAATTGTCGCCGCAGCAGATCACCTTCCAACTCCACAGCGAAGGCATCCGCGAGATCTATCTGGTATCCGAAAATCCCGACGCCTACCCGGCGAGCGAGATTGCGCCCGGCGTCAAGACCGCGCATCGGGACGAACTCGACACGGTTCAGAAGACGCTGCGCAAGGTGAAGGGCGCATCCGCGATCGTCTTCGTGCAAACCTGTGCCGCTGAAAAACGCCGCCGCCGCAAGCGCGGCACGCTGGAGGATCCCGCGCGCCGTGTGCTGATCAATCCCGCGGTGTGTGAAGGCTGCGGCGATTGCTCGGTGCAATCGAACTGCATTTCGGTCGAGCCGCTGGAGACGGAGATGGGGCGCAAGCGCGCCATCAACCAGTCGACCTGCAACAAGGACTATTCCTGCTTGAAAGGCTTCTGCCCGTCCTTCGTCACCGTCGATGGCGGCAAGATGCGCAAGCGCGCGCCGGCCGGCGTTGGCGATATCGGCGATCTGCCGGAACCGGCGTCACGGCCGACGTTGGAGCGGCCCTACAACGTCGCGGTCGGCGGGGTCGGCGGCACCGGCGTGCTGACGATCGGCGCGCTGCTCGGCATGGCCGCCCATATCGAGGGCAAGGCCAGCATGATCCTCGACATGTCCGGTCTCGCGCAAAAGGGCGGCGCAGTGCTGAGCCACGTTCGGCTTTCCGAGCACACCGCCGACGTCACCTGCTCGCGCATCGTCACCGGCACGGCCGATCTCGTGCTCGCCGCCGATGAGGTGGTCGCCGTCGCCAAGGACACCATCTCGCTGTGCGACTCCAGCCGCGCTCACGGCATCATCAACAGCCACATCATTCCTACCGCCGACTTCATTCTCAACCGTGACTTCAACTTCCAGACCCGCAAGCTCAATGGGTTGCTGGAGACGGCGCTGCACAAGGAGTCCGTGTTCTTCGATTTCACCAAGCCGGCCGAGCAACTCCTCGGCGACAGCATCGCCACCAACATGATGATGATGGGTTACGCCTATCAGAGGGGGCTGCTCCCACTGTCGGCCGAAGCGATCGAGCAGGCGATCGAGGTCAATGGCGTCTCGATCAAGATGAACAAGGAAGCCTTCCGCCTCGGCCGCCTTGCGGTCGCGGACCCTGCGCGCCTCGCCGGCATGCTGAAGGGGACCGACGAGGTCGCTGCGCCGAAGACGCTGGATGCCATGACGCTCGACGAAGTCATCGAGCATCGCACCAGGCATCTGACTGCCTACCAGAACGGCCGCCTCGCCAAGCGTTATCGGAAGCTGGTTGACCAGGTTCGCGATGCCGCGGCGAAGGGCAGCTACGGCGATGCGCTGCCGCGCGCGGTTGCGATCAATTACGCAAAACTGCTCGCCTACAAGGACGAGTACGAGGTCGCGCGTCTCTTCACCGATGGCGCCTTCGCAAAGCAGCTCAACGACCAGTTCGAGGGCGACTTCAAGTTCAGCTTCAACCTGGCTCCGCCGATTTTGTCGTCCGGCGTCGATGCGCTGGGCCGCCCGAAGAAGCGTGCCTTCGGCCCGTGGATGCTGAAGGCGTTCAATGTGCTGGCGAAGTTCAAATTCCTGCGCGGCACCGCGCTCGATATCTTCGGCCGCAGCGCCGACCGCAAGCTCGAACGCGACCTGATCGTGGGCTACGAGAAGGACGTCGCCACCGTGCTCGGCCTGCTGTCGCCTGTTACGATCGACACCGCGGTCGAACTGCTGTCACTGCCCGACCGCATTCGCGGCTACGGCCCCGTGAAGGAGAAGGCTGTCGCGGACGCCAAGGCCCGCTACGCTCAGCTCGCGGCCGATCTGGCGAACCCGCCCCCCGCGCCGAGGCAGGTTGCAGCCGAGTAGGGAAGGTCTCGTAGGGTGGGCAAAGGCGCGACGCGCCGTGCCCACCATCTTGCTGAAATTGTGCAAAAGACGTGGGCACGCTTCGCTTTGCCCACCCTACGATTCTTCGTTTGAAATCAATCACCGTTCTACTGTGCATGGGGTTGTTTTCGATCAATTCAGTTGTTTCGGTAAAACGAAATCACTTGTGCCGTCGGGCAAAACACCTTTAGGATTTCGGCTGTCGCTTCCGTCATTGCGAACCCACTTGCGCCAAGCCGCTGGTCTCTCGCCCGACGGAATATTTCCGCGCTTGCCAATCAGCCCTCTGCGGTTCAGAAAAACGAGCCAAGAAGAAACGCGAGCGGAGACCTCTGTTTTGACCATCAAGGGCAAGGCTTACATTGCCGGGATCTACGAACACCCGACCCGGCATGCGCCGGACAAATCCACCGCCCAGCTTCACGCCGAGGTCGCGAAGGGCGCGATCGAGGATGCCGGGCTCTCCAAGGACGATGTCGACGGCTATTTCTGCGCAGGTGACGCGCCCGGTGGCGCCTGGCCGATGGTCGATTATCTCGGCCTCAACACCAAAAAGCTCCGTCACGTCGATTCCACCGAAACCGGCGGCTGTTCCTACATCATCCACCTCGGCCATGCGGCTGAGGCGATCGCCGCGGGCAAGTGCTCGATCGCGCTGATCACGCTCGCCGGCAAGCCGCGCACCGGCGTGATGCCGCCGCGTGCGGCCGGCGCCGAGCTCGATTTCGAGTCCGCTTACGGCGCGACCACGCACAATGCCTACGGCATGTGTGCCATGCGCCATATGCACGACTATGGCACGACGAGCGAGCAGCTCGCCTGGATCAAGGTCGCCGCGTCGCATCACGCGCGGTACAATCCGCATGCAATGCTCAAGGACGTCGTCACCGTCGAGGACGTCTTGAACTCGCCGATGATCTCCGATCCCCTGCACCGCATGGATTGCTGCGTCGTCTCCGACGGCGGCGGCGCGCTGATCGTGACGACGCCGGAGATCGCCAGGAGCCTGAAGACGCCGCTGGTCAAGTTGATCGGCCACGGCGAGGCGATGAAGGGCCCGCGTGGCGGCAAGGATCTCGATCTCACGTACTCCGCCGGTATCTGGTCCGGCCCGCGTGCGTTCGAGGAAGCCGGGATCACGCCGAAGGACATCAAATACGCCTCGATCTACGACAGCTTCACCATCACGGTGCTGATGCAGCTCGAAGACCTCGGCTTCTGCAAAAAAGGCGAAGGCGGCAAGTTCGTCGCTGACGGCAATTTGATCTCGGGCGTCGGCAAGCTGCCGTTCAACACCGACGGCGGTGGCCTTTGCAGCAACCATCCCGTCAACCGCGGTGGCATGACCAAGATCATCGAGGCCGTCCGGCAGTTGCGCGGCGAGGCGCATCCGAAGGTGCAGGTCAACAACTGCGATCTCGCCATCGCGCACGGCACCGGCGGTCTTTTGGGTGTTCGCCACGCCGCCTCGACGGCCATTCTGGAGCGCGTGTGATGAGCGAAGCCAAGAAATATCCGGCCCCGGTGACCAATCCGGAGACCGCGCAGTTCTGGGACGCGGCCAGGCAGGGCAAGTTCATGATCAAGCGCTGCACGGCTTGCGGCGAAGCGCATTACTTTCCGCGCTCGATCTGTCCGTTCTGCTACTCCGACAAGACGGTGTGGGAGGAGGCTTCGGGCGAGGGCACGATCTACACCTGGAGCCTGATGCGGAAGTCGCCGACCGGTCCTTACGCGATCGGCTACGTCACGCTGAAGGAAGGCCCATCGGTGCAGACCAATTTCGTCGACTGCGATCTCGATAAGCTCAAGATCGGCCAGAAGGTGAAGGTGGTGTTCAAGCCGACCGACGGCGCACCGCTGCCGTTCTTCACGCCGGCTTGAGGCCGGTCCTCATCCTGAGGAGCTTGCGAAGCAAGCGTCTCGAAGGATGGCCACGACAAAGAAAGCGTTTCGGGCATCCTCACGGTTCGAGACGGCGCAAGAGCGCCTCCTCACCATGAGGATGAGAACCACCGGGAGGAAACCAGAAAAATGTCCGCCAGATACGAAGAACTCAAAGGCCTCAAAAACATCGGCCAGAAATACACCTACACCGATCGCGACGTCATGCTCTACGCCTACGGCATCGGCCTCGGCGCTGATCCCATGGACGAGAACGAGCTCGCCTTCGTCAACGAGGGCACGTTCACGCCGCGGCCGCTGAAGGTGGTGCCGACCTTTGCGTCCGTTGCGGCCTGGGGCTCGGGGCCGGGCGAAATGAACCTCAACCGCGTGATGGTGGTCGATGGCGAGCGCGACATCACCTTCCACCAGCCGCTGCCGGTCGCCGCCAGCATCACCGCCGACTCGTCGGTGGTCGAGGTCTACGACAAGGGTGAAGGCAAGGGTGTGGTGATCAGCCACCAGACCGTGCTGAAGAACGAAAAGGGCGAGAAGCTCGCGACACTCGTTGCCTCGCGCTTCGCCCGTGGCGACGGCGGCTTTGGCGGGCCGAGCCTGACCCAGCCCGATCCGCACAAGATTCCGTCGCGCGCACCCGACAAGACCATCGACATTGTCACGCGCCCCGACCATGCGCTGGTCTATCGCCTGTGCGGTGACCGCAACCCGCTGCACAGCGATCCCGAGTTCGCCAAAAAGGCCGGCTTCCCGCGTCCGATCCTGCACGGCATGTGCACCTACGGCATCACCTGCCGCGGGGTGCTTCAGACCTATGCGGACTACGACGCCTCCGCGTTCCGCCAACATGTCGCGCGGTTCTCCTCGCCGGTCTATCCCGGCGAGACCGTGACCATGGACCTCTGGAAGGACGGCAACACGATCGCGTTCGAAGCCAAGGTGAAGTCGCGCGGCGTCACCGTGATCAAGAACGGCAAGACGGTGCTGGGTTAGCAACGCGCGACGGCCGTCGTCTCCCTCGCCCCGCTCTTGCGGGGAGAGGGCGGGGTGAGGGGCTCTCGCCACGAGCCGTGATGTTAGTGAGACCTGTACCCCCTCACCCGGATCGCAAAGGCGATCCGACCTCTCCCCGCAAGCGGGGCGAGGTAAGCGAAGAAAACAAAAACAGGGAGAAGCCACCATGGGATTACTCGACGGCAAGGTTGCGCTGATCACCGGCGCGGGCGGGGGACTCGGTGAGGCCTATGCAAAGCTGTTCGCGCGGGAAGGGGCGTCCGTCGTTGTCAACGACCTCGGTGGGCCCCGCGACGGTTCCGGCGCCGACAAGTCGATGGCGCAAACGGTGGTGGACGCGATCAAGGCGGAGGGCGGCAAGGCGGTCGCCAACGGCGCTGACATCTCCACCATGGAGGGCGGACAGTCGCTATTCGACGACGCCATCAAGCACTTTGGCCGCGCCGATATCCTGGTCAACAATGCCGGCATTTTGCGCGACCAGACCTTTTCCAAGGCCTCGGAGTCCGATTGGGACAAGGTCATCAAGGTGCATCTGAAGGGCACCTTCTGCTGTACCATGCCGGTGTTTCGGTGGATGCGGGAAAACGGCGGCGGCGTCATCGTCAACACCTCCTCGACCTCGGGCCTGATCGGCAATTTCGGCCAGACCAATTACGGCGCGGCCAAGGGCGGCATCTGGGGCCTGTCCAATGTGCTGGCGATCGAGGGCCGCAAGTACAACATCCGGATATGGACGCTCGCCCCGGGCGCCTTGACCCGCATGACCGCAGACCTGCCCCGCTATAAGGAGAACCCCGGTGCGGCGCTGGGACCGGACGGGATCGCGCCGGCCGTGCTATATATGGTCAGCGATTTGTCGGGCGACCAGACCGGCAAGGTGCTGGGCGTGTCCGGGCCCCGCGGCGTGCGCGAAATGCGGATGATGGAAATGGAAGGCTGGAAACCGCCGCATACGGGCTGGAACGCACGGGACATCGCTGATCATGCCAAGGAGATTTTCTTCTCCGAGGAGCAGATCAAGATGGGCGCGCGGCGGTTTTAGGCCACACTGTCATTCCGGGCACGACGAAGTCGTGAGCCCGGAATGACGACAGACGATAGGATTGAGAGACCCAATGAAGCTCACCGCCGATGCCAAGGGCACCTTCGCAATCGCACCGACGCCGTTCCACGATGACGGAAGGATCGACGAGCGGTCGATCGACCGCCTGACCGACTTCTACGAGGAGGTCGGCTGCGACGGCGTCACGGTGTTGGGCATCCTCGGTGAGGCGCCGAAGCTCGACGCCGCCGAGGCCGAGCAGGTGGCGGTGCGCTTCGTCAAGCGCGCCAAAAAGATGCAGGTGATCGTCGGTGTATCAGCGCCGGGCTTTGCCACCATGCGCTCGCTGGCGAAGGCCTCGATGGATGCAGGCGCGGCGGGCGTCATGATCGCGCCGCCGCCGTCGCTCCGCACCGATGACCAGATCGTTGGTTATTACAAGCAGGCGGCCGAAGCGATTGGTCCGGATGTGCCCTGGGTGCTTCAAGACTATCCACTGACCCTCTCGGTGATCTTCACCCCCGCGGTGATCCGCAAGATCGTCATGGACAACGCAAACTGCGTGATGCTCAAGCACGAAGACTGGCCAGGCCTCGAAAAGATCTCGACGCTGCGCAATTTCCAGAAGGACGGCTCGCTCCGTCCGCTCTCGATCCTCTGCGGCAATGGCGGCATGTTCCTCGACTTCGAGATGGAGCGCGGCGCCGACGGTGCCATGACCGGCTACGCCTTCCCCGAGCTCCTGATCGACGTCGTGAACCTCTCCAAGGCCGGCAAGCGCGACGCGGCGCATGATCTGTTCGATGCCCATCTGCCGCTGATCCGCTACGAGCAGCAGCCGGGCGCCGGCCTTGCCGTGCGCAAACATGTGCTGCAGAAGCGCGGCATCATCGCCTCCAGCGCCCAGCGCAAGCCGGGTGCAACCATCACGCCGGCGGCGAAGGCGGAGGTCGACTATCTGCTGTCGCGCGTCGCCCGCGTTGACAAGCGCGCCAATCTCGGCCCGCAATCGAGTGCCGCAGGTTAGTCGGATGCCCGAGACATCAGCATCACGCCCGGCCTCGACGATCCTGCTGCTGCGCGACGGCAGCAAGGTCGACGGCAAAAGCCGCGACGAAGTCGAGGTCTTCATGATGGTCCGCCATCATCAGATCGAATTCAACTCGGGCGCGCTGGTGTTTCCAGGCGGCAGCGTCGATGCCGGCGATCAGGAGATCGTCAAACGATCCGACCTGTATTCGGGCGGCGAAGACCTGAGCGAGTCGGACCGCGGTTTTCGCATCGCCGCGATCCGCGAGACATTTGAAGAAAGTGGCATCCTGCTGGCGCGGTCGAAAGGCTCGAAGACGCCTGTCGATGCCAAGCGCGCCGGCGAGATCGCCGACAAGCATCGCGTCGCGCTCAACGAGCACAAGATCAGCTTTCTCAGCATCCTGGCCGACAATGGCCTCCAGCTCGCGCTCGACACGCTCCTGCCCTACGCGCATTGGATCACGCCGGAGGGCATGCCAAAGCGTTTCGACACCTGGTTCTTCCTTGCGGCAGCACCGCCCGATCAGCTCGGCGCGCATGATGGCCGCGAGTCCACCGATTCGATCTGGGTCTCGCCGCGCGAGGCGGTGGAGGGCGGCGAGAGCGGCCGCTTCAAGCTGCCGTTCCCGACCACGCGCAATCTGATCCGGCTTGCCAAGCAGCCAAACGTAAGCGTTGCGCTGGAGCACGCTCGCGGCATGTCCGTCGTTACGGTGATGCCGGTTATGACCAAGACCGACACCGGCCGCCAGCTCCGCATTCCCCGCGAGGCCGGCTATGACGGCGAGGTGTTCGAGGTCGGCGCGGTCGGCTAGGACACTTCGATACGCGACGAACTATTGCGCCCGTGGCCACTGTATGTTCCGCCCGTCGAAACGGACGGATCGGGCGCTATGGACAACCGGCAGGACACCAATATCGCCGTCGAGCTGGCGCTGCTGGTCGCGCTCGCAACGCTCTGGGGCGGTTCCTACACCTTCATCAAGCTCGGCGTCGCCACCATCCCGCCGGTCACCCTGATCGCCGCGCGCACGACGATCGCGGGCCTGCTGCTGCTCGCCGTCATGTGGGCGAGGGGCGTCAAGATGCCGACGGACGCCGCGACCTGGCAGCGCTTCGGCTTCCAGGCCGTGCTCAACAGCGTGATCCCCTGGACCCTGATCGCCTGGGGCGAGCGCCATGTCGATGCCTCGCTCGCCACCATCCTCAACTCGGCTGGCCCGATCTTCACCTACCTGCTCACCGCAATCGTCACCCGCCACGAGGCGACGACCCCGCGAAAACTGTTCGGCGTGGTCGCCGGCATGGCCGGGATCCTGCTGATCGTCGGCGTCGATGCGTTCCGTGGCATCGGCAGCGGCCTCGTCGCGGAAGCGGCCATCGTTGCCGCCACCATCTGCTACGCCTGCGCCGCGATCTTCGGCCGGAGCTTTAAGGGTCTCGATCCCTTGGCGCCAGCCGCCGGCTCGCTGCTGGCGGGCGCGGCCGTGCTGATCCCGGCCTCGCTCGTGCTCGAGCGGCCCTGGACGCTGTCGCCCTCGCTGGGCTCGATCCTGGCGCTGCTCGCGCTCGCGGTGTTCTCGACCGCGGCGGCGTTCGCGATCTACTTCCGCCTGATCCAGACCCTCGGCTCGGTCGGCACTACGGCGCAGGCCTATCTCCGTGTCCCGATCGGGGTCGCCATCAGCGTCGCCTTCCTTGGGGAAACCCTGAGCCAGACCGCCTGGATTGGACTGGCCTGCGTCGTCCTCGGCGTTGCCGCCATGACGATCCCGGCCCGGCGCCCGACCGTCGCTAAACCATCATGAAAAACAGCCGCTTCCGGCCGGCGGAGGCATGTTCCCCCGGAGGGGCGATACAGCGTATATTGTGAAGGTATGGAGTCCGGTCCCGCCCCAATGCCCCTCGAAACGCCACCGAATCCGCCGCCGAAGCGATCGTTTTCGCTGTCGATCGGCCAGATGACGTTCGGCAGCTTCATTCTGGTGCTGGCGGTGATTATCGTCACCTCGACGGCAAGCGTGATCGCGATCCGGCATATCGACGCCACCTTCGCCGAACTCCAGCGGCTGCAAAGCGTCGGCGATCTCGCGGAAGATATCGACCGCCGCATGAACGATCTCAGGCTCGCCGCACGTGACTTCGTCACCGATCCCGGCGCCGGCATCCAATTCAAGCAGGTGGGTGAAGCTGCCTCGACCCTGAGCGACATCCTCAAGAAGACCCGTATCGATCTTGCCCCCGAGCAACAGGACATGATCGACGGCGTCTCCGAGCGGCTTGCGACTTACCGCAGCGGGCTGGCGCGGATCTCGACCCTGATCGATCGCCGTGCGCAGTTGCTCGCCGGGCTGCCGCCGCTGCGCGACCAGTTCGATGCGGCGGTCTCCGAAAGCGGGGACCGCGATCTCGCTGCCCGCTTGTCGGAGGCGCAGAGCCGGATCGCGCTCGGGCTGCTTGCACGCAACCCGTCCGCGGCCGAACAAGCCGCGCAGGGCATGCGGACGATGGTGATCGCAGATGGCCGATTGAAGTCGGCCGTGAACAATTACGCCGATGCCCTCGTCGCGGTCGCCGTCCGCGAACGGCAGATCGCCGACATCGACCGCGAGGTGCTGGGAACCGAGGGCCGGCTGATTGGCCGCGTCACCGAATTGCTCCGTGATGTCAGCGACCGCCGTGGCCATGTGCTGTCGCGCGATTTTGCCCGGACGCTCGCGGAGGCGCGCTGGCAGAGCATCGTGCTGGGCAGCATGGGCGTGTTGATCGGCATCCTCGCCGCCGGCTTCGTGGTGCGTCGGACGGTGCGTCCGCTGGCTCAGATCGCGCGTTCGATCCGGGCACTCGCGGCCGGTGAGAAGAGGACCTCGATCCCGTCGGCCGATCTCGACAACGAGATCGGCGACATCGCGCGCGCGGCAGAGGTGTTCCGCCGTGCGCTGGAGGAG
The DNA here is from genome assembly GCF_040549385.1 of Bradyrhizobium sp. LB11.1. NCBI lineage: Bacteria > Pseudomonadati > Pseudomonadota > Alphaproteobacteria > Hyphomicrobiales > Nitrobacteraceae > Bradyrhizobium > Bradyrhizobium sp. LB11.1. Next base: position 78,218 of record NZ_JBEPTH010000010.1, on the reverse strand, counting down.
GCCGACACGGCCCGCGAGGCGGCGGTGCGGGCGCTCACCGAGCAGCGGCTGGCCGAGGAAAGCTATCGCAAACTGTTCGAGGGCTCGGTTGATGGCATCTACGTGACGACGCCGGCCGGCGATCTCCTCAACGCCAATCCGGCGCTGGCGCGAATGATGGGCTATCACAGCCCCCAGCACCTGATCGACAGCATCAACGACATCGCCCACACCATCTACGTCGATCCCGAGGCGCGCGAGGAATACCAGCGGCTGATGCACCGCGACGGCATCGTGCGCGAGTTCGAGTACCAGGTGCGCCAGCGCAGCGGCAACATCCTCTGGCTCTCCGACAGCGCGACCGGCGTGCGAGACGAGCAGGGCAGGATCGTCCGCTATGAGGGCACGCTGCGCGACATTACCGACCAGAAGCGGGCGGAGGACGCCGTCGCCGAAGGCCGGCGCCTGCTCCAACAGGTCATCGACACCGTGCCCGCTGTCATCAACGTCAAGGACCGCGACCTCCGCTATGTGCTGATGAACCGCTACATGGCCGGCATCTTCGGCATCGAGCCCGGCGACGCACTCGGCCGCACCACCGCCGATCTGATGTCGCGTTATGGCGCCGCCAAGACCGACGAGAACGACAAGCGCGTGATTAGCTTGCGGAAGGGGCTCGGCTTCTACGAGGAGGAGTACAAGGACTCGTCCGGCAACATGCGGCAATGGCTGGTCAACAAGCTGCCGCTGCTGGATGCCGAGGGCGAGATCGAGCGGATCGTCACGGTGGCGCTTGACATCGGCGAGCGCAAGCGCGGCGAGCAGGAGATGCGCAAGGCCAAAGATTCCGCCGAGACCGCGCTGCGCAATCTGCGCGAGACCCAGGCTTCGCTGATCGAGGCGGAAAAGCTCGCGGCACTGGGACGCCTGGTCGCCGGCGTCGCGCACGAGGTCAACAATCCCGTCGGCATCAGCCTCACGGTCGCCTCTGCGCTGGAGCGCAAGACGTCGATGTTCAGCGCCGAAGTCGAGCGCGGCGAGCTTCGCCGCTCGACGCTCAACGATTACCTCAACACTAGCCGCGACGCGTCATCGCAACTCGTCTCCAACCTCAATCGCGCGGCCGAGCTGATCCAGTCGTTCAAGCAGGTCGCGGCCGACCGCAACTATTCGGACCAGCGCAGCTTCGACCTCGCCGACCTCACCGAGCAGGTAGTGATGAGCTTGCGCCCGGGCCTGCGCAAGCAGAACCTGACCCTCAATGTCGAGTGTCAGCCCAACCTGACCATGAACAGCTATCCCGGCCCATACGGCCAGGTGCTGACCAATCTGTTCCTGAACGCTGTGGCGCACGCCTTCCCGGACGGACGACCGGGTATCATCGACATCCGGGTGCGCGAGTCCGGCAAGGACAATGTCGAGATCATTGTTGCCGACAATGGCTGCGGCATGTCGCTCGACGTGCGCCGGCGCGCCTTCGATCCATTTTTCACGACGCGCCGCGACCAGGGCGGCACCGGTCTCGGACTCCATATCGTTTACAGCATCGTCACCAACCGGCTCGGCGGCCGGCTTGATCTCGATTCCGAGCCGGGCGAGGGGACGCGCATCCAGATGATCCTGCCGCGCACGGCGCCGCTCGAGCAGGCTGCCGAATAGCTCTGACCCTAGTCGGCCTCTGCGAGCTTGTGCAGGGTGGCGCCGAAAATCAGGCTGGCTTTGCCGACCAGTGCAGTGCCCGTCATCTCCGCGCGGGTATCTGTGTAGGTACCGCTGACACCGATGCCGACCGGAGCAGGGCCGCCGAACAGCGGATTGTCATCGCCCCGCGGAGAGGTGTGCCGTTGCACCAGTACCTCGCCTTTGAAGGTGTGGTCGTCCTTCACCATGTAGCTGCCGGTGTAATAGAGGTAGGCATCGCCGCCAAGGATCTTGCCGTCGCGAAAAAGAATCACGCCGCTGCCCTTACCGGCTCGTCCATCGAGCAGGCTCACGTGAATCGAATAGAGGCCGTTCTTCATAACGTCCCGTCGGCCGGCCGCCATCGCCCAACGGCGTAACCGGTGAAGCTTTTATGCCAAAGCGCAACCTGTCGCGCAACGCGGCAGTTTCGCGGGTGGGCCCTGCGAGCCAAAGATGTTTGTGACACCGTTATGACGGTCTGATCGGGGGGGCCAACTGACGTTAGGCCTTGGAGGATCAGGTGTATTTTTTGTCGCGCTCGAGCAGTTCGATGGAGATGCCTTCGGGGCCGCGGATGAAGCAGATGCGGACGCCGGGCCGGATCGTGGTCGGCTCGCGCGTGAACGTCACACCCTTGGCTTTGATCTCGGAGGCGACGGTGTCGATGTCCTTCACCGTGAGCCCAAAATGGTCGAGGCCCTGATGGGGATGCGGGGGCGGTGGGTTGACGGCGTTGTCGCCTTCCAGGGGCGCGATGAAGATCCTCGCGCCGCCAAGGTTCACATCGATGCGTCCCGGCGCTCGCGCGATCTCGCCGCCGAGGATGTCGCGCAGCCAGGCCGCGGTCGCTTCCGGGTCGGGGCTACGCAGATGGATGTGATCCCAGGTGACAGCGACTGGCATTTCAATTCCTCCCCGATAGGGTCTTCGCGATGTTGCGGCGCATGTTAGCGATCCCGATCGACGATCGCTACCGTGGCTCGTATCCGAGATTCGCGCGGTTGCGGGAACCTTAGTTCGTCTCACGGATTGAGGATGAGGCGAGTGACGCACCCATGAACGCAGGGTTTGGCCGAATCGGATTGGGAAGTTTCGTCAGGAAGGGCGAGAAACGGCCACGGCCCCAGCCCCCAGCAAGCGTCTGGCTCAACCGAGGCTTCTTGTGGCTGCTGGCCGCGATCCTCGTCGGCGGTGCCGTCTGGCTGCTGACGGCGCCCTCCGAAGGCAACGTCGCGCAAACCGAGTCGGTGAAATTGGCGCTGGCAAGTGTCGATTCAGCTCCCCCTACAACCGCCCCAGATACCTCCGCTGCGGATGCCGCGGGTCTCGACCGGATGAAGATCTCGTCGCAGACCTGGCGGCGCGGCGGGCTTGGCTCGAAGGCGTTAGTTACGTTTACCGTGCGAAATGACAATGACTATGCCGTAAAGGATGTGGAAATCGTCTGCGCCTTCTCGCGGCGCGACGGCAGCCATCTGACCGACCGCAGCCGCGTGCTGGCCGACATTGTCGGCATGAAGAGTCGCAAGACCTTTGCGCGCGTACCCGTCGGATTCGTCAACGTGAATGCCGATCAGGCGACGTGTTCTCTGGTCACTGCGCGGCGCGCCTAAAGGGCCACGCATTCCGCTAGCGGAAAAGTTACTGTCCTTGCCCCTTGGCCAAAAATCTGGCGTTGCCATTTGAACCAAGGGGTGGGGCGTAGGAACCAATTAGAGCATCGCGGGTTAAAGCGAAAAGCCCACGCGGATGCGGGGGGCGGAGCGCGGCCAATGCCCATCTTTCGATATTTTGTGTTCGTCGGTGGAGCGCTGCTCGTACTGTTGTTCGCGGCTGATTTCATTTGGCCGACTTCGCCGGTTGCGCAGGTCGTTGCGGGTGCAAGCTACGATCAGCCGTTGATCCGGATTCGGTCCGACCGCCATCTGCCTGAACGTGTCGTGCTCGACACCAGCCAACCGACCCTTGCCGCGCCGGTGATGAAGACGGCTGCCATCGCAGCGCCTCAGCCGAGCGCGCAGGCGGACGCATTGGCTGACATGTCGGCGAAGGCGCGAGTGCGCGAGACCTTCGCCCAGTTCACGCCGAAGACCGATGCGGCAAAAGTCCAGGCCCCGGCCCAACGCAAGCGCAAAGTCGCAAGGACGCGTCCGGTGCCGCAGCGTGGCCAGCCGATGATGCTGGTGGCACAGCAGCCGCATTTCGGCCTTTTCAACACGACCTGGTAAAGGGGCCTCTGCCCGCCTCGAATAAGGCGGGGAGGGCTTTTTATTGTCTGACCTCTCTGCTAATCCGATCCAATCCGAGCGTCGTCGGTTTGTTGGCTTGCCAGCGTATGACCGTGGTGCTTGGGTTTGTGGCCCAGGATACGGGCCCGGGCGCTCGTAGCTCAGCTGGATAGAGCATCGGATTTCGATTCCGAGGGTCGGAGGTTCGAATCCTTCCGAGCGCGCCATTTGTCAGCCCAAAGCCGTCGAGGCTGTCCGTCCAGCGCCGAGTTGTTATCAATTCGCGACAAGACCGGTTTGCCGGGCCCGCGCCAGCGTGTCCGAGGGCGCTTCCTGGAAGGTCGCGCGATAAGCCGCGGCAAACTCGCCGAGATGATGAAAGCCCTGAGCGCGTGCGCACGCTGCGACCGACGCGCCACCGGTCCTGAGGAGCTGCGTGCGCGTGGCCCATAGCCGCTTCAGGCGGATGTATTGATGCAGGCTCATGCCACGCACTTTGGCCACCGCGCCGCCGAGGGTCCGGATCGAGACGCCAAACTCACCGGCGAGATCGGCCGTATAGATCGGGGCGGTTGGATAGGCTGCGACGTAATCGTCGATCTGCTGCACGAGCCTGGCAGATCGCGCGCCTGCATTCGGGGCGCTACGCTTCGACAGCGGCTTCGTTCGAAACAGGTCATCGAAGGCGAGCAACAGCCCTTCCTGGAGATGGGCGGCGGCTTCCGTGGTCTCGAACATGTGCGGCGCGACCGATGCGGTCCTGAGGATGTCCTGCACAAGCTGCCGCGCGTAGAGATGAGCGGCGGAGTCAGCGATGCGAACCCACAATGCGTCGGCGCGATCGAACCAGCCGCGATCCCTGAGCGTGGGCGAGAACATGATCAGCGCATGATGATTGATCTTGGGCTCGACGAAATGGCAGTCATGATTGCCGCGCAGGGCAATGAAGAAGCGCGAGTCGAGATCCATTCCGCTCGAGCTGGCGCGCAGATCGTCGATCATCGGCAGGATCACCATGCCGCCCGGCGCGCGGTAGGTGGTGTCAAGAATACGTGCAAACGATCTCGCGACGATGATCCTGCATGCCGGCAGGTTCACGATCGCCCGCGCGGCTGCGAAATTGGCGACGTCGAGCGGAATGCTGCGGGCGTCTTCCAGCGACTCGGCCGGTCGAAACGCGTCGACGTCGGTAAACCGGGTCAGCTGGAGCGCGGAAGAGGGGGCGAGAGCGTCGAAGAACATGCGTCTGGCCGGATGCTGCAATATGACAATGAAATGAACATCGGTACATGGCCATCAATGGCGAAACATAACGATTCAGTAAACAGGATTCCGGGCCGTAACAATGCGGGCCTCATGCACGAGAGCGGTCGAATCGATGTCAGCGTCAACGGTCTCGGCTCATCGGCTGCCCCGAGGGGGCATCGAAGCGCGATCAAATCGGCCATCGGCGCAGCATGACGGCTCGACGAACTTCATCTTTAATAGATCAGTTTTGGAAGCGCTCCTGCCAAGCGCCAACGCGCAAAAGCGAAGGGGCCCCGAGGGCCCCTTCAGATTTCACCAGCGGCGATAGCCGTAATAGCGGGGCCTGTAGACTCGCGGGCCATAATAGCGGGGCGGCCCATAATATCGGGGGCCGTAATACGGCGCCGGCGCACCGTAGTATCCATAATTCGGACGCCAGAAACAGCGCCCCCAAGCGTCGCAGACCATACGGACCTGCTCTACGTCCGAGACCTGCGGTGTCGCAGGTGCAGGCGCAACGGGCATGGCCGACGCCGTCGACGATGCCGCGATGGCACTGAACAGGGACGCGGCGACGAGGCCAATCTTAAGATTCATGTTCTCTTCCTCTGCTAACGCAATACAGGATATCGAAGTTGTTCTGATCAAATTGTGGCAGAACCGAAATGTAACGCTGATGAACAAATCTTCAGCTGGCTAGCCTGCCGCAGGACGAGCTCGGGTTTGAGCCCGTGGCTAATGCCGGCCTCGTCCCAAATCTTGTCGTCGTGAGCAGATTGCTTGAAGCAGTGCAATGATCAAGATGAGGACGACAAGGGCGACTGACTCGTCACGTGCGACGGACGCAAGGCGCTCATCCTGGAAAATCTCGACGACGAGATGTTTCCGAATCTTCACACCAGGGAGGTTCGTGAGGAGGCCAATCCGTCAACGGCTGCGAAGGGGGGCCGATAGGCCCGGCAGACTGCATGCGGCGGTCGGCCGCGACCGCCGCAAGACGCGGCGGCGCCCCTCAGTAGCAGGGGTGCCGCCGGCGATCCTGGCCGACATAGGCGGCCGCGCTCTGGTAGCAGTGGTTGGTCGACGGGCCGTCGTAGAAGGCGAAGGTGCCGGGGGTGATACCGGGGCCGTAATTGTGCAGATAGCTGACCGGGTAGGGCAGCGGGTTGGCGTAGTGGCGGTGATACCTGTGATGACCCCGTGCCTCCGCAAGGCCAGGGGCTAGGATTGCGGCCGACAGGGCAGCAACCGCGGCTACAAGCTTCAACCTGCTCATCTCGATTCTCCGGAACCCGCGCAAATAACTCAGTCATCTATAGCCAGTTCGAGCCGTGGAGGCACCCGTCCGGAGCCTGGAAATCGGGTCTAATCCCGCAGATTCCCGGATGGGTGTGACAGAATTGCCGGCCTGCGGTCGATGTCTGCCCATTTTTGGCCTTTTCGGGATGCTTAACGAAATCCCCACACAAGTATGGCCAAAGAAGAATTCGGTTTAGGATTCCTCCCGCCGGCCCTTCGGGGTGCTGTTCGAGGCCGGTCCATTCCTGCAAGGATTTCGCCGTCAAGCTGCCATGCGCATCACGCCCCTCAGCCTGCTGTTGCTCTTCGTTGCTGCCGCCACGCCAGCGCGCGCGGAGCTGCACATCACCCGCGACCATGGCGGCTATGTCGAGGAGTACAAGGCCAAGTACAAGCGCGTCCGCGACAAGGGCGAGCGGGTCATCATCGACGGCGTCTGCAACTCGGCCTGCACGCTGGTGCTCGGTATCGTGCCGATGAACAAGATTTGCGTGACTCCGCGCGCGAGCCTCGGCTTCCACCAGGCCTATTACGACAAGGCCTTCACCTTCGGAATCAAGGTCACCAGCTCGGAGGGGACATCCGACCTGATGTCCTACTATCCCGACACCGTGAAGGATTGGATCCGCCGCAATGGCGGGCTCACCACGGACATGAAGAAGATCAAGAACGGTGTCGATCTCTGGAAGATCATCGACCCCTGTCCGGAAGAATGGTGATCGGCTGACCTGAGCCGCCGCCGTCGCACCGCAGCATCGGAAATTCGCGTTGCCGCACCGCCCCCGCTCGGGCAATGAGGGGGCAATGAATTATAATCAAGATCATCTGGCCGCGCGGGCGGCGCCGGTGCTGTTCGTCGTGCTCTGGAGCACGGGATTCATCGGCACGAAATACGTCATCAACAACGCCGATCCCTTGACCTATCTCGCCATCCGCATGGCGGTGGTGGTTGGCCTGATGACGGTCATCGCAGGCGTTGCCCGCCCGAAATGGCCTGACCGCATCGGCATCGCGCACAGCGCAGTCGCCGGCATTCTCGTTCACGGCTTCTATCTCGGCGGCACCGCGATTGCGATCGCGCATTCAATTCCGGCGGGACTTTCCGCGCTCATTCCGGGCCTGCAGCCGATCCTGACCTCGACCATCGCCAACCGCTGGCTCGGCGAGAAAGTGACGGCAGTGCAATGGGGCGGCCTGCTGCTCGGTCTCGGCGGTGTGGCGTTGATCCTGCACAACCGGCCCATGACCGGCGAGGCCGGGCTCGGCTGGCTCGCCTCGGTGGTCTCGCTGATCAGCATCACGCTAGGCACGCTCTATCAGCGCCGCTACTGCAACCACATCGACTGGCGCGCCGGCAATCTCGTGCAATATGTGGCCGTCACGATCTTCTTCGCGGTCGCGGCCTTCCTATTCGAAGACCGTGTCGTACACTGGACGCGGGAGTTCGTGCTTGCGCTCGGCTGGCTTGCGGTGGCGCTCTCGATCGGATCGATTGGACTGCTGTACTGGCTGATCCGCCATGCCGCGGCGACGTCGGTCGCGAGCCTGTTCTATCTGGTGCCCGCGGTGACCGCACTGATGGCCTATCTGCTGTTCGGCGAGAAGCTCGATGCGCTGGCGATCGCCGGCATGACGATGTGCGCGGCCGCGGTGTTCGTGGTCAACCGGCGCTTCGGCGCGTAGGCCCGGCTGCCGGAATACATCCCTGACGTGCGGGGCGCGTCGTGTTAGGCTGACCGTATTTCAGCCGCCCTTTCACACGGTGATTTCCATGAAGAAGGCGAAGCGCGCACTGCTCGGCAGGTACCTGAAGCCGGTTCGGATTGCCTGCATCAACTACGCCAGGGAGGCGATCAGCGACCGCGAGATGAGCCAGCTCACAGCGGCGCTGCAGAAGTGCTACGACAAGCATTTCCTGCCGGTGTGGGGCTATCCGGTCGACCTCTATGTCACGCGCAAGCCGAAGGCCACCGACTGGCAACTGGCCTATTTTGACGATGCTTTGCACAAGAACATGCTCGGGCGCCATGAGCTGACCCATCGCGGCCAGCCGATTTCGAAGATCTTCGTCAAGGCGCTGGGCGAGGAGCCGATCAGTGTGGCGGCCTCGCACGAGCTGTTCGAGATGGTGCTCGACCCCATGGCCAATCTCTGGGCCGACAAGAATCCGAACACCCAGTATGCCTATGAGGTCTGCGACGCGGTGGAGGAGGACTCCTTCGAGGTCGACGGCTTGCCGATGTCGAACTTCGTCTATCCGTCCTGGTTCGAGCCATTCAAGCATCCCCGCGGCACCAGGTTTGACCACAAGGGAACGCTGAAGGCGCCGTTCTCGATGACCGAGGGTGGCTACGTCATCAAGAAGGTCAACGGGAGGAAGGTGATCAAGGCGTTCGGTTCGCCTGCGAAGCGGCGGCGCTTCAGCGCCGAAGACCGGCGCGGCCATCGCAGCGAGTTTCGCGATCCGAAGGGAAAGCACCACCCGGGCCGGCGGGCAGCGAAGCGGAGAGGGTAAGGCCTGTAGAGGAGACATCTCCGGGCGCGCGCGCACCCGGAGATTTGGTATCGTGCAGCGATCAGCGCCTGGCGTTCTTTTTCTTCTTGGCAGCCTTCTTCGCCGTTTTCTTGGCGGATTTCTTGGCGGATTTTTTGGTGGCCTTTTTCACGGACTTCTTGGCTGCCTTCTTCGACGACTTCTTGGTGGCCTTTTTGGCCTTCTTCTGCTTGGAAGCCTTCTTTGTCTTCTTCGGCGCGACTTTCTTCGCGACCTGCTTGGCGGCCTTCTTCACCTTTTTTACGGCGGTGACTGCGGCGTCCTTGGTCGCTTCCACGGCGCTGGTGATTGTTTCCATCGCCTGCTCGGTGATCGGCTTATCGTCGTCCATATCGTGTCCCCCACGGTTTGCATGGAGCGATGACGATAGCGGGTTTCATAATTGTGTCAAAGCAACGCTCAACCTTTGCGGATCTTTGCGTAAGCGGCGAGCGCGCGCTCGCGGCCCTTGGCATGATCGACGATCGGTTGCGGATAGGTCTTGCCGAGCGTGACGCCGGCGCCCGCAAGCTCGATCGGTGTCGCCTGCCAGGGCTGATGGATCAGCTTCACCGGCACGTCTTTCAGCTCCGGCACCCAGCGCCGGACGTAGGCTCCATCGGGATCGAACTTCTCGCCCTGGAGCGTCGGGTTGAACACGCGGAAGTAGGGTGCGGCGTCGGCGCCACAGCCCGCGACCCACTGCCAGTTGGCGGGATTGCTGCCGGCATCCGCATCGACCAGCGTGTCCCAGAACCAGGCTTCACCATCGCGCCAGTCGATCAGGAGGTGCTTGACCAGGAACGAGGCGACCACCATCCGGACCCGGTTGTGCATCACGCCGGTGTGCCAGAGCTCGCGCATGCCGGCATCGACGATGGGATAGCCGGTGCGGCCGCGTTGCCAGGCGACGAGCGACTTCTTGTCTGACTTCCAGGGGAAGTCGTCGAAATTGGTTTGCAGGTTTTCGGTGGCAAGGTTCGGATGATCGTGGAGCAGATGGCGGCAGAACTCGCGCCAGCCGAGCTCGCTCAGGAACTTGTCGACGCCGGATCCGAGCTCCGGATTTTCGGCCGCGGCGAAGCGCGCGGCGTGCCAGACCTGGCGCGGGCTGAGCTCGCCAAACCGTAAATGCGGCGAGAGACTTGAGGTCCCTTCAAGATCGGGGCGGTCGCGGTCGCCGGCATAAGTGCGCGCGGTGTGCTTGAGGAAGTCGCGCAATCGCACGCGGGCGGAGGCTTCGCCTGGCGTCCAGCTCTCGCGCAGGCCGCCGGCCCAGTCGGGTTTGGTCGGCTCGAGCGTCCAGCTCTCCAGCCGATCGCTTGCGATCTTCGCCGCCGGGCGAAGCTCCTTCGGCGCAGGCAGCGGTTTGGGCGGGTCGCCCATCGCCAGCACCCGCCGCCAGAACGGCGTGAACACGCGCAGGCCCCGGCCTTCCTTGGTGCGGATCGCTGAGGGCGGAACGAGCAAGTCGCCGGGAAAATTTTGCGAGTCCACGCCGAGCTTTGCCAGCACTGCTTCGAGCTGTTTCTCGACGGCCTGATGCGGGGTCTGAGCGATCGTATTCCAATAGACGGCGCTGGCGCCGCTTTCGCGCGCCACGTCAGGGATCACCCTGGCGCCCTGTCCCTTGCGCAGGACGAGCGATCCGCCGCGCGCAGCGATATCGGCGGCGAGCGCGCGCAGCGATTGCGCCAGCCACCAGCATGCAGCGCCGCCGGGTGCTCGCCCGGTTGCATCGTTGAGCACATAGAGGCAGATCACTGGCGCGCCGGATTTGGCGGCGGCGTGCAGAGCGGGGTGGTCGGACAGGCGGAGATCGTCGCGGAACCAGACGATAACCGGCGGGGCGCTTGGCATGGGGCGGAAGACTCGCTCTACAGGCCCTTAATATACGCAAGGCAACGGCAGAGTTTCATGCGCGTTGCGACCGAGGCCCTTAGCGATGAAACCCCTCACGCATCACGCCGTAATTGATGGCATCCTTAGATGTGTCCGCGCTGCGGATGGGGAAGGCCACCAGTGAACCGCGTCGCCGTGCTCTATGCCGCAACCCTGATCGTCCTGACCGGGCTGGATTTCCTGTTCCTCGGCCTGGTCGCCAAGGGCTTTTTCACCGCGCAGGTTGGCGACATGCTGGGCGAGATCAAGCCGGTTCCGGCCGTGCTGTTCTACCTGCTCTATGTCGTTGGCGTGCTCATCTTCGTCAGCGGCGCAACGGCCGCGACATGGCAGTCGACGCTGCTCTATGGCGCGCTGTTCGGGCTGTTTTGTTATGCGACGTTCGATCTCACCGCGCTCGCGCTCTTGAAGCACTGGAGCTGGCCGGTCGCGCTCGTCGACATCGGCTGGGGCGCGGTGGTGACCGCGGTCTCGTCGACCGCGGGTCTGTTGGTGGCGGAACGTGTGACCGGATAGGGCCCTTTACTTCGGCTGCGGGACGATCCGGATATAGGGCTTCGGTTCTTTCCAGCCCTGCGGGTAGATCGTCTTGGCCTCGTCGTTGGAGACCGAGCCCGAGATGATGACGTCCTCGCCCTGCTGCCAGTCGGCCGGCGTCGCGACGCGATGCTTGGCAGTGAGCTGGAGCGAGTCGATCACGCGCAGGATTTCCTGAAAGTTCCGGCCCGTGGTCATCGGATAGACCAGCACCAGCTTGATCTTCTTGTCCGGCCCGATGATGAAGACGTTGCGGACGGTCTGGTTGTCGGCCGGCGTGCGGGTGAGGGGATCGCCCGAGGTCGAGGCCGGAAGCATGCCGTAGAGCTTCGAAACGTTGAATTCGGTGTCGCCGATCATCGGATAGTTCGGGGCGGCACCCTGAGTCTCCTTGATGTCCACCGACCATTTGGAATGGCGGTCGACCGGATCAACCGAGAGACCCATCAGCTTGACGCCGCGCTTGTCGAACTCCGGCTTCAACTTGGCGAGAGCACCGAGCTCGGTCGTACAAACCGGCGTGAAGTCCTTCGGGTGCGAGAACAGCAGCGCCCAGCTGTTGCCGATCCAATCGTGGAACTTGATCTTCCCTTCGGTGGTCTCGGCTTCGAAGTCGGGGGCGGTGGCGCCGATCGGAAGTGTCATGGCTTTACCTCATCACATTGAATTTGCTTGAGAATTTTCCTGGCCGTCATCCTCAATATATAAGGGCCTGGCGACCTCAAGTGAACCGGTTGAAGTAAAATGTGAATTCCTTCTCTGAAGAGCCCATTTTCTAGCACCATTCTGTTACAGGGGCGCCTGCGGCGAAACATCTCCACCGGGGCTTCACGGTCCCGGTTGCCCCGATAATGCCTTTTATGACCCGCATCACGCTGGCTCGACGCCCTCCGGAACCGAAATGGTCCTCGTAGCGACTAATCGGCAACCATTGAGAAAAGTCGCGCACCCCATATTGAATCGTTAACCGCCCCTTTACGCCCGCATGAAAATGCTGGTCGATCAGAAGAAATCTGGAAGTGAACTATGCCTGCCGCAGTGCCCAAGTCCGTTGAAAAGTCCGTTGAGTCGCCGTCCCTCGAACCGTCCTGCCGCGATACCGCGGCCCATGCGCTCTCCATCGTGCGCGACGGCGTGATCACGGGTGAAGGCCCGACCACCAAGGGCCGGATGCACTTTTCCCGCTCCATCGATGCCGATGACACCGCCTGGTGCGCCCGCATCCTGACGGCCACGGCCGTCAACGACCAGCCGGTCAGCCGCGCCGAAGCCGAGACGCTGTTCGAGATCAACGAAGCGGCGACCGAGCGCGCTGATGGCGGCCGGTTCGACGATTTGCTGACCAAGGCTGTCGCCCATTACGCCGCGAGCGCCTCAGGCCTGAAGGTGCCGTCGCGCAGCGTCGCGCTGGCGCAGGACATCGACATCGAGAGCTGGGCGCCGTCCTATGCCTCGAAGGTCAACCGCGAGATGCTGGAATGGATCGCCGCCCAGATGCGCGGCAAGCGCCAGAACAACCGTCGCCTGATGGCGCTGGTGGCGACCTTCCTGGGCGCCACCGCGCTGCCTCTGGCGGGCCAATTGCCGAACGTGTTCGACATTGGAATGTAAGAACGAGCAACCGAGATATTCCCGCGCCCCTTGCGAGGCGCGAGAAAGAGCGGCGGGGTTATCTCCCCGCCGTTTTTTGTTTGCCGGCGTCCGGCTCCAGGCCGAGCGTGCGACCGGGGAAGCCGGCGGCGTCGAAATAACGCTGGCTGCCGACACGCTGGACGTTGAGCAGGGTCTCGAGACCGTTCTCTGACTTCTTCTTCGATTTCTCCACGGACTTGAACGCCTTCGGCACGATGCCGTTGGGCAGCGCCTCCGACATCACGCGGCCGACCAGGCCGCCATTCTCCGAGCCGCGCACGCCGAGGAGCTGAGCCGCAGTCATGCCGACGTCGGCATTGCTGACCGGCAGCTCGTCGACGAAGCCGGCTTTGAAGTCCGGTCCGATCGCAGCCATGAAATTGTAGGTGTCGCCGCGGCTGAAGCTGCCATGCATGCCCTGGCCCTGGCGCAGCACGGTGTCGGCCACCTGCACCGAACAGTTGGTCGGCGCCTCGCCGCACTCGCTGGCATAGGAGCGGAAGTTGACGACGATCGCCGGCGTCGGGGTTGCCGCCTTGCCGCGCAGATTGATGCTCGACAGCGGCAGGGTGCCGGGGAAGCGGCCGAGTTGGTCATCGACGAACAGGCCGGAGATGTAGTCCTGCTCGAGCAACGCTCTGACGGTTTTGGCCGCGAGTTTCTTGTCTTTGTTGGGCAGATAGATCAGGTCCGAGCCGCCGTTGGTGGCGACGACGAGGTCGGGCTTGGTCGGGTCCTTGCCGAGCACGCCGTTGCCGGCCTTCGGATGGGCGTTACCGGTGACGGCCGCGTTCTTGTCGTTGGGATCGAACAGCGGCAGGTCGAGGGCCTTGGCCAGATCGAGGGCGAGGAAGCCCATCGGCAAGAAGTCGTTCGGCGTGTCGTCATAGCTGACCTTGGCCGAGGGGCTGGTCTTGCTCTCCTTGGAGATGGTCGAGAAGCCGTGGTCGGCCTGGATCATGATGTTGGTGTTGGCGGCGAGGCCGAGTTCGTCCAGCGCCTTGCGGATCTGGGCGAGGTTGTTGTCGACGTTCTTGATGCTCGCCATCGTGCTCGGGCCGTTGATGCCCGGCAGGATCTGGTTGAGGCTGTCGCCCTGGTTATGCTGGGTGCCGTCAGGATCTCGCGACCAGAACACCAGCACGAACGGCTTGTTGCGCGCTTTGAACATCGGCAGCACCACCTTGGTAGCGACGTCGGCGAAATAGGCCTGTTGCACGACGTTGGCCGTGGTGGTGCCGGGCGTCTTGGCATCGCCGGCCTTGCCGTTGTCGCCGCGGCCGGGAGTGGTGAGGGCGAGACCGGCCTTGGTCAGCGAATCCTTCATCTCGTCCGACAGCGCCACGCCGGCCTTGCTGCCGGTGGCATCGTCGATGACGATCGAGTGCTTGCCCGGCTTATCGGGATGATCGGTGTGGTCCCACTGATAGGTGGGCCGACCTTGCCGATCGCCGCCGTGCTCAGGCCCTTGTCGCGGGCCATCTTCAAGATGGTTTCTTCGTTGAGATAGTCGCCCTTGAAATGTTCGTCGATGTCGCCGAGCACGGCGTCGTTCTCGATGAAGGGGACCACGGTGTTGCCGGCCGGACCTGAGGTGTAGTTGGTCCAGATCGTGTTGGAGAACACGCCGGTATCGCCGAGATAGTGGCCGGTCGACATCGCCGAGCCATTGGCCATGGTGAAGGTCGGGAACAGCGAATGCGAGTTCTTGAAGTTAACGCCCTTGTCGCGGACCTCGGCCATCGCCGGTGCGGTCTCGGGGGTGATCTTCAGCGCGCGCAGCCCGTCCGGGATGAACAGGATCAGGTTGCGGGGCGTGTTATTCTCTGCGGAGGCAAATCCGGTGGACAGCACTGCAAGTCCAGCTGACAGCAACACCAATGAACGGCGCATCAAAATCTCCTAGCGGTGAGGCGGCTTGGCCGCCGAACCGCGGCCCCCGGCAATCGTTTAGTTTTGCTGCATGACAGTTTTGTTACGATTGCGAATGGGCGTGCAGAAGTGACGGGGAGGTGGCCGGACATCCACGGATTTGTCATGCGGAGGTGAGGAAGGCGGCTCCAGTGTGGGGGTGGCACGATCGCTTCAATATTCGCACCTCGATCTTCATCGCAGACACACCTTCGCAACCTAGCGGCGCGTTTCGCCCGAGCTTTGCTTCGTCGCCTCACCCTCATTTGAAAGAGGGCGCAGGGAAGGCCGGGAGCCGGCTGGCTCCCATTGACCGCTATGCCATGAGTAGATTGCGCTACACTGCACAGCGGGTAACAGGGCAGCCGGAGGCATCCCGGCCTTCCCTGCGCAGTGGTTTGACGGCTTATGTCGTGCTCTCCCCGGGGAGCGATGCACTATTGCCCCCGTCGCCTTGCGGATGACTGATGCGCGTGCCCGGTTGAGCCACACCCATCACCACGAGACTTGGCGCACAGACCCCGGGCGCCAGGACCACACGATTTGGCCGTACGCAAATCACACCGGTCGTACGCGCGACGGTCTCGCTCACGGTTGCCCGCCCTGCAAAACCCTTCGCGCCGATGTAACCCGCGTCCACCGCCGCCCGGCCCGCGTTCGTGACGATCGCGATACGCCCCTCTTCCTTGGGCCGGAGTGAATAATTTCTAACAAAATTCCGAATTCTAATAAAGAGAAATATTTTGCTGCTGCACGCTTGACCCAGGGCTTCGGTGTTTTGCCCGACGGGTGACGCAAGGAGTTGTGGCCGGAACGGTCATTCCGGCACGCTTGGCACTAGCGGATTTTGTGCGAGAGCCTGTACCGGCTTGACCTCCGCCGGGCTGGCTCCGCGCCTGGTTGGATCGCGCCGTTGCGAAAGCGGGGCTGCCTTGAGGGCATAGACGATCGCGATCTGGGTTCGGTTATGGAGCCGGTATTTGCGCATGATGTTGCCGATATGCGCCCGCACCGTGTTCTCCGAGATCTTGAGCTCGTAGGCGATGTTCTTGTTCTGAAGTCCGCGCGCGATGAGCATCATCAGCTCGCGCTCACGCGGCGTCGGCGTAATCAAATCTCTCGAATCCGCGCTCATCACTAGCTCCTCCCTGGCCTCTGGTTTGATGTCGTGGCCAACCCAGCATGTTCTCACTCCGTCTTGAGCGCCTCGATTGGACTAAGCTTGGACGCCTTGTGTGCAGGATAGAAACCGAAGATGAGGCCGGTCGCGATCGAAAAGGCGAGGGCAAGACCGATCGCTTCGCTGTCGATTGACGTGATCCAGCCGGCCATGCGCGCGACCGTCATCGACAGCGTGACGCCGGCGAGGACGCCGATGGCGCCGCCGAGAAGACAGAGCACGAGCGCTTCGCAGAGAAACTGCAGACGGATGTCCCGCATCCGCCCGCCGAGTGCGCGGCGAATGCCGATTTCCCGGGTCCGCTCGGTCACCGACACGATCATGACGTTCATGATGCTGATGCCGCCGACAAGCAGGGAGACCGAGGCGATGGCGACGAGCAGGAGCGCCACGGTGCGGATCGCGCCCTGCTGCGCTTCCATGGCGGCGGCCGGATCCTGGACCTTGAAGTCGTCCTCCTGACCGGCTGCGACGCGATGCCGCTGCCGCAACAGGCTTTCGATTTCGGACCGCGCGCCGGCCATCTGACCGTCGGCGGCCACCTTGGCGATGATATACGCGACTGAATCCCGGTTGATGTTGCTGGCGCTGCCGAGGAAGCGCAGCTTGGCCGTGGTGAGGGGGACGAAGGCGACGTCATCCTGCGAGGGTCCCTTGGGGTCGAGAACGCCGACCACTTCGAGCGGGACCTTCATGATCCTGATCTGCGCGCCGATGGGATCATCGCCCGGCGCAAACAGCTCGCGCGCAACCGTGCTGCCGAGGATCACGACTTTTCCGGCTGCGGCCTCTTCGACGCTGGAGAAGTAGCGTCCGGACGCGAGCTGCCAGTCGCGCACCATGAAGTGCCCGGTCGTCGTGCCGTTGATCGTCGTGTTCCAGTTCTTGCTCTCGTGAATGACCTGCGCCGTTCCGGCGATCGAGCCGGCTGCGGCCTGGATTTCCGGAATCTGCTCGAGGATGGCCTGCACGTCGCTCTCGGTCATCGTCAGCTTGGTGCCTTCCTTGAGGCGCACGCCGCCCTGATAGACCGCGCCAGGCATGATCATCAGCACGTTGGCGCCGATCGAGCGGATCTGCTCCTGGAGGCGAAGCTGTGCGCCGGCGCCGATCGCGAAAACCGTCACGATCGATGCGACGCCGATCACGATGCCGAGCATGGTGAGGAAGCTGCGCAGCGGATTGAGGCGCAAGGCGTGCAGAGCGATCTGAAAGCCCTGAAGCATCGTCATGACCCAATGCTCCGTCTGGGTAGCAACGGCACCATCCTCTCGTCGCTGACAAGCTCGCCGTCGTGCAGGCGGATGGTGCGCCGGCACCGGGTCGCGATGCCGGGATCATGTGTGATCATCACGATGGTCTGGCCGGTCTGGTTGAGTGCAGCAAATAGCGCGAGGATCTCGGCGCCGGTGCGGCTGTCGAGTGCGCCGGTCGGTTCGTCCGCGAGTACGATCAGCGGCGAGACGATCAGCGCGCGCGCGATAGCGACGCGCTGCTGCTCACCGCCCGACAGCTGTCGCGGAAAGTGATGCGCCCGGTGCAGCATGCCGACGGCTTCCAGGCTGTGCTCAGCGCGCGCGAGGCGCTCTTTGTGGCCAACGCCGCAATAGACCAGCGGCAGGGCGACGTTCTCGATCGCGTTGTGGCGTGCGAGCAGATTGTAGGACTGGAACACGAAGCCGATGCTGTGGGCGCGCAAGGTCGACCTGCGGTCTTCCGTGAGGTCGGCGACATTCGCGCCCTCGAGATAAATCGCGCCGTCGCTCGGGAGATCGAGCAACCCAATCATGTTCATCAGCGTGGACTTGCCGGAACCTGACGGTCCCATGATGGCGAGGATCTCGCCTTGCTCGACGTCGAAGCTGACATTGCGCACCGCGGTGACAGCAATCCCGTCCGTGCGGTAA
Source organism: Bradyrhizobium sp. LB11.1 (assembly GCF_040549385.1). NCBI lineage: Bacteria > Pseudomonadati > Pseudomonadota > Alphaproteobacteria > Hyphomicrobiales > Nitrobacteraceae > Bradyrhizobium > Bradyrhizobium sp. LB11.1. The sequence goes on along the minus strand of NZ_JBEPTH010000010.1, from coordinate 60,179 downwards.
GTCCTGCCGACGGATCGGAGGCTGATGAGGGGCGGGGTGGCTGTCATGATCCGAACCTGATACCGAGAAATTCCATGCCGGCCGGCCGGATTGCCTGTCCGACGGCGACCTGGCTGCCCTCGACAAGCTCTCCGCTCTTGAGCGCAACCTGCTCGGCGCCGGCCGCGCCGACGGTCACGGGGATGCGCTGAAGTGCGCCGCCGGAGGTGCGGAGCCAGACGCCGCTGCGTCCGGGAGCCGCATCCGCCCGCGCGCCCGACGGCTGGAACCGCAGCGCGGCCAGCGGCACCTTCAACACGTTGTCCTGCTGCTCGATCACGATCTTGACCAAGGCAGTCATTCCCGGCAGCAGCGCACCGTCGAGGTTGGAGGTCGACAGGACGACCGTGTAAGTGACCACGTGCTGCTGATTTTGCGGGGCCTTGCGCACCTGCCGCACCGCTGCTTCGAAACGGCGGTCGGGATAGGCATCGACCGTGAAGTGAGCGCGCTGGCCGGGCGCGATGCGCCCGATATCGGCTTCGTCGACCTGTGCGTGGATCTCCATATCCTCCAGGCGATGGGCGACCACGAAGGTGGTGCGGGACTCCAGGCCGACCGCCAGCGTCTGGCCTTCATTGACGAACCTGCCGACGACGACGCCGTCGATCGGCGAACGGATGACTGTGCGGTCAAGATCGGCTTGAGCTGCGGCAAGCACGGCGGCCTTCTCCGGCACTGCCATTCTGGCCTGGTCCAGCTCGGCCTCGATCCGACGGACGTCGGCCTGCGCGCCGTTGACGGCATAGGCATTCAGGGACATGAGGACTTCGGCCTCGCGCTCCTGGGCCACGCGTGCGGTGAATTCCGTTTGTGCGTCGTCGACTGTCGACGTTGCCACGACGTTCTGCGACTGGAGCGCCAGCTTGCGTTGCAAGGTCTTCTGCGCCGACGCCTTGATCGCCTGGGCGCTGTCGAGCTTGGCGGCCAGCACGTCTCGGCTACCTTTGGCGTTTTGCAGGTCGATCCTGGCCCGATCGAGCTTGGCTCGCTCGATGTCCACGAAGGAGTCGGCGACGGCCAGCGCCGCCTTGGCCTCGTCGACCTTGGCTGTGAAGCTGCGGGGATCGATCAGGGCAAGCGGCTGGTCCTTGCTGACGGTGTCGTTGAAGTCGACATAGACGCGGGCGAGCTGCCCGGAGAGTTGCGAGCCGACCTCGATCGTCTTGACCGGCTGCAGGGCACCGGTGACGGTGACGGTCTGCTCGATGCTGCCGCGCTGAATTGCCGCGTAGCGGAAGACTGGCGCATCCGACCCGAAGGTCGGCGTTTCGCCTGTCGCTGGCGCCAGGAGCCGCTTCGTCGAGTCATAAGCGCGCGCGGCCTTGTCAGCCGCGCTGCCGGCGGCGCCGGCGATGGCGGCCGGTCCCGCGGCGTAAGTCGCGGCGAGGCCGCATGCAGTTCCGAACAAGGCAATAATTGGCACAAATCGCATATCAAAACCCGCCTTCTTGAAATGACTTTGTTGGCGGCACATTCGAATATCGCGCTATGGTTGTAAATCATCCGAAGCAATATCGATCGTCAATATGTCGTCGCTGCGGGGGCGACGGTCGGGCATGCTTGATGATCCAGAAGTAAAGTCCGAGGGCGCGACCTTTCGTGACTTGCTGTGAATCCATGCGGGGCGTATCGATATGAGGCGCGCGGTACCGAACTCGATTGACTGACTGAACCTCCCGTATGATCTGGCCGATGCGGCCAGCAACCGGTGTTCAAGTCGGCGCATGAATGGCGACGCCATGACGCAGTCGGCGATACCGCGGCCACGAAGCAGGATTGCAGCATTCTCGATGCCGTGTCTCGCCGCGATGACGTCACCGCCGCGATCGCAGCCTTGCCATCACGAAGCCCGATATGTGAACGCCTTCACTCGTCTTCAGGGCGTGATGGCTCTAAGACATGGAATCAGTGGACCGACGCTGTTCGCGCGATCCCTACGAATTCATCCAAGCACCTTGTTATCCAAGCACCTTGTTATCGCTTGCAAGAAGAATGGATGGCTCGTTGCTCGCTCATCGAGCCCCAAGCCGGGGAGTCCGTTGCCATGAGCTCCGCCCAAGCCACAGTTTATATCGTTGACGACGAAATTTTGATTCGAAATGCGATTGGAAGTCTCTGCGAGGAGACCGGACACCAGGTGAAGTTGTTTGCCTCGACAGACGAGTTTCTCGCGGAGCGTCTTTCCGCCGGTCCTTCGTGTCTCGTACTCGACGTCCGCTTTCCCGGCACGTCTCCCACCGGCCTCGAGCTTCAGCGCCGGCTGGCCGAGACGGGCGTCCCCATTCCGATCGTCTTCATCAGCGGCCATTCCGACGTCCGCGTCTCGGTCGAGGCCATGAAGCGTGGTGCAGTCGAGTTTCTGCCGAAACCCTTTCGCGAGCAGGAAATCCTCGACGCGATCAGGCACGGCATCGAGCGCGACCGCAGGCGAATGGAGCGCGAAGACGCCGTGCGCGATGCCCGGCAGCGTGTCGAGACGCTGACGGCGCGAGAGCGCGAGATCATGCTCTTGATGGCCGAGGGGCTCGTCGCCAAGCAGATTGCGGCAAGGCTTGGCGTGAGCGAAGTGACGGCGAAAGTTCATCGCGCCAGGATGATGCGCAAGCTGGAATTGCGTTCGCCGATCGAAGTGGTGCGGCTGGTCGACACCATGGAGCGCGATACGGCGGCGCGCGCTGCGGCAGGACAATCGCAGAATTAGCGTTTCGAGCGGCGACTTACCGCACAACGTCTAGTCCGTACCGATTAGCATGAACTGCAGTCTGTCGCACGGAGCACGATCGGTTCAGAGTCATCCCACGATGTCGGCCTCCTCCAAGACGGCATCCGAACCCAGTCAGACAACTCGGCTAGAAAGGGATTTTCCATGCGCAAATTGTTTTTTGCTTCCGTTGCCGTACTCGCTCTGTCCTCCGCGGCTCAGGCTGCCAACACCGCGACCACGGTGCAAATCGGCCTCGCAAACGGCTCCAGCGTGGACCAGCAGGGCCACGTGAATGACTCCTCGACCACGTTCCAGCTCGGCCTCGTGAACGCCGCGAGCACCATGCAGGGCACGACCTCTCCGTCGCTCAACAATGCCAGCTCGGTGACCCAGATTGGCGTCTTTGGCAACGCAGCCACCACTGGGCAGGTTGCCACCGGCAACAACGGCAGCTCGATCAGCCAGTCCACGCTCTTCGGCCTCGCGCCGAACAACTCCGCCGGCGTTGGGCAGTTGGGTGGCGGAATCAACCTCAGCACCATCACGCAGCACTAAGCCAGCCCCGTGTCGGCCCGGGCGCGTCCATCGAGCGGCGCGTCCGGACGATACTCGACACGCCATGCTCGAAATGACCGCGATCAGAATGCCTGAACGGGGCCGCGGGTCGACGGCCGATATTTTGCAGAGGATATGACATGCGCACGACATTTCTCATCACGACGGTCGTCACGCTGAGCGCGCTGGCCGCTGTCGATGCCCAAGCCGCCAACTCGGTTAGCGTGTTGCAGTTTGGTGCGACAAATCTCTCGTCCACAACGCAGACTGGCCCGGTGAACAATACCGCGACGACGCTGCAATTCGGGGCCTTCAACCAGGCATCGAGCGTGCAACTCGGTTCATTGTTTTCGGTCAATTCAGTGACGATTGGACAGGGCGGCACGACGGCCACCGCGACCAATACCGCTGCGGCTGGCCAAGTCGGAGGCGCCAACACGAGCTTGATTGGCCAAATCGGGTTGAACAACGCCGCCGGGGTATCCCAGCTTGGCATTCTGAACGGCTCCACGATTCTGCAGCAGGCTCCGTGACCTGGGATCGTGTGGTGATTAGGCGGATATTGTGGAGGCATATGATGAACAAGCATCTTCTGGTCGTCGCGGCGGCGGTTCTCGTCTCCTGTTTCACCGCGAACGGACCCGCCCGGGCGCAGGGCGTTGACATCAAGACGATCGTTTCGGTCAACGGGCCGCCCGTCATCGTGAACCAGGGCAGCTCGCTCAACATGGTTGGCGTATTCCAGATTGGCGGCACGACCAGCGCGACCGTTACCCAGAACGGCAGCAACAACGCCACCGGCATCCTGCAATTCGGCGGAACGAACTCGGCGTTGGTCGGGCAGGCGGGGGTGAATAGTTTTGCCTTTGTCGGCCAGACCGGCCAGTCGGCGACGAGCGTCCTGTCTCAGTTCGGTTCCATGAATACGGGGGCGATCGCGCAATTCGGCGCGTTCAACTCATCGACGGTGATCCAGACCAGTCCGTGAGCCAGCACGACCTCGCCGTCGTCGGAGACGTGACGTATTGATGGGGGAAGGCGATGAGACATCCCAGACAGCTCCTGGCGTTGGCGGCGTTGCTGGCGACCATCAGCGTTACTTCCGAGGCAACCGCAGGATCCAGACCGTCGCCAGCCATCGGTGGTGGGTTCGCACCCTCCTGGACCAACCGGAACGTGAGCATCGAGACGGTCGTGGAGTTCGGCAATAACCCGCAGCCGGTCACGATCGTCGAGAACAGCCGGATCAACATCGCGCGCGTGATCGAAATCGGAACGGGAACCGTCGATGCGACGATTGTCCAGAACGGGACGCGCAACTATGTCGATGTGATTCAGGTTGGCAGCACGACCAATGCGCTGATTGGACAGTCGGGCGTGAGCAACATCGCCGATATCACCCAGGTGGGCAATTCGACCAATGCGCTTCTGCTTCAGATTGGTGACATGAACACGGGCGCGATCAGGCAGTTCGGGCGTTTCAACTGGCTGGCCATATTTCAATTCGGACGATGATCGAGACGAAGAGGTGTGACATGAAGTTTCTCCTGCTCGCATCCGGAATGACGCTCATGACCGCAATTGCGATGGCGCCCGCCGGCGCCGCCGAATCCGGTGACGGTCACACCACTGTGGTCCAGGACCAAAACGGAACCGCAATCATTACGCAAAGTGGCGATCCCGCACAGGCCGAGGTCAAGGTCGACAAGGAGCCGGGCCGCACCACGGTCTACCGCCGCAGTGGCGGCAATACTGCGATCGTGTCGCAGGGCTCCGGAAATGCGCAGGACATGCTGGACTGGCTGCGCAAGCAGCAGGGTCGCTGACGCCCGCCATTCCCGGCAACGAAGTCCCGAACTCCGACGAAAATTCCGGGCGTTCTGCCGCACCGGGTTCCCTGTTAATCCCGTGCCTTAACCAACAATTAATTATACGTTTGCGGGTGGGCGACAGCCCGGCCTAGCGTGTGGTGGGGAGCCGCTATCCGCGAAGCCAAACGAGTTGGTGCGTATCATGATGTCCAGATCAAATGGGGCCTTGCTCGCCTCGCTCAGCGCAGCCGCGCTGCTCCTTAGCCCCAGCGACAGTTTTGCACGACCGGGCGGCGCCGCTCCGCATGGCGTGATGTCGGCTGCCGCGCCGTCGCCGACAGCGCGTCCGCCGATCGCGCCGGGCGCCCGGTTCCGCGGTCGAAACAGTTCATTTGTCTATTGGCCCGGCGGAGGCGGCTTCTTCAACGACGGGGCAGCCTACAGCCAGCCCTTCGCCGATGCCGGACAGCCTGTCACCAAAGACGTTCGCTATACCTACACCTACGACGTTCCCTGGGACTGGGTGCATCGCTTCCCGCCGAACGTCGTGCCGTCCGACCGGCCCTATGTACCGAGTTGTCCGACGGAATCAGTGACGGTGCCCGGCCGCGGCGGCGGCGAGCACACCGTCAACATCATGCGCTGCTACTGAGCAGCGCACTGCATTAGAGGATGCATCACAAAACTCCTGCCGCGGCCGCCTGGTCGCGGTCGGATTGTTTCTGCCTGACGTTCGCGAGCTCGCGGCTGCAAGTCGTAAAAGACGTCGTCCCCGGGCGCAGTCCGAACTGACCGCAGACGTCTCGATCCTCATCTGCAATGACGCGCGCGAGCTCAATCTCGGCGGCCTCGCGTAGCGCCGGAGCCGAGACGAGCGCGCACAACCCCAAGGCCGTCACAACGGCAAGCATCAGTGCAGCCGCGACTGTGGGGCGCTGCATCTCGTCGGTCGCGCTATGAGAAGGTCGTGCCTTGCCTCTCGCTTCGGTCATGAAATCCTCTCCCGAATGAAACATCGATGGTCAGAAAAATGATCGTCGAGCCGCCCGACAAATCGCCGGATACAACACCAATACCCGCTGCGTGGCAGCGGGAACGTGAAACAGATTACAAATTTCAAATCGGCGGATTGAGAGTCGGTACTAGCCCAGTTCAAAACTGGTTACGCCGAACACGCGGTCGAGCCGCAGTGACGGGGCCGCTCCAGTGTACATTCGCGCCGTTTCAAATGTCGGCTTCAGGCCAATGGATTCCGCGAGCACCATAGCATCGCGGTTCATCGCTGGGATGTCGAGCACAATCTCATTGCTTCCGGGACTCGTCAGCAAAGCCTGCAGGACGGCCTCCGCCGCGGAGCGGTCATCGGCTACCAGCGGGCCGATCTTGTGGCCTGTCCTGCAGGGGCGGATCACACCCCATGCGGCGAGCTTGCCGTCGCGCACCAACGCGCGTCCGACGTGTTCAGGCGTGCCGATCCAGGCGCGCAGGAAGGCCGCGCGCGGGGCAGGGAAGACGGTGGTATCGTCGGCTTCCACGAGCGCGAACGGGATCGTGTCGAGCGCCACGACATCGGCGGGCGGACGGGACGGGGCCTCGACGATGCCGCTATAGCGGATATTGGCGTAAGCAAGCTGGAAGCCGGATTTCCTGTAATTGTCCTGCTGTGCCACGACGCCGTCGAGACCGATCACGCGCGCACCCGCATGCGCGATCGCGGCGTTCCAGATGCGGAGGCCGTGACCTTTGCCACGACAGCCCGCGCGCACGATGTAGAAGCCGAGGAAGGCGAAGCGGTCGTCGTAATTGACGCAGGAGACGGTCGCGACCGGTTCGCCGTCGATCTCGCCGACGAAGAAGCCTTGCGCGTCCGGAATTGCGAAGCAGGCGGCGTCGCGCAGGCCGGGATTCCAGCCCTCGGCTGCCGCCCAGTCGATCGCGATGGAGATCTCGGCGGGACGCAAATTGCGGATATGCAAATCGCTCATGTCACGTGGCTCCGTGGCGATGGACCTGCGGGCAAGTCTGGCTGTAGAAGGCCTGATGACAGGCTGAGCCTTCGCAGACTGAATCTTGGGTTCGCCTCAACGCTATCACAGGGAAGATCGGTCATGGCAGCAGAGAAGGTCGCACTCGTCACCGCAGGCGGCAGCGGCATGGGGGCAGGAGCCGCGCGGCGGCTCGCAGCCGACGGCTTTCGCGTGGGCGTCCTGTCGTCCTCCGGCAAGGGCGAGGCACTGGCGGCCGAACTCGGCGGGTTCGGCGTAACGGGCTCGAACAAGTCCAATGACGATCTGAAGCGCCTCGTCGACGGTGCGCTGGCGAAGTGGGGGCGCATCGACGTGCTCGTCAACAGCGCCGGCCACGGCCCGCGTGCGGCGATCACGGAGATTACCGACGAGCAATGGCACCTCGGCCTCGACACGTATCTCCTCAACGTGATCCGTCCGACCCGGCTGGTGACCCCGGTGATGCAAACGCAGAAGGCGGGCGCCATCATCAATATCTCGACCGCCTGGGCGTTCGAGCCGAGCGCGATGTTTCCGACCTCCGCAGTGTTCCGTGCCGGCCTTGCCGCTTTCACCAAAATCTTCACCGACACCCATGCGCCCGACAACATCCGCATGAACAACGTGCTGCCCGGCTGGATCGACAGTCTGCCGCAGACCGATGCGCGCCGCGACAGCGTGCCGATGAAGCGCTATGGCAAGGTCGAGGAGGTCGCGGCCACGATCTCGTTCCTCGCATCCGACGGCGCGGCCTACATCACGGGCCAGAACCTCCGCGTCGACGGCGGCCTGACACGGGCGGTGTGAGGTCGCGTCTCAGTGTGACGCCACCAGCCTCGCCAGCGCGGGGAGGATCTTGTAACGCGCGATCTCGTGCGGATAGTCGCCGCGATTGGCGAGCAGCACGATGCCGGTCCGCCGCGCCGGCACCAGGCCGATATAGCCGGAGGCGTTGTTGAGGCCGCCGGGCTTGTCGATGACGGTAACGCCTGGCAGGTGCACGGTCTCCCAGGCCATGGCTTGGCCGAACCTGTCCTCGACACGAAAACTTTCGCGCTGCGTCATCCGCAGCGCGTCGCGCAAATGAGGATCGATCGCGCGGCCATCGACGCAGGCGGCAGCGAATGTCGCAATATCCCGCGCGGACGAGAACATCTGGCCGGTGCCGGGGAAGTCGAAATAGCTCTGCTGGTTGCCGATCGGGCCGATCGCGGTACCCTGGTCGGAATAGCCCTGCACGACGCGCCGCTTGGCGGCCTCGTCCATGATCGCGCCATTGTCCGGTCCGCGTTCGGGAATGGACGTGGCGTGCATGCCGAGCGGTGTGAGCATGCGGCTCTCGATCAGCTTTGCGATCGGCATGCGATAGCAGCGCTCGAGCACGAGCTGAAGCAGCACGTAACCGGCATGACTGTAGACGCGCTGCTTGCCGGGCGCGATGCCCGCAGGCGGTGTCCATGCGTTGAGCATGGCGATGAACTGCGCCTGCGAGTAGGAGTCGTTCGGCCAGGGCGGGTGATCGGTCGGCAGCAGCAGCCCCGATGTGTGCGTGGCGAGCTCGCCGACTGTGACGCGGCGGATGTAGTCGCCGGTGAGCTCCGGCAGATAGGTCGGCAGGCGATCGTCGAGGTGCAGCTCGCCGCGGAGCGTGCCGAGCGCCACCAACGTCGCCTCGAACGGCTTTCGCAAGGAGGCGAGGTTGAACAGCGTGTCCGGCGTCACCGGGCGTTTGGTGGCATCGTCCGCGAAGCCGTAATTGAAGAATTCGACATGACGGCCGGCATAGAGCGCGGCGGCGAGCCCGCCCGGATGCTCCGGCGTCACGGTCGGTGCGAGTTCGGTGGCGACGATGTCGCGCATCTGCGCGATCAAATCGGAATCCGCTGAGGCGCGGCGCGGCCCTGCCAGCGCGATCGCAACGGGAACAAGCGCGGCGCGAGCGAGAGATCGCCTTGTGATTTGCGGTGAGATGACAACAGGCGGCACGTGCTCTGACTGATCATGCGGTGGCCCCGGGAAGCATCTTAGCGGGGCGGGTGCAGCGTCCAACTCACGATTGCGCGTGGCAGGTTCCATATCCGAGGTCAGGAAAATAGTTAGCTTTTCAGCTAACAATCATTGACGCAGCGCTGCTGCAGGTCTATAGTTAGCTGAATGGCTAACCAATTATCCCAGCTCGACCATGTGTTCGCAGCGCTCGCCGACCCTACACGGCGTGCAATCGTGATGCGGCTGTGCGCCGGCGAAGCCTCGGTCGGCGAGCTCGCCGATCCCTTCGATATGGCATTGCCGAGCTTCATGAAACATATCCACGTCCTCGAGGCGAGCGGCCTCGTGTTGTCGGAGAAATCCGGCCGCGTGCGCACCTGCCGCCTCAGTCCGGATGCGCTCGTCGGTGCGGAAGACTGGTTCCAGCACCAGCGTGCGATCTGGGAGGCGCGGCTCGACCGCTTCGAGGCCTATGTGATGAAGCTCAAGAAGGAGAGGGCGGCCGCCAAGCGGCCGTCCAGGATGACGGACAAGACGACCAACAAAACAAGTAAACGGAAAGGTGCCGAGTGATGACGAATTCTGCCAACGCTGCCCTGTCGCAATGGTCGATGGACCGCGAGATCGTGATGTCGCGCGTGATCGACGCGCCGCGCGATCTGGTGTTCGAGGCATGGTCCGACCCAAAGCACCTGCCGCAATGGTTCGGGCCGAAGGGATTCAAGATCGAGACCTTCGAGATCGACGTGCGGGTCGGCGGCGTCTGGCGCTTCAACATGATCGGCCCCGACGGCACCGTCTATCCGAACCGCATGCGCTTCCGCCGCATCGAGCGGCCGTCCTTCATGGAGATGGACCATGGCGACGACCAGGACGATGACCCCGGCATGTTTCGCTTCACCATCACCTTTGCAGAGCAGAGCAACGGCAAGACCGTGCTGATGATGCGGCAGCTGGCCGCGACCACCGAGCAGCGCGACGGCATGATCGGCTTCGGCGCCGTCGAGTATGGCTACCAGACGCTGGACAAGCTCGCTGCTTATGTCGGCGGATTGAAAAAGTGATCTCAATACTGTCGTTGCGGATTATCGCTTTGCGAGGCTGGTAACGACGGTCTATCGCCCTGCTGAAGAGGCCGCGGAGCGGCCGCCTTGAGCATGCGGGCCACCGGCGGGCCTTCATCCTTAGAGACGCACGTTCCGCGCTCTTCAGGATGGGCCCGCCGTCTTTACGCACCGCTCGACCAATTCCGCCTCACTCCTGCGCCTCGTCGGCGACGATGCCGCCGAGCTTCTGCCAGTGCTGCCCGTCGAACTGCACCATCTGGAATTGCTTGTTGACGCGGTAGTCGGTCGGCGTCGTCGTCACCGAGATGCCCGGCAGCGTCAGGTCGAGTTCGACATTCCTGAGGTTGGCAGCCTCGCGCATCACGTTCTCGCGGGTGAGGTCATCGCCGCACTGCTTCAGCACCTGGACCAGGAGCTGCGTGGTGATGTAGCCGTAGACGTTCAGATTCGAATCCTTATCACCGTCCGGATAGTATTTTGCCATGAAAGCGAGATAGCGCTTCATGCCGGGATCGTCTTTCCACTCGGGATCGGCGGGATCCTTGACGTAGCCGACGCTGACGACACCCTTGGCGTTGTCGAGGCCTGCAGGCTTAAGCACGGCGCTGACGGACGAGGCATTGATGTCGATGATGTGCAGCGGCTTCCAGCCGATCTCGGCGACCTTCTTGATTGCCTGCGCCGCCTGCTTCGGCGTCGTAGCGCTGAACAGCACGTCGGCGCCGGCGTCCTTCAGCCGCAGGATCTGCGAGTCGATCGTCGGCTCCGTGATCTCGTAGGACGTCTCGGCCACGATCATCTTGGCCTTGTCGCCGAGTCCGGCCTTGAGGCCGGCGAGGTAGTCCTTGCCGAGATCGTCGTTCTGGTAGAGCACGCCGATCTTTGCGTTGGGATGGTTTTTCAGAAGGTATTGCGCGTAGATTCGGCCTTCGACGAGGTAGGACGGATTAAAGCCCATGGTCCAGGGAAAATGCTTCGGATCGGTGAAGCGGGCTGCACCTGTTGCGGCAAAGAGCTGCGGCACTTTCTTGGCGTTGAGGTATTTTTGCACGGCGACATTCGGCGCGGTGCCGATGATCTGGAAGGTCAGCAGCACCTCGTCACTTTCGACAAGCCTGCGGATCTGCTCCACCGTCTTGGGCGGTGAATAGGCGTCGTCATACTGGATCAGCTCGACCTTGCGCCCGTTTACGCCGCCCTGGTCGTTGATCATCTTCATGTAGGCGGCCTGGGTCTTGCCGATCACGGCATAGGCCGAAGCCGGACCGCTAAGCGGCACGGTCTGACCGACCTTGATCTCGGTGTCCGACGCGCCGGGATCGTATTTCTTCTGCGCCTGCGCGGCCGGAATCGACAGCGCAAGAACGAGCGCGGAGGACGCGGCGCGTTTGAGAAGTGTGGCTTTCATTTCCATTTCCTGTTTGTGACGGTTACTCGCCCTTGAGACCGGCCTTGTGGATTAGCCCGGTCCATTTTTCGGTCTCTTTGTCGATGAACTGGCCGAACTCGGCGGCCGTGCCGGAACGGACTTCGAGACCCTGCGCGGTTAGCTTGTCCTTGACCGCGGGATCGGTAAGTGCGCGCAGGACCTCTGCCTGCAGCTTGTCCACGATCGCGCGCGGCGTCGTGGACGGTGCCATGAAGCCGTACCAGCCGGCCGCGGCCACGTTGGGAAAGCCTTGCTCGCGCAGGGTCGGCGCCTGCGGATAGAGCGCGCTGCGTTCGGCGGATGCGACGCCGAGCACGATGAACTTGCCGCTCTGGATATAGGGCAGTGCGGTCGGCAGAGCCGTCAGCGTGGCGTCGACGCGGCCGGCGAGCAGCTCGGTGTAGGATGCCGCATCGCCGCGGAAGGGAATGTTGAGGCCCTTGACGCCGGCGTCCCTGAACAGCAGCTCGCCGGCGAGGTGCGGCTGCGAACCGGCACCGGGGGAGGCGAAGGTTAGTCCGTCCGGCTTCGATTTGCCGTAGGCGATCAACTCGGGCAACGTCTTGAACGGTGCGTCTGCGCTGATGATCAGAAACAGCGGTGCGATCACCGCCATTGCGACCGGCTGAAGATCCTTGCGCTCATAGGTCAGCTTGCCGAACAGTGCCTCGGCGGTGGCGTAGGGCGCCGCGACATAGAGAAGGGTGTAACCGTCGCCAGGCGCGTGCGCGACCGTGTCGTTCGCAATGCGCGTGCCGGCGCCCGGCTTGTTCTCGACGATGAACTGTTGATGCAGGTTGCGGCCGAACTCTTCCGCGAGCAGCCGCAGCGAGATGTCGTTGGAGCCGCCGGGCCCGTAAGGCGAGATCAGCCGTACCATGCGCGACGGCCAGGCGTCTTCAGCGTGCGCGGAGATTGGAAGTCCGGATAGCGAAAGGGCGAGGGTGCCCAGGAACGTTCTCCGTGTGACAATCATGATGGCCTCCCGGTGGTGGAGCGCCAATGGTCATTTTCATCTCCTGGCGCTCTTCTTGTTTTGCTTTTGTGTCTCGATCAGCCCCGCTGGGCCCACGATGGCGCGAATGCTGTCGGCAAGAGCGGCAATGCGGGGGCCGATTTCGCCCTCCAATTGGCCGGGCTGGAGCCGGAACGCGGGAATGCCGCAATTGATCGAAAAGGCATGCATCGTCCCGCTCGCATGAAACAGCGGGGCGGCGACCGCATGGATCGAAGCCATGTACTCGCCGAAGCAGGTGCAGAAGCCGCGGCTGACGCACTGCGCGAGGCCGGCGCGGTATGTCTCGCGAAAGGCTGACCAAAGCTCGGTGTCCTCGCTTGCGATGTGCGCTTCGAGCAGTGCGGCTTCGGCCTGCGGTAAGGTCGCAGCCGCGGCGCGGCCCATCGCCGTCATCACCACGGAAATGGGCATGCCGATGTCGGGAACGTGGGGGCCAACGTCGCCGGAGCGCGCGGTCTCGACATAGATCATGGAAGTCGCATCAAGCAGGCCGATCGAGACCGTGCCGCGCACGCTCTGCGCCAGCTCCTGCATCATGGGCCGCGCGACCTGACGGAACGGCATATCGGCGAGGAGTGGATGCGCCATACGAAGTGCGCGCGCGCCGACGCGATATTTGGCGCGTTCGGCATCGTAGCGGAGGTAGCCGAGCTCGGCGAGCGTGTGTGTCAGCCGCGCCACCGTGGGGCGCGGAATCCCGGTCAGCGTCGACAGCTCCATGTTGCCGAGCTGCGTCGTGCCTGCCTTGAACGTTTCGAGCACCACGAAGCCTTTTGCCAGCGTCGTGGCAAACGCGGCGTCATCGGCGCTGTCCGCCAGCACGGCGGCGGCGGACGACGATGTGCGGATCGATTTGGACGCGGTTCGAGCCATTCGGGTTTAATGAACCCGGCGATGCCTGTTGTCCAATAGATTCATAAAACAACGGCTGATGTCCACTATATGGACGAAATCCAATACATCGCGTCTTACAAGGTGTGCGCGACGAGAATCGCCCCAGCAATATTTTTGTCGTGATTTCGTGACTGGTTGTGACAGGATTATTTCGAATAGATGTCATATTGACTACGGCGGAGCGATTCATGTTGCAGTGGCAGGCACGGTCAAATCCCCTGGCGTGGTGGTGGGGGTCCCTGACGCTGGTCAGCGCTGCCAACATTCTCGTCTGGTTCATGCTGTACCGCGAGTTCTATCCGACCGTTGCCGGCAGCGTCGGCGGCGGTTCGGATATCGGCCTGATGTTCCTGCTCTGCGCGGGTTATGTGTTCGGCTGCGCCTTCCGCTCGGTACTGCCGCGCGCGGACGTGCAACGCATCTGCCTGTTCGACACCTGGCTGTCGAGCGTGTTCGTAGGCCGTACGGTCGCAACCATCGCCGAGGTCTGCTTCGCCGCGCAATGGGCGATCATCCTGCATCAGCTCGGGATCATGACCGGCGCGGAGTCCGCGGTAAACATCGCGCTCGTGATCGTGCCGATCATCATCGTCGCGGAGTGCTTCTCCTGGTACGCGGTCGTCACCACCAATTTCCTCTTCAACGCGATCGAGAATTCGCTGTGGGCGGTGACCTTCATCCTCGCCGGCCTCGCGGTATGCCGCTTGATGCCGGAATTTCAGGGTCCAGTGCGTTGGGCGCTGATCGTCGGCGTCATCGGCATCGCCTGCTTCCTTGCCTTCCTCGTCACGGTCGACGTGCCGATGTATCTCAGCCGCTGGCGGGCTGGGCATGAAGAGGGCAATAAGCTCCTCGGCTTCCTCGAAGGCCTGCATGACGTCTCGACGCGATGGGTGGTGACCCACGACATCGCGCATTGGAAGGGCGAGCTGACCTGGATGTTCCTGTATTTCAGCGCCGCGGTGTGGTCGAGCCTCGCGCTCTGCGCGCTCTACGCCATGGAAGGCTATCTCACCCGCTATTTGGCCTAAGGGTTATTTTCCAACGAGGCTGCATTTGCTGCGGTCGAGCGGGCGGAAAGCCTGGTCGGGCGGGATGGTCGCGACCAGCTTGACGAAGTCCCATGGGCCCTTGGATTCCTCAGGTGTCTTGACCTGCACCAGATAAAGATCGTGCACCATGCGCTGGTCGTCGCGGATGCGGCCATTGGGCGTGTAGGCATCCGACACCGGCGTCGCTTTCATCTTGGTCATCACGGTCGCGCTGTCGTCGGAGCCGGTATCCTTCACGGCTTGCAGATAGTGTCGCACGGCCGAATAGACGCCGGCCTGGATCTGTGACGGCATCGCCTTGCGTCGCGCGTAGAAGGCATCGGAGAACTTTCGAGCCGCCGGTGAGACGTCCTCGAAGAAGGAGGTGACGATGAGATCGCCGCGCGTGGCCTTCAGGCCGACGGCCGCGATGTCGACGTTCTGGAACGACATCGGCACGATCTTGATGCCCTGGTCGGCAAGGCCAAATTCCTCGGCTTGCTTGATCGCGGTGGCGTTGTCGCCGGCGACGTTGATCGCCAGAATCTTTGCGCCCGAGGACTGCGCCTGGAGCAGGAACGAGCTGTAGTCGGGCGTGCCGAGTTGGGCCTTGACGCTGCCGGCGACCTTGCCGCCGAGCGCCGCGATGCGGTCGCGCGCGGTCGCCTCGATCGAATGGCCGAAGGCATAGTCGCCGGTGATGAAGAACCACGGCTCCTTGCTGGTCTGCATGACGCCCGAGACGACCGCGGTTGCGGTCGAATAGGCGTCCTGGGTCCACTGCACGCTGCTGGGCGCGCAGGCCTCGTCAGTGAGTTGGTTGGCGCCGGCGCCGGAGACCAGGAAGATTTTTCCGTTGCCGCGGACCAGCTCCTGCACCGCGAGCGCCGCACCGGAGCTGCCGCCATCGGCGATCGCCTGCACGCCGTCGCTGAACCATTTTCGCGCGAGCGAGGCCGCAAGATCCGGCTTGTTCTGGTGGTCGGCCTGCAAGATCTCGATTGGCTTGCCGTTGATCTTGCCGCCGAACTCCTCCGCCGCCATCCGCGCCGCCTCGACCGAGCCCGGACCCATCGCGGTTGCGAAAATGCCGTTCATGTCGGTGAGGACGCCGATGCGGATGGCGTCGCCCTTGATCTCGGCGCGTGCGGCGCCTGCGAGCGCCAGCGTGATCAGCAGGATGGCGGTGGATCGGTTGCGGTGGGTGGCCATGGCGTTTTACCGGGTTTGAATTGAAGCTTGGCGCCGCCATCGTTGGGGCGTGCGGTGATGCGAGGGCGTGCCTTAGTTGGCGATCTTGCAGGCGGGGTCCTCGGGCCCAAAAGCCTGGTCGCCAGGAATCTTCGTCAGGATCTTGTAGTAGTCCCAGGGGTATTTCGATTCCTGGGGCGTCTTGACCTGGGCAAGCCAGAGATCGTGCACCATGAGGCCGTCGGCCCGCAGCTTGCCACCATGCGCGAAGAAGTCGTTGATCGGCGTGTCGCGCATCCTGCTCGCGACCTTGCCGGGATTGTCGGTTCCGGCAGCCTTGACGGCGTTGAGATAGTGCGTGACCGCGGAATAGACGCCCGCTTGCCACATCGTGGGCATGCGCTGCATCTTCGCGAAGAAGCGCTTCGACCACGCTCGCTTCTGCTCATCCATGTCCCAGTAGAAGGCCGTCGTCAGCAGCAAACCTTGCGCGCTTTGCAATCCAAGCGCATCGATGTCGGTAATCAGCGCCAAAAGGGCGGCCATCTGCTGTCCGCCCTGGAATAGGCCAAATTCACCACCGGTCTTGATCTCGTTCACATTGTTCGGCGGCCCGCCGGCGATGCCGATGATTTTCGCTTTCGAGGCCTGTGCCTGAAGCACGAAGGACGACATGTCGGTGGTTCCGAACGGCGGCCGGGCCGATCCCAGCACCTTGCCGCCCTCGCGCTTGATCACGTCAGTCGCGTCACGTTCCAGCGCATGGCCGAACGCAATATCGTCGGTGAGGAAGTACCAGGCGTCGCCACCGCGCCTGACCACCTCCTGAGCCGTACCGACGGCGAGTGCGTGCGTGTCGAACACCCACTGCATGGTGTAGGGCGAACAGAATTTGCCGTGAAAGTCCGCCGTTCCGGTCGCCGTGACGATGAGCAGCTTCTTCTTCTCGCTCGCGACCGTTTGCACGGCGAGCCCCACCGCCGACACGGGAACATCCACGATGAGATCGACCTGCTCGGTGTCGTACCATCGTCGCGCGATGGCGGCGCCGATGTCAGGTTTTATCTGATGGTCTCCGACGATCAGCTTGATCGGTTTGTCCAGCACGCTGCCGCCGAAATCCTCGATGGCCGTTTGAGCCGCGGTGACGGAGCCTTGGCCGGTCGGAGTCGAGGAGGGCCCCGTCATATCCGACAGCACGCCGATCTTGACCACATCGTCCGAGATTTGGGCATGAGCGGCCGTCGTAGCCAGGATTGCCGCTGCCACGGTGAGCGTGCGAACTATGCCGTACATATTGTTTTTCTCCCCTTCGATGCTGATGCGTCCCTTTTCGGGATCGTCTTGGTAGCGGTCAGGTCGGTTCGGCGATGACCTTGTTGCGGAGCGTCCCGACGCCGGAGATCTCGACCTCGACGGTGTCGCCCGGACGCATCCACAAAGGCGGCGTGCGCTTGGCGCCGACGCCGCCGGGCGTCCCTGTCACGATGACGTCGCCGGGAACGAGCGGGCAGATCGTCGAGATGTAGGCGATGAGCTCGGGGATGCCTGTGATCAGGAGATCGGTCGTCGTGTCCTGCACGACCGTGCCGTTCAGCCGCGTCTGAAGAGCGAGCGTCGAGGGATCGGGGATCTCGTCCGCCGTCGCCAGCCACGGGCCAAAGCTGCCGCTCTCCGCAAAACTCTTGCCGGACAGGAACTGGCTGGTGTGGCGCTGCCAGTCGCGGATGCTGCCTTCGTTGTAGCAGGAATAGCCGGCGATATGGTCGAGCGCGCGGCTCGCCGGGATATGGCGGCCTTCTTTGCCGATGACGAGCGCGAGCTCGCCCTCGTAATCGAAATCGTCGCTCACCTTCGGCTTCACGATGGGCTGCAAATGGCCAACCTGGCTGCAGGGGAAGCGGACGAACAGGGCCGGCTTCTCGGTGACGGTGCGGCCGGTTTCGGCAACGTGGTCGCGGTAGTTGAGGCCGACACAGATGATCTTGCCGGGATCGGGGATGACCGGCGCGAAGCTGATTTTGTCGAGCGCATGATCCGGCGACGAGGACGCGACCAGCTTTGCCGCCTCGGCCACGCGACCCGCTTCGAGCAGCTGCCGCAGCGTGGTGCAGGGCGCCATGCGCGCGCCGAGATCGACGACGCCATTGTCCTTGACGGCCCCGAAGGAGGCGCGGCCGTCGGCGATGAATGAGAGCAGCTTCATGAGATATCCTTAGAGGTTGTTCGGTCAGGCCGCGGACGGCACGTGGGTGGGAACCGTGATCGCGGCGATGAGCCGGTCGAGCTCGGCATCGTTGCGGGCGGTTCCGCGGATATAGCGGTCGGGGCGAACGAGCGCGGCGGTGATGCCGTGCTCGCGCAGCCAGGGTCCGACGCCTTCGGCATCGTCGTTGGTCAGGATTTTGAGTCCGGGCGGCGAAAGGGGGAGACGCGCCGCGCTCTCGACGAAGAGCACATGGCCGTAGCCGATCCGGTCGTCGCCGCGACTGCCGTCATTCAGCATGAACTGTGGCGCGAGATGTCCGGCGAGAGGTAGATTTCCGAGTGCAAGTCCGGGGCCGAGCAGGGGCTTCTTCACCTCGAGTTTTACTGGCGCATTCTGGCGCGCCTGGCCGGCGGCAAGGCCGGTTTCGATCGCCTTGGTGTTGATGACGCCACCGAGGCGAATGGCAAGCTCGATGAATTCGCGCACATGCGGCTGGCGTTCGCTTTGATAGGTGGCGAGCAGATCGGGTGCCGCGCCGTCGCGAATGACGCTCGCGAGCTTCCAGGCAAGATTGGCGGCATCGCGAATGCCGGCGCACATGCCTTGGCCAAGAAAAGGCGGGGTCTGATGCGCGGAATCGCCCGCGAGCAGCAGCCGACCGTTGCGCCATTGCTGCGCGATGACGGAATGAAAGGTGTAGACCGCGGCGCGCTCGAGGTCGGCATCCTCAGGCGTGATCCAGCGCGACAGCAGTTGCCAGACCTTTGCCGGTTGCGCGACGTCGTTCGAATCCTCGTCGGGAAGGACCGTGATCTCCCAGCGCCGCCGCGTGCCGGTGCCGCGGACATAGGTCGCCGGCCGCCTGGGATCGCAGTGCTGGAGGCTGTAGTCGCCGAGGTCGTCGCGCGCGCGCTTGAGCAGCACGTCGATCACCAGCCAGCGCTCGTGAAAGCCGAGATCATCCATCCCGGAGCCGATGAAGCGACGAACGAGAGACCGCGCGCCGTCGCAGCCGATGACATAGCCGGCGCGGACCTCGCTGAGCTTTCCGTTGGAGAGGTCCTCGTAGCGCACGCGCACGCCATGCTCGTCCTGATCAAGCGCGAACACATCGCAGCGGCTGCGCAAGGTGACGTGCGGCCAGCGCGCGAGGCCAGAGATCAGCACATCCTCCAGATCGGGCTGGTGGAAGCGGTAGCTGAGGTTCCAGCCCATCGGGGTCAGCGTCTGCGGCCGCGACCAGTCCAGCAGCATTTTGCCGTCGGTGTCGAGGAAGAGCATGCCGGGGCTGAGAATGACGTGCGGGAGGATCGCATCGGCGAGGCCGACGGTCTGGAACAAGCGCATGCACTCGTCGTCGAAATGCACCGCGCGCGGCAGATGATAGGTCCGCGCCTCGCGCTCCAGCACCAGCGTCCGCACGCCGCAGAGGCCGAGCAGATTGGCGAGCGTGGCGCCGACCGGGCCACGGCCGACAATCACGACGTCAAACTCTTCGGGGACGGATTTATCTTGCATGGGGCTATCTCTTCCCCAAGCGATGCCATCGCTTCAACGGCGCCGGCCGAAGTGTCCGCCCAGCGGACGGAGACCACCAACGGTGAGCATCTGTCCGCCAGCCGGACGACTCGCGGATAGCGCTACGCGCCCCGGCCTTGTTTTGGCTAGGGAGGAGTCAAAGGCAATAAAATGCAGGCTGCCCGCGCAGGTGGCCGGAGGAGACGGCGATGCTGCGATCTGTGCTGGGCGTGTGTGTTGCGGTGCAACTGTTTTCGGGGACTGCCTTCGGCGCCGATATCAATGTGGGGATCATCCTGTCGGCGACCGGGCCGGCGGCTGCGATCGGCAATGCCGAGCGCAACGGCACCGCTTTCGGGCCGACCGCGATTGCCGGGAAGAAGGTCAACTATCTCTTCCTCGATGAAGCCTCCGACAGTACCGCGGCCGTGGCCGCGCTGCGCAAGCTCTACCAGGAGAGCAAGATCGACATTCTTGTCGGGCCGACCACGACACCCGGGTCGTTTGCCGCGATCGATCCGGCGGTCGAATACAAGGTGCCGGTGATCACGCTCGCGCCCGTCAACGCGTTGGTGGCTCCGGTAGATGCACGGCGGCGTTGGATATTCAAGACCACGACCAACGACGATCACGAGGCAACGCCGCTGTTTGCGAACATGAAGAAGACAGGCGTGAAGAAGCTCGCTCTGATCGGTTTCGGCGACTCTTATGGCGACGCCTGGAGCAAGGTCAGCGCCGACATGTGCGCGGCTTCCGGGATCGAGCTCGTCGCCGACGAGAAATATGCGCGCACTGACACAACCGTGGTCGGGCAAATCCTGAAGATCATCTCTGCAAACCCCGATGCCGTATTGATCGCCGCCTCCGGCGCGCCGGCTGCGCTTCCGTTGCTGCAACTGCGCGAGAAGGGGTATACGGGCCAGATCTACGGCACGCTCGGCGCTACGTTCGGCGATTTTCGCAAGCTGACTGGCGTGCAGGGCGATGGCATCCTCGTGCCGCTGAGCCCCGCGGTGGGCGCTGCATCGTTCCCGGATGACTATCCGGCGAAGAAAGCGGCGGTCGAATTCATCCAGCGATATGAGGCCAAGTTCGGCTCCGGCAGCCGCAACATCTTCGCAGGCTCGGCCTATGACGCGCTGATCCTGATCGAGCGTGCGGTGCCCGCGGCCTTGAAGGCTGGAGAACCGGGGACCGCGGAGTTTCGGGAGGGTTTGCGTACTGCGATCGAAGGCCTCAAAGGCGTCGCCGGTTCACGTGGTGTCTACAATTACGGCCCGAACGATCACACCGGACTGGACCAGAGCGCGCTGACGCTCGGCAGGCTTGATAAGGGCGAGTGGGTCGCGGTGCGCTGAGCAGCGGAACGGAGCGGGGGTCATGTCGCCTGCAACGGAGTGTCCGGCGTACGATTTCGATCTCTACAGCGACGACGTGCTGCGCGATCCCTATCCG
This sequence comes from Bradyrhizobium sp. LB11.1, assembly GCF_040549385.1. NCBI lineage: Bacteria > Pseudomonadati > Pseudomonadota > Alphaproteobacteria > Hyphomicrobiales > Nitrobacteraceae > Bradyrhizobium > Bradyrhizobium sp. LB11.1. The sequence goes on along the minus strand of NZ_JBEPTH010000010.1, from coordinate 39,260 downwards.
CATTATCGCGCGCTGCGTGATCTCGGCGCAGCGGTTTGGCTACCGCGCAACGCGCTCTATGCGGTCGGACGGTTCGAGGACGTCCGCGCGGCTTTGCGTAATCCAGCTCTGTTCGCATCGGCGCAGGGTGTCGCCGCCAACGACCACGTCAACGAGATGTCGCGCGGGACCACGCTCGCGAGCGATGCACCGCTGCACGACAGGCTGCGTGCGATCATCGCCGCTCCCTTGCTGCCGCGGGCGCTGGAGGAGATCGGTCCGCAGATCCGGTCCGAGGCGCGGCAGCTGGTCGAGGGTCTCGTCGCCAGGGGGAAATTCGATGCCGTGAGCGACCTGGCGCAGCACCTGCCCCTCACCATCGTGTCCAAGCTCGTGGGGTTGGAAGACCATGGCCGTGGCAGCATGCTGCGATGGGCATCGGCCACGTTCAACGTGCTGGGTACGATGAACGCTCGTGGTTGCACGGCCATGAGCGATGTGCAGGAGATGCGTGGATATCTCGGCGGCTCCGCGATCCGCGAACGCTTGCGGCCCGGAAGTTGGGGCGACCGCATCTTCGCGGCTGCTGACCGCGGCGAGGTCGAACCGGAACGCTGTCCTGTCCTGATGCGGGACTATCTCGGCCCGAGCCTCGACACCACGATTTTCGCCACCGCAAACCTGATCCTGCTGTTCGGGCAACACCCGGAGCAGTGGGATTTGGTGCGGAAGGACGCTGCACTCATTCCGGGCGCGATCAACGAGGCATTGCGGCTGGAATCGCCCATCCGCGGATTTACGCGCTGTGTTACCGCTGACGCGACGATCGGCGGCACGCTGATCCCCGCGGGAAGCCGGGTGTTGCTGCTCTACGCGTCGGCCAATCGCGACGAGCGGAAATGGCACGAGCCGGAGCGGTTCGACGTGCGCCGCCGTGCCAGTGATCATCTCGGTTTTGGCAATGGAACGCATATGTGCGCCGGACTCCATCTGGCCCGGCTGGAGATGACCGCGCTTCTGGAAGTCTTGATTGAAAAGGTGCAGCACTTCGAGATCGGCGAGCCCGTGCTCGCGCTCAATAACGTGCTGCGCGGCCTCAAATCGTTGCCCGTGCGTGTGAGCTAAGGATTGACCGGGATCGTCGCGGCGGTCTCCTGAAGCTGGCTCACAAACTGCGCCATTGCCTCCTCGATCCCCAGCGCCGAGCGGATCCAGATGATGGAGATGCAGCCGAACACGGCGCCGTTCCGCACGATGGGAACGGCGATCGACGCCGTCTTTGGATTGTACTCGCCCTCGCTCCGGATCGCGTAACCCCGCGCGGCGGTCTCGGCGATCATCTGGTCGAGGCGGCTTTGGTCGAGGAAGGGGCGGTCGTCGGCTTCGTCGATGCGGCGCAGATGGTTGACGATGAGGTCGCGCTCGCGCGCGGGGCAGGTGGCGAGATAGGCGCGGCCCGCGGAGGTCCGCAGCATCGGCAGGCGTTTTCCGATCATGCCGCGATCAATCGAGAGCGGGCTGCGCGAATGGGTGGTCTCCTGCACCACCATCGCGGCGTTCTCGTAGGTGGAAAGATCCACCGGCCAGACCAGGGTCTTGCTGAGCTCGGCGAGATAAGGCGCGGCCGCCTGGCAGATCACCACGCCGGGGTCGTAGCCATCGCCGAGGCTCAGGGCGAGCCGGGTGACGCGAAAGCGGTCGTCGCTGGCGCTGCGGGCAACGTAGCCAAGTTCCTCCAGCGTTTCGAGCAGGCGGTAGACGGTCGGGCGGGGAAGGTCGAGCGCACGCGCGACGTCGCCAGCGCGGATGCCGCCGGAGCGGTTGACTTCCTGCAGCACGTCCAGCCCGCGCTTGAAGGCGCGAACGCCCTCCGATTGCCGCGGCTGGCCGTTCCGCGTCCGCTCCTTGGACACTTCGTATTTCCTCCCTTGTGGCAGATCGCGGTGCGACTATCGTCGTCGGACGCGAAGCGATTGCAGCGCCACCGTAGGATCGTGCGCGACCGGTATCAAGTTCGGCGCAGTGCAGCGGATGTGATGCCTTTGGGAGAATGTCGATGGAAATCACCGCGCTCGGCTATATCGGGATCAACTCGTCGCAGCTCGACCAATGGGGCCAGATGGCGACCGGGCTGCTCGGCATGCAGCAGGTCGATCGCGGCGGCAAGATGCGGGCTTTCCGCATGGACGATCGCAAGCAGCGTCTGATCGTCGACGGCAGCAGCGATGCCGGGCTCGCGGTGATGGGATGGGAGGTTCCCTCGACCGCGGAGCTGGACCAATTGGCCGGGCGGCTGGAGAGCCATGGTGTCAAGGTGACGCGCGGTTCGCGCACGCTTGCCGACGAGCGGCATGTGGCTGAGTTGATCATTTTCGCCGATCCCGCCGGCAATCGGCTCGAGGCCTTCTGCAAGCCGGAGCTTGCGAGCGAGCCCTTCAGGCCGGGTCGTCCGATCACGGGCTTCCGCACCGGCGCGCTCGGCATGGGGCATGTCGTGCTCAATGTCGAGGATGTCGAGCCGCTGGTGCCGTTCTATCGCGACGTGCTCGGTTTTCACGTCTCCGATTTCGGGCTGAAGCCCTTCGGGCTGTACTTCTTCCACGTCAACGGCCGCCACCATTCCTTTGCGATGGTCGGGTCAGGGCGCAGGGCGCTGCATCATTTCATGGTGGAGCTCGGCAGTCTCGACGATGTCGGGCAAGGCTACGACCTCGCGCAGCTCGAAGACGGTCGCGTCGTCTATACGTTGGGCCGGCACACCAACGATCACATGACCTCGTTCTATGTGAACACGCCGTCCGGCTTCTTCATCGAATATGGCTGGGGCGGACGCATCATCGATCCCCAGACCTGGCAGCCGCACGAGACCTTTGACGGCCCGTCGCTGTGGGGCCACGAGCGGCTCAACATGCCGGAAGAGCAGCGCAAGCGCTTGCGCGACATGCGGATGGATGCGGCCGCGCGCGGCGTGCGCGTCGCTGATCCCCGTGTGCCGCCGCTCAACTGCGCTTGGCTGGATTCGGTGGTCGCGCGCGAGTGATCCGCGGCAACGCGGCAATGATCTGATACTTCGGGAAGGACACTATGCTCAAGACTTTCTTACGGGCAGGCTTCGTGCTGCTCGCATTCAGCGCGGCCGCCTCGGCCGAACCGATCAAGGTAACGCTGCTCGGCACCGGCGTGCCGACGCCGCGGCCGACCAGTTTCAGCGCGTCGACGCTGGTGGAGGCGGGGAGCGAAAAGCTGCTGTTCGACCTCGGTCGCGGCTCGACCATGCAGCTCTACAAGCTGAAGATCCCGCTCGGCGCGATTACCGCGAACTTCATCACGCATCTGCATTCCGATCACATCGTCGGGCTTCCCGATATGTGGCTGACCGGCTGGCTCGCCACGCCCTGGGCTTCGCGCAAGGAGCCAATGAAGCTCTATGGCCCGAAGGGCACCGTGGCGATGACGGAGAACCTCACCAAAGCGTTCGCCGACGACATCCGTATTCGCATCGACGACGAACATCTCGATCCCAGGGCAGTCGAGTTCGCCGCGAAGGATATCGAGCCGGGGCTGGTTTACGACAATAACGGCGTCAAAGTCACCGCGATCGAGGTCAATCATGGCGAGAAGATCAAGCCGTCGTTCGGCTACGTCGTCGAGTATGATGGCCACAAGGTCGTGCTCTCGGGCGACACCAAGTACGACGAGCGCATCGCGAAGGCGGCCACGGGCGCTGACCTTCTGATCCACGAAGTCGCGGTGATCGAGCCGGAGTTGCTGGTCAAGAACCCCGTCTACAAGGACATCCAGGCCCACCACACCTCGCCCGAGGAGGCCGGCCGCATCTTCGCGTCCGCCAAGCCGAAGCTCGCGGTCTATTCCCACATCGTGTTCGGCACGGTGAAGCCCGGACCTGATATCCCCGAGGAGCCGTTGATCCTCCGCACACGGACGGCCTACAACGGGCCACTGCTGGTCGGCCGCGACATGATGTCGTTCAGGATTGGTGACTCGGTCGAGGCGTTCGCGCCAGATGGCGCGAAGCTCACGCCTTAGCACCAGCGTTCAGGCATCACCGAGATCGAGCTGCGTCAAGATTCCCTGACGCAGCGCCAGCCGGACCAGCTCGATGTCGGAGCCGACGCCGAGCTTGTCCTTGATCAGCGAATGCAAATTCGCCACCGTCTTCGGGCTGACGTGCAGCGTCTCCGCGATTTCCTCCGTCGTGTTCTCAGCGAGCAGCAGCCGCAGCACCTCGAACTCGCGCGGCGTGAGCACGTCGGCGGCCGAGCTTTCGCCGCTGATGCGGCTCAGCGCAAGCTCGTGGTCGATATCGGGACTGATCGCGATCTTGCCGGCGAGCACGTCCATCACCGCGCGCACCAGCGTCTCGGGCGGACTGGTCTTGGTAACGTAGCCCCTTGCGCCGGCGCGGATTGCCTGCACGGCGAAACCGGCATTCCCGTGCATGGTGAAGACGAGGATCTTTGCGGCCTTGTCCCATTGCCTGATCCGCCTGACGGCCTCGACGCCGCCGATGCCGGGCATGCTCAGATCCATGATGACGAGGTCCGGCGCCTCGGATTTGAACAGGCGATAGGCCTCCGCGCCGTCGCCGGCTTCGGCGATGACGCGCAGTCCCGGCTGCTTCTCGAGCACGGAGCGATAGCCTTCGCGGACCACGGAATGGTCGTCGACCAGCAGAATGGTCGCGGTCATGCCGCGTGTTCCAGTGCTTGCGGATTGGCGGCTGCAAGCGGAATGACGACGCGCAGGGCGGAGCCACCATTGGGGCCGGCCTCAAAGCTCAGACGGCCGCGAAGGGCCGCGACGCGTTCGCGCATGCCGAGCAGGCCCATCCCGGATTTCGCGGCGGGATCGGTCGAGCGGCCGTCATCGTCGATGGCGAGCGCGATCTCGTCGGCATGCATCGTCAGTTCGAGGCTCACTTTGGTCGCACCAGCATGTTTGGCGGCGTTGGTGAGCGCTTCCTGCACGATGCGGTAGAGGTTGGCGCTGATCGTGGCCGGCAGCGTTTCGAACGTTCCGTCGAAACGGATCGAAAAACGGGTCTCACCGCGGCTGCGCCCATTCCACCCCGCAACGAGGCCTTCGAGACTGGCGACGAGACCGAGCTCCTCGACGTCAGGCGGCCGCAGCCGGAACAGCGCGCCGCGCAGCGTCTCCATCATGCCGGTTGCGGTCCGCGCGATGCCGTCGCATTCGCCAAGCAAGGAGGGACAGTCCTGCGCGGCGGTCTGACGGGCGGAGGAGGCGAGCGCGCGGATCGCGGCCAGAGACTGGCCGAATTCGTCGTGCAGCTCGCGCGCGAGATGGCGGCGCTCCTCGTCCTGGAGCGCAATCAGTTTTCGCGTCAGCTCGGCACGCTCGGCAAGTGCAGTGTCCAGGCTTTCGGCGAGATGGTTGAACACGTCGCGCACCGCGGACAGCTCGGCGAGATCGAACGGCGGCAGCCGCGCGGTGAGGTCGTTGGCGGCGACCCGCTCGAGGCCGGCGCGGATCATGCGCGTCGGGCGCAGCGCCCGCGCAAGCGCGGCATAGACCAGGACGCACAGCAGCGGCAGCGTGATCGCCAGCGCGAGCATCAGGCGGCCCGCCTCGTGCCAGGCCTCGGCCGTCTGCACGGCCGGATCGACCGAGACCACGGCCTCGCCGAGCTTCGTTCCGCGCAGGATCACGGGTCGCGACGCCTCGCGGCCAGGATCGAACAGGCTATGGTAGAACGCCGTGAAGATCTGCGGCGGCGGGTCCTCCGGGATCGGCGCGCCGCTACAGAAGCGCTGCAGCATCTCACCGCTCGTGCCGCGGAAGGCCAGGCACAGGCCGGGCGTCATCACGTAGGCTGAAACGGGATCGAGGTTGGGAAAGTCGGAGCGCGGGCTCGCCGTCCACAGGACCTTGCCCTGCTGCAGCTCCAGCGTCTTCGCCACGATGGCAGCGATCCCGTCGATGCGTGCGTGGGCCGCGCGGTCGGCCGTGATCAGGAAATAGGCGGAGATCGCGGCGAAGCAGGCGGCCGATATGGCGGCTACACGCAAGGTCAGGCGGACCTTGAGATCGAATCTCGGGCGGTTCCACATCGGCGGGCACCTGGCGCGAACGGGATTGTCGCCTCCGCATTAAAGGGCAGAACGCCGGCGGCGGAAAGCTGCACGCTTGGTGCGGTGCAACGTCGTGAAATTTTCCCGGCCCTGGTCGGGACAGCGATGGCTGCGGCGCATGGGCTGCCGCCCTAAGTTTACGGCCTTCACCTCATGCGAGGCCTGTCATGCGCGGTATCGTGTCGTTGCTGTCTCTCCTTGTTCTTCTCGGCGCCGGGCCGGATGGCCGGGCCGCAGCCACTGAGACCACTGCCATTGCTCTCGACGATTTCAGCTATACCGATACCTCGGCCGAGCCGATCGACCAGAGCGCCGCCCACCAGCGGCGGCTACAGGCGTTCATGGTTGCGCTCCGGCGGGACATCGCCGCCGACCCGCGCTACCGGCTTGCGCCGTCGGTGCAGGAGGGGGCGGCGTTCAAGGTCATCGGTGGCATCCAGAAGACCAGCACGCTGGTGCAATGGGCCAAGGTCGCGGTGATCGACGTCGGCGCCAAAAAAATCGTGATGGACAAGCTCTACACGTTCCGCGGCGACAATGATGAATCGTGGGAGCGTGCCGAGATCTTCATGTCCCGCGAGATCATCGCCGCGCTGGCCGCACCCGCGCCGGTCGCGTTGGCGGTGTTCGATTTCGAGTTGGAGGATACGACCGCCGCGTCAGCGGGCGCTTCAGCTGCGTCCGATGCGTCCTATCTGGCCGACGTCACGGCCAGCGTGCGCGAGTCGCTCGGTCAGTCCGGCCGATACCGTCTTATCGACGTCGGCGGTGCAAGCGGCGAGGCGGCAAAGGCGCATACGCTGCGTGACTGCAATGGTTGCGAGGCGCTGATCGCGCAAAAGCTCGGTGCGGATCAATCACTGATCGGCGTGGTGCGGCGGGTCAGCCGCACCGAATACACGCTCGGCTTCCAGGTGCGCGACGCCAAAACCGGCGCCGTGCTGGCGCGCGGCGACAGCGGCCTGCGGATGGGCGCGGACTATTCGTGGAAGCGGGGCGCAGTCCGGCTCGTCAGCGACCGGCTGATCGAAAGCCGATAGCGCGGGACGCTTTATTTCTTGAGCATGATCTTGTCGGAAAAGCGCTGCAGACTTTTCCGGATCATGCTCTAGAACGTCAACTGTACCTTCATCGATTGCGAGCGGTCGCTGGCCAATTCAAACGCGGCGACCGCGTTCTCGAACGGCATGGTCGCCGTGATCAGCGGCTTCACGTCGATCAGGCCTTCGCCCATCAGCCGCACCGCCAGTTCGAACTCGGGATCGAAGCGGAAGGTACCGCGGAGCTGCAATTCCTTGGCAACGATGGAGTTGATCGGCAGCGTCATCTCGCCGCCGAGGCCGAGCTGCACCAGCGTCGCGCCGGGACGGAGCACGTCGAGCGCGGTGCGCAGCGCGGTCTGATTGCCGGAAGCTTCGAACAGCGTGTCGAACACGCCTTTGCCGGCGCGCCAGGGATCGAGCGCGGTGGCATGGGTCGCGACATTGATCGCGTGCGTGGCGCCGAGCTTTTGGGCGACCGCGAGCGGGGCGTCGGCGACGTCGGTCACGACGATCTCGGACGCGCCGCCGAAGCGCGAGACCAAAATCATCAGCGCACCTATCGGACCGCAGCCGGTGATCAGCACGCGCTTGCCGAGGAGGGGGCCGGCCTGCTTGCCGGCGTGCAGGCACACTGCGAGCGGTTCGGCGACTGCGGCTTCGGCCAGCGAGAGCTTGTCTGCGATCGGTACGGCCTGCGTCGCGTCGACTGTGATGAACTCGCGAAAGCCGCCCTGCACATGAGGAAAGCGCATCGCGCTGCCGAGGAAGCGCATGTCGAGGCATTGGTTGCGCATGCCTTCCTGGCAATGCAGGCACTGGCCGCACGGCTTGCTCGGATTGACTGCGACGCGTGTGCCGGCCTTGACGGCGGTGACGCCGTCACCGACGGCGGCGACCACGCCGGCGATCTCATGCCCGAGTGCCATCGGCTGCTGGATGCGGACGACGCCGAAGCCGCCATGATGGTAGTAGTGCAAATCGGAGCCGCAGATGCCGCCATTGGCGATCTTGACGCGGACTTCGCCCGGGGCGGGCGCCGGATCCGGGTAGGTCTCGATCCGCAGATCCTTCGGGGCGTGAATGACGACGGCGCGCATGGTCTTGTTCCCTGTTTCGCGATTACATCGCGGCGATCATGCCGCCATCGACATAGATGATCTGGCCATTGACGTAGGTAGACGCGTTGGAGGCCAGGAAGATCGCAGCGCCGACCAGCTCGTCCGGCTTGCCCCAGCGCTTGGAGGGGATGCGGCCCATCAGCCAGTTGTTGAAGTCGGTGTTGCTGACCAGCGCCTCGTTCATGTCGGTGAGCATGTAGCCGGGGCCGATCGCGTTGGCCTGGATACCGTGCTGGGCCCATTCCACCGCCATCGAGCGGGTCAGGTTCTTGATGCCGCCTTTGGCCGCGGTGTAGGGCGCGATGGTCGGGCGCGCGAGCTCGCTGCCGAGCGAGCCGATGTTGATGATCTTGCCGTGCTTGCGCGGAATCATGCGCTTGGCGGCCTCGCGGCCGATCACGAAGGCGCTGGTGAGGTTGGTCTCGATCACCTTGCGCCATTCGTCGGTGGTGAACTCCACCAGCGGCTTGCGGTGCTGAATGCCGGCATTGTTGACGACGATGTCGACGGCAATGCCCTTCCGGTCGAAGTCGTTGAAGGCGGCGACAATCGCGGGCTCGTCGGTGACGTTGAAAGCGGCACCTTCGGCCTGATGCCCGGTAGCGTGAAACTCGGCGACGGCCTGCTGAACGCGCTTGGGATCGACGCCGTTGACGATGATCCGGGCGCCGGCTTTGGCCATGCCCTCGGCAATGGCGCGGCCGAGGCCGCGGGAGGAGCCGGTCACGAGCGCGGTGCGGCCGGAAAGGTCGAAGAGGGCGGTGCTCATCCAGGGAAATCCTTAAGCGTTGGAGCGGCGCACGGTCAGATCGGAGCGGTCGAACACGGCGGGCAGAAGATCGACGCCGAGGCCCGGTCCTTCCATCGGATAGACATAACCGTCCTTGATCGTGGGCATCGTTGTAATGAGCTCATTGTACCAGCCCTTGTAGAAAGCGCGCACGGATTCCTGAATCAGCGTGTTGGGCTGGCTGAATGACATGTGGATGGCGGCGATGAAGCCGATCGGCCCGATGCAATCATGCGGCGCGAAGGGGCGGTGATAGGTCTCGGCCATCGCCGCGATCTTGCGGCCCTCGGTGAGGCCGCCGGTCCAGCACAGATCGGCCATCACCACATGCATGGCGTCGCGGTCGAGCATGTCCTTGTAGGGGAAGCGCGAGCCCAGCGTCTCGCTGGCGCAGACCCAGACGTCGGTCGAGCGCGCGTATTCGGCCAGCGCCTGCGGCGAGTTCATGCGGATCGGGTCTTCGTACCAGGTCGGCTTGTATGGCTCGAGCGCGCGCGCGATCTGCTTGGCGGTCGGCAGGTTCCAGAGCGAATGGAATTCGACCATGATCTCCATCTTGTCGCCGACGGCCTTGCGGATTTTTTCGAACGGCTCGATCGCCTGCTTCATCTGGGCTGCCGTAATATAGAGACCCTTGTTCTCCTGCGCAGCCGGATCGAACGGCCAGATCTTCATCGCGGAGATGCCGCTTTCCAGAAGGCTCTCGGCCAGCGCATCGGCGCGGTTCATGAAGCCGTTCAGGTCTTCGTAGGGGCCTTTGTTGGCGCCGAGATTCCAGTTCGAGACCGGGCTTATATTGGTGGAGCGGACATATTGCGTGCCGGCGCAGGTGTTGTAGATACGCTGCTTGTCGCGGCAGAGGCCGCCGAGCATCTGATGCACCGGCTGATTGCAGACTTTGCCGAACAAATCCCATAGCGCGATGTCGATCGCCGAGGCCGCGCGATATTCGACGCCGGTCGAGGACTGTGCCATCGGCAGGTTCAGCATGTCGCGATGGATCGCTTCGATGTGCAGGGGATTGCGGCCGAGCAGGCGGCCGGCAAAGGTGTCGTGGATCTGCGCTTCGACCGCGCCTGCTCCGTAGAAGGTTTCGCCGAGACCGATCACGCCTGCATCGGTGTGGACGCGCACCCAAATGACGTTGGAGAATTCCTCGGTGCGCAGCGTCTCGATCGAAATGATCTTCACCGCATCCTCCCGTCTGACGGCGCTCTGCGCCTGCCTAGTTGTTGTTTCTGCGGCCTGCCGTCGCGGCCATCTGGTGGCCAGTGATACGCCCGCTTGTAATATATCACAATATGTTTTATGCCTGTCACGAATAAGAGGCGGCCCGGCATGGACGAGGCGGGCCGACGGGGAGGATTGCGATGGTACGGCGCAAGCGCACGCTCGAAGTGGTGCGGCCCGACGATGAGGCGAAGCCCGGCCGGCGCAACCGCGTCAATTTTTTCGAACTGGCCTATCAGAAGATCGAGGACCTGCTCATCAATTGCGAGCTCAGGCCCGGTCAGTTCCTGACTATGCTGGAATTGCAGCACATCACCGGCCTTGGTCGCACGCCGGTGCACCATGCGGTCAACCGGCTTTCAGCCGACACGCTGATCATCATCCGTCCGCGCCACGGTCTGCAGGTCGCGCCGATCGATCTCGCCCGCGAACGCATGCTGCTCGGCCTGCGCCGTGACATGGAGCGCTTCGTGGTCCGGCTCGCCGCCGATCGCGCCAGCCTTTCGCACCGCAATCAGGCGCTGCACATCGAACGCCTGCTGCGCGAGCGCCGCGCGACGCTGACGCTCGACGAGTTCAACAGCCTCGACCGCCGTATCGATGCGCTGATCCTGGATGCCGGCGGCGAGCCGTTCCTCGCCCACACGATGCGGCCGCTGCACACGCTCTATCGCCGTATCGGGTTCATCCATCATCGCTGCATTCCGGGCCATGCCGATCTCTCCGGCACCATCGACCGCCATCTTGCCATTCTCAACGCAATCGCCAATCGTCGCGTCGATGCAGCGATGGAAGCGAGCGACGCGCTGATCGACTTCATGGATTCGATGTTCATGGAAATGGAAACAGGCATAGACCCGCGACTGCTCGATTGCAGCATCGAGCCGCTGCTCGGCACCTAGAGAATCAAGAGAGGACCAAACATGTCGACGATGGCTGTGCCACAACCGACCGCGAGCGAAGCCGCGGTTCGCTACCTCATCACCAATTACAGTCCCAAGGGCAACAAGGTCGGCTGGCTGATGATGGCCTCGATTCTGGTCGAGGCCTGGGACCTCTATTCGATCGCCTTCGTGCTGATCTTCATCCGCGAGCAGTACAATCCCGATCCGCTGATGCTCGGCCTCGCCGCGGCCGGTACGCAGGGGGGCGCGTTGATCGGCGCGCTGCTCGGCGGCTGGCTATCCGACAAGATTGGCCGCCGCGTGATGTTCCTGGTCACGATGGTGATGTTTATCGTGCTGGCGCTGGCCCAGGCTTTCGCGCCGAACGTCACCTGGCTCATCGTGATACGTTTCCTGCTCGGCGTTCCGCTAGGTTCTGACATCTCGACCGGCTACACCTACATCATGGAATCCATGGCCAAGGGTGAGCGCGAGGTCATGGGTAACCGCTGGCAGTTCATGTTCGCCGTCGGTGAAGTGCTGACCATCGGCGTGATCGTGATCTTCCTGCTGCTCGACATCCAGCACGAGATGCTGTGGCGCGTGACGCTTGGCCTCGGCGCGGTACCGGCGTTGATCATCCTGATCATGCGTCACGACGTGCCGGAGACGGCGGTGTGGCTGGTGCAGAAGGGGCGCTTCCGCGAAGCCAAGCAGGTCGCGCGCGAGATGTTCAACGACGATCTCGCCATGCTGCCGGACCGGGACGTGGTGGTGCCGAAGGTCTCGACGCGCGCCTTCCTTGTCGACCTCAAGCAGGACCCGATCCGCTGGCGCGCCACGGTCTACGGCTGGATCGCTTGCTTCGCGCAAGGCAGCGAGTTCTCGACCTTCGCGTTCTATTTGCCGGTGCTGTTCGTGATGGTCGGCGTGTCCAGCGTGCTCGGCATCAATCTTGTGACGATGGCACTGTTCTGCTTCGCCGCGCTGTCCGGCTGGGTCGGTCCGCTGCTGACGCCGAAGCTCGGCCATCGCGGCATCGCCATCGCGGGCTTTTCGATCGTGCTGGCCTCGCTGCTGGTCGCGGCCTTCGCGCTCTACACCGACAACAAGATCCTGCTGCCGTTCGCGGCGGCTGCCATGCTGTGGGGCCACTATTGGGATGCGTCGAACTGCATGACGATCCCCACCATGGTCGCAAAGCCCAAGTATCGCGGCACCGCCAGCGGTTTCGCCTACATGTTTGTGAAGCTGCCGTCGTTCCTGGCGATCTTCCTGTTCCCGACGGTGTTCGCTGCGGTCGGGCAAGCGAATGCCACGCTGATGGTCGCGATCTTCCCGCTGATCGGATTGCTCGCCGCAATCTTCATCCTGCCGGAAGTTTACGGCTACGAGAACGATTGACGTCTGAGTGTTACCTGATCGCGGCGGCCAAGGCCGCGATCAGGGCGGGCGGTGTCACCAGCATGCCGAGCTTCAGGAACGACCAGGCGCCAACCTCGATCTTCTCCCGCCGCAGCGCCACCAGCCAGAGAATGGTCGCGAGCGATCCCGTGATCGACAGATTGGGCCCGAGATCGACGCCGATCAAAATGGCGCTGACGACAGGTGCCGGCAGATGATCGCTGGCGGCAACTGAGCCGGCCACGAGACCGACCGGTAGGTTATTCGCGATGTTGGTGGCAATTCCCGTCGCAATACCGACGCTCCAGGCGGCTTTCGGGACCGATTGCGCGACGGCTTCATGCAAGAGCGCGCTGAGTTGCCCGATCACGCCGGTCTTCACCAGCGCTTCCACCATCACGAAGAGACCGCCGACCAGCGGCAGCACGCTCCAGGACACGCCCTTCACGACTGGCAGCAGCGATTGGCGGCTGATCAGCAGCACGATCGCGGCCGTCGCCACGCCGCAGACGAAGGTCGGCAGGCCCAGCTGCTTGTCGAGCGCCGAGGCCGTGACCAGAACGATTCCGATGGCCACGATGCCGACGGCCGTCAGCTTGCCGCCGCGGCCAAGCTTCGGATGCGGCACGCTGCGCGCGATCGTCTCTTCCTTCAGCGCGCGATGCTGGGTCAGGCGCAGTACGATGTAGGTCAACAGGATCGACGCCGCCGAGGGCAACGCGAACAGACGCAGCCATTCGGTGAGCTGCGGCATGCGCGCACCGAACACCACGAGATTGGCGGGGTTGGAGATCGGCAGCACGAAGCTCGCGGCATTGGCGATGAAGGCGCAGACGAATAGATAAGGCAGCGGATTTGCGCCGGCCGCGCGCGTCGCGGCATAGACGGCCGGCGTCAGCACGATGGCGGTGGCATCGTTCGACAGCAACACGGTGACGACGGTGCCGACGATGTAGATCAGCAGGAACAGCCGCCGCGGCGAGCCAGCCGCATATTCGACCGCGAGCGCTGCCAGATAGTCGAACAGGCCTTCGAGCCGGGCGAGCTCGGCGATCAGCATCATGCCGATCAGGAAGAGATAGACGTCGACGCCTTTCTCGATGCCGGTGAGCGCGTCCTGCCAGGGCAGGAAGCCGAGCGTCACCAGGGCGGCGGCGCCGAGTACGGCCCAGATCGCCTCGGGCAGGCGAAAAGGGCGGATGATGACGCCTGCGGTCGCGGCGACGATGATGCTCCAGGCCCAGATGGCGTCTTGCGGCGCAGTCGGCACGTTCAATCCCTGATATGAACTCGGCTCATTCTGCAGCGATAGCGGATGCCGACGCCGGTGTCTTCCCCTGTGGCCGCAGGGCGCTGCCGGCAAGGCTCCGCCCTAAAACCTCACGGCCAGGAGAACCGCGCCGGCGCCGATCATGGCGATGCCGACCCAGCCCTGCGCGGTCGGGCGCTCGCCGAGAAAGGCGAAGGCGAACAGGGCGACCAGCACGACGCTGAGCTTGTCGATCGGCGCCACCAGCGTGGCGGGGCCGAGCTTCAGCGCGCGGAAGTAACAGAGCCACGACGCCCCGGTCGCAAGCCCGGATAGCACGAGGAACAGCCAGGTCCTCGACGAGACCGCCGAGGGCACGGCGAATTGCCCGGTGAAGAACAGCAGCACCGAGAAGGCGAGCAGCACCACGATGGTGCGGATGAAAGTCGCCAGATCCGGATTGATGTTCTCGACGCCGACCTTGGCGAAAATCGCAGTCAGTGCCGCAAAGCAGGCGGAGAGGAGCGCCCAGGACTGCCAGGCGGAGAAGAGGGCGGGTTTCATGGGAATTCCCTTTAGCGAGCCACCGACAGCTTCTCCATGATTGCCTTGCGCAGGATGCGCGAGAGCGACTCCACCGAATATGGTTTCTGGATCAGCTCGAAGCCGCGATGGGCGTTTTCAGCGAGGACGTTGCTGTAGCCGCTGGTCAGCACCACCGGGAGGCCCGGATAGCGCTCGCGGATGATGCCGGCGAGCTCGACCCCGTTCATGCCGGGCATGATGACGTCGGAGAACACCAGATCGACCGCAAATTCGTTCTCGCCGAGGATGGCGAGGGCCGCATTGGCGTTGGCGACGCGGCGGGTGACATAGCCGAGGTCTTCCAGGAGCTCGGTCGAGAACTGGCCGACATCGTCATTATCCTCGACCACAAGCACGCGATAGCCCCGCCCGGTGGTAGCGGCCTCGTGGGTCAGCGCCGCGGCTTCCTTCTCGGCGGCGGGGCTGTGCGCCTGCGGCAAGTAGATCGTGAACGTCGCGCCCTGTCCGTGCGTGCTTGTTACCGCGATGTCGCCTTCGGACTGTTTTGCGAAACCGAAGGCCTGGCTGAGGCCGAGGCCGGTGCCCTTGCCGACTTCTTTGGTCGTGAAGAACGGCTCGAAGATGGCGTCGATGTTTTCGGGGGCAATGCCGCTACCGGTATCGGCGACCGAGATCGCGACATAATCGCCGCCGCGTGCCGACTGCGCACGCAGGTTCGGGATGCCCTCGACCTTGCGCACCGCGATGGTGAGGCGGCCTTCGTCGTCCATGGCATCGCGGGCGTTGATGGCGAGGTTGATCAGCGCGGTCTCGAATTGGGCGATGTCGGCCACGGTGAAGCAATCGGCATCGTCGATCTCGACGGCGATTTCGATGCGGCCGCCGACCAGCGGCCGGACCAGCTGCGCGACGTTGTCGACCTGGCTGCCGACATTGAAGATCTGCGGTTTAAGTGGCTGCCGGCGCGCGAAGGCCAAGAGCTGGGCGGTCAGCTTGGAGGCGCGCTCGACGGTGTCGGAGATCGCATCGACATAGCGGCGGCGGCGCTCTTCCGCCAGTTCGCGCCGGCGCAGGAAGTCGGTCGCCGAACGGATAATGGTGAGGAGGTTGTTGAAATCGTGCGCGACGCCGCCGGTAAGCTGGCCGATCGCCTCCATCTTCTGCGATTGCCGCAACGCTTCCTCGCCGCGGCGGCGCTCGGTGATGTCGACCGCCTCCGGCACCGCGCCGGTGATGTTGCCATGGCGGTCGAGCACCGGGCGCATGCCGAACTCGAAATCGCGCTCGCCGATCGGCAGCCGCAGCCGCATCTCCATCCGCACAGCTTCGCCCCTGAGGACGGTGTCGAAAGCCTCGCGCACGGTTGCGCTCATGCCGTGGGTGCCGGTGAACCAGGGCGTTTCCCACAACAGCTTGCCGATCACGTCTTCAGAGCGCGCCTTGATGTCATAGAGCGCAGTGTTGTTGGCGTAGAGCAACTCGCCCTTGAGGTTGGCCAGGCCCTGATACTGATTGCTGGTCTCCAGGATGGCGCGCAGCCGCGCCTCGTTGGATTCGAGCTCGGCGGTGCGTTCGACGATTCGCTCTTCCAGCGTCTCGTTGAGCTTCCGCAGTTCGATCTCTGCCTGCTTGGCGACTGTGATGTCATGGGCGACGCCGATGAAGCCGATATGCTTGCCGGTCGGGTCCCAGCGCGGCTGCGATTCCGAGCGCAGCCAGCGCCATTCGCCGGATGCGTCCTTGTAGCGCGCCTCCAGCACGAATGGTTTGAGCGAGGCTTCGCCCTGGACCGATTGCTGCAGCACGTGCGGCAGGTCGTCCGGATGCAGCACCTTGCGCCAGTCGAAGGCAATGGCCTGGTCGTAGGGCAGGCCGACGAAATCGACATAGGCCTGGTTGGCGAAGGAGCGCGTGCGGTCGAGTTTTGTCACCCAGATCGGCACCGGCGCGCTGTCGGCGATCAGTCGAAAGCGCTCCTCGCTCTCGCGCAAGGTCTCGCGCACCAGCATCTGGTCGGTGACGTCGATATGAGCGCCGACCAGCCGGACGGCGGGGCCGCCGGCCTCGCGCTCGAGCTTGGCGACGACGCGGATCCAGCGGGTCTCGCCGTCGCTGGGGCGGATGATGCGGTATTCGGCGGTGTAGTCCTCGCTGGTCCCGGCCAGCGCCTCCAAGAAATGTTTGACGGTCGCGTCGCGGTCATCAGGATGGATGCGGCCGACCCAGTCCTCGTGCGTCTCGTCGGCAGCCTCGGGCGGCAGCCCGTGAATGATCAGATATTCCGGCGAGCGGCGGTTCTTGAAGCCTTCGCGGAAGTCGACCTCGAGCCCGCCGACCTTACCGATGCGCTGGATGCGCGCGAGCTCCGCCTCGCGCTCCTGGAGCGCGCGATAGGCATCGTCGCGCTCGCGCGCGATGTCTTCGAGGTGCTGGCGCAGCCTCTCGGCGGCAAGGGTCTCGGGCAAGGGATCGTTCAAGGCGTCGGCCGTTGTGATGCGGGACCGCACGTCCCGAGCCGATATTCACACAGACAAAGCGTGATAGCCATTGCTCAAAAGGGAATAGATCGGGAAACGTCCGCCGCACGGCGTGTGTCGGGTATGAACCAACGCAGGGTCTGGCTATTTGTTCCGAACATTGGAACGATGAGCCGTCGGCACGCGTATGTGCGAGGCGTCACCACCGTCATTGATAAAACGCCCTTTCGGGAGAGGCTAAAGCTTGAAGCTCTTTGTCTGCCAGGACTGCGGCAATGTTCTCTATTTCGAGAACCGCGCCTGCGAACGCTGCGGCCACCGGGTCGCCTTCCTGCCGGAGAAGGAGACGATGTCGGCGATCGAGCCCGACGGGGCGGCTTGGAAGGTGCTGGCCGGCAAAGACGGAAGCCGCATGCTCTGCAGCAATGCCGCGTACGATGCCTGCAACTGGCTGACGGATGCTAGCGATACCACCGGCTATTGTCGCGCCTGCCGCCATAACGGCATCGTGCCTGACCTCTCCGACCCTGCGCAGCTTGCCGGCTGGCGCGAGCTGGAGGTGGCGAAACACCGGCTGTTTTATTCCCTGATCCGCTGGAAGCTGCCGCTCCAGACCCGGCAGGACAATCCCGAGCACGGGCTGCTCTTCAATTTCCTCGCCGATGATCCCAACAACGGCGAGAGGATCCTGACCGGTCACGACAACGGCTTGATCACGATCGCGCTGACCGAGACCGACGGCATCGAGCGCGAGCGGCGCAGGCTCGAGATGGGCGAGCCGTATCGTACGCTGCTGGGACATTTCCGCCACGAGGTCGGGCATTATTTCTGGGACGTTCTGGTCCGCGACGGCGGCAAGCTCGACGAATGCCGCGCGGTGTTCGGCGACGATTCCGTCGATTACGGTGAGGCCCTGCAGCGCCACTACGCCGAAGGCGCGCCGCCGGACTGGCAGCAGAATTACGTCTCGTCCTATGCGACAATGCATCCCTGGGAAGATTTCGCCGAGACCTGGGCCCATTACCTCCACATCGTCGATACCCTGGAGATGGCCTCCGAGTTCGGCATGGAGGTGCGGCCTAAAGTCGACCACGACGGAGAGTTGACCGCGCGCATCCGTTTCAACCCTTACGAGGCAAGAGGCATCGAGGCGATCGTCAACGCATGGCTGCCTTTCACCTTCGCCATGAACAGCGTCAACCGCGCCATGGGCCTGCGTGACCTCTATCCCTTCATCCTGTCACCGGCCGTGGTGAACAAACTGGGCTTCATCCACGGCCTCGTGCGGGGCGTGGCCAAGGCCCGGAAGTCCTAGGCCGCTCTGGGCAGCCCCGGGGCTGTTTCGGTCTTGCGCTGGTACGCCAGAGCGAGCCGGATTTTGGCCGTTGCCTCCGGCCGATTTTGCTGTACCACGACAGGATACGGCCCCGTCCGGTCGGCCCGCCAAGGGCTCGGGAGGGGTCCCGCCCAAGGGACGAAGCTCAAGAAAAACATGTTCAAACGCATCCTGATCGCCAATCGCGGCGAAATCGCCTGCCGGGTCATCAAGACCGCCCGCAAGATGGGGATTCAGACGGTTGCCGTCTATTCCGAGGCCGACCGCGACGCCCTCCATGTCGAGATGGCCGACGAGGCCGTCCTGATCGGGCCGCCGGCTGCGGCCGAGAGCTATCTGGTGATCGAGAAGATCGTCGAGGCCTGCCGCAAGACCGGCGCCGAGGCCGTGCATCCCGGCTACGGCTTCCTCTCCGAGCGCGAGGCGTTTCCGCGCGCGCTGGAAGCCGCCGGCATCGTCTTCATCGGCCCGAACCCGGGCGCGATCGCTGCGATGGGCGACAAGATCGAATCCAAGAAGGCGGCCGCGAAGGCCAAGGTTTCGACCGTGCCGGGCTATCTCGGCGTCATCGAGGACGACAGGCACGCGGTCAAGATCTCGGACGAAATCGGCTATCCCGTGATGATCAAGGCCTCCGCCGGCGGTGGCGGCAAGGGCATGCGCATCGCGCATTCGACCGCTGAGGTCGCGGAAGGTTTCAACCTCGCCAAGGCCGAGGCCAAGGCCTCGTTCGGCGACGACCGCGTCTTCGTCGAAAAGTTCATCGTCGATCCCCGCCACATCGAGATCCAGGTGCTGGGCGACAAGCACGGCAACGTGATTTATCTCGGCGAGCGCGAGTGCTCGATCCAGCGCCGCAACCAGAAGGTCATCGAAGAGGCGCCGTCGCCGCTGCTCGATGAAGCGACCCGCCGCAAGATGGGCGAGCAGGCGGTCGCGCTGGCCAAGGCCGTGAACTACGACTCCGCCGGGACCGTCGAGTTCGTCGCGGGACAGGACAAGAGCTTCTACTTCCTGGAGATGAACACGCGTCTCCAGGTCGAGCATCCCGTCACCGAGCTCGTCACCGGCGTTGACCTCGTCGAGCAGATGATCCGCGTGGCCGCCGGCGAGAAGCTCGCGCTCACGCAGAAGGACGTCGCGCTCACCGGCTGGGCGGTGGAATCGCGCCTCTACGCCGAAGACCCATTCCGCAACTTCCTGCCCTCGATCGGGCGGCTCGTGAAGTATCGCCCGCCGGCGGAAGTGAGCAAGGACGGCATCACCGTGCGCAACGACACCGGCGTGCAGGAGGGTGGAGAGATCTCGATCAATTACGATCCGATGATCGCAAAGCTCGTCACGCACGCGCCGTCGCGGGCCGCAGCGATCGAGGCGCAAGCGACCGCGCTGGATTCATTTTATGTCGACGGTATCCGCCACAACATCCCGTTCCTGTCGGCGCTGATGCATCATCCGCGCTGGCGTGAGGGCAATCTGTCGACCGGCTTCATCGCGGAGGAATTCCCCAAGGGCTTTGCGGTGCGCGTGCCCGAAGGCGAGGTCGCCCGCCGCATCGCTGCGGTTGGCGCCGCCATCGATCACGTGCTCGGTGAACGCAAGCGGCAGATCTCCGGCCAGATGGGCGGGCGGATCGTGCAGCGCGAGCGCCGCCGCGCGGTCTGGCTCGACCGCCAGGAGATTTTGCTCGAGGTCGCGCGCGAGAGCGATGCGATCGCGGTGCGCTTCGTCGATACCGACGGCAAGGCCGGCAATGCGCATTTGTTGCAGTCGCCGTGGAAGCCGGGCGATCCGGTCTGGCAGGGCACCATCGACGGCCATTTCGTGGCGGTACAGGCGCGCCCGATCGCCAACGGAATCCGCCTCGCGCATCAGGGCGTCGAGGTGCCGGTCTATGTCTGGACCGAAGCGGAAGCGGCATCTGCGAAGCTGATGCCGGTGACGACGGCCTCCGACACCGGCAAGAAGCTGCTCTGCCCGATGCCCGGGCTCATCGTCTCGATTGCTGTCACCGAGGGGCAGGAGATCAAGGCCGGCGAGACGCTGGCCGTGGTCGAAGCCATGAAGATGCAGAACGTGCTCCGCGCCGAGCAGGACGGCACCGTGAAGAAGATTCATGCCAGCGCCGGCGCGACGCTTGCGGTGGACGCGCTGATTTTGGAGTTTGCGTAAGGCGTGAATGGGGCTCTTGAATGGGCTCCACGACCGCCGTCATTGCGAGGAGCCCTTCGCAACGAAGCAATCCAGTCTGTCTCCGCGGATGCATTTCTGGATTGCTTCGCTGCGCTCGCAATGACGGAGGTTGGGGCAGTCGCGTTCGTCGCAAGAGAGAGACGGCATAATGACCTTTCGTTCCCGTCGCGAGAAACTGCGTTCCATCCTGTCGGGCGCGACCTGCGTCCATCCCGGCTCGGTCTATGACGCGATCTCGATCCGCATCGCCGAGGATCTCGGCTTTCCGCTCGGCATGTTCGGCGGTTCGGTCGCCTCGCTCGCCGTGCTCGGCGATCCCGATATCACACTGATCACGCTCACCGAGTTGGCCGAGCAGATGCGACGGATGTCGCGCGCCTCAGCGCTGCCGGTGCTGGTCGATGCCGATCACGGTTATGGCAATGCGCTCAACGTGCGCCGCACGGTGCAGGAGCTGGAAGTGGCTGGGGCGGCTGGCCTCACTATCGAAGATACGCTGCTGCCGGCTGCTTTCGGCGAGGCTAAGGCGCAGCTGATTTCGCTGGAGGAGGGCGTCGGCAAGATGAAGGCGGCGCTCGATGGCCGCGGCGATCCCTCGCTCGTCATCATGGGCCGCACGGGTGCCGCCTCGATCAGCTCGATCGAGGACGCGATCCGCCGCGCCAAGGCCTATGAAGCCGCCGGCGTCGATGCGCTATTCTTCACCGGCATCAAGTCGCGCGCTGAACTCGAGGCCATCGTATCGGCAACGCGTCTTCCGATCGTGCTCGGTGGCGCGCCGGACGAATTGAACGCGATCGACTATCTCGCCAGCCAACGCGTCCGCATCGCGCTGCAGGGCCATGCGCCGATCGCGGCGGCGACGCAGGCCGTCTACGACGTCCAGAAGGCATTGCGCGAGGGCACGGCGCCGAAAGCCCTGAAGGGATTGCCGTCAGCGGAACTGACCAATCGTGTCACGCGCCAAGCCGGGGTAAAAGCGCGCAGCGCCGACCTTCTCGGACTGAAAAAATGAGCCGGGCAATCCTCCAGGTCATGATCCGCGGGCGCGTACAAGGCGTCGGCTATCGCGCCTGGGTCGAATCCCAGGCGGCGACCTGTGGGCTCGAAGGTTGGGTCCGCAACCGCCGCGACGGCAGTGTGGAAGCGCTGTTCGCGGGAGCGCCGAAGCATGTCGCCGACATGGTCGCACTCTGCCGTCATGGCCCGCCGTCGTCGCGGGTGGACAGTGTGACGAGCGAAACGGCCAGCGTGAATGAGCTGAACCTGCGCAGGGCGGGGGAGGCGTTCTCGGTGTTGCCGACGGTTTAGTCAGTCGTCACCTCGGCAGCTTCGAGATCGCTTCGCTGAGCTCGTGGATTTCATATGGCTTGCGCAGGACCGGGAAATCGCCGCGGATGCTGGCGGCGACTTCGCTGTAGCCGGTCGCGAGCAGGATCGGCAAGCCGGGCCTGATCGCGCGCAAATGATGCGCGAGGCTGAGCCCGTCCATCTTGCCGGGCATCACGATATCCGTGAACACGAAGTCAGCGCCGTTCTGCTCGATCTCGCGCAAGGCCGCCTCGGCGTCGGCGACGCGGCGCACATGATAGCCGAGCTGCTCCAGAAGACCGATGCTGACGATGGCGACCTCCGGATTATCCTCGACGAGCAACACCGTGCCGCTTCCTTGGAATGACGGCGTCTCCATTGTCTCGTGCGAAGGCGCGGTCTCGCCACGTGGCAGCAGGATGGTGAAGGCGGTGCCCTTGCCGAGTTCGCTTGCGACCCTCACCGTACCGCCGGCCTGATGGGCGAAGCCGTGCACCTGGGAGAGCCCAAGGCCGGTGCCCTTGCCGATCGGCTTGGTTGTGAAGAACGGCTCGAAGATTTTGTCGAGCACGTCGGAAGGGATTCCGAGCCCGGTATCGGCGACATCGAGTCCCACGAATTCGCCGGCGTGCGGCGGCTCGGTCTGCACGATGTTGCGCGCGCGGACCGTCACCGTGCCGCCGTCAGGCATGGCATCGCGGGCATTGATGACGAGGTTGAGCAGGGCGGTCTCGAGCTCGGTGACATCGGCCTTGATCGGCCAGACGTCGCGGTCGATCTCGAAAGCAAGACGGACCGAACTGCCGACGCCGGCGTCGAGCACCTCGCGGATCGCGGCGACGCGGGATGCGAAATCGATCGCCTGCGGATTGACGCTCTGCCGCCGCGCGAAGGTCAGGAGCTGGTTGGTCAATGCGGCGCCGCGCTTGGTAGCCGTCTCGATCGCGGAGATCGCGCGCTGAAGCTTGGCGTCGTCGGCTGTGTCCTTCTTAAGAACGTGAAGACTGCCGCTGATGATCATCAGGAGGTTGTTGAAGTCGTGGGCGACGCCGCCGGTCAGTTGGCCGAGCGCGTCGAATTTCTGAGACTCGGCGAGCTGTGTCTGCATCGCCTCGAGCTTGATCTGTGCATTGCGCCGCTCGGTGATGTCCCGCGTGATCTTGGCAAAGCCGATGAGCTGGCCGTCCTCGTAGATCGGGTCGATCACGACGCTTGCCCAGAAGAAGGTGCCGTCTTTGCGGACGCGCCAGCCGTCCTCCTCGTAGCGGCCCTGATCCCGCGCGATGCCGAGCGCACGGGCGGGCTTGCCGTTGGCACGGTCGGTCTCGGTATAGAAGCGCGAGAAATGCTGGCCGAGGATCTCTTCGGACGCGTAACCCTTGATGCGCTCGCCGCCGATGTTCCAGCTCGTGATGATCCCGTTGGGGTCGAGCATGTACAGGGCGTAGTCGGCGACTCCTTCAACCAAAAGCCGAAAACTGCGCTCGCTTTCGAACAAGTCTCTCTGTTGACTGGATTTTTTGACCATTCCGGACCCCGCCTCAACGGGAGCAAACGTTGCAAGCGAAGGATTGTTCCCCGCTTTGGGGCAATTTTAGGCAGATTCGCGCGTCCGTATGCAGGCAGCCCGCGATTACTTCTATCGGGCCGAGGCGCCGATGACCGCGGAGGACATAGCCGACGTTCTCGACATGGCGCGCTCCAACGCGTCCAGCTCAATCAAGGAGCTGCTCGCCTGATCCGGCGGGTGCCAATCCTCCGGCCGCTCGCGACGTGGCGGTGCTTCGCCAAGCGCGTCGCCGCCGTGCTGCCGAACAAGGCGCTGAGCCGCGGGTTTGTCTTTCGGCGCGAGACGCTGCGCAGCGCATTCGAGGCGATCCTGTGAGGGGTCAGGCGGCCGCCGCACTCCGGAACGTCGCCGCCACCACGCGCAACGCCGCGAGCTTGGCAGGATCGCTGACCTTCGAATGCAGCATCACCTTCGAGCGGCCGAGTTTTGGCAGTTGGTGGACGGGCCCGATGTCGACCAGACCGGGAGGCGCAATCCGCCGCGCCAGCGGTGCGATCGCAAGCCCGGCAAGCGCGGCCGCGACCACCGCGGTAACGCCGCCGCCGACAAAGCGCTCGCGCCAGGCGATGCCGGCCTTGTCGAGCGCGCGCACCGCGACGGCGCGGACGCCACAGGGCGGGGCGAGCGTCGCCAGCGGCAGCGGCTCGCCCTTCGGCAGCGTGAAGCGGCGTGATGCGAACCAACCAAACTCGTCCTCGGTCAGTTTCTCGCCGTCGCGGCGGCTGCCTTCCTGGCGGACGATCACCGCATCGAGACGGCCCGCGTCATAGGCATCCTGCATCTCGCGCGAGAAGCCGATGGTGACGGCCAGCGTCAGGTTTGGCGACATCGCGTGCAGCCGTTCGAGCAGCGGCACCAGTTCCGGGCCCGCGGCGTGATCGGAGATGCCGAGCGAGAGCGACTCTGCCGCAGGTGCCTCGCCGGAGAGCGCGCGGTCATGCGCCGCCATCAGCGCGCGGGCGCGATCGAGGAAGCTGGCGCCGTCGGCTGTGAGCCGGACCGCGCGTGGCGAGCGCTCGACGAGGCGTTTTCCCAGCAATGTCTCCAGCCGCTGAAGCTTGAGGCTGACCGCAGCCTGCGTCGTGCCGAGCACTTCCGCGGCGCGGGTAAAGCTTTGCAGGTCGGCGACCAGCAGGAAGGCCTGGACGGTGGTGATGTCGAGGGTGACGGTCATATTGAATTCTTATCACTGGTATCAATAGAGATAAGATACCAAAATGACCGGGGAAGGTCTAGCTTCTCATCAACGCCGCGCAAACAGCGCGACATTTTGAGGAGAACGACAATGCCCCTGATCACCGTGTCCTACACCTCGTCCCGCCAGTCGCCGTCGTTGAAGGCCGACATCGCCAACGCCGTGTCCGAGCTCACCGCCGAGATACTGCACAAGGATCCCAGGGTGACCGCCATCATCGTGAAGTCGGTCGATGCGGGTGACTGGTTTGCGGGCGGCAAATCGCTCGCCGAGCAAAAGCTCGCCAGCTACTGGATCGACATTCACGTCACCGAGGGCACCAACACCAAGGACGAGAAGGCGGCCTATCTCGCCGCAATGTTCAAGCGCATGGCCGGGATTTTGGGCCCGCTGCACCCCGAGACCTACCTGCATGTCGACGAGGTCAAGGGCGATGCCTACGGCTTTGGCGGCCTGACCCAGGAGCGGCGTTACATCGCCGGCAAGCTCGAGGTGTCGCTGAAGGCGGCGTGAGGCTGCAAGCCGCGGGTGAGTGATCTCACCCGCGACCTCTTTCGTCAGCTCGCCGCGCGGAACTGAACCTCGGATTTGTTCAGGAAACACATCTTGTCGAACAGTTTCAGGTCCAGCGGATTTGGGAGTCTGACATCGCTGAGATCCGGGCAGGGCTTGACGGAGGCATCATAGGATCGATCGATCTGCGAGATGAAAACGACGATCAGTCCCTTGTCGCGCGCGAATGATTTCAGCGCGCGCACCTGAACGGTCAGGTCGGGGTTTTCCCGCCGTTGGTCGAGCAGTTGCAGATAATCGATCACAACGACCGTGCCGCGCGGTGCAGCGGCCATTTGCTTGACGACATAGTCGGCGCTGATTGCGTCGGAGCAATCGACTTCGAACAATTCGTCGAACTGCGCCGGCTCCACGCCGATCGCCCGCAAGCGGTCCTGCACGTCTTTCTCGGTGTATTCGAGCGAGAAGAACGCGGCACGACTGCCGGACTTCATGGCCTCCACGGCAAGTTCGAGGCTCATCAAGGTCTTGCCCTGGCCGGGGCGCGCCCCGACCAGAACCAAATCGCCCGGCTGGAATTGCGAGAACAGTTTGTTGGCCGGTGTCGCGGCGGCGGCTTTCGCTGCGAGCATGCTCCAGGCGGGAAACCCTTCCGTCGTGGCGATACGGTCAAGGGCATCGTGGAGCGGAATGCCGTCCTCGCGGGACAGGCGTTTCGCTTTGCGCTTCAGATGATAAATCGGGGTAGACAATCTCATCGTCAAAACCTCCCGTTGCGAGCTGAAGCGCAATCCCTCCTTATGCCCAGTGCTCGAACAGTCGGTCCGATGGTTTAGTCGCCCGACATGAATTCTGCTTTCCCGGCGGAGGGGGGAGGCGTGGGCGGCACTGGGCGCAAGCGTAACCGATTCCGCGCCGATGGAGAATGCGCGCGGCGCGTCTCCAACAGGAAAGCGTCAGGCGGCCGCTTCCGGCAGTAGCGTGCGTGTCGGCCCGAACAGCTCTTCAAACGCCTGCCGAAGCGCAATGTCGACATCGGCCATGGTCACGAGCTGGCCGAGATCGACCAGCGAGGTGACGCCGTAACGGGGATCGGCGACGCCACAGGGCACGATCCCTGCGAAATGCTCCAGCTCCGGCTCGACATTGATGGCGATGCCGTGGAACGAGACCCAGCGCTTCAGCCGCACGCCGATCGCCGCGATCTTGTCCTCGTGCTCGGATCCCTTGTCCGCGCGCTTCACCCAGACGCCGACCCGGTCCTCGCGCCGCTCGCCGCGGACGTTGAAGGCGGCGAGCGTTTTCAGGATCAGCTCCTCCAGGCCTGCAACATAGGCCCGGACGTCCGGCCGGCGGCGCTTGAGGTCGAGCATGATGTAGGCCACCCGCTGGCCCGGGCCGTGATAGGTGAGCTGGCCGCCGCGTCCCGTCGCAAAGGTCGGGAAGCGGGGATCGAGCAGGTCGGTCTCCTTGCCAGAGGTCCCGGAGGTGTAGAGCGGGGGGTGTTCGAGCAGCCAGACCAGTTCGGGTGCCTCGCCCGCCGCAATGGCGGCGACGCGGGCCTCCATGGCGGCCACGGCCTCCGGATAGGGCACCGGCGTGTCCGAGATTTGCCACGCGACGGGTTCGCCGCCGGAGGCGGAAAACGACGTCAAATCGAGCTCTTGGCGCTGGCTTTGGCGAGGGTCTTGGGGCGAATTAACCATTGGCTAACCATAACGGGGTGATGATTGCAGGCGCAAATGCCAAGTCCTTTGGCGTAAGTCTCCAGTTGCGGCGGTGCTGACAGTGCCTACTCTCGACAAAGTCACCGTGGATCTCATGGTCGTCCTCGGGACGACCACCATGCCCATCCATCAAGTATTGCGTCTTTCCCGCGGCGCCATCATCGAGCTGGACGCAACCGAGGCCGACGAGGTCAAGGTTCTCGCCAACAATCTGCCGGTGGCCTCCGGGGTCGTGCTGGTCGACCGCAACCGGATCGCGGTCGAGGTCAAGCAGATGCTGCCGCGGACGCAAGGCACGCGGTAGCGGCCCGGGCACGCGGTAGCGGGGCGGGGACGGATAGGGCCGATCCGGGCGCGTGACATTTCCTGTCGAGCTTGTGGAATTCGAAGCCTTTGCAGGCTTGTATCCCTCTGACGGATTTGTTAGATCGGCGGCCGCTGATCCGGCCAGCCGTAGAGCTTCAGGCCGGTATCTCCTAGCGCTCGTGGCGGAATTGGTAGACGCGCTGCCTTGAGGTGGCAGTGAGTAAAATCGTGGGGGTTCGAGTCCCTCCGAGCGCACCATACCCACGCTTAAGCCTTTGAACTTACAGCGTCTTTTTCCGAGAGTTACTACGCAAAGTTACTACTTTGTTCGCGCCCGACGTTCCGGTGCTGTTCGCGTCCGGTAGCCGCATGAAATCATCGAGCGATTGGCTCTGATCGAATGCGACCACTTTCTCCATCCCGGTGATGCCAAGCTTCTCTCGATTCGCCTGCGCGATGTAGTGCGCAGGCATCTTTGGATCGGTCCAGCCGAACATCGCCATCATCTGGCTCTCGGTGCAGTCGGCGTAAGCGGCGACCTCGGCACGGGCCTTGCGCACGCCGTGGCAGCTTTTCTTGGGCTCGTTGACGCCGGCCAGGACCGCGTACTTCTTGAATTTGGCCGCCCATCCCTTCTTGTTCATCGGCAGAACGCGACCCCGCAGGCGCTTGCCGGTGAAGACTTCCGCGCCAATGATACCCGCGGCGCGAGCTGCCTGTAGGCTTTCTGCAAATTGAGGATGCACAGGCACCGTGACGGTGGTGTTGCCCTGGCTTTTCTCGGTCGCGATCCGTACCGCCATCTGGCGCACGATCTGGCGCAGGTGCGGGGGCCCGAAACGGTGCGCATCGCCGAGCCGCAAGAACGTGTAATGGAGAATATCGAACATCAGCCGCGCCTCGGTGCCGAGCGGCCATTTCGCTCGATAACGCGCCATGTCGTCGTCGGTCCAGGGCAGGAAGCCGCCCGTTTCGCGGCTCGCCTTCGCCTTGCCGGACTTCAGTCCGATCGCCGGATCGTCGTCCTCCTCGAGATGACCCTCATCGATCATCCAGCGGATCATGCCACGCAGCGCCGACAGTAGATTGCCCGCCTGCGACGGCGTGCGCGCCTTCATCTCCGCTCTGATGGCGTTACGCGTTAGCACCGCAAACGGCTTCTCGCCATTCTCGGGCAGCAGCGACTCGATCAGTCCAGTGCGTTGTCGCCGCGTCGAGTCCGACAGTCCCTCGTGGCCAACGCTGAGATCGCCGAGCCAGTGGTCGCTCTGCTTGTAGAGTGTCCAGTACCAGCGCAGGGTGTGTGGTTTCGGCGGCTCGGTAGGCAGTTCGCCACGTGGCTCATTGCGTTGCTTCTGTGCATTGACGTGGTCGGTCGCATCGCCATAGAGCGCGATCTGCTCGATGATGGCCGCATCACACTCGTCGTTGAATTCCTTGCTGTTAAATTCGGCGATGATCCTGATCTTAGGCAATCCGTTGCGAAGCTGGACGTAATAGCGCGTCTGCCCGCGCTGCGAGCGATCGGCCTGCACATAGCGGCGTTCCGGCTGCACCAGCGGATCGGGTTCGGCACGGCGTTTACGCATCACACCCCCCAGCGCCGCGACAGCCGCGTCGTAGGCGGCGTCAAACGCTTGCGTCCCATATTCCTCTCTGATCCCGATCCGGCGGCCCTTGCGGCTCACTTTCACGTACCAGCGCAGCGCGCCCAGCGGGGAATAGTCGAAGTAGAGATACATTCGCGTATCCCCGGGCGCGCGGGGGTCGCGTCGTCCACCTTCAGGCATTGGTCGTCTCCGATTACCAACGCCTGGAGTCTATTGATGAGGTGACTCCGCATCAATCGATAAGGTGCATTTCACCCGCTTTCGGTGCGTTTCAGGTAACGCTGCAACGCCTCCGACGGAACCCATATCTCGTCGAGATCGCCTGCGGGTTTGATAGCCATAGCATTTGCCGCAAGCACAATCCGAATAACGCCCTCGCCATCGACGGTCACCGCGCTCGCGCCGGTTTCCTTGGCGGCGCGGATCGCGCGGGCAATGTCTGCTTGTGTGACCTTGGCCGGGCGCCGCGGCATCGGGCTTCTCCTATAGTCGTGCGAAAATTCGGCGCAGTCCGAGCCGGCCACTTCCATCATGTGCCGCCGATCATCCCGAAGGTAGTCGGCGCGCGACCGACACATTGACCGGGAACGCCGTGCTGATTCCGCGCGGGGTAAGCAATCGGCGATCGAGGACGCGCGGTTTCGGTGGGTATCTTTTGATCTCTTCGAGGAGCGTGCGAAGTCCCCGGCCTGGTTCGAAGTACGTTCAAAGCCACAACCGCCCCGGCATCCGCCTCGAAAGTTGCTTCGGACACGTCGCGGGTGGTTGTCACTGTAGGCCCGTCGTCCCGCTAGAGCTGAATTGTCGGTATGGAAAACCGAGAAATCTGCGGAAAGAAGAGTAGCGAGGTGTCAGTCGGGCATTCGGTTAGATTGGCGCGGAAATCGGACGGGCAACTCGGAGAGTGTCGCACTTCATTTGCCTGGTCAGAGCTGCTGCATCGACGATTCACTCACGTTCCAAAGTGGAATGAGCACGCTGGCGTTGCTCGATCGATGCGTCGAACGGGAACTGACCACTTACGGCTTTCGCTTGACGTTCCGGGGTTGGGACGCAGAGAGCACAAACTATTCCACTAAAGTGGTCGAAATTGCGCTGGCGCACGCGAACGACGGCAAGATTGAAGGAGCGCAAAGGAGTGGTGAGTATTGCGCAGAATTTGCGAGGGCAGCCGTCTCGTGCGCGGTGCTTGCCGCGCTGAAGCACGAAACCGCAGGCAATTGTGGAGCTGCCGCGATGTAGCGGCATCTCACAAGGAGAAGCTATCATGCTGAACTCAATATACGTTTCCCTGCCGCGCTACCTGTGCACCAAGGAGGCAGCTCGCTTTCTCAGCCTGTCAGCACGGACGCTGGAAAAGCATCGAACTTATGGCACCGGTCCCCTCTATCGAAAGATTGGAGGCCGCGTAGTATATGCGGTTGCGGACTTGCTGGCTTGGGCTGATTCCGGAATCAAGACCTCAACCTCTGATCCGAGAACCGGACCGTCGCCTGCACGGCGTTGCGAACCGGTAAGCGAATGTAAGCAGAACGTAGGCACAAGTCGTGCTTGAGCTTCGAAGGCGCTCGTAGCCGATCGTGTTCATCGTGCGGCGCAGGTGTAAGCCAATGCGAGCACGTGGCGCCGCACGACTCAGCGACAATCTGTAGGTCAACTGGGTGGTCCGCTCGGCGCAGGCGGGACCCCGACTGGCCCTCCCAGCTCCAAAGAATTGACAGGGTGAGGACGGCTCCGGCGTGTTATCAGCGACGGTCTTGGAAGCGTCGCAGTGCATGCGGTTCGACTGTTAGAATCTCCGGATGAAGCAGGCTTCGCTGGTCCATTTCGTTGCTGGATCGTTCTAGGTGATCGCGCGAGATGCGCAGCGTGTCCGGAGAATGACTTGCCTCTGCACGCCCCCATGCCGCTCCAATTCATCGCTTCAATATGGGTGCCCCAGAACGCCCGAAGAGCAGCGGGTTCGCTGTCGGTCCGCACGCCGCAGCGATAGAGGCGATGCCTTCTGCGTCGCTTCAACTGGTCCATGTTGTGCTGACGTTTCGTAAATTTCCGGGGCAAATTCCGCAGATGTTTTGCATGTTTGCGCAGGTCGTTCGCGATCAGCAGATGGGGCGCCCACCGCATCAAACTGGTTGTCGAAAGATCGTGGTTCCGGCAGTGGTGCTCCGCTTCCGGTGCGCTTCGATACCAAGCGGAAACCACGTTCGACCAGAACGAATTGTCAGCCTTTGCACAGCAACCGCGCGGTGTCATCCAAGATTCTCCGTCGCAACAGGAGAACCAGAGAACCCGAATTGAAACGAGAACAGAAATGAGAAGGACGTGCAGGATTCGGACGGCTACCAGGAGCTGGGAATGGCGGCTCTTCAAATCGGACTTCGAGAAACCGGTGCGCGGGGATAGTCAACCCGGTGGCCGAATCCGGAGCCTGGTGCAACGACTTAAAAGGTCGTTGCCACAAGGGAGAGCTCCGATCAAACTTTACGTTGGGTTGGACGTCGATCTTGAGGAAACCAACCTTTGCATCGTCGATGGCGAGGGGCTGACCGTTCGCGAGGTCAAGGTCGTAACCGAGCCAGCGTCGATCCGCCCCGCAGTAGAGGGCTAGGCGGATCGCCTGGAGAGAGCGGGCGTCGCGGCGTCATCGCTTGGCATCTGGCTATTGCGCGAACTGCAGCCAACCGGGCTTCCGATCATCGTCGTCGAAGCGCGCCACGTGCGCGTTTCGCTGTCGACAATGCGGAACAAGATCGACCGGAATGACGCGCGCGGCATCGCGTAGATGATGCGGCTTGGGCTGGTACCGCGCCGTCCATGTCAAGAACATCGACATGGAGAGATGCGCACGTTGTTGACAAGCCGGAAGCTGCTCAAGCGCAAACTGATCGACCTCGAAAACCACATCGTGGCGCCGCGGTCCTATGGGTTGCTCGTCGGAGCCGTCGCCTGAGGCGCCTACGAAGCACGAGTCCGCGAGCTGATCGAGCGCAGCGATGCGATCTTCGTAATGACCATCGAGGCCATGCTGGACGTCCGCCGCGCGATCCTCGAGGGCTACGATCGGCTGCATTGCATGCTCCTGCAAGTGGTCCAGCATGGCCCTGTCTGCGGGAGGCTGATGACGGTTCCCGGCGTCGGTCCCGTTGCGGCCCTGTCGTTCAAGGTCGGCGTCAATGATCCCCGGCGCTTTGCCAGATCGCGATCGGTGGGCGCGCATTTTGGCCTGGCGCCGAGGCGGCACCAGTCCGGCATGTCGATCGACTACGAAGGGCGCATCAGCAAACAGGGCGACGTCGCCGTGCGCGAGGCGCTTTGCGAGGCCGCCGCAAGCCTGCTGCTGCGGGTCAGGAAATGGTCGGCACTGCGGGCGTTGGGGCTGCGGATCGCTAAACGGTCGAGCAAGCTGTGCGCGATCACCGCGGTCGCGCGCAAGCTCGCAAGCATTCTGCACCGGATGTGGGTCAGCGAGACCGATTTCCACGTTGGTTTTGGCGCCAAAGTCACGCAGCGGCTGCGAGTGAAACCTGCACGGTAGCCGTTTTGCAGATGATGACGGATTAGCGCTGGGTTTGCACCCGGCATGTTGAGGAAGAGCGAAATTAGAGATCCGTGCGCGCGGTGAGCGTCCCCTGGCGGGGCCGCGAAACTGGGAATGTCCGCTATCTCTTGCCTGCTGCCGCCCTTCGGGGACGAGAGCGCCGGACTGCTTGGACAGCCTTGTTTACGAACCTGATGAAGAGCATGCGACAGCCCCAGTGCTGAACGTGAAGGAACGCATGGAACAGCCTGGGGAATGCAAGTCGCGACCGTGCTGACGGGCGAACGCTGCTCGCAATCGAAGCAGCGAGATAAGGAGCGCTGCTTGTTTAGAGAAATTGCAAAAATGCGTAGGAGGGAGTTGACTTTGCACGCCCGATTAGGACGGCAAGATAAAGCGAGATTCCTCGCTGCCGGAGCTTCGTTCCTAAGTGTTTGTCTGCACATTGTTTTGCGGGGCTCGCTCTTCGTGCGATGAGGTGCGGCGGGGGGCGCTGCTGAACCTTTCTTCTTTGTTTTCAACGGTCCAAGCGGCGTCACGTGCGACATGCTGAGAACGAGCGGTCGCACCGCTCACGCTGAGGCATGCATTTCCACGCTGCTCTACGATAAGCGTGTTTGAGTTCTTGCCGAATGCATTTCAACTTCCAATCGTCGTCTCATGGCACGCGACGATGATGACTTTCGGATCCGTCCCGGCAAGGTTCAGGATCGTGGTGGTGTAGGGACACGTGTGCGTCGGGGCGGCGGGATGCGTCGACGCCCGGCCAGCTTCCTCGGGGAGGTCCAACAGGCCATACGTCGGGCGGGCGGCAACTCCGACCGCTTGGCCAGGACCGGGAAGGGGAGCGGCCGGTTCAATGCGCGGGGCCGTGGCGCTGCGACAGCGCTGAAGTTGAAGCATCGGAGCGCGTGGAGCCGGGACGGAAGCGGGCTGCGCACGCGAGCGCGACGCGTGGTGGTGAAGGCCCGCGTCGTGAAGCTCAACCCGCAGCGCGGAGCGGTGCGCGGACGGCAGTTTGTCAGCGCCAAGGCGGTGGACGCGCATCTGCGGTATCTCGAACGGGACGGCGTGACGAAGGATGGTGAGAAGGGCCAGGTCTATTCGGGCGACGGCGACGTGGAGGATGGCCGCGCCTTCCTCGACCGCGGCCGCGAGGATCGCCATCAGTTCCGCTTCATCGTCTCCGCTGAGGAAGGGGTGGAGCTGGCCGATCCGCGCGAGACCACCCGCAATCTGATGAAGCAGATGGAAGCCGACCTCGGGACGAAACTCGACTGGATCGCGGTCGACCACCACAACACCGGCCACCCACACACCCATATTCTGGTGCGCGGAGTCACCGACGACGGCAAGGCCCTCAACATCGCCGGCGACTATATCGCTTGCGGCATTCGCGAGCGCGCCAGCGAAATCGTCACACTGGAACTGGGCCGGCAGACCGAGCTTGAGGTGACGAAGCAGCTGGAGCGAGAGGTAGATGCCGATCGCTTCACCCGCCTCGACCGGATGCTGATTGCCGAGCAGCAGGGGAAGGAGTTCGCCGACCTCCGCCCCGACCAGGACCTACGCGACACGTTCCGCCAGAACCGTGCGCTACTGATCGAGCGGGCGCGCAAACTGGAGCGCATGGGACTGGCGACGGAGATCGAGACTGGCCGATGGATCGTATCGCCCAAGGCCGAGCCGGTGCTGCGGGAGCTTGGCGAGCGCGGCGACATCATCAAGACCATGCACCGGGCACTGGAGCGCGAAGGTTTGGCGGAGGACCGCCATCCGGCGCGCTACGTCCTGCACCGCGAGAACGCGACCGAGCGCATCGTTGGCCGTGTGCTTGACAAAGGGATTGGCGGCGACGAGTTGGGCGAGCGGGTCCGGCTGGTGATCGATGGCGTGGATGGGCGCGTGCATCACATCGAGATGGATGCCGCCCGCGCCGAGGAAGTCGGTCGCGGCATGATCGTCACGGCCGGGTCCGGCCCTGCCGCGCCACGCGCGGCGGACCGCAACATCATGGACGTCGCAGGTCAAGAAGGCGTCTACCGTCCGTCCGAGCATCTGGAGCGGGCGCGAGCGGCCATCGACCGCATCGGCGGCGACCCCGAGGCCTTCGTGCGCTCCCACGTCCGCCGGCTGGAGGCACTGCGCCGGGCCGGCCATGCGGAGCGGATCGACGCGGATCACTGGCGTGTCCCCGCCGATCTCCCCGAGCGCGGTCAAACCTACGATCTCGCACGGGACCGCGCAAACATTCGAATAAGCGTCCTGTCTCCTACCGGCCCTGACCAGCAGATCGGCCATGATGGAGCGACCTGGCTCGACCGCGAGCTGGTTTCCCGCCAGCGCGTCGCGCTCGCCGGCGAGGGGTTCGGTCGGGAGGTGAAGGCAGCGCTGGACAAGCGCAAGCGAGCCCTGGTGGACGCGGGGCACGTTACCGACCTCGGTAACGGCCACGTCCGGGCGCCAAAGGACCTGATCCAGCGGCTTGAGGCCGCCGACATCGAACGCGCCGGCAAGGTGCTCGCCGCCGAACGCGGATTGCAATGGCGGCCCGCCGTTCCCGGCAACTACGTCGCCGGCCAGCTTGTCGGCTCCACCCAACTATCCAGCGGCCGGTTCGCCATCATTGAAACCCTAAGCGGCGATGGCGGCCTCGGCTTCAGTCTCGTGCCATGGCAGCCCATGCTCGACAACCGCATCGGGCAGCACATCTCCGGCCTCATGCGCAACGACGGCGGCATCGAGTGGAGCTTGGGCAGAAAGCGTGGGCTGGGATTGTGAGCGGAAGAGCAGGCTTTGCTAGCCTGAAGCCGAGGGTGCCGGACCAGCGCCATCCGGTCAAGGCTGATGCGTTCCGCACCACCGCTTCGCGGCTTGCGGCCTTGACTGGCTGACGTCGGTCCGGCAAGGGCTTGCCAAGCAGTTAGGGCTCAATGAGAAGCGGAAACGCTTCTTCATCCTGACACGGGATTCGGGAGAAGGGCGTAGGCAAACCTGCAGACGCCGGTGGCCACCACACTAACGTCCGGTACGATGACCACGGGACCCGCTCGCCCGGCTACACTTTGACGGCTCGTTATCGGCCGAAATCTTGGCGGCACGTACCGCAAATAGGGAATAGTCCACAAATGTCGCCCCCAACGACTGCTCCAATCGGAGCGTCGATGGCGAGGCAGCGCTACCGAACCGGCGGCGCGCCCGACTTGGTTCAGCTTTTGCGGACGGCTGCGCTGTCCATTTTCTGTCTTCCCGAGGCCGACGGATGAAGGCGGGCCGAGGTGGGTTTAAATCGGTCCAGAAAAAGAGCCAGTACGGTGCCGTACGGTTTCCCGATCGAACACTCGTTGCTTATTGCGTGCGTGGTCGGACCAAGGAAATATTGCGCCGGGGCCATCGTGGTCGGCTCGGGACCGACGGGGTTCCAGAGATGCACGGTTGATTGGACTCGTCGATACGATCCTCGACCGCGAGGGACATCCGGAAACAAATCGAAACGTAGCTGGTTCTCAGTACGATGCCATCTATATTGATCTCAGGCGCCGGGATCGCCGGACCAACACTTGCTTTTTGGCTGAAGGCTGCTGGCCTAGAGCCGACTCTGATAGAGTGTGCGCCCGGTCTGCGCTCCGGGGGCTACGTCATCGATTTCTGGGGGCTCGGTTATGACATCGCTGAGCGGATGGGTTTGCTTCCGGAGATCAACCGCAACGGCTATCACGTGCGTGAAATGAGCGTCGTGGACGACGTCGGCCATCGCTTGGCTGGCTTCGGCACAAGCGTATTCGCGGAACTAACCGGCGGGCGCTACGTGACGCTCCAGCGCAGCGATCTCTCACGCTTACTATATGAGAAAGTCAAAGGGCGGGTAGAGACCATCTTCGGTGACGAAATCGTCGCGATTCAAGAACAGCCGGATTGCGTCCGGGTCAAACTGAATCATGCCGGCGAACGCCGCTTCGATCTGGTCATCGGTGCCGATGGCCTGCATTCCGTTGTCCGCAAGCTTGCCTTCGGGCCGCAGTCGCAGTTCGAGAGACATCTGGGTTACGTCGTCGCGGCCCTCGAGGTACGCGGCTATCGTCCACGCGACGAGGACGTATATTTGATGTATAGTCGGCCAGGGCGGATGATCGGACGCTTCACGCTCAATGACGATCGAACGCTGTTCCTGTTTGTGTTTGCTGCCGAAGATGCCTCCTTGCCAACGACACTTGACGCGCAAAAGGCGATGCTGCGCCATGTCTATGGTCATGGGAGGTGGGAATGCCAAAGAATCCTAGCCGAACTGGATCGAACGGACGAGCTTTACTTCGATAAGGTCAGCCAGATCAGAATGCCAAATTGGTCGCGCGGTCGCGTCGCGCTTGTAGCAGATGCCGCCTTTTGCGTGTCACTATTGGCCGGACAGGGTTCGGCGCTCGCAATGATTTCGGCGTACGTGCTGGCGGGTGAACTCGCTGCAGCAGACGGGCGGTATCAAGAGGCATTTGCCAGATACGATACATTGCTGCGGAGCTATATCGACGCAAAGCAACGTGGCGCAGAGCGCTTTGCTGGCGCGTTTGCGCCGAAGACGCGCGCAGGTCTTGTTTTCCGCAATCTAGTTGTCAGAACCTTTGCCATACCGGGCTTGGCAAGGCTCGCCATCGGTAGGGATATTGCCGATACCCTGGAGCTCCCCGCGTACAATTGGGCATTGCTCGATCGATTGGCAGCCGCCTGATTTTTCATCGCCTGTTCTGGGAGAGAGAAAGGCGCACGTTCTGCGCGGCTGCATCGAGCGGTTCGTAGGATCTACTTGTGTGGGGTACGACTTCCTATATTCATATCCTCAGTTCTTTCATCGTTCCGTGATCCGAATGGTTACCGTACTGACGTCTGGCAATGGCAAAGCGATCGTAGGCGGTAGCAACAAGCCGACCTCTGAGGAGCGAAGGGTCAGCCTGCTGACGCTCTGCGGTCTTGCTCTGGTAATCGGCGTGATGACCGGCTTTGGTGCGGTGGCGTTCCGCGCGTTAATCGCCTTCGTGCACAATCTGTCTTACAATGGCAGGTTGAGCTTTGTTTACGACGCGAATGTCAGCGAGGGCCCGAGCCGCTTTGGCGATTTTGTGCTGCTCTCGCCGATCATCGGCGGCCTCATAGTCGTGTTCCTCGTCAAGCGCTTTGCCCCCGAGGCAAAGGGTCATGGCGTCCCCGAAGTGATGGATGCGGTCTTCTATAAGCATGGCAACATCCGGGGTACTGTGGCGGTGATCAAAGCGCTGGCCTCGGCACTATCGATCGGCAGCGGTGCCGCGGTTGGGCGCGAAGGCCCGATCATCCAGATCGGTTCGGCGCTCGGCTCATCCTTTGCCCAATTCATCGGGCTTTCGACCTGGCAGAAGATCACGCTCTTGTCTGCAGGCGCTGGCGCAGGTATCGCCGCGACCTTCAACACGCCCCTCGGCGGGGTGTTGTTTGCTCTCGAAATTCTCTTGCCTGAAGTATCGAACCGTACATTTCTTCCCGTTGTCGTGGCGACTGGGGCTGCGACGACGATCGGGCGAATTATGATAGGCCCCGATCCGGCTTTTGCCGTCCCGGACGTCCAGTTCCCTATGGTCGCCTCGTTCAATGTGCAGGAGGCGGTAGCCTTCGTACTGCTCGGGCTATTGTGTGGCTTCGCCGCATGGGCATTCATTCGCCTGCTTGTTTTCATGGAGGACGGATTTCCAAAACTACCTGGAAATGAGTACACCCAGAATATCGTCGGCATGGCGGTGATCGGTCTTATGATGGTGGGACTTACCCGCACCTTCGGACATTCCTACATCGATGGCGTGGGCTATTCGGTCATTCAGACAATCCTCGACCACAAGATGACTTCGGCCGGCCTTCTGGCGCTGTTATTTGCGATGAAGTTGATTGCCACGACCGTGAGTCTTGGTTGCGGCGCGTCGGGCGGGATCTTCTCGCCTTCGCTCTATCTCGGGGCCACTCTCGGTGCAGCCTTTGCCGCTGCGACCAGCTCAATTCTCCCTCATTCTGGACTGACGCCATCCTCGGCCGCCATCGTCGGAATGGCGGCCATTGTCGGTGCGGGCACGGGCGGTGTCATGACGGCGATCGTCATGGTATTCGAAATGACGCGCGATTACGCAATTATCGTTCCAGTGATCGTCGCGGTCGCGCTGGCCGCGGGCGTCAGGCGCGCGCTCGTCAACGAGACGATCTACACCGTCAAGCTGCGGCATCGCGGACACCGCATCCCCAAGGAGCGGCATATTAATCTCTATCTCGTGAGGCAGGCCCAGGACATCATGGAGCGCCGCTTCATCGTCGCCAAGGCCGGCACGACGCTGAAGCAGACGATGCTTGCGGAAGACACCGACGACGCACGCGCGATCGTCGTCGAACGGGAGGGGCGGATCGCGGGGCTGATTCCGCCACGTTCCGGCCTGTGGGTCGAATCTCAGACCAACCCCGACCTTCTCGTTGAACGTTTTGCTGAAAGCCAGGTCGTCATTTGCCGCGACGATGATCTCTTGAGCTTGGTGTTTGCCAGGCTGAAGCGCCGTCGCGCCGGAGCCGCTATCGTCTTTCGCGGCGCCTCTCGCCCGCGAGTGAGCGATATCGTGGGAATCATCACCAAGCGGGCGATCGCTGATGAGGTGATTAGTAGTTACGAGGATTGATCTGAGCCCCGCGCGCAATCCGCGTTCATACGAACAGACGTGGCGTCACGTTCTGGCGTGCAATGTGAATACGCCTACCGCGCAGCGGTTGCCACGGGCCCGGTCAGCGCGCGGCGGTCCTTGACGTATGCGATGACCACCCCGAGCCGTTTGACGGTGCCGATAATCTTGCCGTCGAGATCGCGGTCGCAATTCATGTGGGTGGGCGCGATAAAAAACTGGGACTGGTCCCATCGCGCCATGAAATCGAAGCGGAGTTGCGGCAGAGTGACCGTCTTTTGAAACGGCAGGCGTTCGCCGCACACTGCAACGGAATAGATTCGCGTTGGTCGGTGGTGTGCGTCGACAGGATCGTAACCATGCGCGGTAGGCCGCAAGCGCGCTGATCTGTCCAGTTAACGGTTAGACCTCGTCGGACTCTTCGGTTTTCGGCTTGATCATCGCAGCG
>NZ_JBEPTH010000009.1:0-303715 GCF_040549385.1 Bradyrhizobium sp. LB11.1 | reverse complement strand
CCCTCAAGCGCGGTTTCCTCCCTTGGAGGCTTTCGGACGCCGGCCCCGTGCGCGCGGCCCCACCGTCATGGGGCCGGCATCCGAAACCCTTCACACAAGCGGAAAGTTGCAGCCCCGGTTCTGCTGTTCACCGCGAAACGATCAGGGTGCAGCAACTGCAACAGTTTCTTCGACGATCATCGGCTTTCCATTTTCACTGGTAAGTATGGATGAGTAATAACCGTGAAACGCTCGGTCGCCCACTTTGGCTTGCCATGTCCCGGCGTTGAAGACAAAGGAGCCTTCGGGACGCGAGACGGTTCTTTGGACCGAATAGTCATGCAGTCCGAGCTTGAGGGCGTCGCTGAAACTCTGGCGAATGGCGTCCCGCCCTTGAAAGATGCCGCTGGGCGTAATCCGTACTGCGTTCTCGGCGAACGTCGCGGCCATAACGTCCAGATCCCCTCTATTGTACGCTTCTGCAAAGTGCTTGTGCATCTCGTCCATGGCGGCAGCATCAAGCGCCTCACCCGCAGTCAAAGTGCGCGGAATAGCAATCAGCAGGCAAAGGATAAAAGTCGCTGATCTGAATGCCATGTGCCCTCCGGTGCATTAGTTTTTGTCGATTCATAGGGCTTCGGTCTGTTCGTCAACTGACCGCTGTCGGCCGGCGGAGATTTTCACCCCGCCGTTTAGGTACGTTACGCGATGGTGGGGATTTCTGGGGTTCAAAGGCCCGTGTTGGGTCACGAGCCGACCTAGTCGCGGACCTCAAAGAAAGGCCGCCGCTGACGGTCCAACCACCCCATAGGCGCAAGAGCCGCGTTTCTTTGGAACACTGCATCATGGTAATCATTTGACACGGCGGGGCGAAACTCCTTGGAGGAAGAAGGCGATGCGTTCGATTTTGGCCGTGAGCGTTTTGATAAGCCTGTGCGGGATCGCGAATGCGGCAACGGTGCATCACGGGCACCGCCGGCACGCAGTGCTTCGCCCCCATCGACACATGTACCCGTCAGGTCGAGCCTCGGGTTTTGCCTATGCGCCGCGTCAGCACTACCGGTCCGCCGACCCCTGTGACAAGCCAGAAGCGTATTACGGCGTTTGTCAGGGTTATGCGCCTGGCGAAAAGGAACGATTTCTCGAAAGTGTACTCAGCCCCTATTAGGGCGCGGACTCATTAGCGCGCAACCAAATTCGGATTGATGCGAGTTTAACGAACGCCAGATAGTTGGCCGCGAGTTTGTCATATAGGGTCGCGACACGCCGACACTGCTTGATCTTGTTGAAGAAGCGCTCGACCAAGTTGCGCGCGCGATACAGATACGGACTAAAGCAGATCGGGTCTTTCCGATTTCGTTTGGGTGGAATATTCGCCCATGCTCCTTGCTGGCGGGCAAGCTCCCTGATCCAGTCCGCGTCGTATCCACGATCCGCGAGCAGCATCGTTTGTGGAAGTAAGGCGCTGAGGAGAACTGAACACAGCCGATTGTCATGCGCCTCGCCGGGCGTTAGTGCGAGATGCACCGGCAGGCCATTGGTGTCCACGACCGCGTGAATCTTGCTCGTTAGGCCCCCTCGCGAACGTCCCATATCCTGATAATTGTTGTCCGCGATACAGGCTCCGTGCTGGTGCACGCGAATGATCGAGGTATCGATCATCTGCACCGCCGCATCATGACCAGCGGCCAGCGCGTCCAAAATCTGGTCCCAGACGCCAGCCCTCCGCCACCGAACGAAGCGATTGTAACAGGTGGTGCGCGGACCATAGGTCGCTGGCAGGTCTCGCCATGGCGCACCCGAGCGCAGAACCCAAAAGATGCCATTGAGCACGCGACGGTCATTTACCCGCCGAACGCCGCGCGACTTGTTGGGCAGCATCAGCTTGATCGCGGTCCATTCATAATCGCTGAGTTCGTAGCGCATGATTCGAGGCTCCGGTTTCGGAGCTTGAATCACGTCTCGGGCAGCGCCATCAACCCGCTATAACCCATCGCGCAGCCGCTAATGCTCTGAATTTACTTCCGCTTTCGGCGCAATAACGGACATCGCCAGACTTGCTGCCGACGCGACCCGGTCGCGAATGACCCCATTAGCGGACATCAATGGAGTTCTGATTTCAATCGAAACCTGAGTTTGCGCAGCGGTGTCGAAAGGCCGCGCGGGAGGAAGGATGCGCCGCGACTAATTTCGCTGTCTATTTCGATGCAGTAGTTCGACTTTGTTCGCGACTCAGCCGAATTTGCATAGCGGCGATTGACCAGTTGCCATTACATCGTTGCCGCACCGGAGTAACCATCGGGAGAATAGACCATGAAAAGCACGACTGCTTTGATCTTGAGCTTTCTTGTTTGGCCCGTCCTTTCACCGGGCGCGCAAGCACAGAGCGCCATCACCGAGCAGGAGGCACATGCTATCGCCGTGGACGCCTATATTTATTTCTACCCCCTGTTGTCGATGGAGATGTCCCGAAAGCAATTCACCAACGGCACAACCGACTTCAAGAGCCCGATGAACACGTTAATGAACGTGCCCGAATACCCGCCAGCCAATTTCAAAGGCGTGGTGCGATCCAACTTCGATACTCTCTATTCCGCCTCATGGCTGGACATGACCAAGGAGCCTGTCGTCATCAGCGCTCCAGATACTGATGGGCGCTACTATCTTCTGCCGATGCTCGACATGTGGACCGACGTTTTTGCGTCGCCAGGCTGGCGCACGACGGGCACCAAGGCCGGTACTTTTCTGGTGACGCCCCCGGGTTGGAGGCCGGATTTGCGCGACAGGTTCATCGACGAGTTTAAGCTTCCGAAGGACACCCAGCGCATTGAAGCGCCAACACCAATCGCTTGGCTTATTGGCCGAACCAAGACGGACGGCCCGGCGGATTACGATGCGGTCCATAAGATTCAGGCTGGCTACAAGGTCAGCCTTCTCTCCGAGTTTGGTAAGACGCCCAAGCCAGTCGAGTTCAAGCCCGACCCAAGCGTCGATATGAAGACGCCTCCAAAAGTGCAAGTGGATGCCATGACTGCTGGCGTATATTTCGCCTACGCAGCAGAGTTGATCAAGGTTCAGCCCCCTCACATCACCGATGAGCCGATCATCGCGCAGTTGAAGAGAATCGGGATCGAGGTTGGCAAAAGCTTTGACATTGGCAAGGTCGATCCAGTCATACAAAGGGCGCTAGAAACTGCACCGCAGGATGGGCAGAAGCTAATGGCTTGGAAACTGCCGACGTTGGCTCAGGTAGTCAACGGTTGGTCGATGAACACCAACACGGTCGGTGTATATGGCAATTATTACTTGAAGCGGGCCATTCTCGCGCAGCAAGGACTTGGCGCGAATGTGGTCGAGGACGCGATCTATCCGCTTAATCTCGGCGATGAATCCGGCAAGCCGCTCGATGGAGCAAACAAATACACGATCACTTTTGAGAAGGGTGCTGCGCCGCCGGTCAATGCGTTCTGGTCGATCACCCTTTACGATCAGGAGGGGTTCCAAGTCGGTAACGTCCTGAACCGCTTCGCAGTCAGCAGCTGGATGCCGTTTAAATATAATTCCGATGGCTCGCTTGACCTTTATTTCCAGAACGAGAACCCCGGCAAGGACAAGGAGGCCAACTGGCTTCCCGCTCCGAAAGGCGCATTCAATCTGACCATGCGCCTGTACGCTCCGAAGTCCGAGGCGCTCACTGGCAAATGGAATCCGCCGCCGGTCACGCGGACGCAGGGGCTTCCAAGCTTGGTTGCTCAATAACACTTCTGGGAGCGTCGGCTTGCGCGCGCGGCGTTCCCCTTTCTTCGTAGCAAGCGGCTCGCTCATGGGATCGGCCTTTGCGACCCGCACGGTGGATTTTGTACGCCAAGATCATCCGATGTGTGCAATTGGCACATAGCGTCGTTGCGCTGCTGTGCAACAATAAGTCGGCTGTCGGGGCATCGCGGACCTCGCAAGCCGTCCGCCCGGCAGATTTATGGGTTCACGGCCTAGTTGAAAGCGCACAACCGGAAGCCTGGTAGGGCCGCTGTCTTCATGCGCGGCTCTTTCCGAAGGACAAATCTAAGGCGGGTACTCCGGCGAGAGGCAGGTCGAAATGTCCTTTTGAGTTCTGTTGCGGGGGGACCGAGAAAAGCTCAATCGAGCAATTCGCGCCGCTGCCCCTCCGGACTAGCGTCAATGAACATTGCAGGACGTCCAGTCCGCTGAATGTCTGCAATGGGTTCACAAGCGGCTCTCGCATTCGGCCTGGACACTTTTTCAACCGATCCATTCAAAAGCACGAGCAAGAAACTGTCGGCCGTTCTGAGCCTGCCACTCTCCGTGGGCCATGATGACCGCCCGCGGATCCCAGCCAAGAACTTTTGCTCTCGCTTCACGGAGCTTTCCCCGGCGCACGAAGGAGAGCCGCCAATCAATTGGAGCATAACCTTTGCCTTCGATGATCGCCGAAAACTGCGCGATCGGTCGCTGCCACGGCGCCCAGTTCTCACGTAGCCACTTTGGCGAGAAGTTCTGACAAACGTCTGCCAAAATCACCGTGCGCGACGGCAGGTGGAGAAACCCAATTTCGTCCATCGCCAGGGATCCGCGGAACCAGCACTGGTCGATTTGCCCCACCCAGGCGTCCGGTGGCTCATCGATGAGTGGCGGTTGAAACGGGAGGTCGCGACGCCTTCGTATCGCGGACGCCGGCCCCCAAAGCTCAGCTTCAGGAAATGCCGCATGCCAATCGCTGAGAAAGAGATGATGTAACTTGTTGGGGCTGACCAAATGTGCCGGCCAGCCAATCGTTTCGATTTCGCTTCGGAGCTTGTCGCTGAGTTCGATGGGCGACCAGACCCAAAGACCTCCATTTTGCAAACGGATGATGACGCTGCGGGTCGGGTAAGCGAACCCATGAAAATCCACATTGTCCCCGTCGAGAACCCAAATGTTTTCTGAGACTGGAGCCAGGATGGTCATCAAAAGCACTCTGCAAGCGCGCTACGCTAGTCAACGCCGCGACGTTTAGAATTGATCCCATCTGTTGAGAGGCGGAACATCAATCAATCGGCGATGTCCGTTCGGTAAAGCCCTTGGCGAGCGCGTGCTCGCAGATCAGCCGCGACATGGGCCGCCGCAACCCTCACCGATCCACCGGCACGCCGGGTCCGAGATGATACCGGCTCGAAAAGAACACCAGCGGCGTGGTGTCGCGATAGTCGCAGTTCGAGACTTCGGCGATGATCAGCGTGTGGTCGCTGACGTCGATTTGGCGTATGACCTCGCAGGCAAACCAGGCCATGCATCCCTGAAGGCGCGGCAGGCCGTCCACAATGTCAAAGTCGGGAGTGGCGCCGATATTCGGATGGCTCGCGAAATGCCGCGAGAGGTCTCGGCCATGGTCCGGCAGGACGTTGACGCAATAGCGGCCGGTCGCCGAGATTGCCCGGTGCATCCGTCCCGGCATGACCGAAACCAGCACGGTCGGCGGCGACAGGCTGACGGTGACAAAACTGTTCGCCGTCATGCCGCAGACACGGCCATGCTCGTCCAGCACGGTCAGCACCGCTACGCCGGTTGCAAACCGCGAGGCGGCTTCGCGGAAC
Organism: Bradyrhizobium sp. LB11.1; assembly: GCF_040549385.1. Taxonomy (NCBI): domain Bacteria; kingdom Pseudomonadati; phylum Pseudomonadota; class Alphaproteobacteria; order Hyphomicrobiales; family Nitrobacteraceae; genus Bradyrhizobium; species Bradyrhizobium sp. LB11.1. Next base: position 298,145 of record NZ_JBEPTH010000009.1, on the reverse strand, counting down.
GATGCCGGATTGGCGCGCTGCATGTCAGGTCTCCGCCCGCATCGATTCTCACGCAATCGCCCTGACGGGCTCCGGCGGCCCCGACATGCGTGCGATCCAGGCCTGGATGCGCTGCGGCGTGGAGATGCGGTCCCACTGCCGGTCGGGATAATTGAAGTTCTCGGTGAACTCGTTCGCCAGCGCCGGATTCTGGCTCATCGCGCCGATCAGCATGCCCAGCGCTTCCGTCGGCGGTTGCAACATCACGTTGGTCCAGCGCGAGGCCGCCAGAACGCGATCCTGCCGTTTCAGGTCGATCTTCTCGCAAAGGCGCGCATCGAGCGCGTCGGCGTTGACGATCTCCTCGCCGAGCACGAAAGCCGCATAGGAGGCGACATTGGCGCCCTGCCCCATCATGGGATCGACGATCGCATGGACGTCGCCGAGCGCGATCGCGCATTTGCCGTCGTCGAACTCGACCATCGTGTTGCGCACCGTCGGGACCACGCCGCCCTGCAGCAGATCCTGCGGCTGCGCGAGATCGAAGCGCGCGGTGTTGATGCGGTCGTAGGTGGTCGGATGGTGCTTCTCCAGCTTGCCCAGCAACACTTTCAAGAAATGCTTCGGGTTGTCGTCATAGCTGAGCGTTGCCAGCTCCTCCATGTCGCCGCCCGGCACGTTCTCCATCAGCAGCGCGTTGGCGATGCCGCCGAAAGTGATGGTCGGAATCACGATCATCTCGCCATGCCCAGGCGACACCGAGAGCGTGACGTTCATGGGATCGGGCTGCCGCACACCGGTGTAGAGCCCGACGCACAGCCGCCGTTGCGGCTGCGAATAGGGCGTGTGCTCCGGCCGGTAATTGAAGAGCTGGCCCAGCGGACCCTTGCCGGTCGAGACGACCAGCAGATCGAAACGGGCAACCAGCGGACCGATATCGCGCTCCTCGATGCGGCGATATTCGATCTTGCCGCCGCGATTCATGAAGTCCTGCATCAGCGCGGGCAGATAGATCCGGTAGTCCACGGCGCGGCTCGCCTTGGAGAAGTCGCCGCGAAAGCGCAGCGGCTGCGGAAAATTGAAGACGTGGTCGTGGTAGTAATAATGGTCCTTCGGATCGGTCCAGTGATTGACGCCGAGATAGTCCTCGCGCGCGATCGTCACGTGGTGATGCGCGACGGTGTTGAGCAGCCTGATGCTGCGATACTCCTCCGGCGGCCGGTCGGTGATGACAGTGGCGTCCACGCCATGCTTCTGCAGGTAAAGCGCGAGATGCAGGCCGGCGATTCCAGCGCCGACGATTCCGATGTTGCGTGCCATCTGGTCTCTCCCCCGTGTCCTTGCCCTGTGATCGCTTGTTTTGAGGGAGCCTAACGACGTGCCGTGTTGCGCACTACGGAATAAATAGGATATAATTTATTCCTGAACGGAATGAACCATGGACCGGATCGATTGCCTGCGCGCTTTCGTTCGCGCCCTCGAGGGCGGCAGCTTCTCGGCTGCGGCCAAGGAGCTCGGCATTGGCCAGCCCGCCATCAGCAAGCGCATCGCGATGCTGGAGCGCGAGTTCGGCACGCAGCTGTTTTCGCGCACGACGCGCACGCTGAAGCCGACGGCCGAGGCGCACCGGATCTACGATCTCGCGCGGCAAATCCTCGACAGTTTCGACATGGCGCGATCGAGCGTCGAGGAGACGGCGCCCCGCCCGACCGGCACGCTGCGTATCGGCCTGCCGTCGTCGTTCGGACGGCGCTACATGATGCCCGTCATCGCCGAATATGTGCGGCATTATCCGGACGTGCGGGTCGACCTCCGCTTCAGCGAGCGGTTCGTCAATCTGGTGGAAGAAGGCATCGAGATCGCACTGCGGATTGGAAATCTGGAGGCGAGCACGCTGGTCGCCCGCCGGCTCGGCACCGTTCAGCGCTATCTGGTCGCGACACCCACCTATCTGCACGGGCGGGCGATGCCGCGGACGCCGGATGATCTCGAATCACACCAGTGCATTGTCTATTCGCGGATTTCACCGGCGCACCAATGGGCCTTCGAATCCGAGCATGGCCGTCATGTCGCGTCCATCAACGGCCCCATTCACGTCGACGATGCCGACGCGATGCAGGAGGCGACGATGCAGCATCTCGGCATCGCGATCCTGCCCGACTGGAAGGCCGCGGAGGGTCTTCGCAGCGGCGAGCTCGAGCATGTGCTTCCGGACTACACCATCGCAGCGCTGCCGTTACATGCGGTCTATCCGGAGACGGATTGGATGTCGCTGCGCGCGCGAAGCTTTCTGGATCTCCTGATCGAGCGCGCCGCGTATTTTGCGCCAGCCCCTCGCATACCCGCACCGCCGGCGCAGGCAGTTGACGCCACGCCCGCCAACATTAAATGACGCCTATGAAAAAACTCGGATTCCTGTCCTTCGGACACTGGACGCCCTCGCCGCAATCGCAGACGCGCTCGGCCGGGGACACACTGCTGCAATCGATCGAGCTGGCCGTTGCGGCCGAGCAGCTCGGCCTGGACGGCGCGTATTACCGCGTCCACCATTTCGCGCGGCAGCTTGCCTCGCCCTTCCCGCTGCTCGCCGCCGTCGGCGCCAGGACAAGCAGGATCGAGATCGGCACCGCCGTGATCGACATGCGCTACGAGAACCCGCTCTACATGATCGAGGACGCGGGCGCGGCCGATCTGATCGCCGGCGGACGGCTGCAGCTCGGCATCAGCCGCGGCTCGCCCGAGCAGGTGATCGACGGCTGGCGCTATTTTGGCTATCGCCCGGCCGACGGCCAGAGCGATGCCGATATGGGCCGCCGCCACACCGAAGTCTTCCTGGACATGTTGCGCGGCCAGGGTTTTGCAGAGCCCAATCCGCAGCCGATGTTTCCGAACCCGCCCGGGCTGCTGCGCCTCGAGCCGCATTCCGAAGGCCTGCGCGAACGGATCTGGTGGGGCGCCGGCTCGAATGCCACGGCGGTATGGGCCGCACAACTCGGCATGAATTTGCAGAGCTCGACGCTGAAGAACGACGAGACTGGCGAGGCCTTTCACGTGCAGCAGGCCGCCCAGATCCGCGCCTATCGCGCGGCATGGAAGGAGGCCGGCCACAGCCGCGAGTCCCGCGTCTCCGTCAGCCGCAGCATTTTTGCGCTGATGAACGATCGCGACCGCGCCTATTTCGGCGGCGAGCGCGGCGGCGAGGACCAGATCGGCTTCATCGATCCGCGCACGCGGGCGATCTTCGGGCGGAGTTATGCGGCGGAGCCGGACGCGCTGATCGAGCAGTTGCGGCAGGACGAAGCGATCGCCGAGGCCGACACGCTGCTGTTGACGATTCCGAACCAGCTCGGCGTGGACTACTGCGCGCATGCGATCGAGGCGATCCTGAAGCATGTGGCGCCGGCGCTGGGGTGGCGGTGAGACGGGCGGTGCATTGGCGAGGTTGAAGCGGCAGGACCCTTATGGCATATTATGCCATGGAGTCGAACAGCGAGGACGACGATGCCAACGAGAAACGTCGTGCTGACCAAACGCCAGCAGGAGCTCATTGAAACCCTCGTCGAGTCCGGCCGCTACCAGAACGCCAGCGAAGTGCTGCGGGATGGACTGCGACTGGTGGAGCAACGTGAGGCTGAAGACGCTGGCAAGCTGAAGGCATTACGCGCCGCGGCTCGCCTCGGCATCGGGTCATTGGAGCGGGGCGAATTCAAGGAGTTCAAGACAATCGATGAGCTGCAAACCTACCTGACTGATCTTTCGGAGAAGGTCATCTCCGGAACGGCCGAATAAAGCGTATGGCCCGGCAACAATGGCGCGTCCGTCTCGGCGCTGCCGCGGAAGTCGATTTTGCGAATATTCTGAAATGGACCACTGAGAATTTCGGGACGCGGCAATCGCGTGTCTATCGAGACATGCTGCTTCAAGCGATTGGCGAACTTGCCAATGGCCCCGAGGTTGCAGGCTCCAAAACCCGGGACGAGATCGCGCCGGGTCTTCGGACGCTCCACGTTGCACGACGCGGTCGGCGCGGAAGCCACTTCCTCATGTACCGCGTCGCGCCGGAGAGCACGATTGAGATCGTGCGCATCCTCCACGACAGGATGGACTTTCGGCGCCACATTCCCACCGACGAAAACGGCGCATAATCTCCCGGCAAAGCCGCGATGGTCCCCTCACCCCGCCTTCACACTCGCATCGATCAGCAGCTTCGCCGCCGCAAGGGCCGACTGCGCGGGGCCATCCTCCGACTGCTGGCCGGTGACGTAGACGCCTTCGATCAGCAGCAGCAGCGCGTCGCCTAGCACGTTCGGCTGGCGCGCGCCCATGCCAGCTGCGAGTTCGCGCAGGCGCTTGCGAAAGACTTTCTTGTGCGCCTCGGCAACCTGGCGCGCGGGATTATCCCGCGAGGGATATTCCACCGCGGCGTTGCTGAGGCCGCAGCCGCGATAGCCCTTGGCCACGGCGCGCGGCGAGAGCTGGCCGATATAGGCGAGCACATGATCGCGCGCGTTGCCGTAGGTCTTGCCGCCGGGGCGCTCGAAGCTATCCCAGAAACTCAGATCGTAGTCGCGCAAATAGGCGGCGGCGAGATCGTCCTTGGAGGCAAAGCTGCGATAGAGGCTCGGCTTGGTGACGCCGGCCCGTTCCACCACCTCGTCGACGCCGACGGCCCGGATGCCCTCGCGGTAGAACAGTTCGCTGGCCGATGCGCGAATCCGGTCGGCGGCCCGGAGGGGCGCTTCTACGGGTTTTTGGGCTTTTTTCGTCATCTGGCTGCGTCCGAGCTTCGGCATGAGGTTGGCTGTGGGCTTGACAATGTTACTGACCGGTACGTATTAGTACCGCGTCGCAATACGTACCGGTAAGTAACATGCTCCAAGAACCCGTTCAATATGCCTCCTTTCAATCCACCTCCGTCTCCAGGCGGCCGTTTGGCCAAAAATACGCCTTCGTGGTCGTCGCCGTGATCTTCCTGGCCCTGCTGGCGTCCGCGGGCCTACGCGCGACGCCGGGCGTGCTGATGCTGCCACTGCAGAAAACGTTCGGCTGGGACGTCAGCGTGGTCTCGTCCTCGGCCGCGATCGGTATCTTCCTCTATGGCCTCGCAGGTCCGTTCGCCGCCGCCGTGATGCAGCGCTTCGGCATCCGCCGCACCATGCTCGGCGCGCTGGCGCTGATGTCGGCGTCGACGGCAGCGAGCTATTTCATGACCACGCCGTGGCAATTGTTCCTGACCTGGGGGCTGCTCTCCGGCATCGGCTCGGGCGCGGTCGCCAACGTGCTCGGCGCCACCATCGTCAATCGCTGGTTCACCACCAATCGCGGCCTCGTCATGGGACTTTTGACGGCGAGCACCGCCACGGGCACGCTCATCTTCATGCCGGGCCTTGCGGCCCTGGTCGAGTGGGGCGGCTGGAAGCCGGTGGTGCTGACGGTGGCCGCATGCAGCGCGGCGCTGATTCCGCTGGTGTATTTTCTGGTGCCGGAGCGGCCTGCTTCGATCGGCCTGCGTTCCTATGGCAGCCCGCATGAGGATCAGCCCGTAAGCCCGGCGCTAGGAAATCCGTTCGTCGCCGCGATCAGCAACCTCGTGCGCGCGGCCAAGGCGCCGACCTTCTGGTTCCTGTTCGCGACCTTCTTCATCTGCGGCTTCACCACCAACGGCCTCGTGGGCACCCATCTGATCGCGTTCTGCGGCGACCACGGCATCTTCGAGGTGCAGGCGGCAAGTCTGCTGGCGCTGATGGGCTTCTTCGACCTGTTCGGCACCACGCTGTCGGGCTGGCTCACCGACCGCTTCGATCCGCGCAAGCTCTTGTTCTTCTATTACGGCCTGCGCGGGCTGTCGCTGATCTACCTGCCTTACTCGGACTTCTCGTTCGTCAGCCTGTCGGTGTTCGCGGTGTTCTACGGCCTCGACTGGATCGCGACCGTGCCGCCGACCGTGCGTATCGCCAATGAAGCGTTCGGCGACAAGAACGCGCCGCTGATCTTCGGGTGGGTGGTCGCCGGCCATCAATTGGGGGCCGCCTGCGCCGCGTTCTTCGCCGGCTTCATGCGGTCAACGCAGGGCGATTATCTGCAGGCCTTCATGATCGCAGGCGCAACCGGCATCGTCGCGGCCGTGCTGTCGTTGATGATCGGCCGGCGGCCAGTGCAGCCGGCGCTGGCTGCGGCGTAAGGACGGACGCGCCGGCAAGGTGGTCCACCACCTTGTCGGTGCGCGATGTGCCGATTTGAAGATTGATTCCGTTGAGGAAATTTGAAATATTACGACGACGCGGGCGGCTCGAAAGCTCGCGCAGGGGCTGACTGTTCGCGTTGCGTCCAGCTCCATCTCAATCAACCGAAACAATCTGTGGCGGCCCCGGCGGATGAGCGATTCCCTCCTTTCAACGGTCGGTGACCATTTCTTCATCGGCCTGAAGCCGACCAGCGTGCTCGACGACCGTGACCGCGCGCTGCTGCGCGATCTCCGGCCCGCCGGCGTCATCCTCTACAAGAGCAATTTCCGCCACGATCTGCCCTATCGGGACTGGCTGTCGATCCACCGGGATCTGATCGCCGCGATCCGCGACGCCTCGCGGCGCGACAAGCAGTTCATCGCCATCGATCACGAGGGCGGGCGCGTGTGCCGCACGCCGGCGCCGATCACGCGCTTTTCCTATGCCGCGCGCTGGGCTGGAACCGCGGAGCAGGTCGGCGACGCCATGGGCGTCGAGCTCGCCTCGCTCGGCTGCAATCTGAATTTTGCGCCGGTGCTCGACATCCACAGCAACCCCGCCAATCCCGTGATCGGAGACCGCGCCTTCGGCCGCACGGCCGACGACGTCATCAAGTCGATGCTGCCGTTCACCAAGGCGATGGAAGGCCGCGGCGTCCGGGCCTGCGGCAAGCATTTTCCGGGGCATGGCGATACGCAGGTGGATTCGCATCACGAATTGCCGGTGCTGGATCTCAACCTCGACCAGATCAAGGCGCGCGAGCTAAAGCCGTTTGCCGCCGCGATCGAGGGCGGCATCGAGATGATCATGACATCGCACATCCTGTATCGGAAGCTCGACGCCAACGATCCCGTCACGCTGTCGCGCGCGATCACGCAGGGGCTGTTGCGTGAGGCAATGAATTTCCGCGGCGTGATCGTGTCCGACGACGTCGGCATGCGTGCGATGGCGGGCCGGCTGGACGCGCCGGATTCGGGCGCGCGCTTCATGGCCGCCGGCAACGACATGCTGATGATCTGCTCGCATCTGACCGACACCGAACGCGCCCGCTTCCTCGCCCAGTCGATCATCAACGGCGTGGACGCAGGCAAGCTCGATCCGGCGGTGCTGGCGGCATCCGCCAAGCGCGTGCACGCGATGCTGGACGGCACGGCGCAGAACGCGGTGTCGGAGCTACCCGCCGAGCTGCTCGCCCGCCATCGCAGCGCCGGCACCCAGTTCGACGCTCAGACCGTCGAGGTCGTCTAGGGCCTGAGCAGCGTCCGGCCGTGTCGCCTGATCAATCTGCGTTGCGCACGACTGAACAACAAAGCTCCGACTTTCCGGCGCAGACGGGTGCGACATGGACGATATCAATTCTTTAAGCTCGTCCAGGTGCTTCTCTTCATTGCAAATGGTCGAAAGCAACTGGTAGGCCAAAGGCGAATCTCGATGCTTCTCGATCGCTCGTATGATGGCCGTTCTGTGCTCGGCGTGCATCCAGGCAGCCGCGACGAACGACGGAAGAAGGAATGATCTCAATTGAATCAGGTAGGGCCCTCTCAATACGTGAACCATTCGCGCCAACAAAGATGCATCAGTCTCACATCTCTCGAACATTCCGAACGTCAAGGCGCAAATCGCCAGCGGATTGGTAAGACCTCTCGCAACCACACAAACAAAGGGAATGTTCGAGGATTGGAGATGCCCAAGCCGGAACGCGATCGCTCGTGACGAAGCCGGGACGCGATTCAAAATAGCCACGGCGGTCTTCACTGCATCGGATTGGCTTTCACCTCTTTCGATCCATTCCGATATTTTGGTGGCGACAGATCGACTTCCTGATGGGTGGGATTGCCGACTCCTGCCTCGTCGCGCCCGACAACCACGTAGCGGCGACGGCCTGTAATCGAACATTGTCTGGCTGACTGGCAAGCGCTTCGTGAAGCAGGATCGGAATATCGACGTGGTCCGAAGTTCGCTCACAGATCGATATGATCAGTTGAGACACTCCACCACTCAACGGCGGAGCGATTTCGATGAACTTCATCGAGAAGATCGAGAGGTCGTCCTGCTCGAATGAAGCTGCGATGACACGAGCCAGCGAGACAGAAGCTCCCTTCACGAATCGCTTGTTCTGAAGAAGCCCCCACATCAAGCGCCGTTTTTCGATCGGGTCCGCGATCCTCCAAAAAACGATCGGAAGTGTACTGGAACAATATGCCGTCGCAGACGGTATCGCCGCTAGCGCGAGCAGCAAGACCGACGCTTCAGGGGCGCCTGGATTTGCCTCCACCCAGCATTGCGCGGCCCGTTGGGCCAATCGGCTCTTCGGCCTTTCGTGCAAAGAATTGACGACAAGACGAAGTGCTTTGGAACCATTGTTGTCCATCAGCTCCTTGAGCGGTATGCCGTCCGGATCAATATTTGCTTGTCCGAGGAGATCCGTCAGAGCCAGATTTCCCAACGAGGTGTGCGCGCCAAATCGAACTGCATCACGTATTCTCGCGTGAACCAACGAAGTATGGTCGACTCCCAGGAAGTCGGTCAGCTCCTTCAGGGCAAGCAACGAGGCGGGTTCGAAATGCAACGATTCACTCGAAGCGACGCTTAGGTTCGAACCTTCCCGCATCGCAGACTCGTAAAGGAATTGAACCTCTGACGCGGATAGCCCTGCCCACGTGACGGCTTTTTTCCTGTTCTCTGTTTGGATCAGCTCTTTCCCCAGACGCCGGACGAGTACGTCAATCTGACTGGTCAGCCGCCCTCCGTCATCAATTCCGTCAATGTTCAGACTGACGACAATCTTCAGCAGCGATTGCAGCCAGCTTTTTCTGACGGCACGGATGAGATCGTGATTGATCGGAATTTGTACTCTTGGGCCGATCGTCAACGTCGCAATGGCTGGACTGAACCGCTTCAACGATGACGTGAGCAGGCTGCCACCGACATTACTGATCGCGTTTTTGACCGTGTCGCCAATAAGACCAGTTACGAGTCCCGTTCCTGCGATCAAAGCAACGTCTAACATCTAGGATCCAACGCAAAAGATCGTGTTCAATATTTCAAAATTGGCGCTACAACTTCGGAGTGTCGCACTTAAGATACCCGCCCATCGGCTCCTCTCGTCTCAACTCCAGTTCGCGTTCTCGAGGCCCGTACGGGCTTCATCGTGCAGTGAACTATTCTCTCCGATTGAATTCTGAGACGGTCGAATAAATGGACTTGGGTTTTGCCAGGACCGCCTGCTGGCTGCTTTTGTGGATACGAAACCGCGGGTAGTCGAAACGCCAAAAGTTCACAGATCAGGAATTGGCAGGCTACGGAACTTTAGACCAATGACTGCAGGTCATTGATGCCTCCGCCGGATCTCCGAACTCAGGTCAAGCCGTTGTTTTTAAAATAGATTGTGACGCGGATCGTATCCTATCCGATCCGCTACCATGCGCAACACATTGGGCCAATCGAGCTGTCGACCTAGGGTAGCGGCCCGCATTGGTGCGCCTCCTCGGCGAGATCGACAGCCGTTCATCAACAGAACCGCCGTTGATTCCGATATGCTACGCATGATAGTGTTACCAATGGTAGCACATCACCTTCCGCCGGCGTCAACGTCAGGTTGCTTCGTGCTATGAGATATCCGCCCGGCACACCAAGCCGGCTGCGGCTCAGATGATGGGTTTGAACGTGAGACGCGCAGCAAAACTCCTCATCATTGCGCTGGTCGTGCTGCCCGGGGGCACGGCGGCCTATTATTTCCGGAATGATCTAAATGACCTCAAGCTTCCGTTCGCGCTTCCCTTCATGCAGGCGGCGGAGGCGGAGCACGCCGCTCCTCCGCCGAGGCCGCCGGTCGCCGTAAAAGTCGCCGCCGCGAAGGCGGAGGACGTCCCGATCTACCTGACCGGCATCGGCACGATCCAGGCCTACAACACCGTCAATCTGCAGAGCCGGGTCGACGGCGAGATCGTCCAGATCCTTTTCCAGGAAGGGCAGGACGTCAAACAAGGCGACATCCTCGCGGTGATTGATCCGCGCCCGTTCCAGGCCCAGCTCGATCAGCAGGTCGCGGTGAGGCAGAAGGATCAGGCGCTGCTGGACGGCGCGCAGATCGACATGGAGCGCTACGACGCGCTGATCCAGAAGGCGGCCGCGATCTCCCGGCAGGTGGTGGACCAGCAGCATGCGCTGGTCGAGCAGTACAAGGCGCAGGTCAGGAACGACGAGGCCCAGATCGAATATGCGCGCACGCAGCTCGGCTTCACCAACGTCCGCGCGCCGATCAGCGGGCGGCTCGGCATCCGCCAGGTCGACCAGGGCAATTACGTCCGCGCCGTGTCGCCGACGACCATCGTGACCATCACGCAATTGCAGCCGATCTCGGTGATCTTTACCCTTGCCGCGGTCGCGGTCGGCCAGACCCGTCTCAACCTCGGCCAGACCGAGGCGCCGGTGGTCGCGCTCACCGCCGACAATACCACCGAGCTGGACAAGGGCATGATCACGCTGGTCGACAACCAGGTCGACCAGGCCAGCGGCACGATCAAGCTGAAGGCGACCTTTCCCAACAAAGCGCTGAAACTCTGGCCGGGCAATTTCGCCAACGGGCGGATCACGGTGGACACGCGCAAGAACGCGATCACCGCGCCCGCGATCGCCGTGCGGCACGGACCGCGCGGCGATTTCGTCTGGGTAGCGAAAGCGGACGATACGGCGGCCTTCCGGCCGGTCACGGTCGGGCAGATCTTTGACGGGCGCGCGCTGATCGACCGCGGCCTCGCCAAAGGCGAGCGCGTCGTTACCGACGGCTATTACCGGCTCGAGAACGGCGCCCGCGTCACCATCGAGGGCGCGACGCCGACCGCCAAGGCGCAGCCCACCACGCAGCCGCGCCCTGCCGAGCTGCGCGTTGACTGAGGTCCGCCATGTCCGCGCCCTTCATCCTCCGGCCGATCGCGACGACGCTGATGATCGTCGCGGTCGTGCTGCTGGGCATGCTCGGCTACCGTGAGCTCCCGATCGCGCCGCTGCCGAATGTCGACTTTCCCACCATCCAGGTGGTGACGCGCTATCCCGGCGCCTCGGCCACCGTCGTCGCAACCTCGATCACCGCGCCGCTGGAGCATTATTTCGGCACGATCTCGGGGCTGACGGATATGAGCTCGACCAGCTCCTATGGCTACAGCCAGATCACGCTGCAATTCGACCTCTCGCGCAAGATCGACGCGGCCGCGCAGGACGTGCAGGCGCGGATCAATGCGGCAGCCGGCTGGATCCCGGTCGAGCAGCTGCCGAGCCCGCCGACCTATCGCATGGTCAATCCGGCCGACACGCCGGTGCTGATCCTGGCGCTGACTTCGAAGACGATGCCGCTGCACGAGGCGAATGATCATGCCGCGACCATTCTGGTGCCGAAGCTGTCGCAGATCCCGGGCGTCGGCGCCGTCAGCATCGAGGGCGGGCAGACCCGGGCGGTGCGCCTGCAAATGAACCCCACCCGGCTTGCCGGGCTCGGCATGTCGCTCGACGACGTCCGCCGCGGTATCGCCGCCACCACCGCAGACAACCCGAAAGGGTCGCTCGACGGGCCGCGGCAGGCGTTTCACGTCGACACCAACGACCAGCTGTTCACCGCGGAGGCCTATCAGGATGCGGTGATCGCCTATCGCAACGGCGCGCCGGTGCTGCTGCGCGATGTCGGCACCGCCATCGACGGCGTCGAGGATTCCGAGCAGGCGGCCTGGTTCCAGGGCGAACGCGCCGTGCTGCTGGACATTCAGCGCCAGCCCGGCGCGAACACGATCGAGGTCGTGAATGCCATCAAGAGCGTTCTGCCGAAGCTCCAGGATTCGCTCCCCGCCGCGCTGAAGATCTCGGTCGTCAGCGACCGCACCACCACGATCCGGGCGGCGATCCACGACGTGCAGTTCACGCTGGTGCTGACGGTCGCGCTGGTCGTGCTCGTGATCTTCATCTTCCTGCGCAAGCTGTGGGCCACGGTGATCCCGAGCGTCACGCTGCCGGTGTCGCTCGTCGCGACCTTCGGCGCCATGGCGCTGTGCGGCTTCAGCCTCGACAATCTCTCGCTGATGGCACTGACGATTGCTTCGGGTTTCGTCGTCGACGACGCCATCGTGATGATCGAGAACATCGCGCGCTATGTCGAGGAAGGCGAGGACCCGCTCGAGGCGGCCTTGAAGGGTGCCAGACAAATCGGCTTCACGATCGTCTCGCTGACGGTGTCGCTGATCGCCGTGTTCATCCCGCTGCTGCTGATGGGCGGCGTGGTCGGCCGGCTGTTCCGGGAGTTCGCGATCACGCTGTCCTTTGCCGTTGTCATATCGGGTCTCGTCTCGCTGACGCTGACCCCGATGATGTGCGCGCAACTTTTGCGGCAAGAGGACCCGAATGCGCAGCACGGCTGGCTGTACCGCATCAGCGAGCGCGGCTTCGACGCATCGGCGAGCTTCTATTTGTGGGGCCTCGACCGGGTGCTGAGGCACCGCAGCCTCACGCTGGTCTTCACGGTGTTCACCCTGATCGCAACCGGGATGCTGTACGTCGCGATCCCCAAGGGATTTCTGCCGCTGCAGGACACAGGCCTCCTGATCGGCACCACCGATGCGGCCCAGGATATCTCCTTTGCGGCGATGGCCGAGCGGCAGCGGCAGCTCGCCGCCGTGGTCGCACGCGACCCTGACGTCGTCACCGTCGGCAGCTTCGTCGGCATCGGCTCGGTCAACACGACGCTGAATAGCGGCAGGCTCTATATCGATATCGGCAGCCCCGACGCGCGGAAATCGTCTGCGGCAGCCGTCATGGCGCGGCTGCAACATGCGGTCGAGGGCGTTCACGGCATCACGCTGCATCTGCAACCGGCGCAGGATCTCCAGATCGAGTCGCGCGTCGCGCGCACGCAATACCAGTATGCGCTTCAGGATCTCGACGAGGACGAGCTTCGCCTCTGGAGCCGGCGTCTGGTCGAGGCGCTGCGCAAACGCCCGGAGCTCGCCGACGTCGCCGACGACCGCCAGGACGAAGGCCTGCAGATGTCCGTCACCATCGACCGCCAGCTCGCGGCGGGCTACGGCATCAGCCTGAACACGATCGACCAGACGCTGTACGACGCGTTCGGGCAGCGCCAGATCGCAACCGTGTTCGGGCCGCTCACCCAGTATCACGTGATCATCGAGGTCGATCCTGCTCTGCGTAACGATCCTGATATCCTGGGCAAGATCTATCTGACCGCGGCAGCAGCGCAGGCCAGCACCATCGATCAGCAGACCGGCGGATTCAGCGGCGCTTTCAGCAAGGCCTCCGCGCCGGTGCCGCTGTCGGCCTTCGCGCGGATCGAGCGGCAGCACGCGCCGCTCCTGATCTCGCACCAGGGCCTGTTTCCCGCCACGACCATTTCGTTCAACCTCGCCGAGGGCGTTTCGCTGAGCCAGGCGACGGAGGCGTTGCGCCAGACCGAGCGCGAGATCGGTCTGCCGGATCCGGTCACGACCAAGCTGATCGGCACGGCCGCCGAATTTGCCAATTCGCTCGCGGACGAGAAATGGCTGCTGCTCGCCGCGATCGTGACGGTCTATCTGATCCTCGGGATGCTCTATGAGAGCTACATCCACCCGATCACGATCCTGTCGACCTTGCCGTCAGCGGGCATCGGCGCGTTGCTGGCGCTGATGTTGTACCGGCAGGATCTCAATCTGATCTCGCTGATCGGCATCATCCTGCTCATCGGCATCGTCAAGAAGAACGCCATCATGATGGTGGATTTCGCGCTCGCCGCCGAACGCGAGGACGGCGCGTCCTCATTCGACGCCATCCGGCAAGCCTGCATCCTCCGCTTCCGCCCGATCATGATGACGACGATGGCGGCGCTGTTCGGCGCGCTGCCGCTCGCGATCGGCTCGGGCACCGGCTCCGAGCTGCGCCAGCCGCTCGGCATCGCGATCGTCGGCGGACTGATCGTCTCCCAGGTGCTCACGCTCTACACGACCCCGGTCGTCTATCTGGCGTTCGCCTCGCTGCGCGCCCAGTTCGGATGGCAATCCGCACCCGCCGATGATCCTGCGGCCCTTCCCCAGGCAGAGCAACCGTCGCCGTGAGCATCACCGCACAATTCGTGCTGCGGCCGGTGGCGACCACGCTGCTGATGATCGGCGTATTCCTGCTCGGTTGCATCGCCTATGTCCGTCTGCCGATCGCCTCGGTACCGGCGGTGGAACGGCCCACGATCGGAATCTACGCGCCGTTCCCCGGCGCGAGCCCGGCAACGGTCGCGAATGCGCTGTCGCAACCACTCGAAACCACGCTCGCGCTGATCCCGGGCGTGACGGAAATCACTTCGTTCAGCGCCATGGGCGGCACCAGCATCACGGTGCAGTTCGAGCTCTCCGTGGATATTGATGCCGCCGCCGGCGCGGTCCAGGCCGCGATCAATTCGGCGGGGCCTAATCTGCCGAAGGGACCGTGGCCGCCGACCTATTGGAAGGCGAACCCGGCCGGCCCCGCCGTCGTGGCGCTCGCCTTGACCAGCGACGTGTTCACCCCCGGCGAGGTCTACGGCCTCGCCGACGGCGTGATTTCGCCAAAGCTGTCGCAGCTGCCAGGCGTCGCGCGGATCATCGTCAGTGGCGCCGAGCGAAGCGCGGTGCGAATCCAGGTGTCTCCGGCGCGGCTCGCCGCGATGAACCTGTCGCTGGAAGCGGCGCGCGTCGCCGTCGTCAACGCATCGCAGAACCTGCCGAAGGGCGCGATCTCGGTCGACGGCCAGTGCCTCACCATCGAAGCCAACGACCAGCTGCTCCAGGCCTCCGAATATCGCGACATCGTGCTGGCCTGGCGCAACGGCGCCCCGGTCCGCCTCGGCGACGTCGCGACGGTGACCGACAGCGTCATCAACAACCGTCTCGCCGGCTGGTACGGCACCGAGCGCGGTATCGTTCTGTTCGTCTACAAGCAGTCGGACGCCAACATCGTCGAGACCGTCGACGCGATCAAGGCCGAGCTGCCGGAAATCCAGCTTTGGCTGCCGCCCGGCATCAAGCTGCATACGGTCTATGACCGCACCACGCTGATCCGCGCCGCCGTGAACGACGTCAAGCTCACGCTCGTGATCGCTTCAGTGCTCGTCGTGCTCGTCATCGCGCTGTTTCTCAGGCATTTCTGGGCGACATTGATCCCGAGCATCACCATTCCGGTCTCGCTGGCCGCGACCCTGTTCGTGATGAACCTGTGCGGGTTCAGCCTGGACAATCTCTCGCTGATGGCGCTGACCATCGCCGCAGGCTTCGTCGTGGACGACGCCATCGTCATGATCGAGAACATCATCCGGCGCATGTCGGAGGGCGAGCCGGCGCTGCAGGCCGCCATCAACGGCGCGCGCCAGATGGCATTCACGGTCGTCGCCATCACCGTCGCCCTGATCGCGGCGCTGATCCCGATCCTGTTCATGCCCGACGTTGTCGGGCGCTATTTCCGCGAGTTCGGCGTGACGCTGGTGGTCGCCATCGTATCCTCGGCGGTGATCTCGCTGACGCTGACACCGATGATGTGCGGACATCTGCTCGATCGCGGCCGGCGGCGGCTGCATAACCCCGATGCTGACCCCGGCCGCCGCACGTTTTATGCCCGCAGCCTCGACTGGACGCTGCGCCATCGTTTTCTCACCGTCCTGACGATCGCCGCGCTGACGGGGACCAGCGTCTGGCTCTATCTGCAACTGCCGAAGGGTTTCATGCCGACCCAGGACACCGGTGTGATGTTCGTGCGGACCGTGGCTCCGTCGAACATCTCGTTCCTGTCCATGGAGGACCGGCAGCGCGCCGTCGGCGAGGCGATCCTGCAAGATCCCGCGATCTCAGGCCTCACGTCCTACATCGGCGAAGGCAACGGCAACGCACTCAGCGTCGGGCAGATGCTGGTCGCGCTCAAGCCGCCTGACATCCGCAAGCTGTCGATCCAACAGGTCATCACACGATTGCGCGAGCGGATGAGCCGCATCGACGGCGTCCGGGTCTTCTTCGTGCCGCTGCAGGATCTCAATCTCGGCGTTCAGTCCGGCGGCTCGCGTTATCAATATACGCTATGGGGCATCGACGAGGAGCAGGTGCTGCGCGCCGCGGAGAACATGATCCGCCGCGTTCGCGGCATTCCGCAGATCATCGACGTGATCGCGAGCTGGGAGACCGGTGGCCTGCAGGCCGGCCTGACCATCGACCGCCTGCGCGCCGCGATGCTCGGCGTCACGCCGGTCGCGGTCGACAATACGCTCAACGACGCCTTCGGCCAGCGCCAGATCAATCTGCTGTTCCTTCCGAACAATTATGCGCGCGTGATCTTCGAGGTCGAGCCGCAGGCGGCGAGCGACCCCGGCTCGATGAGCCAGATCTACGTGCCAAGCGCGAGCGGCAAGGCGGTGCCGCTGACGGCATTGACCCGGCCGCAGCGCGCGCACGCGGCGATGTGGGTCCGTCACAGCGCCCAGTTTCCGGCCGCCACGATTTCGTTCGACATCAAGCCCGGCACCTCGATCGGCGATGCCATCGCGTCGATCCGCAAGGAAGAGGTCGCGGCGAAGCTGCCTGATGACATCAAGGCGGAGTTCCGCGGCGAGGCCAAGGAGGCGGACAAATCGATCGTCAAGCAGGCAGCGCTGTTCGCGGCCGCCCTGGTCGCGATCTACCTCGCGCTCGGGATGCTCTACGAGAGCTACGTCCATCCGCTGACGATTCTGTCGACCCTGCCGCCGACCGCCTTCGGCGCGCTGGTCGCGCTGTGGGCGACGGGCACGCAGTTCACACTGGTGACCACCATCGCATGCATCCTGCTGGTCGGCATGGTGATGAAGAATGCCATCATGATGGTCGACTATGCGCTCGATGCCGAGCGGCATCGCGGCCTCAATGCTCGCGACGCCATCCTGCTCGCGGCACGGCTGCGGGTGCGGCCCATCACCATGACGATGCTCGCCGCATTCCTCAGCGCGGTCCCGATCGCCTTCGGAACCGGCCCGGGCTTCGAGATCCGCCAGCCGCTCGGCATCACCATCATGGGCGGCCTGGTCGTCGCCCAGCTCTTCACGCTCTACTCGACGCCCGCGATGTACCTGATCCTCGATCGGCTGCGACGGCGGAAGAAGGTGGCCGCTGCGCAAGCGCATCAGGCAATTGCAGCCAGGGGCGCGCCTCTTCCCGATCTCAACGGCTAGGCACCCGGTCATTCCGGAGAGGCCGCAACCTCCACGCAAGCTCCCGCTGTTGAAGTGGGGTCGACCGCGACGCCAAAGAGGCGGGGTTGGGTCCGTTCATCTGCAACTTGAACAGAGGCCGCTGCCGCCACCGAGGTGGCATTCGCAAACGGGACTCGAGCAGCGATGAGCACACCAGCCGCTTTCTGTGAAGCGGGCCTTGCGCATTTCAGGGAGGGACGGCATTTCGACGCTGGCGTTAGCTGTCGGCAGGCCCTCGCGATCGATGCTGAGCACACCGACGCCCAGCACCTCATGGGGCTGCTGTTGCTCCAGGCCAAGCAATACAACGATGCCCTGGCGTGGATCGTCCGCGCGATCCAACGCGCACCGAAGCCCGAATATCTGGCGAGCTTCGCAACGGTCCTGCAGCAGCATGGACGCTGCGACGAGGCACTCAATGTTCTCGACAAGGCGATACAGCTTCGGCCAAACGACGCCGAGCTGTGGCGACAGCACGGCGATATCTGCATTCAGCTTGCGCGGCTTGATCAAGCCCTCCTGGGCTTTCAACGCGCGCTCAAGCTCAATCCACAGCATCACGACGCCCTGTATAAGAGCGGGGTTCTCCTCCATAAGCTCGGGCGGAACGAGGAGGCACTTGCCTGTCTTGATCTCAGTGACAGCCTGTTCCCGAACCATGCCCCGACGCAGCGGACTCGCGCATGGGTTCTCTACTGCCTGAAGCGGTTCGAGGAGTCCGCGACCGAAGGCAGGCATGCGCACCAACTGGATCCCGACAATGCCGAGATCTGCAACAATCTGGGTCTTTCGTTGCGGCGGCTCGGCAGGAATGAAGAGGCGCTGGCGTGGTTCGAAAAAGCCATCGCGCTCAAACCGCGCTTTGTGGATGCTTTCGACAACAAACTGGTCGCGCTTTTCCACCTTCATCGCTTCGACGAAGTCTTCGCGCTGTCCGATCGCATGAAGTCCCTCGGGCTGAATAACGCCGTGACAGAGTGGAATATGTCTCTGGCCCATCTCCTGACAGGCAATTTCGAAGCCGGCTGGCTCGGACACCAGACGCGACTGAAACTGCCTTCGGCAAAATACCCCTGGCTTTCGCGACCGATGTGGCTTGGCGGAGACGGCATTGAGGGAAAGACGATCCTTGTCGCCGCGGACGAGGGACTGGGCGACACCATTCACTTCGTCCGCTACGTCCCCATGCTGGCGGCGCGCGGTGCGCGCGTTGCTCTTGCCGTTCAGGACCCGCTGCATCGCCTCATGTCAGCTCTCCGCGGTGCATCTCACTGCGTTCCGATGTCGGCTGTCAGCACGCTGCCTGCTTTCGATTTGCACTGCCCGATATCGAGCCTTCCGTTCGCCTTCGGAACCCGTCTCGAGACGATCCCGTCGGGACCGTATCTGCCCTCCCCTCCCGACAGCCGCATTCAGGCCTGGGACAATCGTCTTGGTCCTCGAACCAGGCTCCGGGTCGGGCTGGTCTGGTCCGGCGATCCCGCCCACGTGAATGACGAGACCCGCTCCATTCCGCTGCGAACGCTGTCCCGGATCCTCGACGTCGATGCCACCTTTATCAGCCTGCAGAAGGCCCCGCGGCCGCATGATGCGGCGGTGCTGCGGGAGAGAAACGACATTGTCGATTTGACCGCTGATCTCACCGACTTCGCCGAGACCGCCGCCTTGATCAGCTGCCTTGATCTCGTGATCGCCGTCGACACCAGCGTTGCCCATCTCGCCGGCGCCCTCGGCCGTCCAACCTGGATCCTGCTGCCATGGACGCCCGACTACCGCTGGCTGCTCGATCGCACGGACAGCCCCTGGTATCCGAGCGTGCGGCTGTTCCGACAGACCGCGACGCGTGACTATGAGAGCGTGCTTGATCGCGTACAGGACGAGTTGCGGGCACGGGCAGCCGGGTCTGGATCAGGCTCGCGTTGAGGTCGACACGCCGGCGAGCGACGACTAGCGCTGGCAAAGGTATTATCTTCCTCGGCATGAACGGACTCCAATCCAGCGGCAAGTGCAGCCACTGTCGGCTCAATCGCCGCACCCCGGATGCAGGCGGACATATAGGATTCGTTAACGCAGCAGCCCTAGCCTTTAAGGACTTGGGCAAAATCGCGACATGCTGCCGGATCGTCGATGACAGAAGACCATGCTGCCTCGACTTTGCCGGACGAGGTTCGCGCACGACTCTATGATCAGGCTCTGAATGCCGCGCGCATCGGTGCTTGGGAATGTGAACTCGGGACGGAGCGCCTGAGCTGGACCCAGGGCGTCTACGACATCTTCGGCTATCCCGCGAGCAATCCGCTGCGGCGCGCGAGCATCGTTGATCTCTACATCGACGAATCAAGATGCCACATGGAGCTCGCGCGTGCCGAGGTGATTCGGAGCGGCTGCCCGGTCACGCTCGATACCGAGATCAGGACCTGGCGCGGTGAAAAGCGCTGGATGCGCCTCTCGATCAACGCGGTGCGAGAGGACGGAAGGCCGGTGCGGATCTTCGGCTCCAAACAGGACGTCACCTCCGACCGCCAAGCGCTGGAGAGCCTGAGGCAGCAGGCCGAAACCGATCCGCTCACCGGGCTCGCCAATCGTTCCGTTTTTCAGGCCCGTTATCGCGAGGTTGTCAACGACAGCCTGAATCATGGTTTTGCGTCGGCGCTCGTTCTTCTCGACCTCGACGGCTTCAAGAAGCTCAACGATACATTCGGCCATCTGGCCGGAGACGCATGCCTCTGCGAGGTCGCGCAGCGTCTGCGGCGGGCCTTCCACAATGCCGGTCTGGTCGGCCGGCTCGGTGGCGACGAATTCGCGATCATCCTGCGCGCTCCGAAAGATCCTGCGCGGATCGCGCGCGTGCTGCAACAGACCGTCATGATGTTGAGCCGTCCGCTGTTCTGGAACGGTGTTCGCCTCCAAGTTGGCGCCTCGATCGGAGCCGCTTTGGTTGGCCGCCCGCACCGCCGGCAGATCGTCGAATTGTTCGCGGAGGCCGATATCGCGCTCTATGACGCGAAGGCCGCCGGCCGCAACCGAGTCCATCTGATCGGGGACGCAAAGCATAGCCTGGCGGCTTAGAGCAGTTTGCGCAGACCGCTGAAGGAGCGTCGTAGTACACGCGGCTCGCTCGTCGGTGTTCCGTCCGACGCGCCGATCGCAGTTTTGTCCTGAATGATACCGAAATGGCGCGCCCGGAACGATTCGAACGTCCGACCCTCAGATTCGTAGTCTGATGCTCTATCCAGCTGAGCTACGGGCGCGTTTTTCGCAAACAGTGCGGGCGACGCCCGCATGCAGCCTCCGGACAGCGCCGGAGGGGTGCGAAAGAGCGCTCTGACTAACCGCTCTTGGCCGGATTGGCAAGGTCCGGGATGGTGAGATTTTGCAGGGAGATGACGGTTTTCTGGCCGGCCGCCGGCGGATCAGGCCCGCGCCCGCTCGTTGCGGATGGAGAGGAGTTCCACGGGGCGGTCGGGGATGACGATCCGGAAGGTGGCGCCGATGGTGCCCTCGACCAGATGGATGTCGCCGCCATGGGCGCGGACGAGTTCGGCGGCGATGGCGAGGCCGAGCCCGCTGCCACCGGGGCGGCCGGAGGTCTGGAACGCCTCGAACAGATGCTCCCGGGTCCTCTGGGGCACGCCCGGGCCGGTATCGGAGACCTCCAGGATCGCGACCGCGCCTTCGCGCTTTCCCGTAATCCGGATCTGCTGCGGGCCGCCGTCGCCGGAGGCATGGCTCTCCAGCGCCTGGGCGGCGTTGCGCACGAGGTTGAGCAGCACGCGGAACAGCTGGTCGGGATCGGCATCGACCGCGAGCCCGCGCTCGATCGCGGCGACCCAGACGATCGAGACGTCATTGGCGAGACCGGCGGTCTCGCGCACCTCCAACACGACCGGCTCGATCAGCATCATGCGGCGGTCGGGCGCGGCCTCCTGGGCGCGGCCGTAGGACAGCGTCGACTGGCAGAAGGCGATGGCGCGCTCGAGCGAGCGCACCAGTTTCGGCGCGAAACGCTGCACCCGCGGATCGGGCACGCTGGCAAGCTGGTCCGACAGCAATTGCGCCGAGGCCAGCAGATTGCGCAAATCGTGGTTGATCTTGGAGACGGCGAGGCCGAGTGCGGCGAGCCGGCTCTTCTGATGCAGCATCGACATCAGGTCGCGTTGCATGTCCGACAATTCGCGCTCGGCGACGCCGATCTCGTCGCTGCGCTGGCTCGGCACGATGATCCGCGCCGAGCTTTCGGGGTTCTCGTGGAAGCCGACCAGACTCGCGGTCAGTCGCCGCATCGGTCGCACGAACAGATAATGAAGCGCGAGATAGACCAGGCCCGCGGTCAAAACGCCGATGATCAGCGCGACCACCACGACGTTGCGGGAGAAGCGGTACATCGACTGCCGCAGCGGCAGATCGTCGGTGACGATCTCGATGAATTGGGCGTTGCCGACGCCGGGGCCGACGATGCGGATCGGCTGGTTGCCGGTCTCCAGCATCATCTGGAACGAGCCGGTGATCGCCTCCCACACCGTCATGTCGCGAAGATCGATGTCGTGCTCGATCGTGGCAGGCAGATTGTCGCTGGCGAGCAGGCGGCGCTGCTGGCCCATCTTGATCGCGACCGCGCGGGCATTGATGCTTTTCAGGATCTGACGCGACAGCGAATCCGGCACCATGCCGAGCGGCGCCGCATCGAGCACCAGCGCCGCCGTATTGGCCGCCGCGACGCGGTCGTTGAGCCGGTTGACCCAGAAGTTGGCGATCGCGGGCACATAGAGCAGGACGGCGGCGATCATCACCAGGGGAACGGTCAGCAGCAACAGCTTGCCGGACAGGCCAAGCCCACCCGGCCCGCGCGACCGCGTCACCGGCTGGTCCGCTGACCGATCCGGATCCGTAACGCGATCCAGATCTTGTGTCGGCTGCTGGAGGTCTGTCGCTACCACGAAATTCGCCCCTGCTGGCCTTCTGACAGAGTTCGGCTGATGGAAGATGCGACCGGCCCCGGGGCCGGTCAAATTACAGATCGCTCATCTGCCAAGGTGGGATGTAAGCGCTGATACGGCTCATCGCCACCTCAAGGGTTAAACCCCAAGGAAACAGTGATATTCACCGGAACTGTGCGGTCCTGCGGCGTTGACGAAAACAAGACGCTCGCTTATAAGCCGGCCAAATTGTCCGCGATGACCCGGTGCGACACCGGGAGCGGCTCTTCTGGGGCCGGAAATGGCCCATTTTGGGCCGCATCTTCCGGACTTTATCATCAATTCTACAGGCAAATTGCCCGGTCAGCGGAGAAAAACCCGTGAAGCGGACTTATCAACCCAGCAAACTGGTGCGCAAGCGCCGTCACGGTTTCCGTGCTCGTCTCGCCACTGCCGGCGGCCGCAAGGTCCTCGCCGCCCGCCGCGCGCGCGGTCGCAAGCGTCTGAGCGCCTGAGCCGGACCCCCTTTCTGGGATTTCATCATGGATCGGCTGAGGCAGCGAGCGGATTTCCTCGCCGTTGCCAATGGCGCGCGGGTGAATAGTCCCGCATTCGTCCTGCAAAGCCGCAGTCGCGACGACAGCGGCCCGATCCGGATCGGCTTCACCGTTACCAAAAAGAACGGCAACGCCCCCCAGCGCAATCGCATCCGGCGCCGGCTTCGCGAATTGGTGAAGCGGCTCGATCCGGTATCGATGCAGCCCCATCATGATTATGTGCTGGTCGGCCGAAGGGACGCGCTCTCGCGCGACTTCACGACCATGCTCGACGATCTGCGCATAGCGTTCACGAGGCCCGCGCGGCATATCCCCAAGGGATCGCCCAAGGGACGCGGCCAAAGGCCCGGCGCCACCGCCGCGACCAGCCGCAAACCGGATTGATGACGAGACCATAGTGATGACCGACAATCGCAATACCATCCTCGCCGTCATTCTGTCCGGCCTGGTGCTGATCGCCTGGCAGTACTTCTACAATGTGCCGGCGATGGAGAAGCAGCGCGCCCACCAGCAGACGCAGGCCGAGCTCCAGAAAACCACGCCGCAGCCGGCGGCCTCCGCGACGCCGGGTGCCACGCCGCAGGCCGGCACGCCTGCGCCCACCACAGCGCCGGACGCCAACCAGCAGGCCCAGCCGATCGTCGCCCGCGACAGCGCGATCGCAGCCTCGCCGCGCGTGAAGATCGATACCCCGCGACTCGCCGGCAGCATCTCGCTGAAGGGCGGCCGCATCGACGATCTCGCGCTGCTGCAATTCCGCGAGACGGTCGATCCGAAATCGCCGCCGATCATTCTTTATTCGCCCTCGGGCACCGCGGAGCCCTATTACGCCGAATTCGGCTGGGTGGCGGCGACGGGCGTGACGTCGAAGATGCCGGACGCGCAGACCGTCTGGCAGCAGGACGGCAGCGGCAGCCTCACACCGACGACGCCGGTCGTGCTGAAATATGACAATGGCGAGGGCCTCACCTTTCGGCGCACCATCTCTGTCGACGACCACTATCTCTTCACGGTCAAGGACGAGGTCAGCAATGTCGGCAGCGCGCCGGTCACGCTCTATCCGTTCGCGCTGATCTCGCGCCACGGCACGCCGAAGGTCTCAGGCTATTACATCCTGCATGAAGGCCTGATCGGCTACCTCGATGGCTTGCAGGAGTACGCCTACAAGAAGATCGACGAAGCCAAGTCGGTGAGCTTCAAGGCCACCAATGGCTGGCTCGGCATGACCGACAAGTACTGGGCCTCGGCGCTGCTGCCCGACACCAGTGCGCAGCTTCAGGCCCGGTTCTCGTCGAACCTCAACGGCAACGTCCACACCTACCAGACCGACTATCTGCTCGATCCCGTCACCGTCGCGATCGGCGGCACCGCGACCGCAAATGCGCGGCTGTTCGCCGGTGCCAAGGAAGCCGGTGTCGTCGGCGTGTTCCCGTTTGCCGGCCTCGGCGGCTACAACAAGGAGCTCGGCCTCAACCATTTCGATCTCTTGATCGACTGGGGCTGGTTCTACTTCATCACCAAGCCGATGTTCCTCGGCCTCGACTTCTTCTACCGCTTCTTCGGCAATTTCGGCATCTCGATCCTGCTCGTGACCGTGATCGTGAAGCTGTTGTTCTTCCCCCTGGCGAACAAGTCCTATGCCTCGATGGCGAAGATGAAGTCGGTCCAGCCGCAGCTTCAGGCGCTCAAGGAGCGCTATCCCGATGACAAGGTGAAGCAGCAGCAGGAGATGATGGAGATCTACAAGAAGGAGAAGATCAATCCGGTCGCCGGCTGTCTTCCCGTGGTGATCCAGATCCCCGTGTTCTTCTCGCTCTACAAGGTACTGTTCGTCACCATCGAGATGCGGCACGCGCCGTTCTTCGGCTGGATCAAGGACCTCTCGTCGCCCGATCCGACCAATCTGTTCACCCTGTTCGGGCTGCTGCATTATGACCCGACGCAGCTTCCCATGTTCGGCCATTATCTCGCGCTCGGCATCTGGCCGATCATCATGGGCATCACGATGTGGTTCCAGATGAAGCTGAACCCGACGCCGCCGGATCCGACGCAACAGCTGATCTTCAACTGGATGCCGCTGATCTTCACCTTCATGCTGGCGGGCTTCCCGGCGGGCCTCGTGATCTACTGGGCCTGGAACAACACGCTCTCGGTGCTTCAGCAGAGCTTCATCATGCGCCGCAACGGCGTGAAGGTGGAGCTGTTCGACAATCTCAAGGCGACGTTCGCGAAGAAGGCGACGTAATCGTCATTGCGAGGAGCGAAGCGACGAAGCAATCCAGAATCCCTCCGCGGTGACAGTCTGGGTTGCTGCGCTTCGCTCGCAATGACGCGGTAAACAACTGAAAGCCTTCGCATGACCGACGACAAAGATGCGAAGCTGATCGAGACCGGGCGAAA
Source organism: Bradyrhizobium sp. LB11.1 (assembly GCF_040549385.1). Taxonomy (NCBI): domain Bacteria; kingdom Pseudomonadati; phylum Pseudomonadota; class Alphaproteobacteria; order Hyphomicrobiales; family Nitrobacteraceae; genus Bradyrhizobium; species Bradyrhizobium sp. LB11.1. The sequence goes on along the minus strand of NZ_JBEPTH010000009.1, from coordinate 272,854 downwards.
GCTGTTCGCCCGCGACTGGCAGTTCATCTGGGCTTCGCCCTCGATTCAAACGCTGCCGCCGATGGCGGGGCTGGAGATCGCCTTTGCCGGCCGCTCCAATGTCGGCAAGTCGAGCCTGATCAACGCGCTCACGGGGCGCAACGCGCTCGCGCGCACCTCGCATACGCCGGGCCGCACCCAAGAGCTGATCTTCTTCGAGGTCCCCGGCAAGTCCGAACTGCGCCTCGTCGACATGCCCGGCTATGGCTATGCCAAGGCGCCGAAGAGCCAGGTCGCGTCCTGGACCGAGCTGATCCACAAATTCCTGCTAGGGCGCGCCTCACTCGCACGGGTCTACGTGCTGATCGACGCGCGGCACGGTCTGAAGGAGGTCGATCTCGAAGTGCTCAAGACGCTCGACCGCTCCGCCGTCAGTTACCAGGTCGTGCTGACCAAAGCCGACCAGGTGAAGGCCTCCGAGCTTCAGACGCGCATCTCCGAGACCGAAGCCGCGCTGGCCAAGCATCCGGCGGCGTTCCCGAACGTGCTCGCGACGTCGTCGCGCGAATCGGCCGGCATGGCTGAGCTACGCGCCGCGATGGCGAAGCTTCTGGAGGAGCGGACCAAGTGATGGCTCGCCTGCTGATCGGGCTTGCCGGCTTGATGGGCGCCGCCGGCGTGGCGCTGGCCGCCGCCTCCGCCCATGGCGCTGATGCCAGCCGGCTTGCCTCCGCAAGTGCCATGCTGCTGTTTCATGCAACTGCCATATTGGCCTGCGTCGCCCTGCTCGCGCGCGGCCTTCTGCACGGCGGAATTGGCCTCGCTGCCGCGATCGGCTTCGTGATCGGCGCCGCGCTGTTCGCGGGCGACCTCACCTTGCGGCAATATGCCGGCCATTCGTTGTTTCCGTTCGCGGCACCGACCGGCGGAACGCTGATGATCGCGAGTTGGCTGGCAGTGACGCTGGCGGCAATGGTGCCTGCGCGCTGACCTGTAGCCCGGATGGAGCGCAGCGCAATCCGGGGCCGGCATTCGCGGTTGGATTCCCGGATTACGCTGCGCTCCATCCAGGCTACACGGCACCAACACTTTGCGCCTCGCCCGCCAATCAGATAGAACGCAGGCCGCGTTAGTCCCGCCAGCGAGATCCGCCTCATGACCGAAATCTCCCCGCTCGACCAGGCCCGCATCCTGTCCGAAGCGCTGCCGCACATGCAGCAGTACGACGAAGAAACCATCGTCATCAAATATGGCGGTCATGCCATGGGCGACGAGGAGACCGCGAAGAATTTTGCCCGCGACATCGTGCTGCTGGAGCAGACTGCGATCAACCCGGTGGTGGTGCATGGCGGCGGGCCGCAGATCGCGACCATGCTCAAGCGCCTCGGCATCGTCTCGGAATTCGCAGCCGGGCTCCGCATCACCGATGCCGCGACCATCGAGATCGTCGAGATGGTGCTCGCCGGCTCCGTCAACAAGCAGATCGTCGGCTACATCAACGAAGCCGGCGGCAAGGCCGTGGGCCTGTCAGGCAAGGACGGCAACATGGTGAAGGCGTCGAAGACGACGCGCACCATCATCGATCCGGACTCGCATATCGAGAAGGCGGTCGATCTCGGTTTCGTCGGCGAGCCCGAGAAGGTCGACCTTACGCTGCTCAACCAGCTGATCGGCTACGAGCTGATCCCGGTGCTGGCGCCGCTCGCGACCTCCAAGGACGGCCAGACTCTCAACGTCAACGCCGACACCTTTGCCGGTGCGGTCGCCGGGGCGCTGAAGGCCAAGCGCCTCTTGCTGCTCACCGACGTGCCGGGTGTGCTCGACAAGTCGAAGAAGCTGATCCCGCAGCTTTCCGTCAAGGACGCGCGCAAGCTGATTGCTGACGGCACTATTTCCGGCGGCATGATCCCGAAGGTCGAGACCTGCATCTACGCGCTCGAGCAGGGCGTGGAGGGTGTGGTCATCATCGACGGCAAGATGCAGCACGCGGTGCTGCTCGAGCTCTTCACCAATACGGGCACGGGAACGCTGATCCACAAGTGATGGGCTGGGGTCTCAGAAGCAAGAACGTCATGCCCGGGCTTGTCCCGGGCATCCACGGCCTTTCTTCTCCCGGTCGGAACGTGGATGGCCGGGACTTGTCGGCCAAGACGCGCTCCGCGCTTTTGCCCGGCCATGACGATCCGAGAGAGCGGCGTCTACGCCGCCGCTCGACTCTCACCCGCTTCCTGATGACGCTGCCTGCCGCGGCCGTGTCCTTCGTCTTCTCCTCCGCGCCGGCCTTGGCCGATCTCAAGATCTGCAACCGCATGTCCTATGTCGTCGAGGCCGCGATCGGCATCGACGACAAGGCGGCGACCGCGACACGCGGCTGGTTCAGGATCGATCCCGCCACCTGCCGCGTGGTGGTGCAGGGCACGCTCAGCGCCGACCGCATCCTGCTCAATGCGCGCGCTCTCGGCGTCTATGGCGCTTCGCCGATCCCGCAGAACGGCCGCGACATGCTGTGCGTGGCGCAGGACAATTTCGTCATCGCGGCCGCACGGCAGTGCCGCAGCGGCCAGACCCAGGCCGCCTTCACCCAGATCACGCCGACGCAGGGCGACGACGGCAATCTCGTCGCCTATCTCGCCGAGGATTCCGAATATGACGACGAGCAGGCGCGGCTCGCCGGCATCCAGCGGTTGCTGGTGATCGCAGGCTACGACATCGGCGCAATCGACGGTGTCGACGGACCGAAGACGCAGGCCGCACTCGCTGCGTTCCTGAAGAGCCGCGGGCTGCCTGCCGACGTGGTCTCGTCGCCAAATTTGTTCAAGACCATGGTCGATGCAGCGCAGACGCCGTCCACGAGTGGCCTGACCTGGTGCAACGACACGCCGCACAAGGTGATGGCGGCGGTCGCGACGGACGACGGCAGGTCGGTGACGAGCCGCGGCTGGTATCGCATCGATCCCAGGACGTGCCTGCATCCCGACGTCGCCGGCACGCCGAAGCAGATCTTCAGCTTCGCGGAAGCCGTCGATGGCGACAACCGCGCCATCAAGCTCAAGGACAAGCCGCTGAACTGGGGCGGCGACAAGCAGCTCTGCACCCGCGAGACCAAGTTCGAGACCAACGAGCAGAATGATTGCGGAGCACGCGGATTTGCGGCCACCGGTTTTGGCGCGGTGGACATGAGTAGCGGCGGCAAGACGCTGCGTTTTGCTGTTCCGTGATTGAGAGAGATGTGATGAACCCACCCCGCGCCTTCACCGATGTCGACACCTGGGTGTTCGACCTCGACAACACGCTGTACCCGCATCACGTCAACCTGTGGCAGCAAGTCGATGCGCGGATCGGGGAGTTCGTGTGCAACTGGTTGCACGTGGGCCCGGAAGAAGCGCGCAAGGTCCAGAAGGACTATTACCAGCGTTTCGGCACCACTATGCGCGGCATGATGACCCTGCATGGCGTGCGCGCCGACGACTATCTCGCTTACGTGCACAAGATCGACCACTCGCCGCTGGAGCCGAACCCGGCGCTCGGCGAGGCCATCGCAAAGCTGCCGGGGCGCAAGCTGATCCTGACCAACGGCTCGGTCGACCACGTCGATGCGGTGCTGGCGCGGCTCGGCCTCGGCTCGCATTTCGATGGCGTGTTCGACATCATCGCCGCCGAGTTCGAACCCAAGCCGGCGGCGCAGACCTACCAGAAATTCCTGAGGCAACATGCGGTCGACCCGACCAAGGCAGCCATGTTCGAAGACCTCGCCCGCAACCTCACCGTCCCGCATGAGCTTGGCATGACCACGGTACTGGTGGTGCCTGATGGCACCAAGGAAGTGGTGCGCGAGGATTGGGAACTGGAGGGGCGCGATGCCGCCCATGTCGACCATGTCACGGATGATTTGGCGGGGTTTTTGGGCAAGCTCTCTCGGTAGGTCGTAGCCCGGATGGAGCGCAGCGTAATCCGGGGCCTCTCGCTGCGGAGAGACTTTCCCGGATTGCGCTGCGCTCCATCCGGGCTACGGGGGCCATTTCGCTTGTCCGGGACGACGGTCGAGTATGCCTTGACTCCGCCCTCCCAAATCCCGAAAAAGCGCCCCAATCCATCAAAATTCCCGCTCCGAGAGGAAATCCCGATGTCCCTGTCCGCCCTGGAATCCACCATCGACGGCGCCTTCGACGCGCGCGACGGCATTTCGACCTCGACGAAGGGCGAAACGCGTGAGGCCGTGGATCATGCGCTGGAGATTCTGGACAAGGGCGAGGCGCGCGTCGCCGAGCGTGGGGCCGACGGCAAGTGGAAGGTCAATCAGTGGCTGAAGAAGGCCGTGCTGCTCTCGTTCCGTCTCAACGACATGGGCGCCATTCCGGGCGGCCCCGGCAAGGCGACCTGGTGGGACAAGGTGCCCTCGAAGTTCGACGGGTGGGGCGAGAACCGCTTTCGTGACGCCGGCTTTCGCGCGGTGCCCGGCGCCATCGTCCGCCGCTCGGCCTTCATCGCCCGCAACGTCGTGCTGATGCCGTCCTTCGTCAACCTCGGTGCTTACGTCGATGAGAGCACCATGATCGACACCTGGTCGACGGTCGGCTCCTGCGCGCAGATCGGCAAGCGCGTGCACATCTCCGGCGGCGTCGGAATCGGCGGCGTGCTCGAGCCGCTCCAGGCCGAGCCCGTGATCATCGAGGACGATTGCTTCATCGGCGCACGCTCCGAGGTTGCCGAGGGCGTCATCGTACGCAAGGGCGCGGTGCTGTCCATGGGCGTGTTTTTGGGCGCCTCGACCAAGATCGTCGACCGCGAGACCGGCGAGATCTTCATCGGCGAAGTCCCGGAATATTCAGTGGTCGTGCCCGGCGCCCTGCCCGGCAAGCCCATGAAGAACGGCCAGATCGGCCCGAGCACCGCCTGCGCCGTGATCGTCAAGCGCGTCGATGAGCGCACGCGGTCCAAGACCAGCATCAACGAGTTGCTGCGGGATTAAGCCCGGCACTACGAGCCCAAATATGACCGATGCCCTGTCCATTGCCCGCGACCTGATCCGTTGCCCGTCAGTAACTCCGGCCGATGCCGGCGCGCTCGGGGTGCTTGAAAAAGCCCTCAACGCGGCCGGCTTTACCTGTCACCGCGTGACCTTCAGCGAGCCCGGCATCGCCGACGTCGACAATCTCTATGCGCGGATCGGCACTGAAGGGCCGCACGTCACCTTTGCCGGCCACACCGACGTGGTGCCGCCCGGCGACGAGAGCGCCTGGAGCGTCGGTGCGTTCTCGGGCGAAGTGAAGGACGGCTTCCTGCACGGCCGCGGCGCGGTCGACATGAAAGGCGGCATCGCCTGCTCGGTCGCCGCGGTACTGGAGCATCTCGCCGCGAATGACGGCAAGCCGCGCGCGGATGGAATGGGCTCGATCTCGTTCCTGATCACCGGCGACGAGGAAGACGTCTCCATCAATGGCACGGTCAAGCTGTTGAAATGGGCTGCCGGGCGCGGCGAAAGATTCGACCATTGCGTGCTGGGCGAGCCCTCCAATGTCGAGACGCTCGGCGACACCATCAAGGTCGGCCGCCGCGGCTCGCAATCCGGCACGCTGTATGTCGATGGCGTGCAGGGCCATGTCGCTTACCCGCACCGCGCCGCCAATCCGGTGCCGGATATTTCGCGGCTGATCGTTGCGATCTCCGACGAGCCGCTCGACCACGGCAGCGCCCAGTTCCAGGCGTCCAATCTCGAATTCACTTCGGTCGATGTCGGCAACAAGGCCAACAACGTCATCCCCGGCGAGGCGCGCGCAAAATTCAACATCCGCTATAACGACAATCATACGCAGGCGAGCCTGCGCGAGCTGGTCGAGACACGGCTGACCAAGGCCTGCGGCAACCGCATCCGCGCCCGCATCGTCTGGGAGCCGTCGAACTCCAACGTGTTCGTGACCAAGCCCGGCCCGTTCACCGAACTCGCAGTCTCAGCGATCGAAGAAATCACCGGCCGCAAGCCGGAGCTGTCGACCTCAGGCGGCACCTCGGACGCGCGCTTCATCTCGAGCTATTGCCCGGTAATCGAGTTCGGCCTGGTCGGCCAGACCATGCACCAGGTCGACGAGCGCGTGCCGGTTAAGGATCTGGAGAAGCTGACGCAGGTGTATCGCGGGATTTTGACGCGGTATTTTGGGTAAGACTCTACTCTCGCCCAACACTCCACTGTCATCGCCCGGCTTGACCGGGCGATCCAATACTCCGAGGCAGCAGCGATAGCATCGAAAGGCCGCGGCGTACTGGATGCCCCGGTCAAGCCGGGGCATGACACCGATGATGAGACAAGGGCGTCCGGCTCTCGTCTAATAATCCACCTTCACCAGATACAGTCCCTCCGGTGGCGCGACGATGCCGCAGGCGGCGCGGCTGCGGGCTTCCAGCGCTGCGGAGAGATCGTCTGCGGTCCAGCGACCTTCGCCGACCCAGACCAGCGATCCCACCATCGAGCGCACCTGGCTGTGCAGGAACGAGCGCGCCGAGGTGAGGATCGTGATCTCGCGGCCGTCGCTGAGCACGTCGAGCTGGTCGAGCGTCTTCTCCGGCGATTTGGCCTGGCACTCGGTGTCGCGAAAGGTCGTGAAATCGTGCTTGCCGAGCAGGCGCTGTGCGGCAACATGCATCGCATCGGCATCGAGCCGGCGCGGCACTCGCCAGGCATGGCCGATGTCGAGTGCGAGATTGGCGCGGGTATTGATGATGCGATAGCGGTAGTGACGTTTGATCGCGGAGAAGCGCGCCTCGAACGTGTCAGGGACGATCTCCGCCTCCAGCACCGCCACCGGATGCGGGCGCAGATGCGCGTTGAGGCCATCGCGAAAACGGCCCTGCGGAAACTGCTTGTCGATATCGACATGCGCGACCTGGCCACGCGCATGCACGCCGGCATCGGTGCGGCCCGCACCATGCACCCGCACATCCGCGCCGGTCATCGCCTTCACCGCGGCTTCCAGCGCGCCCTGCACCGACGGCAAGGTCTCCTGCACCTGCCAGCCGAAGAACGGCGCGCCGTCATATTCGATGGTGAGCTTGTAGCGGGGCATCTCAATCCGGGTGGTGTCATCGCCCGGCTTGACCGGGCGATCCAGTACGCCGAGACATCTCCGTTAAGCCGAGAAGCCTCGGCGTACTGGATACCCCGCCTTCGCGGGGTATGACAGCGTTAGGTGAATTTGGCGCCTGCCTTCACAGGCACGCCGCGCAAGAAATCGGTGGCCTGCATCCGGGCCTTGCCCTCACGCTGAAGCTCGAGGATTCGGATCGCGCCCTCGCCGCAGGCGATCGTGAGCTGATCGTCGAGCACCTCGCCCGGCCCACCCGAGCCTTTCGCGAGCTCGCAGCGCAGAATCTTCACGCGCGCATTTTCGCTGACGCCGACCAGTTCGGCCCAGGCGCCCGGAAATGGCGACAGACCGTGAACATGGCGCAGCACCTCGCGCGCGGGCTTGCTCCAATCGATTCGCGCTTCGGCCTTGTCGATCTTGGCAGCATAAGTGACGCCGTCCTCGCTTTGCTTCTTCAGCTGAAGCCCACCGCGATGGAGCGCGGCCATCGCGCGCACCATCAGATCGGCGCCGAGGCGGGAGAGGCGATCATGCAGGTCGACCGCGGTCATGGTGTCCGTGATCGCGAGACGCTCGGCCATGGCGACGTCGCCGGTATCGAGGCCGACATCCATCTTCATCACCATCACGCCGCTCTCGGCATCGCCTGCCATGATCGCGCGGTTGATAGGAGCTGCGCCGCGCCAGCGCGGCAGCAGCGAGGCATGCAGATTGTAGCAGCCGAGTTTCGGTGCATCGAGAATCGCCTGCGGCAGGATCATGCCGTAGGCGACGACGACGGCGGCATCGGCGTCAAAGGCACTGAACTCGTCGAGTGCTTCCTGCGTCCTCAGCGTCTTTGGCGTCAACACCGGCACGCCGAGTTTTCGCGCGGCCTCTTCAACCGGCGTCGGCTGCAATTGCAGGCCGCGGCGGCCGCCGGGCTTCGGCGCTCGGGTGTAAACGGCCACGATCTCGTGGCCGTGCGCGACGAGCTCAAGCAGCGTCGGCACGGAGAAATCGGGCGTGCCCATGAAGATCAGGCGGAGGGGCATGACGGAGAACCTTACTCCCCCCGCTTGGCGGCTTTCTCGAACTTCTTGATCACGCGGTCTCGCTTGAGCTTCGACAGATAGTCGACGAACAGCACGCCGTTGAGATGGTCGATCTCGTGCTGGATGCAGGTGGCGTAGAGACCTCCCGCGTCCTCCTCGTGCACCTTGCCGTCCAAATCAGTAAAGCGCACGCGGACTTTCGCAGGCCGCTCGACCTCCTCGTAATATTCGGGGATCGACAGGCAGCCTTCCTCATAGACCGACAGGTCCTCGGAGGACGCGATGATCTCGGGATTGATGAAGACGCGCGGCTCCGGCTTGGTCTCGCCTTCCTGGTCGGGCTTGGCGAGATCCATGGTGATCAGCCGCAGCGGCTGCGCGATCTGGATCGCCGCGAGCCCAATGCCGGGCGCGTCGTACATGGTCTCGAACATGTCGTCGGCAAGCTTGCGGATCTCCGGCGTGACCTTCTCGATCGGCTTGGAGACCAGACGCAGCTGCTTGTCGGGCAGGATGATGATTTCTCTGAGGGCCATGGCCGCGATTTAAGCCGCATGCCGGATGCGGTCAATGCGGCTCGGAACCCCGTTGACGCTCCGGTAACCATAAAACTTCAGGTTTCGGTAACCATAAAAATTAGGGGCCGTTAACCGCCGACGTTCCCTCTTCGTTCGCCAAGACGCGCGAATCGGTTAGAAGAGCAGCCATGAACGAGATCATTTTCATGTTGGGCGACTGGCCGGTGCGCATGATCGATGTGCTGATCGGCTTCGGCGCCCTCGTCCTCATCCTGCTGGTGGTGATTGCCGTCGTGATCGCGCGATCGGGGCGGCGCGGTGCGGAACTCGCGATGGCGAACGCCATCCGCGCCGACGAGCTCGAGGAGCGCCTGAGCCAGGTGCTGCACGCCCAGAGCGAAGCCTCCGGCCGGGCCGACGCCATGACCCAGGCATTGGCCGGCCGCCAGGCCGAGATGGCGCGGGCGGTCAACGAGCGGCTGGATTCGGTGACCCATCGCGTCGGCCAGTCGATGGAGCATTCGACCCGCAACACCATGGAAAGCCTGCGCGCACTGCACGAGCGGCTCGGCATCATCGACAGCGCGCACAAGAACCTCACCGACCTCACCACGCAGGTGACGACCCTGCGCGACGTGCTCGCCAACAAGCAGTCGCGCGGCGCCTTCGGCCAGGCGCGGATGGAGGCGATCGTCCAGGACGGCCTGCCGAAGGGGGCTTACGAATTCCAGTTCACGCTCTCGACCGGCAAGCGTCCGGACTGCGTCGTGTTCCTGCCCGACCAGCGCCCGCTCTGCATCGACGCGAAATTCCCGCTCGAAGCGATGACCGCTCTGCACGACGCCCGCACCGACGAGGAGAAGCGCGTCGCCACGCAGCGGCTGCGCGGCGACGTGATGAAGCATGTCAGCGACATCGCCGAAAAATACCTTGTCACCGGCGAGACCCAGGAGATGGCGCTGATGTTCGTGCCGTCGGAATCGGTCTACGCCGAAATCCATGACGGTTTCGACGACGTGATCCAGAAGGCCTATCGCGCCAAGGTCGTGCTGGTGTCGCCCTCCTTGCTGATGCTCGCGATTCAGGTGATGCAGCAGATCATGAAGGACGCGCGCATGCGCGATGCCGCCGACCAGATCCAGACCGAAGTGATCAAGCTCGGCGACGATCTCGGCCGCCTGCGCGACCGCGTGCTGAAATTGCAAAAGCACTTTGCCGACGCGAACGAGGACGTCCGCCAGATCCTGATCTCCGCCGACAAGATCGAAAAGCGCGCCGGGAGAATCGAGGAGCTCGATTTCAGCAAGACCGACGCACCCACGGACGGCCCGCGGCTGGTGGCGGGGGCGCCGGAGCTGTTTCCAAGGAAGCTCCAGGCGGGGGAGTGACGTTCTCCCCAGTTCCGGTACGCTGCCGCTCCAATTTCGCTGTCGTCGCCCGGCTTGACCGGGCGACCCAGTATCCCAGAGGCGGCAGATGGGTGAACGCCACTATTACGTCTACATTCTCGCCAGCAAGATCGGCGGCACACTCTATGTCGGTGTGACGAACGATCTCATCCGCCGGGTCGCGGAGCACAAGTTGAAGCTCATCGAAAGCTTCACGAAGGAATACGGCGTCGTAAGGCTCGTCTACTTCGAACAATTCGATGATCCCGAGAATGCGATCAAGCGGGAGAAGCGGCTGAAGAAGTGGAAGCGCGATTGGAAGATCGCGCTGATCGAGAGGGACAATCCGAACTGGAACGATCTCTATTCCGGGATCGCGGGTCCTCCATAATTTCGGCCTCTGGAATACTGGGTCGCCCGGTCGAGCCGGGCGACGACACCTCGTTTGTAGCCGGAACGACGCCTCCCATGTGATCCCCAGAATCTGCTAACACCTCCCCATGACCGCACCCGACGCGACCTCCCCTGCCGCGACCTCCACCCCTGCGACCTCCTGGCGCGACAGTCTGGCCGTCTACCTGCAGCCGCGGGTGCTGATCGTGCTGTTCCTCGGCTTCTCGTCCGGGCTGCCGCTGGCGCTGTCGGGCTCGACGCTGCTGGTGTGGATGCGCGAGGCGGGCGTCGATCTCAAGACCATCGGGCTGTTTGCGCTGGTCGGCACGCCTTACACGCTGAAATTTCTGTGGGCGCCGCTGGTGGACGCGCTGCATGTGCCGCTGTTCACGCGCGCCTTCGGGCGGCGGCGCGGCTGGCTGCTGTTCTCGCAATTGCTGCTGATCATCGCGATCCTGCTGCTGGCGATGACCGACCCCGGACGCTCGCCGTTCTATGTCGCGCTGGGCGCACTGCTGGTGGCGGCAACATCCTCCACGCAGGATATCGTAGTCGATGCCTTTCGCGTCGAGAGCCTGCCCGAGAGCGAGCAGGCCGCCGGCATGGCCGCCTATGTCGCCGCCTATCGCGTCGGCATGCTGGTCTCGACCGCGGGCGCGCTGTTCATCGTCTCCGGCTTCGAGGGGACCGGCATTCCGCGCCCGTCGGCCTGGATGTGGGGCTATGTGGTGATGGCGGCGATGGTGCTGATCGGGACGATCACGGCATTGGCCGCGACCGAGCCCGAGCAATCGGTGCAGGCGGAAGCGGTGACGCAAGAGGAGACCGCGTTCACGCGGGTTCTGCACGCAGCGATCGGCGCGTTCTCGGAGTTCCTGTCGCGGAAGGACGCGTTCGCCGCGCTCGCTTTCGTCGTGCTGTTCAAGTTCACCGATGCGTTCTCGGGCACCATGACCGCGCCGTTCGTGATCGATCTCGGCTTCACCCGCAACGACTATGCGGCGATCGTGAAGGGCGTCGGCTTGGCTGCGACCTTGATCGGCGGTTTTGCCGGCGGTTTTGTCGCGCGGCGTTACTCGCTGGCAACATCGCTCTTGATCGGCGGCGTGATGCAGGCGCTGGCCAACCTCACGTTCTCCTGGCTTGCCGTGGTCGGCACCAATCAATGGGCCCTGGCGCTCGCGATCTGCGCGGAGAATTTCACCAGTGCCATCGGCACGGTGATCTTCGTCGCCTATCTCTCGGCGCTGTGCCAGAACCCGCTGCACACGGCGACACAATATGCGCTGCTCACCGCGCTCGCGGCGGTGGGGCGGACCTATCTCTCGTCAGGGGCCGGCTTCGTGGCCGATACCACCGGCTGGCCGCTGTTCTTCGTGATCTGCGTGCTGGTGGCGATCCCGAGCCTGGTGCTGCTGGCCTGGCTGCAGAAGCGCGGGCATTTTGAGGCGCTGGGGCCGGTAAGGGTGTAGGCACACCTCTCTCCTCGTCATTGCGAGCGAAGCGAAGCAATCCAGAATCTTTCCGCAGAAACAGTCTGGATTGCTTCGTCGCAAGGGCTCCTCGCAATGACGACGGAGGGAGTTTGCCTGCCGCCCTACTTCCTCACCAGGCTCCACTTCGTGACCACGGCCTCGCTCATCTGGCCGGGATCGCTGGCACAGGCGATCTCGTCGACCTTGACCGAGATTTCCTTGCCGGCAAACGTCTTCAACTGCGCGGCCTGCGCATCGCCGCTGGGAACGAGCTGGAAGGTCTCAGGCCCGGTCTCGAGATTGCACAACCCGTTCGGCGCCGGCAGGCGGCGCGGCTCGGATGTAATCTGGTACATCGCAATCCGCTTGCCGGCGTTCTTGACGTCGCGAATCTTCATTGCGTTCAGCTCGCCCGAGAGCACCTCGCCGGTGCTGATCGGCTTGCCGGGCTTTGACGGCGGCGCTGCCTCGTCGTCCTGCTGTGCGGCGATGGCCGGTGTTAGCAGCAGCATCGTCGCGACCAAAACCGATCGTGTGGCGAAAAGTTTCGTCATGTCGTTCGTTCCGTCAAGTCTGGATGGCTAGAACAGGGTCCGCTGCCGCATCGCGGCCGATAGCGTGCCCTCATCGAGATAATCAAGCTCGCCACCGACCGGCACACCATGAGCGAGCCGGGTTACTTTTACGTTGGCGTCCTGAAGCAGGTCGGTGATGTAGTGCGCGGTGGTCTGTCCGTCGACTGTCGCATTCAGCGCAAGAATGATCTCGTGCACCTCGGCCGCATGCGCGCGCGCCACCAGCGTGTCGATGGTGAGGTCCTGCGGACCGACGCCGTCGAGCGGCGACAAGGTCGCGCCCAGCACATGGTAGCGCCCTTGAGTCGCATTGGCCCGCTCCAGCGCCCAGAGATCGGCGACGTCGGCGACGACGACGATGATGGCCGGATCGCGCTTCGGATCGATGCAGACAGTGCAGGGATTTTGCGTATCGATGTTGCCGCAGGTCTTGCAGACCTGGACCTTGTCGAGCGCGACCTGCATAGCCGACGACAGCGGCATCATCAGCGCCTCGCGTTTCTTGATCAGATGCAGTGCCGCGCGCCGCGCGGAGCGCGGGCCCAGGCCCGGCAGCCGTGCGAGAAGCTGGACCAGCCGCTCGATTTCGGGACCTGCAACCGCGCCCATATTACTGGCCGAACAGCCCCGGCGGCAGGCCGAGCCCGCCGGTCAGCGACTGCATCTTTTCCTGCATCGCGGTCTCCGCCTTGCGGCGGGCATCACTGAGCGCGGTGACGAGCAGATCTTCCAGCACCTCGCGTTCTTCCGGCTTGATCAGCGAGGGATCGATCTTGACGCCCTTGACGTCCATCTTCGCGGTCATGCGGACGGCGACGAGACCGCCGCCGGAGATGCCTTCGACCTCTACATTGGCGAGCTGCTCCTGCATCTCCTGCATCTTGGATTGCAGCTGCGCCGCCTGCTTCATCATGCCGAGAAAATCAGCCATGGGTGTTCGTCCTTGGAAAGAGCGGCCAAAGCGCGCCTAAACGCGCTTTAGCATTCTATTTGAGCATGATCTTCTCGGAAAACCGCTGCACACTTTTCCGGATCATGCTCTAGAGATCGTCGTCGGCGTCGGAACCGTCGGGCGGATCGTCAGAGCCGTAGTCGGCGTTAATATTGGTTTCAGGCGTCTCGGGGGCAAGCCTGCGGACCTCGACGACTTTCGCACCGGGGAAGCGCGACAGCACCTCCTGCACGCGCGGATCGGCCTCGGCAGTGCGCGCATGTTCCTGCTTGGCTGCCTGGCTCACCGAGCGCAGCGTCGGCTCGCCCTTCTCGTTGGACACGATGATGGTCCAGCGGCGGCCGGTCCATTGCTCGAATTTTCGCGCGAGCTCCGAGATCATGGTCTTGGAGGCGTTCGGCTCGAGCGCGACTTCCAGCCGGCCCTCCTCGAAACGAACGAGGCGCATGTCGCCTTCGAGCGCGCCCTTGGTCATGACATCGCGCTTCTGACTGGCGAGCGCAACGAGCTGAGTGAAGCTCGTGATACGCAGCTGCGGAGCAGCCGCTTGCGGTTCCGGCGCCGGCGCTGCCATTTGCGGCCGGGCACCACCGCCGAACGCTGATGGCGACGAGGTCGGCATGCGAACCGGCGCAGCTGAAACAACCGACGTCGCAGAGGCCATCGGCGCGGACGGCGTATTGCTGCGCGCGGCACCACCGCCGCTCACGACCGGCGAGCCGCCGCCGTTCTGCTCGAGCATCCTGATCGCTTCGTCCGGCGTCGGCAGGTCGGCTACATAGGCGATGCGCACCAGCACCATCTCGGCAGCCGCGGCGGGACGTGTCGCGGCCTGCACCTCGGTGATGCCCTTGAGCAGCATCTGCCACATCCGCGACAGCACGCGCATCGAGATTTTCGAGGCGAAATCCTTCGCGCGCACACGCTCGGTCTCGCCATAGGCGACGTTGTCGGCGGTCGCCGGCACGATCTTCACGCGGGTGACGAAATTGACGAACTCGGCAAGGTCCGAGAGCACGACGATGGGATCGGCGCCGACATCGTACTGGTCGCGAAACTCCTTGAAGGCGGACGCGATGTCGCCGCGCGCCAGCGAATCGAAGAGATCGATGACACGGGTGCGGTCGGCGAGCCCCAGCATCTGCCTGACGGCGTCGGCCTTCACATTGCCTGCCGCATGCGCGATGGCCTGATCGAGCAGCGACAGAGAGTCGCGCACCGAGCCTTCGGCGGCGCGCGCGATGATGCCCAGCGCCTCGGGCTCGATCTCGACGCTTTCCTTCGCCGCAATGTTGGCGAGGTGCTTCATCAGCACATCGGCCTCGACGCGGCGCAGGTCAAAACGCTGACAGCGCGACAACACCGTGACCGGAACCTTGCGGATCTCGGTCGTGGCGAACACGAACTTGGCGTGCTCCGGCGGTTCCTCCAGCGTCTTCAGGAAGGCGTTGAACGCAGCCGTCGACAGCATGTGGACTTCGTCGATGATGTAGACCTTGTAGCGGGCGCTGGCGGGCGCGTAGCGCACGCTGTCATTGATCTGGCGGACGTCGTCGACGCCAGTGTGCGATGCCGCGTCCATCTCCAGCACGTCCATGTGCCGGCTTTCCATGATCGCCTGGCAGTTCACGCCCAAGGTCGGCATGTGGATGGTCGGGCCCTTCACGGAGCCATCTGGCATCTCGTAGTTGAGCGCACGGGCGAGAATACGCGCGGTGGTGGTTTTGCCGACGCCGCGGACGCCGGTGAGGATCCAGGCCTGCGGAATGCGCCCGGTCTCGAACGCGTTGGAGACGGTGCGAACCACGGCCTCCTGGCCGATCAGATCGTCGAAGCTTGAAGGGCGGTATTTGCGCGCCAGAACCCGGTAGGGCGCGTTGCCGGCCGGGTCGGCGCTGTCGGGATTGGGAGGGGCGCCAGCATCGGTCATCGGTCGATCCGCAATGAAATGTCTCTCGGCCGGCTTTGCGGAAAGGAGCGCGCTGGCGGGAAGCCCGCCGACGCAATTCGCTCAAAAAACAGGTAGGAGACTGACGAGCGACCCGATCCGGACCTCGTTAGGGCTGCTTCCTTCCGGACCTGACCCGGTTGGCGAGTGGCTCGTCCACCGCCAATCTCCCGGTCCCTATTTGGGGCCAAAAGGTCGGGAAAGCAAGCGGGTATCACTTTGGCCAGCTTGATCTTGCCCAGCATCCGGGCAACTCCGGGTCTGCCCAGCCGATAGGCTGTGCTTTCGCAGCCCCGGCCACCTTGGTAAGAACGCTCCCGGAACTCCACCTAACCAGAAAAGCGATTGATCCCAATGGTTACACGTCGTGATGTTGCATCGATTGTCGGACTTGGCGCCGGACTTGGCGCCATCGGCGCAGTGGCCGCGGGCGCGTTGGCCTCTCCGGCGGTGGCCCAGGCGGCCGATCCCAACGAATCGACCTTTGCCCGCATCCGCCGCACCAAGAAGATGCGGATTGGCGCGGTCGGCGGCGGCGCGCCTTACTACATGAAGGATCTCGCCAGCGGCCAATGGAAGGGTTTTTACGTCGACATCGCCAAGGCGCTTGCCGACGACATGGAGGCCGAGCTCGAGATCACCGAAACCACCTGGGGCAATTCGGTGCTCGATCTCCAATCCAACAAGATCGACATCTTCTTCGGCCTCAACCCGACGCCGAAGCGCGCACTGGTGGTCGACTTCTCGGTGCCGGTCTTCAACAACGCCTTCGGCATCCTCTGCAAGAAGGATTTCAAGCCGAAGAGCTGGGCCGAGCTGAACTCGCCTGACGTCAAGATCGCCGTCGATCAGGGCTCGTCGCACGACCAGGTCGTCAGCCGCCTGACGCCGAAGGCGCAGATCTCGCGGCTGAAGAGCGCCGACGACGCCACCGCCGCACTGCAGACCGGCCGCGTCGACGCGCAGTGCCTGATCACGATGCTGTCGCTGACCGTGCTGAAGAAGAACCCCTCGCTCGGCCAGTTCGTGCTGCCGACGCCGATCTTCGCCACCACGTCGAATGCCGGCTTCCGCCGCGAGAACGACAAGACGTTCCGCGACTACGTCAACACCTGGATCGACTTCAACAAGGGCCTCGGCTTCATCCGCAACGCGATCATCACCAACATGGAGCTGGTGGGCGTGACCGAAGCGGACATTCCGCCGGGCGTTTCGTTGTAAGGTATCGCAAACTTGGGGCAGTCTCGATCCACGGGCTCCGCTTCTCTCCCTCTCCCGCTTGCGGGAGAGGGTCGGGGTGAGGGTGTCTCCGCTGGCAAGACTCCCCCAGAGGAGAAAGCCCTCACCCGCATCGCATCTTCGATGCGACGCGACCTCTCCCGCAAGCGGGAGAGGTGAAGCAAGTAGGCACGCATGTATCAGTGGGACTTCGGCATCCTCTGGAGCTATCGCTGGCTCTTTCTCAACGGGCTCGGCGTCACCGTCGGCTTCACGATCGTGATCGTGCTGCTCGGTCTGGTGTTCGGCCTGTTCGGCGCCTTCGGTACTCTGTCGCGCTACAAGGTGGTGCGCATGGTCGCCCTCACCTTCATCGAGGCGTTCCGCTGCACGCCGATCCTGGTACAGCTGATCTGGTTCTACTACGCGCTGCCGATCCTGGCCGGCATCGACATGACGCCGATCACGGCCTCGGCGCTGGCGCTCTCGCTCTACGGCGGCTCGTTCTATTCGGAGATCATCCGGGGCGGCATCATTTCGATCGACAAGGGTCAGTCGGAAGCCGGCGCTGCACTCGGCATGACACCGGGCCAGAGCATGCGGCGCATCGTGCTGCCGCAGGCGATCAAGCGCATGATTCCGGCGCTGATGAACCAGTCGATCATCCAGTTCAAGAACACCTCGCTGGTCTCGGTGCTGGCGGTGCCGGACCTCGTTTATCAGAGCCAGGTCGCGGCCCATGACAGCTACCGGCCACTGGAAACCTACACCGCGGTCGCGGTCGCCTATGCGGCGATCCTGATTCCGCTCACCATCATCGTTCGCCGCGGCGAGAAGCGACTGGCAGTCAGCGAATGAGCGAGCCTTCCAAAAATACTTCGAAAATCGAGATCCGGGCCTTGCGCAAGAGCTTCGGCAGCAACGAGGTCTTGAAGAACATCAGTCTCGAGGTCGCCAAGGGTGGCGTCGTGGCGCTGATCGGCCCGTCCGGCTCCGGCAAATCGACCCTGCTCCGCTGCATCAATCTCCTGATCGTGCCCGACGGCGGCAGCGTTCGTGTCGGCGACACGCGCTTCGTGTTCGGTGAAGGCGCAAAGCTTCCAGACGTGACGACGCTGGCCAAATTCCGCGCCACCACCGGCATGGTGTTCCAGCACTTCAACCTGTTCCCACACATGACGACGCTGCAAAACGTGATGGAGGGACCAGTCACGGTGCGGCGCATGGCCAAGGCGGACGCCGAGAAGCTTGCACGCGCCCAGCTTGCCAAGGTGGGCCTCGCGGAAAAGGCTGACCAATATCCGGCGACATTGTCAGGCGGCCAGAAACAGCGTGTCGCGATCGCGCGGGCACTGGCGATGGAACCTGATGTCATGCTGTTCGACGAGGCGACCTCGGCGCTCGATCCCGAGCTGGTCGGCGAGGTGCTCAGCGTGATCCAGCAACTGGCCTCTGAAGGCATGACCATGGTGATCGTGACCCACGAGATCGCCTTTGCCCGCGAGGTCGCCGACCGCCTCATCTTCATGCGCGACGGCGTTGTCGTCGAGGAAGGCCCGGCGAGGCAGGTGATCGACAATCCGCAGGAAGCCGCGACGCGCGCCTTCCTCAGCCATTTCCACCGCACCGGCGCGCTGCCACCGGTCAATACAGCATCGTGATGCCAGATATCGATCGCGTCTATCTCGTCACCGGTGCCGCCAGCGGCATCGGCTGCGCCACCGCAAAACTGCTCGCGGCGCCGGGCATCGGGCTTCTATTGCACACGCGCTCCAACGCAGAAGGTCTCGGTGCCGCGGCTGCAGACGCCGAAGCAAAAGGCGCGGTCGTCGCAAAGTGCCTTGGCGATCTCGCCGAAGAGACCGCCGTCGCCGACGCCATCGCCGCCACGAAAGCCGCCTTCGGCCGGCTCGATGGATTGATCCTGGTCGGCGGCCACGCCCGCCGTGGCAGCGCCATCGGCACGCCGGCGGATCAATTCCGTCAGGCGATGGATGAATCCGCGCTGGCCTTCACACGGCTGGTCGACGCTGCGCTTCCGCTGCTGCATGCAGGTCGCGATGCCAGGATCGTCGCGGTGTCGTCATTCGTCACACACGCGATCCGGCCTGAATTCGCGCCCTTCGCCGCCACCGCCGCGAGCCGTGCCGCGCTTGAAGCGCTGGTACGTCTCACCGCGGTCGAACTCGCCAAGGACGGAATCACCGTCAACGCGGTTGCGCCGGGCCTGATCGTCAAGGACAAGCCGAGCGAGAGCCGGCTCTCGCTCGAGCAGATTGCCGCGACCGAGGCGCTGATCCCGATGCGCCGCCGAGGGCGGCCGGAGGAAGTGGCCGAGATCATCGCCTTCCTGGCATCGCCGAAAGCATCCTACGTCACCGGCCAGATCTGGCACGTCAATGGAGGCCTGACATGACCGAAGCGACCGTCGAACGTCTCAGGCTGTTCCTGATCGAAAGCCCGATCAAGATGGCGCGCCTGCAGGGCGTCGGCAACGTCAAGGGCACGGTGAAGCGCGTGCTGATCGAGCTGACGTCGAGCGACGGCGTGATCGGCTGGGGCGAAGCAGCCCCGTGGGAGGTATTCACGGGAACGCCGGAAGCCGCGTTCTCAGCGCTCGACATCTATCTGCGGCCGACCGTGCTCGGCAAACCCGTACGCCGCATCCGCGCGCTGATGGCCGAACTCGACCGCGCGCTGGTCGGCCACGCGGAGGCCAAAGTCGCGATCGAAATGGCGCTGCTGGACATCGTCGGCAAATCGTCGGGGCTCTCGGTCGCCGACCTGCTCGGTGGCCGCGTGCGCGACACCATTCCGCTGTCGTTCTCGATCGCCGATCCCGATTTCGCCGCCGATCTCGAGCGCATGCGAAAAATGGTTCCGGACGGCAACTTCATTTACAAGGTCAAGACCGGCGTGAAGTCGCATCGCGAGGATCTCGACCACCTCGAAGCGATCCGGAAAGAATTTGGCGACAAGGTCGATCTGCGCGTCGACTACAACCAGGCGCTGGCGCCATTCGGCGCCATCAAGATTCTGCGCGATATCGAGGAGTTCGCGCCGACCTTCATCGAGCAGCCGGTACCGCGCAAGTTTCTCGACGTGATGGCGCAGCTCACCGCCGCGCTGGAAACGCCTGTGCTCGCCGACGAAAGCTGCTTTGACCGCCGCGATATGATGGAAGTCGTCCGCCGCGAGGCGGCCGACGCCGTCTCGATCAAGCTGATGAAGGCCGGCGGCCTGTTCGAGGCGCAGGCGATCATGGCGATCGCCGACATCGCCGGCCTGCCCGGCTATGGCGGCACGCTGTGGGAAGGCGGCGTTGGGCTAGCCGCCGGTACGCAGCTGATCGCGGCGACACCGGGCATCTCGCTCGGCTGCGAGTTTTATATGCCGCATCACGTGCTGACCGAGGACGTGCTGGAGGAGCGCGTCGCCAACCGCGCAGGTCAAGTCGTCGTGCCCGACGGTCCCGGCCTCGGCATTCGCGTCAGCGAAGCCTCGATTCGTGCGAATGCTCGGGTGCTGGCGGAGGCATAACTCCGTCATTCCGGGCGCGCAGCGCGCGCTTGGAATGACGACCGCGTATGCGGCCCCGATCCTTCCCCTATCGGACTCGGTATCGTATGGTCCGTCCAAACGCGCCCGCTCCCACCGGGCAATCTGGAAACGCATATGTCCGATCCCGCCTGGTCGCTGCACTCCCGCCTGAAAGAGGACACCATCGACATCGGCGACTTGCCGCTATCGAAGGTGCTGGTCATCAAGGACGCGCATTATCCATGGTTGCTGCTGGTGCCGCGACGCTCCGATGCGGTCGAGATCATCGATCTCGACGAGGTCCAGCAGGCGCAGTTGATGACGGAGATCTCCCGCGTCTCGCGCGCGCTAAAGGAGATCACCAAATGCGACAAGCTCAATGTTGCAGCGCTGGGAAACCTCGTGCCGCAGCTTCACGTCCACATCATCGCACGCCGCACCAGTGACGCCGCCTGGCCGCGGCCGGTCTGGGGCGTGATGCCGCCCCTGGCGCATGACGCTACTGAAGTACAGAATTTCATCAGCGCGCTTCGCAGAAAAATCTGGCTGGGTTGAAAGAACAAGAAATGTCAGCATTCGACTCGTTTCCGCTGGGGCAACCGGCCTTCGTCACCAACGTTCTCGACCGCGCCGCGCATTTGCGCCGCGATGACGAAAAACTGTTCGCAATGGAGCAGAAGCCGTCCTCGCGCGCCTACGTCGTCTACCGCGACTCGCTGCTGGTGAAGCGCGACGGCGACAAGACGCGCGCGCTGCTCGGAATCGACGAGGCGCTGAAATGCGGCGCCAATCCCGGCACGATCTTCCTCGGCTTGCGCGACGGCGCTGCGCTCTTCGGCATGGGCCTCGCGCAGGCTGCGGCCGAGAAGCTGATCGGCCGCGAGGACTACACCGTCACCGAGCTGCGCGGCATGGCGATGCAGGGCGCGATCCCGCCCGAGGAACTGTCGGCGATCGCAATGGCGAAGTCGATGGTCAGCTGGCATCAGCGCCACGGCTATTGCGCCAATTGCGGCACGCGCAGCGCGATGAAGGAAGGCGGCTGGAAGCGCGAGTGCCCGGCCTGCAAGGCCGAGCACTTTCCGCGCACCGATCCCGTCGTGATCATGCTGGTGGCATCTGGCGAAAAGTGCCTGCTCGGCCGCCAGAAGCAGTTTCCGCCGGGCATGTATTCCTGCCTCGCCGGCTTCGTCGAGGCCGCCGAGACCATCGAGGACGCGGTGCGCCGTGAGATCCTGGAAGAATCGGGCATCAATTGCACCGATGTGCAGTACTACATGACCCAGCCCTGGCCCTATCCGTCGTCGCTGATGATCGGTTGCAGCGCGCGGGCGGTGAACGAGGACGTCGTCGTCGACCATTCCGAGCTCGAGGATGCGCGCTGGTTTACGCGCGAAGAGGCGGCGCTGATGCTGACGCGGACGCATCCCGACGGATTCGCCGGGCCGCATCCTTTCGCCATCGCCCATCACCTGCTCGGCCGCTGGGTCCACGACAAGAGCTGAGACCGCGGATGGCTGCATCAGGGATGGCACCGCGCATCCTCTGCATCGGCATTCCCGTGCGCGACCTCACCTTCCGGGTCGAGGCCGTGCCGGAGCGCGGCAGCAAGGCCAACGCTACGCATCTTGCCGAGATCTGCGGCGGCAACGCGCTCAATGCCGCGATCGCGATGGCGCGGCTCGGCGGCCGTGTCGCCTTTGCCGGGCCGATGGGCGATGCGCGGGAGACGTCGAGCAGCTTCATCCTCGAGCGGATGGCGGCCGAGCGTATTGAGACCCGCCATATCGTGCGCATGCCGGGTGCGGCCACACCCGTCTCTGCGATCATCATCGACGCGACCGGCGAACGAACGCTGACGATCTATCGCGATCCCGCGCTGTGGCTGGTGAAGCTGCCCGATGCAGACGAGCTCCTTGCCGATTGTGCGGCTGTCCTCGTCGAAAGCCGCTGCGGCCCCTTCTGCATCGATCTCTGCATTGAGGCCCGTCGGCGCGGCATTCCCGTCATCGTCGGCGTCGATCGCGCGATGTCGCTGCAGGACGACCTGCTCAAGACTGCCTCGCATCTTCTATTCGCCAGCGAACAGGTGCAGGAGACCGCCGGCATCGCCGACAACGGCGAGGCACTTAAGCGCCTGGCTGCGCTGACACCCGCCTTTCTCGCCGCCACCCGCGGCCCGCACGGCACGATCTGGCTGAACGAGGCGGGCACGCTGGAGGAGACGCCGGCCTTCCCGGTCGAGGCCGTCGATACGCTCGGGGCCGGCGACGTCTTCCACGGCGCCTTCACGATTTGGCTCGCGGAGGGCAGCGGTGTGCAGGACGCGCTGCGATTCGCCGCAGCCGCCGCAGCCCTGAAATGCACCCGCCACGGCGGCGGCCCGGCTGCCCCGCAACGCATTGAAGTTGAAGGGTTTTTGCATAGCAGGCTGTAGCGCCATTCCGAAGACACGCCGAGATTATGGGCTTGCGATAGAAGATTTTTCTATATATGACGGAAAGCAGCGCTAATATTGGAACAAAGTTCTTCAAATGACTGATGCCGCTGTCCAGATCCCCGAGACCAGCCGCCGCCTCGACGCCATCGACCGCAAGATCCTGATGGTGCTTCAGGAGGACGCCTCCCTTTCCGTTGCCGAAATCGGCGACCGCGTCGGGCTGTCTTCGACCCCCTGCTGGAAGCGTATTCAGCGCCTGGAGGCCGACGGCGTGATCCTGAAGCGGGTGGCGCTGGTCGATCAGAACAAGATCGGGCTCGGCATCTCCGTGTTCGTCTCGGTGGAGAGCTCCGATCATTCCGACGCCTGGCTCAAGAAATTCGCCGAAGCGGTCAGCGCCATGCCCGAGGTGATGGAATTCTACCGCATGGCCGGCGACGTCGATTACATGCTGCGCGTCGTGGTCGCCGACATGCAGGCCTATGACATCTTCTACAAGAAACTCATCAGCGCCGTGCCGCTGAAGAACGTCACCTCGCGCTTCGCGATGGAGAAGATCAAGTCCGTCACGGCGCTGCCGATCCCGGCGGTGGCTGCGGCTTAAGTCTCTTCACACGGAAGCTGTCATCGCCCGGCTTGACCGGGCGATCCAGTACTCCGAGACGACTACGATTGAACCGAGACGCCGCGGCGTACTGGATGCCCCGCCTTCGCGGGGCATGACGGCGGAGAGGGAGGATGGATCACGCCTCCCTCAACCTGACATCAGATCTTTTGATTATACTCGCCGACTTCGGGATGCGTGCGCAGCACGCTGTTCACCATCTCGAACATGTCGTGCATGCGCTGCTCGGAGACCGGGCTCTCGACCACGACAACGAGCTCAGGCTTGTTGGAGGAAGCGCGCACCAGGCCCCAGCTGCCGTCCTCGACCGTGACGCGGACGCCATTGACGGTGACAAGATCGCGGATCGCCTGGCCGCCGATCTTGGCGCCCTTGGCCTGCAAGCCCTCAAAATGCTTCACCACCTGGTCGATGACGCCGTATTTGGTCTCATCGGCGCAATGCGGCGACATGGTCGGCGACGACCACGTCTTCGGCAACGCGTTCTTCAGATCGGCCATCGACTTGCCCGGCGCGCGGTCGAGCATGTCGCAGATCGCGATCGCCGAGACCAGACCGTCGTCATAGCCGCGTCCATACGGCTTGTTGAAGAAGAAGTGGCCGGACTTCTCGAAGCCCGCGAGCGCCCCTGTCTCGTGGGTGCGGCGCTTCATGTAGGAATGGCCGGTCTTCCAATAGGCGGTCTTGGCGCCCTGCTTCTGCAAGACGGGATCGGTGATGAACAGGCCGGTCGACTTCACGTCGACGATGAACTGCGCGTCCTTGTGGATCGCCGACATGTCGCGCGCCAGCATCACGCCGACCTTGTCGGCGAAGATCTCCTCGCCGGTGTTGTCGACGACGCCGCAGCGGTCGCCGTCGCCGTCGAAGCCGAGGCCGACATCGGCCTTGTGATGCAGCACCGCGTCGCGGATCGCGTGCAGCATCTCCATGTCTTCCGGATTCGGATTGTATTTCGGGAAGGTGTGGTCGAGCTCGGTGTCGAGCGGGACCACCTCGCAGCCGATCGCCTCCAGCACCTGCGGCGCAAACGCGCCGGCCGTGCCGTTGCCGCAGGCCGCAACAACCTTGAGCTTGCGCTTGAGCTTCGGGCGGTTGGTGAGGTCGGCAATGTAGCGCGCCGGATAATTCTCGTGGAACTGGTAGGAGCCGCCGGCCTTGTTCTTGAAATCGGCGTTGAGCACGATCTCCTTCAGCCGAGTCATCTCGTCGGGGCCAAAGGTCAGCGGGCGGTTGGCGCCCATCTTCACGCCGGTCCAGCCATTGTCGTTGTGCGAGGCCGTGACCATGGCGCAGCAGGGCACGTCGAGATCGAACTGCGCGAAATAGGCCATCGGCGTCACCGCAAGCCCGATGTCGTGCACCTTGCACCCAGCCGCCATCAAGCCGGAGATCAGCGCGTATTTGATCGAGGCCGAGTAGCCCCGGAAATCGTGGCCAGTCACGATCTCCTGTTTCACGCCGAGCTCTGCGATCAGCGCGCCCAGCCCCATGCCGAGCGCCTGGATCCCCATCAGGTTGATTTCCTTCTGGAACAGCCAGCGCGCGTCGTATTCGCGAAAGCCCGTGGCCTTCACCATCGGCTCGGATTCGAAGGCGTAGGTGTTGGGCAAAAGCACGGATTTCGGCTTGGGAAACATTGAGGCGGTCTCGCGAAAGGGCAGGAATTGATGCAGCCTTAGCGAATGCCGGGCCGCAGCGGAAGGCGGGAATGGCAGCTTATGGATGACAATTGCGGCAGTTTGGTAACGGGAAAACATTTCCTGCCGCAGGTTCGCGCAGCGGCAATATCGAAATTATAGCACTGCAATCAGCCGAGATTTACTGCTCCAGCACCATCTGGCCGTTGGCATACTCAAAGCGCTTCAGGCGGGACAGGAAGGATAGGCCGAGCAGGTTCTCGGACAACGCCGCGTCTGGCAGCACCATGGCGTCGACATCGCGAACGATGAGACCACCGACGTCCAGCATTGCGATGCGAGTGCGCGCGGCCTTGATGGTGCCGTTGGCGGTGGTGACGGTGGCGTTGTAGTCGTTGCGCGAGGGACGGAGGCCGAAGCGGGCGGCCGAGGTCTCGTTCAGCGCCACCACGGAGGCGCCGGTGTCGACCATGAAGCCGATGCGCTGGCCGTCGATGCGACCGTCGGTCTGGAAGTGGCCGCGACCGTCGCGGGGGATGTTGAGGCTGCGGCCGCCGGCTGGCGCCGTAGTCGCGACTGCGACGGTCGTATGTGGCGCTGATGTGGCGGATGCGGAGCTCATTCTGTCCGCCATCTGCGCCATGAAAGTGCCCAGTCCGATCAGGATGGCCGCGAAGATCATTATGTTGCGCATGACACCACTCGGAACCGAAAGCTCGATTTGACCACGCGACACGCCGGCCCGCGAGGGAGGCCGCGGCAGAGCCGGTGTCATTTTGACGAAAAGGATGAGCGTACGGTTAATGGCGGGCGTGATTTGTCACGTGCCGCGCGGCTTGACCCGCCGGGTCGGCAGCGCACTCGCCGGATCCTCCGGCCAGGGATGGCGCGGATAGCGGCCGCGCAGGTCCGAGCGCACGGCCGCATAGCTGCCGCGCCAGAAGCCGGGGAGATCGCGCGTCACCTGCACCGGGCGTTGCGCCGGCGACAGCAATTCCAGCACCAGCGGCACCTTGCCGGCGGCGATCGACGGATGGGTATTGAGGCCAAACAATTCCTGGAGGCGCACCGCGATGGTCGGCCCCTGCTCGGCCTCGTAGTCGATCGCGAGCACGCTTCCCGTGGGCGCCTCGAAATGCGTCGGCGCCTCGCGATCCAGTCGCGCGCGCATTTCCCACGGCAATAGCGCCATCAGCGCATCGGAGAGATCGCCGGCGGAGATGTCCTTCAGCGCGATCTTGTCGTACAGCGCAGGCACCAGCCAATCGTCACGCCGCGCGATCAGCCCGTTGTCCGTGAGATCTGGCCAGCTACCGCCCTCGGCCTTGCGTAAAAACATCACGCGATCGCGCCATTGTTTTGCGGCCTTCGACCAGGGCAGCCGGTCGAGGCCGGCGGCGATCAGCCCGTCGGCGAAGACGCGCGCGGTGTCTTCCGAGGGCGACACGGCAAGCGTGGCCTCGGACAGCGTGATCGCATGCAGCACGCGCTTGCGCCGCGCGCGCAGCGCCATCGCGCCGCGGTCGAAGGAGACCTCATCGGCGGTGTTGATGTGCTCGGCGAAATGCCGCTCGATGTCGCCCTCGGCGATTTGCGCGGCGAGCAGGATACGGCCACTCGCGGCCGTTCCCGTCATCTCGCCGATCGCGATATAGGGCGCTCGGGCGAGCGAGGAGGTCTGCTCCACCGCGGCTCCACGGCCGTTGGCGAGCACAAAACTGCCATTGCCACGATTGCGCGCGACACGATCGGGGAAGGCATAGGCGAGCATCAGGCCGGTCGAGAGATCCTCCTGCTGCCCCGCCTTCTCGGACGCCGCGACCTGCGAAGCCCAGCGCCGCGCCAGGTCGCGCGCGCTCGCCGCCCGTGGCGAACGGTCGCGGCGGAACTGGTCGCGCCGGTGCTCGAGATCGGCGCCGTCGCCGCCGAGCCCGCGCTCGGTGAGGAGGGCCGCGATCTCGGCCGCCTCTTCGCCCGCGCCGGCGCGATGCGAATCCACGATCATGCGTGCCAGCCGTGGCGGCAAGGCCAGCGCGCGCAGGCTCTTGCCTTCCGCCGTGATGCGGCCGTCGCCATCGAGCGCGTTGAGCTCGGAGAGCAGGCCTTTGGCTTCCTTCCATGCCGGCGCGGGCGGCGGGTCGAGGAAGGACAGCGCCGCCGGATCACTCACGCCCCATTGCGCGAGATCGAGCACAAGCGAGGACAGATCGGCGCTGAGAATTTCCGGCTGGGTGTAGGGCGCGAGCGACGCCGTCTGCGGCTCGTCCCAGAGCCGGTAGCAGACACCTGGCTCGGTGCGGCCGGCGCGGCCGCGACGCTGATCGACCGCGGCGCGCGCGGCACGCACGGTCTCGAGCCGGGTCAGGCCGATGTCGGGTTCGTAGCGCGGCACACGGGCGAGACCGGAATCGACGACGATGCGCACGCCTTCAATTGTGAGCGAGGTCTCGGCGATCGAGGTCGCCAGCACCACCTTGCGCGTGCCTTTGGGCGCGGGCGAGATGGCGCGGTCCTGCACGGCGGCATCAAGCGCGCCGAACAGCGGCACGATCTCGATGCTGGGGTCCTGCACGCGTTCGCCGAGAAAATTCTGGGTGCGGCGGATTTCGGCGGCGCCCGGCAGGAAGGCGAGCACCGAGCCGCTATCAGCGCGAAGTGCCGAGGCAATTGCGTCCGCCATCTGCCGCTCGATCGGTGCATCCGCCTTGCGACCGAGATAGCGGGTCTCGACCGGAAAGGCGCGGCCCTCGCTCTCGACGACAGGCGCCTCGCCAAGCAACTTTGCGACGCGTGCGCCGTCGAGCGTGGCCGACATCACCAGGATGCGCAGATCCTCGCGCAAGCCCAGCTGCGCATCGCGCGCCAGCGCCAAGCCCATGTCGGCATCGAGCGAGCGCTCGTGGAATTCGTCGAACAGGATGGCAGCGACACCGGAGAGCTCGGGATCGTCGAGGATCTGACGGGTGAAAATGCCTTCGGTCACGACCTCGATGCGTGTGGCCCGCGATATCTTCGAGCCGAAACGGACGCGATAGCCGACGGTTTCGCCGGCGCGCTCGCCGAGCGATTTGGCCATGCGATCGGCACTGGCGCGTGCCGCAATGCGCCGCGGCTCCAGCACGATGATCTTCTTGCCCTTGGCCCAGGGCGCATCGAGCAACGCCAGCGGCACCCGCGTGGTCTTGCCGGCGCCCGGAGGGGCCACCAGCACGGCCGCGTTGTGCGCCTCCAGCGTGCGCGAGAGGTCGTCGAGCACGACATCGATCGGGAGGGGCGTGTCGAAGTTCCGGGGCAAGGCCTATCCATTCGTCATGCCCGGCAAAAGCGCGAAGCGCGTCTTCGCACAAACGTCCCGGGTATCCACGTCTTTGGACTAGAAAACAGACGTGGATGGCCGGGACAAGCCCGTCCATGACGGTTTCAGCCTTTCATGGCCGCGATCAGCGTTGCACGGATGGCCGACCGACGCTCTCATAGGTGAAGCCGGCGGCAGCCATGTCTTCGGGGCTGAAGATGTTGCGGAGGTCGACGACCACGGGCTGCACCATGACGCTCTTCAACCGGTCGAGGTCGAGACCACGGAATTGCACCCATTCGGTGACGACGACCAGCGCATCAGCACCTTCAGCGCAGGAATAGGCGTCCTCGCTATAGGTGATGCTGGGCAGCTCGCTTTTGGCCTGCTCCATGCCGACTGGATCGTAAGCCTTGACCTTCGCGCCCATGTCGAGGAGGCCGGTGACCAGCGGGATCGACGGCGCGTCGCGCATGTCGTCGGTATCGGGCTTGAAGGTGAGACCGAGCACGGCAATGGTCTTGCCGCGCAGCGAGCCGCCGAGCGCCTGGCTCACCTTGCGCGCCATTGCGCGCTTGCGATTCTCGTTGACCGCGAGCACGGATTCAACGATGCGCAGGCTCACGTCATAGTCCTGCGCGATCTTGATCAGCGCCTTGGTGTCCTTCGGGAAGCACGAGCCGCCGAAGCCCGGACCGGCGTGCAGGAATTTTGTGCCGATGCGGTTGTCCAGGCCAATGCCGCGTGCGACCTCCTGCACGTTGGCGCCGACCTTTTCCGAGAGATCCGCGATCTCGTTGATGAAGGTGATCTTGGTCGCAAGGAACGCGTTCGCGGCGTATTTGATCATCTCGGCGGTGCGGCGTTCCGTGAACATCAGCGGCGCCTGGTTCAGCGACAGCGGGCGGTAGATATCGCCCATCACCTTGCGGCCGCGCTCATCGGTAGTGCCGACGACGACGCGGTCGGGGAATTTGAAGTCGCGGATCGCAGCGCCCTCGCGCAGGAATTCGGGGTTGGAGGCGACGACGACATCGGCCCTGGGATTGGCCTCGCGAATGATGCGCTCGACCTCGTCGCCGGTGCCGACCGGAACGGTCGACTTCGTCACCACGATGGTGAAGCCGGACAGCGACTGCGCGATCTCTTTCGCGGCAGCGTAGACGTAGGAAAGATCGGCGTGGCCGTCACCACGGCGCGAAGGGGTGCCGACCGCAATGAACACCGCATCGGCATCGGCGACCGGCTTCAACAGGTCGGTGGTGAACTCCAGCCGCTTGGCCTTGACGTTGGTCGCGACCAGCTCGTCCAACCCGGGCTCGTAGATCGGGATCTCGCCGCGACGCAGGCTGGCGATCTTCTTCTCATCCTTGTCGACGCAGGTGACGTCGTGACCGAAATCCGCAAAGCAGGCTCCGGACACCAGTCCCACATAACCCGTGCCGATCATCGCGATGCGCATGAAAATCCCTGGTTTGACTTGGTTAACAAAACCCCAATTTGGAGCGGTTTAGCATTTTCCCGTCGGGAAGGAAGAGCCCACGGTTCGAAAACCGGCACGCGATTTGTACCGGTAAAGAAGTCGTAAACCACAAGGCCCCACACTGCCCCACGCCCGCACAGAACCGGGCCGAACACGCCTCGAAACGAGACATCATGGCACCATCAGGCACAATCGCCGCGAACGGGGGATCCAAGGCCCCTTCTGCCGCGCGTGTCGACTGGGTCGACTATGCCAAAGGCATTTGCATCGTCATGGTCGTGATGATGCATTCGGTATTGGGGGTCGAGCTCGCCGCCGGCGAGACCGGTTTCATGCATGTTCTGGTGGCCTTCGCAAAGCCGTTCCGGATGCCGGACTTCTTCCTGATCTCGGGCCTGTTCCTGCCACTGGTGATCGATCGGGACTGGCGAATCTATCTCGACCGCAAGGTGGTGCATTTCGCCTATTTTTATGTCGTCTGGGTGACAATCCAGTTCGGCTTCAAGGCGCCTGCTTTCGCGGCCGATACCTCTTGGCACAACGCGGGCCTGCTCTATCTCGAATCCTTCATCGAGCCGTTCGGCACGCTCTGGTTCATCTACCTGTTGCCCATCTTTTTCATCGTCACAAAACTGACACGACAATTCCCGCCGCTCGCGATCTGGCTCGTCGCCGCCGCGCTGGAAACGGCGCGCGTCACGACCGGCTGGACCGCGATCGACGAATTCTGCGCGCGCTTCGTCTATTTCTATTCGGGCTATCTGTTTGCGCCCTACGTGTTCGCGCTGTCGGATCGCGCGCGGAACCAGCCGGCACTCGCGCTCGCAGCGCTCGCGACCTGGGTCTTCGTCAATGCCGGCCTCGTCATGCTTGGCGCCAGCGAATGGAAGATCGTGTCGCTCGTGCTCGGCCTAGCCGGCGCTTGCGCCATCATCACGTCAGGCACGCTGCTCGCGCGGGCGCACTGGCTGAATTTCTTCCGCTTCTGCGGCGAGCATTCGATCGTGATCTATCTTGCCTTCTTCCTGCCGATGGCCGCGACGCGGACGCTGCTCTTGCGCACAGGTATCATTCCGGACATCGGCACAATGTCGCTGATCGTCACCATCGTCGGCGTGCTGGGATCGTTGGCGATCTGGCGGGCCGCGCTGCGGCTGCACGCCGACTTCCTGTTCGAACGGCCCGATGCGTTCTGGATCGCGCCGAAGAAGCCCGGACCGGTGTTGCAGCCGGCGGAATAAGCCGCTCAAGGCTTCAGATACAATGCTCCCGTCGTACGCCCGGCTTCCAGGTCGGCCTGCGCCAGCGCAGCGTCCTGCAGGCTGTAGGCTTTACCGGTCACCTGGAGCACGCCGTCGACCATCGCGGCAAGTACCCGCTCGGCAGAGCGGCGGTACGCGTCGGCATCGTTCATATGGGCCATGACGCTCGGCCGCGCCAACATCAGGCTGCGTCGCGGCCCGAGATCATTGACATCGAGGGGCGGGATCGGCCCGGCTGATTGTCCAACACTCGCCACGACGCCGAATGGCCGCACGCAGCCAAGTGTCTTTTGCAACGTCGTCCCGCCGACGCCGTCGTAGGCGACATCAACGCCGCGTCCGGCAGTGAGATCGGCGATCGCTGCGGCGAAATCGGCATCCCGCCCGACGATCACGTGAGACGCACCGGCAGCGCGGGCAATTTCGGCTTTGGCTGGCGAACCGACCGTCCCGATCACGGCCGCCCCGGTCGCGCTGGCCCAGCGTGTCAGAAGCTGTCCGAGCCCTCCTGCGGCGCTATGGACGAGAACCGTCATCCCACGGCCAACTGGGAAAACACGATTGAGCAGCATGTCGGCCGTAATGCCCTTGACGAACGCCGCGGCGACCGCCTCATCCGGCAGACTGGCCGGAAGTTTGACACAGCGCCAGGCCGGCAGGTTCCGTTCTGACGCATAAGCGCCGACCGGCGCGCCCGCATAGGCGATTCGGTCCCCGACCTCGACGCCGGTCACCTCCGCGCCCAGCGCCGCAACGATCCCCACCGCCTCGACGCCAGGAATCCGCTCCGGCGGAAGCGGGTAAAGGCCCATGCGGTGATAGATGTCGATGGAATTGACGCCGATCGCGGACTGCCGCAGCCGGATTTCGCCACGGCCTGGCAGCTGCAGATTGACGCTCGCCAGCTCCAGCTGTTCTACGCCACCGGGCGCCTTCAATCTCACGATCACGGTCATGTCGAACTCTCCTGTTGATGACGGAAGCAACTATGGATTGGGCCGAAAATCTGCGAAACTGCTCAAGATTGAGATCTCGTTGTGAGAATTCGCACATATGGACTGGACCGACCTGCAGCATTTCCTGGCGCTCGCACGTGAGGGCAGCCTGTCGGCCGCGGCACGGAGCCTCAACGTCGACCATGTGACCGTGGCCCGCCGCGTCGCCGCCCTCGAAGCATCGATGTCGCTCAAGCTGGTCGACCGCAGGCCGCGCAGCTATGAGCTCACCGAGGACGGTAAGCGCATCGCCAAGATCGGAGCTCCGATGGCGGAGACGGCGTTCGCGGTGGAGCGCGCCGCGCTGGCCTCAAAATCCGAGATCGGCGGCGAGATCACGATCAGCGCTCCACCTTCGCTAGCCAACCTCCTGATCGCGCCGAAGCTGATCCGGCTGCGGCAACAACATCCCGGTATCAGGATCAAGCTGATTGGCGAGAAGCGCACGGCCTCGCTCAATCGCCGCGAGGCGGATCTGGCGCTTCGCCTGGCTCGGCCGACGCAGCCGGGGCTGATCGCCCGCAGGATCGGCTATTTCGAATTCGCCCTCTACGGCTCGCCCGACTATTTAAGGGCGACACCCCCGCACGCTTTCGCTTTCGTTGCCTACGACGCCAGCATGGATGAGGCTCCTCAACAGCGATGGCTGAAGGGCTTCGCCGGCACGCGCGAGATCGTACTTTGCACCAACGATCTGGAGAACCAGGCAGCAGCCGCCAGGACCGGAATCGGGCTAGCGGTCTTGCCAAGATTCCTTGGCGAGGCCGATCCACAGCTGGAGCGCCACGACACCGGTGGGCGCCCGATCGGGCGCGAGGTCTGGCTGGTTCTCCATCGCGACCTGCGCCGCACGCCGGCGGTGCGCGCCGTGGCAAGTTTCATCGAGGGCTGCCTGTCCTGATCTCGCTGCCCATGCCGTCGCCATGATTTGTCTGTGCGCGTCGGCAAATTGCGACCTGTCGAGGCTGTCTTTTGCCACAAAAATTCATACATTGCGGCCATGCCCAAGACATCCTCGAAGACCGCCGCCGAAACCAAACCCGCTGCTGCGACAGCTGCTGCCAAACCAGTCGCGGCAAAGACGGCTGGAAAAGGCGACCATATCTTCCTGGTCGACGGCTCCGGTTACATCTTCCGCGCCTATCACGCACTGCCGCCGCTGAACCGCAAGTCCGACGGC
This sequence comes from Bradyrhizobium sp. LB11.1, assembly GCF_040549385.1. Taxonomy (NCBI): domain Bacteria; kingdom Pseudomonadati; phylum Pseudomonadota; class Alphaproteobacteria; order Hyphomicrobiales; family Nitrobacteraceae; genus Bradyrhizobium; species Bradyrhizobium sp. LB11.1. Next base: position 239,835 of record NZ_JBEPTH010000009.1, on the reverse strand, counting down.
TTGCAGGTCAACGCCGTGCTCGGCTTCTGCAACATGCTGTGGAAGCTCTTGCGCGACATGCCCGCCGACAACCGTCCGACGCATCTCGCCATCGTGTTCGACAAGTCGGAAGTCACCTTCCGAAACAAGATCTATCCCGAGTACAAGGCGCACCGGCCGCCGGCGCCGGACGATCTGATCCCGCAATTCGCGCTGATCCGCGAGGCCGTGCGCGCCTTCGACCTGCCATGCCTGGAACAGGGCGGCTTCGAGGCCGACGATCTCATCGCGACCTATGCCCGGCAGGCATCCGATCGCGGCGCCCACACGACCATCGTGTCCTCCGACAAGGATTTGATGCAGCTCGTGAACGACAAGATCATGATGTACGACACCATGAAGGATCGCCGCATCGGCATCCCCGAGGTGATCGAGAAATTCGGCGTGCCACCGGAGAAGGTGGTCGAGGTGCAGGCGCTGGCCGGCGATTCGACCGACAACGTGCCTGGTGTCCCCGGTATCGGCATCAAGACTGCGGCGCAGCTGATCGTCGAATATGGCGATCTCGAGCAACTCTTGTTCCGCGCCACCGAAATCAAGCAGCCGAAGCGGCGCGAGGCGCTGATCGAGAATGCCGAGAAGGCGCGGATCTCGCGGCAACTGGTGCTGCTCGACGACAAGGTCGATCTGGAGGTGCCGCTCGACGACCTCGCCGTCCACGAACCGGACGCGCGAAAGCTGGTCGCCTTCCTGAAGGCGATGGAATTCACCACGCTGACGCGCCGCGTCGCCGACTATTCGCAGATCGATCCCGCCAATGTCGATGCTGATGCGAGCAACAGCAGCGGGGCGAGAGGCGGCGACAGCGCGAAGGCAAGGTCATCGGAGGCTTCCGGCGATCTCTTCGCCGCTCCCGCGAGCGCCGCAAGGGGCGGTGACAAGGGCGATAAATCAGCGAGCATCAAGGGCGCACCGATCTCACTGGCCGCCGCGCGCGAGGAGGCCCTGCGAAAACTTCCGGTCGACAGGGCCAAGTACCAGACGATCAAGGCAATCGCCGAGCTGAACGGCTTCATCGCGCGCATCCATGATGTCGGCCATGCCGCGATCGAGATCATGGCAAACTCCATCGATCCGATGCAAGCCGATCTCTGCGGCATCGCGCTGGCGCTGGCACCGAACGAGGCCTGCTACGTCCCGCTGGCGCACAAGCAGTCCGGCGGCGGCGCGGGCCTGTTCGACGCAGGCCTCGCGCTGGATCAGGTCAAACCCACGGAGGCGATCGAAGCGCTGCGGCCGGTGCTGGAATCGGCGGGCATTCTCAAGATCGGGTTCGACCTCAAATTCGCCGCTGTGATGCTGGCGCAGCACGGCATCACCTTGCGCAACACTGACGATGCAAAACTGATCTCCTACGTGCTCGACGCCGGCCGCGGCTCCCATGAGCTGGACTCGCTGTCCGAGCGCTGGTTCGGCCACGCCATGCTGAAGGAAAGCGAGCTGCTCGGCAGCGGCAAGGGCAAGATCACCTTCGACCAGGTGCCGATCGACAAGGCCGCGCCGTTGTCGGCGGAGGGCGCCGACATGACCCTGCGCGTCTGGCGCGTGCTGAAGCCGCGCCTCGCAGCCGAGCACATGACCACCGTCTACGAGACGCTGGAGCGGCCGCTGGTGTCGGTGCTCGCGCGCATGGAGCGGCGCGGCATCTCGATCGACCGCCAGGTGCTGTCGCGCCTCTCCGGCGACTTCGCCCAGACCGCGGCGCGCGTCGAAGCCGAGATCCAGGAGATCGCGGGCGAGCCCGTCAATGTCGGCAGCCCCAAGCAGATCGGCGACATCCTGTTCGGCAAGATGGGGCTGTCAGGCGGCACCAAGACCAAGACCGGCGCATGGTCGACCACAGCACAGGTGCTCGACGAGCTCGCCGAGCAGGGCCACGATTTTCCGCGGAAGATTCTGGAGTGGCGTCAGGTTTCAAAGCTGAAATCGACCTATACCGACGCGCTGCCGACCTATGTCAATCCGCAGACCCATCGCGTGCACACGACCTACGCGCTGGCCGCGACCACGACGGGCCGACTGTCGTCGAATGAGCCGAATCTGCAGAACATTCCGGTTCGCACCGAGGACGGCCGCAAGATTCGCCGCGCTTTCATCGCAACGCCGGGGCACAAGCTCGTCTCCGCCGACTATTCGCAGATCGAACTGCGGCTGCTGGCGGAGATCGCCGACATTCCCGTACTGAAGCAGGCGTTTCGCGATGGCCTCGACATTCACGCTATGACCGCCTCCGAAATGTTCGGCGTGCCGATCGTGGGCATGCCGAGCGAAGTCCGCCGCCGCGCCAAGGCGATCAATTTCGGCATCATCTATGGCATCTCGGCGTTCGGCCTCGCCAACCAGCTCGGCATCGCCCGCGAAGAGGCGTCGGCCTACATCAAGAAATACTTTGAGCGCTTCCCCGGCATCCGCGCCTACATGGACGAGACGCGCGACTTCTGCCGCAGCCACGGCTACGTCACCACGCTATTTGGCCGCAAATGCCACTACCCCGACATCAAGGCCTCGAACGCCTCGGTGCGCGCATTCAACGAGCGCGCCGCGATCAACGCCCGGCTTCAGGGCACCGCGGCCGATATCATCCGCCGCGCCATGACGCGGGTGGAGGATGCGCTCGCCGAGAGGAAGCTCTCGGCGCAAATGCTCTTGCAGGTGCATGACGAATTGATCTTCGAGGTGCCCGACGCCGAGGTCGCAGCGACGCTTCCCGTCGTGCAGCACGTGATGCAGGACGCGCCCTTCCCGGCCGTGCTGCTGTCGGTGCCGCTGCATGTCGACGCGCGTGCGGCGACGAACTGGGACGAGGCGCACTAAGCTTCTCTTACCTCGCCCCGCTTGCGGGGAGAGGTCGGAATTCGCGCGAAGCGCGGATTCCGGGTGAGGGGGTACAGGTTTCACATCCATCTCCCGTGTGGAGAGAAGCCCCTCACCCCAACCCTCTCCCCGTAAGAACGGGGCGAGGGGGCGCACCGAGTGCGCGGCACGAGACTCAATTGTCCTCCGTGCAATTGCGCGATGGCTCCACAGCGCCGCGCGTATTAGAACCAGCACATCCCCTCATCGGTTGACCCATGCCCCACACCTCCGCCTTGCTCGGCTTCGCCCTCGTCTGCCTTGGTCTCGTGCTCACGCCCGGGCCGAACATGATCTATCTGATCTCGCGCTCGATCACGCAGGGGCCGGCGGCGGGCATCGTCTCGCTCGGCGGCGTCGCGCTGGGCTTCGTGTTCTACATGCTGTGCGCGGCGTTCGGCATCACGGCGCTGCTGCTCGCCATTCCCTTTGCCTATGACGCGCTGCGCTTTGCCGGTGCCGGCTACATGCTATGGCTCGCCTGGCAGGCCGTGAAGCCCGGCGGACGATCGCCGTTCCAGGTGAAGCAGCTCGCGATCGACAGCCCACGGAAGCTGTTCACGATGGGTTTTGTCACCAATCTGCTCAATCCGAAGATCGCGATGCTGTATCTGGCGCTGCTGCCGCAGTTCATCGATCCGGCTGCAGGCAGCGTGCTGACGCAGTCGCTCGTGCTCGGCGCGAGCCAGACCGCGATCAGCGTCAGCGTCAATGCGATCATCGCGCTCGCAGCCGGATCGATTGCGTTGTTCCTGGCGAACCGCCCAAGCTGGATGTTGGTGCAGCGCTGGCTGATGGGCACGGTGCTGGCCGGGCTTGCGGTGCGGATGGCGGTCGAGGCGCGGAGGGTGTGACGGCGCGACGCTGTCATGCCCCGGCTTGACCGGGGCATCCATCGCCCGGTCAAGCCGGGCGATGACACCGTCAGATCAATCCAGCTTCGCGTCCATGCCCCGCTTCACCGCCGGGCGGGCCATCAGCGCCTCGTACCAGCGCTTGACGTTGGGGAAGTCGGCGAGCTCGACCTTGTGGCGCGGATGGCGCCAGGCCCAACCCAAAATGGCGAAATCGGCAACCGAGAGATCGCCGGCGACGAAATCGCGGCCGTCCAGGCGACGGTCCAGCACGCCGTAGAGCCGGCGCGTCTCAGCCATGTAACGCTTCAACCCGTAAGCGCGGTCCTGCTCGTTTTCGAGCGCGATGAAATGGTGCACCTGGCCCGGCATCGGCCCGAAACCGCCCATCTGCCACATCAGCCATTCGTAGACGGGGATGCGGCCCGAAAGCGACTTCGGAAGGAATTTGCCGGTCTTTTCTCCGAGATAGAGCAGGATCGCGCCGGACTCGAAGATGCTGACGGGCTTGCCGTCCGGGCCCTCGGGGTCGAGGATCGCTGGGATCTTGTTGTTGGGGGAGAGCTTCAGAAACCCCGGCGCCATCTGCTCGCCCTTGCTGATGTTCACCGGGACCACCTTGTAGGGCAGCCCCATTTCCTCCAGCGCGACCGAGATTTTGCGGCCGTTCGGCGTGTTCCAGGTGTGCAGCTCGATGGTCATTTGCCTGTTTCCTTGCCCTATTTCCTTGCCCGGTTTCCTTGCCCGGTTTCCTGCCCCGAGATATTGGGCATCCACCTACTCCAGAAAGTTGCACCCCCACAACCGGCGGACCTGGATGGCCGATCCCTGTTGACGGGGGACGCTCCCTCTGGAATGTCGCGGCCGTCGCGGATAAATTCCGCCACCTCCAAAACGCTCCCGAGGGATCGCCTTGTCGAAATCAGCCTCCCGTGCCCGCCTGTTCGAAATCATCCGCCGCCGCTCCTTCGGGCGTGGCGAGGTGACGCTCGCGTCGGGCCGCAAGAGCGATTTCTACTTCAACCTCAAGCCGACCATGCTTGACCCCGAGGGCGCGACCCTGCTCGCCGAGCTCACCTACGAGACGCTGAAGGACGACAATCTCGATTTCATCGGTGGCCTCGAGATGGGCGCAGTGCCGCTGGCCGGTGCGCTCGCGCAGATATCCTGGATCAAGGGCCATCCGATCGCAGCCTTCTTCGTGCGCAAGAAGCCGAAGGAGCACGGCGCGAAGCTCGTGATCGAGGGGCTGCCCAGGGGCGAGACGCTCGAAGGCAAACGCGTCGTGATCGTCGAGGACGTCACCACGACCGGCGGCTCGGCGTTGAAGGCGGTGGAATCCGTGCGCGAGGTCGGCGCCGAAGTGGTGCTGGTGCTGACCATGGTCGACCGCGAGGAAGGCGCCACCGACACCTTTGGTGCCGCAGGCCTGCCGTTCCGCTCGCTGTACAAGGCGTCGGAATTTTTGAAGGCTTGATCTTTCTTCTCCTCGCCCCGTTCTTACGGGGCCGCGACGAGCTTCGCTCGCGCTGGGAGCGTTGGGGTGAGGGGCCTCTATCCACACGTGAGATCGTCGAGAGACCTGTACCCCCTCACCCGGAATCCGCGCTTTCAGCGCGAATTCCGACCTCTCCCCGCAAGCGGGGCGAGGCGAAGCAACCGCTCATTTACCATCCCGCTTTATGGTGAATCATGTGCTGAGATCCGAGAGGTCACGGCCGGTTCGGTAGCGTCGGGTGGAGTAAGCGTTGCGTACGATTGTGTCCCATGCGCGCCGGCGGCGTCGCGCGATGCTTGTGGCCGCCACTCTTGCAGCAACGCTGCTTGCAGCCCCGGCCCCGGTTGCGGCCGAAGGCCTGTTCGACTTCTTCTTCGGCGGAGCCCAGCAACGCCCGCAGCGCGATGTGCCGCAACAGGCGAATTCCTTCGTCGATCCCTTCGCCAGTCAGCAGAATGCGACCACTCCGCAATATGTGCCGCCGACCCGCTCGGCGGCGGCCGGCGGCTCCGGGCCGGCCTTCTGCGTACGCAGTTGCGACGGTAAATATTTTCCATTGATGCGCGGCATCGCCTCGCCGGCGCAGATGTGTCAGGCCTTCTGTCCTGCCACCGCGACAAAGGTCTTCTTCGGCTCCTCGATCGACGGCGCCTATAGCCAGACCGGCGAGCGCTACGCCGACAGCGAGAACGCATTCGCCTACCGCAAGGCACTGCGCGCGGACTGCACCTGCAACGGCCGCGAGCCGGCCGGGCTCGCCCCGATCGATCTGACGCTCGACTCGTCACTGAAGGCGGGCGACGTCATCGCCACCACCGATGGCCTGGTCGCCTATACCGGCGTCCGTCTCGGCAATGATCAGACCGCGGAGTTCACCCCGGTCGCCTCCTATCCCGGTCTCACCGCGCAGGTCCGTGCCCGGCTCGGCGAGATGAAGGTGGCCCCGGTGCGCGCGGAAACGGTGGCAGCGGATGCGCCGGCAGCCGAGATCGTGCGTGAGACGCTGCCGGATGTGACGGTGCCGAAGACGTCGGCGAAATCGGCGAAGCGGGCGGGATTGGATTAAGGCCAACTCTCGACCAAGCCGTCATTGCGAGCGCAGCGAAGCAATCCAGAGTCCTTCCGCGGAAACAGTCTGGATTGCTTCGCTACGCTCGCAATGACGAAGGAGAGACCACTACCTCCCGATAATCACCCCTATCACATTCGGCGCCGCCAGATATTTCTCCTCGATCGCCGCGCGCGCGGCGGCGCGGTTGTCCGGCGTCAGCAGGCCGCGCTTCTCGGCCAAAATCATCCAGCAGAAGCCCCACCAGTCGGTCAGCATGCCCGTCTCGTCGACGAGGTCGTAACCCTGCTCGGCCGCGAAAATCCGCGCATGCGCTTCGTCCAGCGTGTCGAGGAAGTGATGGTCCTCGGGCGCGAACAGATCATCGCTGACGTCATCGATGGTGTAGCCCCAGATCGACTGGCACACCGCGTTGAATTCGCGGTCGAACTGGTCGTCGTCGACGGCATAGCGCCGCGCCGCCCGATGCAGCCGCGACAGCGACCGTGCGAAATCAGCGATCCGAGTGAGGGCAAATTGATCGAAGGCAATGGTGGACATGTAGTCCTCGCAACGTCGGACAGACCTAGATGTTGTGTCGGCAATACACCGAATCACAATGATATATCAAAGACTTGCTAAAGTGTTCTTAATTTGTTCTGACGCCGAATATTTGATTGTTGTCGTCGTCCTGGCGAAAGCCAGGGGCGACGATGTGGCGATCGTTTCGCTTCGCTGCTGACGGCTCAATTCACCGCCGACAACAGCTTGTCCCCGCACGCACTCGCATAAAACTTGCCGCCGCATTGGCGCTTGATGGCGGCACAGCGCATCGCGGGTGTCGCATTTTGGGGGAGAGAGACGGCGCAGCTGAGGCCGTCGGCACTGCGGCCCGTTCTGCCGGCGGCAAAAGCGGCGCTCGAGGCGGTGATACAGACGACGATCAGGGCAGCCGTGGCGATGTCGATCAGCAGTCGCATCAGCGGTCTCATGGGCGTTTCCTCCACAGTGATGGCTGAATTGGTGTCCAATCTAGCACCAAATCCGCGTTCCTCCGTGCGCGCCCGGGTTCCCATATCGGCCCGTTCCTTGCATAATTTTACACCAACGCAGTGCGCAGCCGCGCCAGCTATGGTTCCGGCACAGAGGCAAGACGCGTAAGGTTTAGTGGTGTTCTCGCGACCAGGAAGTGACGGCCTTGCAAGATCAATCGTTCCAGCCAAATTTCCCCGCCGCCGGTCAGCCCATCGACGAACTCGCGTTGTCGGAGATCAAGGGCGCGATCCTGGCGAAGCTGCGCCTTGCCATCGGCAAGGACGCGGGCATGGCGACCAAGCACGATTGGTACCAGGCCGCAGCGCTGGCGTTGCGCGACCGCATCGTGCATCGCTGGCTCACGGCCGAGAAGCGCAGCTACGACGCAGGCCGCAAGCGCGTCTATTATCTCTCGCTCGAATTCCTGATCGGCCGCCTCTTCACTGATGCGCTCAACAACATGGGACTCTTGAAGATCTTCGAGGTCGCGCTCGGCGATCTCGGCGTGTCGCTGCCTGAGCTGCGCAAATGCGAACCGGATGCGGCGCTCGGCAACGGCGGCCTGGGTCGGCTCGCGGCCTGCTTCATGGAGAGCATGGCGACGCTGTCGATCCCCGCGATCGGCTACGGCATCCGCTACGATTACGGCCTGTTCCGGCAGATCATCAATCAGGGCTGGCAGCAGGAATATCCCGACGAATGGCTCGGCTTCGGCAATCCCTGGGAATTGCAGCGGCCGGAAGTGATCTACGACATCAATTTCGGCGGCGGCGTCGAGCATGTCGACGACAAGGGCCGCGACCGCGCGATCTGGCACGCGAGCGAGACCGTCCAGGCCATCGCCTATGACACGCCGATTGTCGGCTGGCGCGGCCAGCACGTCAACGCGCTGCGGCTGTGGTCGGCACGCTCGCCCGATCCGCTCAAGCTCGACGCCTTCAACAAGGGCGACTATGTCAGCGCCACCGCCGAGCAGTCGCGCGCGGAAGCGATCTGCAAATTCCTCTATCCGAACGACGAGAGCCCGGCGGGCCGCGAGCTGCGGCTGCGCCAGGAATATTTCTTCGTCTCGGCGTCGCTGCAGGATCTGATCAAGCGGCACCTCGCCTCCGACGGCCAGCTGCGCAGCCTGTCGGCCAAGGTCGCGGTGCAGCTCAACGACACCCATCCGAGCCTCGCCGTCACCGAGCTGATGCGCATCCTCGTCGACCTGCACAATTTCCGCTGGGACGAGGCCTGGAAGATCACCGTCGCCACGCTGTCCTACACCAACCACACGCTGCTGCCGGAAGCGCTGGAGACCTGGCCGGTCGAGCTGTTCGAGAAGCTGTTGCCGCGCCATCTCGAAATCATCTACCGAATCAACGTCCAGCATCTGGCGCTGGCCGAAGCGCGCGCCCCCGGCGACATCGATTTCCGCGCCTCGGTCTCGCTGATCGACGAGAAGAGCGGGCGCCGCGTCCGCATGGGCCAGCTGGCCTTCGTCGGCTCGCACCGCATCAACGGCGTCTCGGCAATGCATTCGGATTTGATGCGCGAGACCGTGTTTCACGATCTCAACCATCTCTATCCGGGCCGCATCACCAACAAGACCAACGGCATCACCTTCCGGCGCTGGCTGATGCTGGCGAACCCGAAGCTGACCGACCTCCTGCGCGAGACCTGCGGCGAAGCCGTGCTCGACGACCCGACCCAGCTGAGCCTGCTTGAGGCGCGCGCCAGCGACGTCGAATTCCAGAAAAAATTCCGCAGCGTCAAGCTTCACAACAAGACCGCGCTGGCGCGCCTGATCGGCGAGCGGCTCGGCATCAAGGTCGATCCGACCGCGTTGTTCGACGTGCAGATCAAGCGCATTCACGAATACAAGCGGCAGCTCCTCAACGTCATCGAGACGGTGGCGCTGTACCAGTCGATCAAGGACGATCCGAATGGCAATTGGGTGCCGCGGGTGAAGATCTTTGCGGGCAAGGCGGCGGCGAGCTACAAATATGCAAAACTGATCATCAAGCTGATCAACGACGTCGCCGAGGTCGTCAACAACGACCCCGCGATCGGCGGCAAGCTGAAGGTCGTCTTCCTGCCCGACTACAATGTCAGCCTCGCCGAGGTGATCATTCCCGCGGCCGACCTGTCCGAGCAGATCTCGACCGCCGGCATGGAAGCGTCCGGTACCGGCAACATGAAGCTGGCGCTGAACGGCGCCATCACCATCGGCACGCTCGACGGCGCCAACATCGAGATCCGCGACCAGGTCGGCAACGAGAACATCGCGATCTTCGGCATGGAAGCCGGCGACGTGACGATCCGGCGCAAGCAGGGGCTGGATGCCTCCGACGTGATCCGGAATTCGCCAAAGCTCCAGCGCGCCATCAATGCGATCGGCGCCGGCGAGTTCTCGCCCGGCGATCCCGGCCGTTTTGAATCCATTGCGCATGCGCTACGCTATCTCGACCATTACATGGTCAGCGCCGATTTCGATTCCTACTACGAAGCCCAGCGTGCGGTCGACGCGCGCTGGCAGGTGGCGCCGGCCTGGACCCGCGCCTCCATCCTCAACGTCGCGCGCATGGCGTGGTTCTCGTCGGACCGCACCATTCGCGAATATGCCGAGGAGATATGGAACGTGCCGGTGAATCCGATCACGCCGCCATTCCAGGAGGCGGAGGATCAGCGCGGCGCGGCGGGCTGATTTTTTCCGCAGCGTGAAATCGGTGTTACCTGCGAGGTAATTGCATCTCGCCGGGCGGATGATGATATGACTATCGTCATCCCCAAGACGGTGCCCGTGATGCGGACGCCGTCATTGCGAGCGCAGCGAAGCAATCCAGGTTCTCTCCGCGGCAGCAGTCTGGATTGCTTCGCTGCGCTCGCAATGACGGTTGGGGAGACACCGAGGACCCAGGAATGCACGCCAAGCTCCCGCACCCTTTCGACGACGCCACCCGCATCAGCGCCGGTGACTCGAGTTGGCAGGGGCACACCAGCGACGACTATTGGGCCTTCGTCGGCCCGTTCGCGCGGCGTCACGGCTGCGACCATCCTGCGTGCGCTGATCGAACACCCGCAAGCCGCCGGCGATCCGCTGGCGCTGACCGTCAATTACTGCGCGCCGATCGCCAAGGGCCCGTTCGATCTCGACCTCCGGCTGGTGAAGGCCAACCGCTCCAGCCAGCACTGGAGCGTCGAACTGTCGCAGGGCGGCGGCGAGGTCGCGACGCTCGCCACCGCCGTCTTCGCCGAGCGCCGGCCGTCCTGGGAGCACAGGGTGGCGCAATATCCTGAGACAAAGCCGTTCGAACAAACGCTGCCGTTCCCAAATATCAAGGCATCCTGGGCCAACCAGTACGAATTCCGCTTCGTCGAGGGCGAGATGCGGCTCGGCCCGCCGCAGGCCGAGCTCGACAGCACCTATTCGAAGCTCTGGATCAGCGATCGTGAGCCGCGCAAGCTCGACATGCCGTCGCTGATGTCGATGTCGGATGCCTTCTTCGGCCGCATCTTCCACGCCCGCCGCGAACTGGTGCCGTTCGGCACGGTGTCACTGACGACCTATTTCCACACCGACACTGAAGAACTCGCGGCCGAAGACATCACGCGCGTGCTTGCGACGGCCGATTCGAAGATCATGCACAGGAGCTACGCCGATCAGAACGCCGAGCTGTGGTCGCCGAATGGCAGACTGCTCGCAACCACGACGCAGATCGCGTATTTCAAGGCGTAGCTGCTGCCACGGGCTCGTCATTGCGAGGAGCGTAGCGACGAAGCAATCCAGAGTGTTTCCACGGGGGCAGTCTGGATTGCTTCGCTGCGCTCGCAACGACGGCGTGGAGAGATCGTGTCCACAAACAAAAAGGGCGGCCTCGCGGCCGCCCTTTTGCATTTAAGATTGAGCCAACCTCACTCCGCCGCGAGCTTCACGTCCGGCGCAGCGGCGCGCACCTCGGCGTCGACCTGGGCCTCGAACTTGGCAAAGTTCTTCTGGAACATGCCGACCAGGTTACGGGCGGTCTTGTCGAACTCGTCCTTGTCCTTCCAGGTGTTGACCGGATTGAGGATCTCGGCTGGTACGCCCGGCAGCGCGGTCGGGACCGCGAAGCCGAAATATTTATCGGTGCGGAATTCGACGTTGCGAAGTGAGCCGTCGAGCGCGGCGGTGAGCAGCGCGCGCGTCACCTTGATCGGCATGCGCGAGCCGGTGCCGTACTTGCCGCCGGTCCAGCCGGTGTTGACCAGCCAGCAGTCGACATTGTGCTGGGCGATCAGGTCGCGCAGCATGTTGCCATAGACGCTGGGGTCGAGCGGCAGGAACGGCGAGCCGAAGCAGGTCGAGAATTCCGGCTGCGGCTCGTTGCCGAGACCGCGCTCGGTGCCGGCGACCTTGGCAGTATAGCCGGAGAGGAAGTGATACATCGCCTGCGCCGGCGACAGCTTGGCGATCGGCGGCAGCACGCCAAAGGCGTCGGCGGCGAGCATCACCACGTTCTTCGGCTGCGGCGCGCGGCCGGTGCGCGAAGCGTTCGGGATGAAGTCGAGCGGGTAGGCAGACCGCGTGTTTTCGGTCTTGGAGCCGTCGTTAAAATCCACCACACGGGTGTCTTCGTCGAGCACGCAGTTCTCGAGCACCGCGCCGAAGCGCGTCGAGGCCGCGTAGATCTCGGGCTCAGCATCCGAGGAGAGCTTGATGCACTTGGCGTAGCAGCCGCCCTCGAAGTTGAAGACGCCGTTCGGACCCCAGCCATGCTCGTCGTCACCGATCAGCGTACGGTTGGGATCGGCCGACAGCGTGGTCTTGCCGGTGCCGGACAGGCCGAAGAAGATCGCGGTGTCGCCGTTGGCGCCGACGTTCGCCGAACAGTGCATCGGCATCACGCCGCGCTCGGGCAGATAATAGTTCAGCGTGGTGAAGACCGACTTCTTCATCTCGCCGGCGTAGTAGGAGCCGCCGATCAGCACGATCTTGCGGGCGAAGTCGATCGCGACGACGTTCTCCGACTTGCAGCCGTGGCGTTTCGGATCAGCGCGGAAACTCGGCATATCGATGATGGTGAGTTCCGGCGTGAAGCTCGAAAGCTCGACCGCCTCGGGGCGGATCAGCAGCGTGCGGATGAACAGCGAGTGCCAGGCGAGCTCGGTGAAGACGCGGGTCTTGATCCGGTAGGCCGGATCGGCGCCGCCGTAGAGATCCTGCGCGAACAGGCTCTTGCCTTCAGCGTGCTTGAGGAAGTCTTGATAGAGCGTCTCGAACTGCTCCGTGGTGATCGACTGGTTGCCGGCCCACCACATCTTCTTGTCGGTGGTGGCGTCACGCACCGTGAACTTGTCCTTCGGGCTGCGGCCGGTGAACTCACCGGTGTCGGCGCAGAGCGAACCGTCGGCGGACAGCACCGCCTCGCCCGCGGAGAGCGAGTATTGATAGAGTTGCGGCGCGCCGAGGTTCCAGTGAACCTGTTTGAGATTCTTTAAGCCGAATTTGTCGGCGCCGAAGGCACCGTTGCGCACGCCCGTCTCTTGCACGAAGAATCCTCCTAGAACCCGCGACACATAGCGCGACCTAACCTAGCGCTCATCGCGGTCACCGTGAATTACAGGCCGTCGGCCTCGGTTGGACGACCTAATACTGATGAACGCTGACCTTGCCAAGCTGATCCCGCAGGATTTGGTTTATTCAAGGACCGCGCCAAACGTCGCGCATGTCAGCCCTGAGCACGCTTATGCAAAAATCGCGAATGATCGCGCAACCAAATGCTTGTTTCGGCGTTGTTCGGTGTTTTGCGACGCACAATCCTGCACTGGCCTATCGTACTGCACCTTCGCCAATCAGCGCGAACGGTCCCCACATCGCGGGGTAAGCATTGCGGGGCGACGAGGTGTCATCAACGTACGCCAACATCGCGCGCCGCAGAGCTTCGGCTCTGCCGATTTTTGGTTCGTTTTTGAGTAGATCGAAAGTCGAAGTGGTCAAACGGGTGGCAGCCTCCGAATCCACCGCCCAATGCGAAACCAGGAGCGCGCGTGCACCAGCATAGAAGAAGGCGCGCGCCAGTCCCGACAGGGCCTCGGCACCCGGCTTGTCGCCAGCGATCGTGTTGCAGGCGGACAGCACGACCCAATCGGCATTGAGCTTGAGCTGCGCGACTTCGCTTGCCGTAAGCAGACCATCGTCGAGCTCGGAAGGCTGGTCGGGAATCGAGAGCGCAAGCGATGGCTCCCCCACACCCTTGATGTCGCCGGCGACGAGACCGTGGGTCGCAAAGTAGATGATGCTGTATTGAGCAAGCGGTGTACGCTTAAGCGTCGCTTCACTGGCATCGCGGCCGAGATGTATGTCGGCCGCGGCCGCGCCGACATCTTTCGCCACGGCGCTCAGCTCGTCCGCGGTATCGGGCAGTTGCGGCAGCGCCTGCGCAAGTCGCGTACGGTCGACGCCGGCGCCGCGCCAGAAATCGGTGTAGGCAATGGTCGCGATGCTGCGCGCGGCAACTTGGCCGCTTGCTGCGCGGCGATCAGAAGGGCGGCCCTCGGCGGGATTGAACACGGGATCGCCGAAGCCGGTCATCGGCTTGACGCCCTGATCCTTGCGCGCAAAGGCGCGCAGCGATTTCAGGCTGACCATCGATGGCAGCACCGAGACAGCCTGACGGCGCAACAACCAGGCGGCGCCGCGATAACCTTCGAGCGTCTCCGGGATCGCAGCCTGCGGTGTCTCCGTGACGAGCAGATGAAACGGCAGCGCAGTGAGCGCGCCCACCGGCACCGTGAGCAGGCTGCTCTTGTCCCTGATCAGCGCCTCCACCGGGCCGAGCAGCGAGACATAGAGCTCGTTGGCGAGCGCGAGATCAAACAGACCCGATTTGCCGGACCCATCGCGCGCCTTGCCGACATCGAGGCCTCGACGGAAAGCAGTGACCTTCCGCGCCAAAGCGTCTGCGCCAAGCGGAATTTCCTTCCAATCGGCGCCCTCCCGCGTGATGGCGATGACGTAGCTGCGCTTGTCGACGACGGAGTAGAGCACCATGGCTTCATCGGCCGACAGCAGAGGCTGCACGTCCTTGGCCGTCAGCGGCAGCGGGTTGGAGAGCGAGGCATAATCGGGGAATTCAACGGCGAGCGTCTTCTGCAAGCCGGCGCGCTCGCTTGCGATGGCCGCGATCCGCGCGCGGCTGCGCTGCTCGGAGGCGACGTCGCGCTGCGCGGACGGCTTCGACACGGCCGCGATGATCGCCTTGTCCAGCGCCTCGGATTCGGCTCCGAGATCCTGGTCCGTGCGCACCAATTCGGCGAGACGATCGCTGCCGGCGGCGAGCCGCACGGCGAGCTTGTTCACCGCGGATGCGGCGGAGGATTGCGTGCCGCGCTGGATCGCGGCGAGCGCCTCGTCCAGCGCCTTATCTTGCGGCAGCAGCGATTGTTGGCGCGCCGCAAACAGGATCGGCAGCACCACGCGCAACTGCGCGCGGTCGTTCGCAAGCGTTTTTTCCGCGAGCGGCAACGCGTCCGCGGTTCGCCCGGACACAAAGAGGAAATAAGCAAGATTGCTGGTTGATGTCGCGACGTCAGGATGATCCGGCCCAAGCGCACGCTCGCGGATGGCGAGCGCGCGGCGATACAGCGGCTCGGCATCGGCATAGCGCTGCTGGTGCTCGTAGAGGCCGGCAAGATTGTTGAGCGAACGCGCGACGTCGGGATGATCGGCCCCCAGCGCCTTTTCGCGGATCGCGATCGAACGCTTGATCGGCGCTTCGGCATCCGCGTCGCGCCCGAGATCGCGATCGACCTGGCCAATGTTGTTCAGGACCGTGGCGACCGCAGGATGCTCGGGCCCGGCGGCCTTCTGGTAGATCGCGAGCGCGCGCTGGAACAGCGGCTCGGCTTCGGCCTGGCGCTGCTGCCTGACATAGAGTGTGGCCAGATTGTTGAGAGCCTTGCCGACATCGGGATGCTCGCGTGACAAGCTCTTTTCCCGGACGGCCAGTGCGCGCTTGAACAGCGGCTCGGCCTCGGCAAAGCGGCTCTGGCGCTGATACAACGCAGCGAGATTGGTCAGTTCGGTCGCGACCAGTGCGTTGTCGAGACCAAGCGACTTCTCCATCAATGCGATCGAACGCTTGTAGAGCGGCTCGGCGAGATCGTCCCGGCCTTGACCTGCATAGGCCTGACCGAGATTGTTCAAGGCGGCCGCCAGCTCGTGACCGTTGTCGCTCTTTTCCAGATTTGCGACCATGCCTTGCGCCAACGGAAGCGCTTCCGAATATCTGCCAGCCTTGGTGAGCTCGTTGATCCTGGCGCTCTCCGTCGCGAGATTGCCCTTCTGGGCAAGGCTAGGCGTGGCCAGCGATGCAGTGATCGCGAGCGCCAAACCCGCGACCAGCATCAAGTGACGGCGTGTCATGAACCCTCTCGCTGCCCGCCTAGAGACCATTACGGTCTTGGGTCGCGGCGATGGGCAGCAGCGTTCAAATTGTTGCGTTTAGCCTGACTTCGCACGCGCCTCGCCAGCGAGGCGGACCAGCATCTTGCGCAGTGCCGAGCCATTGGTGACCCGCTCCGGAAAATCCAGCCGCAACGCGGTCTGGCCGTCCTGCATGTCGAGACCTTCGGGGTCGCAGCCGGTGCAGCGCCAGTTACCCGCGGTCGCGCCGAGAAGCCGCGTTGCATAAAGGCCCATGGCGTGGCGGTGATCGGCATTCATGTGCTCGACCGCCCCCTCCTCCGCCGCCAGCAGGTCCTCGGCCCCGGCGAGGTCCGTGAGGAACTGCTCCGGCTTGAGATCGACGATCCGGCCAAAGCCTGCGACCAGATGGGTTCCTGTGGGGCGGATCCGGTAGAACGAGAAATCCTTAAATGAGACAAAGGTTTCCGCCGACGGATGGGCATTGAGATACCGTCTCTGGAGCAAATCCCTCTCGTCCTCGGCCTGTTCGGCCCGGCCGGACAGCATGATCCGGGCGCCTTCCAGCGGATCGCCGGCGGCGCGCTCGTCCAGCATCAGGGAAACCCGGCTGTCTGCGAGGACGTTATTGGTATGAACCGCCAATCGAGAGATCAGCAGGATCGGCGAACCGTCGGGATGGCTGGCCAGATTGACCAGGGAACAATAGGGATCGCCGCTGCCGGGCATGAGCGTCGCGAGCGCCCCCTGCCGCGACCGCCTGAGCAGCGATTTGGCGAGCTTTTGGGGAACGAAATCAGGGGTCGGTTGCATCGGCTTTCTCGGCTCAGGTGGTTGCAAGGCAGGCCTTTTTTCGGGTAAACGAGGGTCTGGTTATGGGTCGAAACGCGGCGAATCTGCCGTGTTTCGTGGAACTTGGTCACACTTCAGCCCAGCTTGCATTGCTCGGTGACAAGGTTCGAACGCCAAATTCGGCACCCATGTATGCGGCGCATCACTGGATTGCTCGCCGTTTAAGCCACGACCCAAACGGAAAGCAGAAAGCAGAGGCTCATGCCCACAATCGCTTTGGTCGACGACGACCGCAACATTCTCACATCCGTCTCGATCGCGCTGGAAGCCGAAGGCTACCGCATCATGACCTACACCGACGGCGCCTCGGCACTTGACGGTTTCCGCACCACCCAACCCGATCTCGCCATCCTCGACATCAAGATGCCGCGCATGGACGGCATGGAGACGCTGCGCCGTCTCAGGCAGAAGTCCGACCTGCCGGTGATCTTCCTGACCTCCAAGGACGAGGAGATCGACGAGCTGTTCGGCCTCAAGATGGGCGCGGACGATTTCATCCGCAAACCGTTCTCGCAACGCCTGCTGGTCGAACGCGTCAAAGCGGTGCTGCGCCGCTCGGCGCCGAAGGATCCGACCGTCGCGCCGAAGGAGAACGATGCCAAGGCGCTCGACCGCGGCCTGCTGCGCATGGATCCGGAACGGCATACCTGCACGTGGAAGAACGAGCCGGTGACGCTGACGGTCACCGAATTCCTGATCCTCCAGGCGCTGGCGACACGGCCCGGCGTGGTCAAGAGCCGCAACGCGCTGATGGACGCCGCCTATGACGACCAGGTCTATGTCGACGACCGCACCATCGACAGCCACATCAAGCGGCTGCGCAAGAAGTTCAAGGTGGTCGACAACGATTTCGAGATGATCGAGACGCTCTACGGCGTCGGCTACCGCTTCAAGGAAGCCTGAGGCTTAACGCGCCTTCGCGACAGATGAGGGCTGCGCCCGGTTCTGATTCCATCAGAACCGGGCATGCTCTGAAGCGCAATCGCGCTTCAGGTTATTGTTTGAGCATGATCTTTCGGAAAACCGCTGCACACTTTTCCGGATCATGCTCTAGGATGCGGGGACCGTCGCACGAGCTGTCCTAACGCGGGCGTAAGCATTGCTTGACCGAACGCAGCCTGATCCGAGTTCGAACGCCGAGGACGTTACCGCCCACGGCGCCTTTGAGCATGAGGACAAGCCGGTCGCGCGAGGCTGGGGACCGCTGAACTGGCTCAAACGCGCCGGCCAGTTCTTCTTCGCGCTGTCGTTCTCGAGCCTGACCCGCCGCATCGTCTCGCTCAACCTCGCGGGCCTCGTCGCCCTGGTGGCGAGCATCCTCTATCTGTCGCAGTTCCGCGCCGGCCTGATCGACGCGCGCGCGCAGAGCCTGCTGGTGCAGGCCGAAATCATCGCCGGCGCCATCGGCGCCTCGGCGACGGTGCAAACCAACGCGATCACCGTCGATCCCGAGCGATTGCTCGACCTGAAACTGGGCGAGAGCTACGGCGGAATGGACGATTCGCTGGATTTTCCGATCAATCCCGAGCGCGTGGCGCCGGTGTTGCGCACGCTGATCTCGCCGACCAAGACCCGCGCGCGGATTTTCGATCCCAACGGTTCGGTGTTGCTCGACAGCCGTGACCTCGACATCGTGCGGACCCAACCGCTGCCGCCGCCGTCGGAAAAACTCAACCTGATCGAACGCGGCACCGTCGCGGTCCGCCTGTGGATCAACCGTGGCGACCTGCCGTTGTATCGCGAACTCGGGCGTGAGAACGGCAATGGCTATGTGGAAGTTGCCGATGCACTCCAGGGCCAGAAGCGCTCGATGGTGCGGGTCAATTCGCGCGGCGAGGTGATCGTCTCGGTTGCGGTCCCCGTGCTGCGCTCGCGTGCCATCCGCGGCGCGCTGATGCTGTCGACGCAGGGCGACGACATCGACCAGATGGTCACGGCGGAACGGCTGGCGATCCTGAAGGTCGGCGGCGTTGCTGCCGCGGTCATGATCATGCTATCGCTGCTGCTCGCAAGCACCATCGCAGGGCCGGTGCGTCGGCTCGCCGACAGCGCCGAGCGGGTCCGCCGCCGCATCAAGACCCGCGTCGAGATCCCTGACTTCACCCGCCGCCGCGACGAGATCGGTCATCTCTCCGGCGCGCTGCGCGACATGACCAACGCGCTCTACAAGCGGATCGAGGCGATCGAGATGTTCGCTGCCGACGTCGCCCATGAACTGAAGAACCCTTTGACCTCGCTGCGCTCCGCGGTCGAGACGATGCCTCTGGCGCGCAACGAGAGCAGCCGCGCCCGCCTGCTCGAGGTGATCGAGCACGACGTCAAGCGGCTCGACCGGCTGATCTCGGACATTTCGGACGCAAGCCGGCTCGATGCCGAATTGCAGCGGCAGGATGCGGCCCCGGTCGATCTCAAGCGGCTGCTGGGCACGCTTGTTGCTGTCGCCAACGAAACAAAACTCGGCCACGACGTCGCCGTCGAGGCGCGCTTCGAGGGCCGCAGCCCAACCGACACGCTCGCGGTCACCGGCCATGATTCGCGACTCGGGCAGATTGTCTCCAACCTGCTCTCCAATGCGCAGTCCTTCTCGGAGGCCGGCAGCAAGGTGCGCCTGACCTGCCGCCGTGTCCGCGGCGAGATCGAGATCGTGGTCGACGATGACGGCCCCGGCATTCGCGACGACGCGCTGGAGCGCATCTTCGAGCGCTTCTACACCGACCGGCCGCATCAGGGCTTTGGCCAGAATTCCGGCCTCGGCCTGTCGATCTCCAAGCAGATTGTCGACGCCCATGGCGGGCGCATCTGGGCCGAGAATCGCGCCGGCCCCGCGGACGAAGACGGGACGCCGACGGTTGCCGGCGCGCGCTTCGTGGTGAGACTGCCGGCGCTATGAGCGACGGCGAGCCGAGCGTTCACGCATCTGCGGTCAAGGTCGGGAATCTGGCGGTGCTGATCCGCGGGCCCTCGGGTGCCGGCAAGTCGCGACTTGCCTTCGATTTGATCATGGCGGGGCGCGCAGGCGTGGTCGACAGCGCCGTCCTGATCGGCGACGACCGTGTCCATCTGGCGACAGTCGGCGATGAAATTGTGGTTCGCCCTGCCGGGCTGCTGGCCGGCCTGATCGAGATCCGGGGACTGGGAATCCGCCGCTGCGACTTCGTGGAGCACGCGACGGTTGGTCTCGTGGTCGATCTGGACGCTGACGACGCCGAACGGCTGCCGCCAGGGGAATCGCTGAAAACCACCATTTTGGGTGCCGGAATACCGCGAATCCCAGTCGGGCGCGGCTATTCGCCCCTCCCTTTGGTTGTCGCTGCCTTGACCACTACCAAGAGTTAACCCTTGGCTAACCCTTGAGGCGATTGTTTGAAGGGAATTGGTAACCATATGAACCCCACACTCGCGACCGAATAGACCGGCGCAGCTCCCCTCATCCATCCGTCTAGATTCAGGGAGATACGCAACATCCCCCCTTGCGCGGGGGCTCTGGATGGTCAAAGTGGCGCGTTCGTGCGGTGCACCAAAAGCGCCCGCGGGAGTTTTCCGATGATTGGTCTAGTACTTGTGACCCACGGGCGCCTTGCCGACGAATTCAAGGCAGCGCTTGAACATGTCATGGGCCCACAAAAGCAAATCGAAGCAATTACGATCGGTGCCGAAGATGATTCCGATCTCTGCCGAAGCGACATCATCGAGGCGGTTAACCGCGTCGATTCCGGCGATGGCGTAGCAATCCTCACCGACATGTTCGGCGGCACACCATCCAACCTGGCGATTTCCTGCATGAGCCGGCCCAAGGTCGAAGTGCTCGCCGGCATCAACCTGCCCATGCTGGTGAAGCTCGCCAAGGTGCGCGAGGAGCGTCCGCTTCCCGACGCGATCGCGATGGCCCAGGAAGCTGGTCGCAAATACGTCACCATCGCCAGCCGGGTACTCGCCGGCAAATGAGCGACGACGCGCCACAAGCGGGGACAGGCGTGCCCGCGGGCGCGATCTCCAAAGAGCTCCTGATCATCAACAAACGCGGCCTGCATGCCCGCGCCTCCGCAAAATTCGTCCAGGCGGTCGAGCGCTTCAACGCGCAGGTGTGGGTGACGCGCGGCGGTGAGACCGTCGGCGGCACCTCGATCATGGGCCTGATGATGCTCGCGGCAGGACCGGGCACGACAATCACTGTCGCGGCCGCCGGTGCAGACGCCGAAGCCGCGCTTGCGGCGATTGCCGAGCTCGTTGAAAGCAAGTTCAACGAGGAAGGGGTTTAGGCTCCCCGGTCACTTCGCCGGCGGAGCGATGTAGATGTTCCAGGTCATCGACGGGCCGGCTTTGCCGTGGGTGAAGCGGCGCGTCGTCATCACCATGCGCTCGGCGTTCGGCGCGATCTCGGACACCCATTTTTCGAAAGCGGGCAGGCGGCCGTCGGTCGGGTCGAACACGCCGATGAAGCCGTATTTCTTCACATCTTCGAGTGATGTCAGCCCGGAGCCCCAAGCCTCGTTCGGTGTGAACGCAGCCGGATGATCGGGGCTGTAGAACACCATTGGCTGGATCGATTCCATGGTGCCGGCGACGATCGCCCAGCGCGAGGCGAAGCGCGAATGCCAGGCTTGCGTCAGTTCGCGCGCGAGCTCCGAACGCGCGCCATAGGTCGCCGTGTTGTCCGAATTCACCGCCATCTCGCGCGCAGCGATCCAGGGCGAGGCAATCAGCGTCGCAACGCTGAGCACGAGCCAGATCGCGGTGATATTGAACAGCACGGCACTCTGAATCCTCAGCGCCGGGATCGCGACCAGTGCGAGCGGCACCAGGAAGAACAGCGAGATTCCCCAATCGGTCTTGATGTAGATGCTGAAGGCAAGCGCGCCGAGCAGCGGCCCGGCCGCGACGATGATCTGGATGATCCAGATATTCAGGGCCTGCGAAAGATCGACGCTCGCGTTGGCGCCGCGCGCCCAGGCCCGCGTCACGATGCGCAGCGGCGCGCGCACAAGCAGCGTCAGCCAAGGCGGCACCAGCGCCATCGCGAGCGCGGCGAGCGCCACCGGAAGCGCCAGCAGCGCGGCATTGTGCAGGACATAGCCGAACACGAGCTGACGTACCTCGCCGGCATCCTCGATGCTGTAGGTGTCGCCGGCATAGGTCAGCGGCACGAAATGCGCATCCGCAAGCCAGATGATGTGCGGGATCATCGCCACCACCATCGTCGCGATGGCGACCCAGGGTGCCGGCGACAACAGGAACTTCACGCGTTCCGGATGGATCAACGCGGCGAGGCCAATGGCGCCAATCATGGTCAGCACCCAGTATTTGGTCATCAGCGCCAGCGCGCCGGCGAGTCCAAGCCAGATTCCGGACTGCCAGCTCCGCTTCTCGAACGCGTTGAGATAAGCGAGCACGACGAGCGGCAAGGTGACGAGCTGAAGCAGATCGGGGTTGTACTTGAAGCCCTTGAAATTGAAGACCGGATAGAGCGCGACCATCACCACGACGAGGAATGCGCGCCGCGGGTCGACCACGCGCAACGCGACCAGCCAGCAGATCACCATGCCGACGCTCACCGTCGCCATCGCAAGCGCATAGGTCGCCCAATCCGTCGCCGGAAACGTCATGAACCAGAGCCCGGCGACCCAGCCCGACAGCGGCGGATGTTTGCCGTAGCCCCACAGGAATTTCTGGCCCCAGCCCCAGGCTTCTGCGACGTCCATGTGAACGTCCTGCGCCGCCTTGAGATTGATCAGGATGAAGGTCCAGATCACCGCATGCAGGATGGCGAACTGGATCACCAGCCAAAGCCGGGCTGAGGGGTGGGTCGCGCAGGCAACCAGCCAGGCCCGAAAACGGTCAAAGCTGAGGCGGGTCTTCCCGCGCGCCCGGGCGGAGGGGATCGAGGTCGTTGACATCGCCGTTGCGTAGCGCGTTTTCGGCTCCCGTGGAATCAGCTTGGCGTGAAGAAAGGCCCTGAAAATACAGCAATATGGTTGCCGCACGGGGATGTGAGTGGTATCCCGCGCCCATGACGACCGTCCCCATTTCCAACATCCGCAATTTCTCCATCGTCGCCCATATCGACCATGGCAAATCGACGCTGGCCGACCGCCTGATCCAGATGACCGGCGGCCTCTCCGACCGCGAAATGGCCGGCAAGGAGCAGGTGCTCGATTCCATGGACATCGAGCGCGAGCGCGGTATCACCATCAAGGCGCAGACGGTCCGGCTCACCTACCGCGCCAAGGACGGCAAGGATTACATCTTCAACCTGATGGACACGCCAGGCCATGTCGACTTCGCCTACGAAGTCTCGCGGTCGCTGGCGGCATGCGAAGGTTCCCTGCTGGTGGTCGACGCCAGCCAGGGCGTCGAAGCGCAGACGCTCGCCAACGTCTACCAGGCGCTCGACAACAATCACGAGATCGTTCCGGTCCTGAACAAGGTCGACCTTCCGGCCGCGGAGCCCGAGAAGGTCAAGCAGCAGATCGAGGACGTCATCGGCATCGATGCGTCGGACGCCGTGATGATCTCGGCCAAGACCGGCATCGGTATTCCCGACGTGCTGGAGGCCATCGTCACCCGCCTGCCGCCACCGAAGGGCGATCGCGACGCGACCTTGAAGGCGCTGCTGGTCGACAGCTGGTACGACGTCTATCTCGGCGTCGTCGTGCTGATCCGCGTCGTCGACGGAGTCATGAAGAAGGGCAGCCGCGTCCGCATGATGGGCACGGGTGCGGCCTATGACATCGAGCGCGTCGGCTTCTTCACGCCGAAGATGCAGCAGGTCGACGAGCTCGGCCCCGGCGAGATCGGCTTCATCACCGCCGCGATCAAGGAAGTTGCCGACACCCGCGTCGGCGACACCATCACCGACGACAGGAAGCCCGTCACGGAGATGCTGCCAGGCTTCAAGCCGGCGATCCCCGTGGTGTTCTGCGGCCTGTTCCCGGTCGACGCCGACGACTTCGAGACGCTGCGCGCCGCGATGGGCAAGCTGCGCCTCAACGACGCCAGCTTCTCGTTCGAAATGGAAACCTCCGCCGCACTCGGCTTCGGCTTCCGCTGCGGCTTCCTCGGGCTGTTGCATCTCGAGATCATCCAGGAGCGGCTGTCGCGCGAGTTCGATCTCAACCTGATCGCGACCGCACCGAGCGTCATCTACAAGATGAAGCTCAACGACGGCTCCGAGATCGAGATTCACAATCCCATCGACATGCCTGACGTGGTCAAGATCGCGGAGATCCAGGAGCCCTGGATCGAGGCCACGATCCTCACCCCCGACGAATATCTCGGCAGTGTGTTGAAGCTGTGCCAGGACCGCCGCGGCGCGCAGAAGGAGCTGACTTACGTCGGCTCCCGCGCCATGGTGAAATACGATCTGCCGCTCAACGAGGTCGTGTTCGACTTCTACGACCGCCTGAAGTCGGTCTCCAAGGGCTACGCCTCGTTCGACTATCATCTCACCGACTACAAGCCGGCGGATCTGGTGAAGATGCAGATCCTGGTCAACAACGAGCCGGTCGATGCGCTCTCCATGCTGGTCCACCGCACCCGCGCCGAGGGGCGCGGCCGCGCCATGGTCGAGAAAATGAAGGAGCTGATTCCGCCGCACATGTTCCAGATCCCGATCCAGGCGGCGATCGGCGGCAAGGTGATCGCGCGCGAGACGGTGCGCGCGCTGCGCAAGGACGTCACCGCAAAGTGCTACGGCGGCGACATCACGCGTAAGCGAAAACTTCTGGAGAAGCAGAAGGAAGGCAAGAAGAAGATGCGGCAGTTCGGCAAGGTCGACATCCCGCAGGAAGCCTTCATTGCCGCGCTGAAGGTCGATAGCTGAGGCGGGTCCACAGCCCGCGGCCGGCGCTCCTCTCGCCGCGCTGGTCTCGCCTCAAACAAAAAACGCGAAAACAACCCCATGCACAGTAGCAGGCGCATTGTCGGCAGTATTTTTTCGATTTTTACGAAATAGATTTGACGCGACGGGCAAAACACTGGCATGATGGCATCATCGCAGCGTGTGTGATCGGCGGCGCCCAAACCAAATGAAGCGGTTTTTGGTTTTACTTCGCCAATCTCAAGAATGCTTTCTGTCCGCGTGACTGTCCCAGTCCCGCGGGGACTCAGGAGCTTTGTCGGGGTGGCCGGCCTCGCAATTCTCCTCGGGAACTACAGCGGTACCAGGCCACAGCAGGAGCTGCTTCCGCATCTCGGCGAGGCGCGCACGGAGAAATTCGCGGTAAAGCACGTCAAATATGATGGGCATGATCGAACTCCATATGTTGATCATTGCCATGAACATCCTTCTACGCCACACGCAGAGGCACAGCAGGTGAACTAGATCACGGGTCGCCAAAAGGTTTTCGCGACGTTCCTGCGGCGGATCGGATCATTCACGGGTCCATATCCCGGTGCGATGCAACGTAATCGATCTCACCGCGCGTGATACCGATGTCCGCAAGCTCGCTGTCCGTCAGTTGCCACAGCCGGGCGCGCACCTTTTCGCGTTTGCGCCACTCTTGAAATGCAATCCAATATGTTTCGAGAGGACTATAGACCTGTCGCTTTGCGCTTGCGGATCGGGGCTCGGTGATCTCGTTGATGGTGCTCATTGCGGCGTGTCCTGTCTGGACGTTTCGTCACACCAAGCTGACGCAAGATCCTCCAGCGCGCTTAACTGGTGGCTTACATTTTCCTCACCCGGGGCTTATTCTTCACACTTCAGGCGGCGCCAAAGCCCGGCAAATCGGGGCGACTGAAGGATTCGCAGCTTGCGCTATCTGTTCGACGACTTTGCATTCGACACGGTCCGGCGCGAGCTGCATCGCGGGGCCAACGTCGTCTCCGTCGCGCCACAGGTATTCGACCTGCTCGATTACCTGATCCGCAACAGGGAGCGCGTCGTCAGCAAAGGCGATCTCATCGACGCTATCTGGAACGGGCGGAGCGTGTCCGATGCAGCGCTGACGACCCGCCTGAATGTCGCTCGGAGCGTGATCGGAGATACAGGCGAGGATCAGCGCCTGATCAAAACATTGCCGCGCAAAGGCTTCCGCTTCGTCGCGCCGGTGGTGGAGGCGCAGGGGCCCGCAGACGCTGAAACCACCGACAACTCGATAATGCCGGCGCTCACGCTCCCCAACAAGCCCTCGATCGCGGTTCTCCCCTTCGCCAATCTGAGCGGTGATCCGGAGCAAGACTATTTTGCGGATGGCATGGTGGACGAGATCATCACCGCCTTGTCGCGGTTCAAATCTCTGTTCGTGATCGCGCGCAATTCCAGCTTTACTTACAAGGGCAGGGCCGTCGATATCAAACTCGTCGGGCGCGAGCTCGGTGTTCGTTACGTCCTGGAAGGAAGTGTGCGCAAAGCTGCAGGAAAAGTCCGCGTTACCGGTCAATTGATTGATGCCATGACTGGCGCGAACCTTTGGGCTGATCGATTTGAAGGTGATCTGATCGATGTTTTTGCGCTGCAGGACGAGGTAGCGGTCAATGTTGTCTCCGCCATTCAGCCGAGATTGCTTCAAACCGAAATAGACTTGGCTGCGCGTCGGCCAAACAATCTCAGTGCCTATGATCTTTGTCTTCGAGCACAACACCTCCAGTCATGGACCCGGGGCGGATCCGACGAGAGCCTTCGGCTTGCCTCTCGTGCATTGGAGATCGACCCTCGGTACGGCTTTGCCGCTACCCTTGCGGCCGAATGTCATATCCGAAATGTGCGCCAGGGATGGGCAGCGGATCCGAAGTCGGAAATTGCAGAAGGATTTCGGCTTCTGCGGTTCGCGCTCAATATCGACGGGAACGCGACCTTGGCACTGAGCATGCTTGGCCGCGCAACGGCTTCCTTTTCTGCCGATTTCGATACGGCAGTAGAGATGGCCGACCGTGCGGTCGCATTAAACCCGAATTCATTCCGCGCATGGGAAGAGCGAGGTTGGACTCACCTGACAGCGGGGCAGCCCGAAGAGGCAATCCGCAGCTTTGGGCGCCGCATTCGATTAAGCCCATTCGACCCGTTGCTCTTCGCAACGTTTGCTGGAATGAGCATGGCGCTGATCGGGCTTGGTCGCTTCGATGAGGCGATCTCTGCAGCGAAGAAGGCCGCCCGCCAGAACCCACTTTTTCCTTTCACTTATCGCTGCCTTGCGTCAGCACTAGCTCATCGGGAGCGCGAAGTAGAGGCAAGGCAGGCAGTGGCCAGTCTGCTCGAACTCGACCCCGACTTTCGCATTTCCAAACGTGTAGCGCCCGGCGAGCTATTGGGACTTCGGTCGTATATCGACGGCCTCCGCAAAGCAGGCGTTCCAGAGTGACGTGGCCTATCCAATCGCAAAATCCGCCGCGGTCTCCGCATGAATGGCCGTCGTGTCGAATGTCTCGACCGAGGTGTCGGCAGCACCCAGCATCGTGATCTCGGTGCAGCCGAGGATGATGCACGCCGCGCGGCGGGCGACCAAGCCAAGCTCGAGCTCGCTGAGCCGTTCAACCAACTGCTCGATGATCGCTTCATAAGCTGAATGAAGTCGGCGGTTGCACGCCGCACAATTCCAGTTGGTTCTAGCGGATCGTCGCCATCATGGCTTTAGCGCTCACGAGCGCTCGCCTGATAATTTGAGCGTCATAGAAACAATCGGAAGTAGATGCCGGCGACGATGAATGCTCAACGCCCGTAGATGTACGGGGAAGCACGTCGGTACAGCCTTTGCAATTGCACCAGTTGTGCACGAAACGCGATTTGAAGGTGTAACGAAGTCGAAGCGCTCTTCGTGGCTGAAAATTAGTTCAGCGTCATAATCGTAATGACTCCGACGCAAAAAAAGAAAATAGGCTGCAATCAACAAGAATAAATAATGGGAGGAGTACATGGTTACTGCGGGTCGCCTGCGCGCGATGGCAGTGTTGTGCCGTCAGACAGCCGCGCGTCATCCTGATCGAAGTTGGAAACTGCTCGCCGAAGCCGAGTATTGGGAGCATTTGGCCAATGATGCGGCGCTCGATCATTTCGACCACTGCTCAGTTTGCTCACCGCTTCCTGGAGCGCGCAGTATCACACAACCGGCCGCGACCCTCGCGGAGTGACTGCGAAACAAAATGGTTTGTTAGCGTCTGTGTGCCTAACTTGATGAGTGCCGCCCACCGCCGATTGCGGCACATTGGAATGGGAATGCCGGCCCCGGCTGTGGCCCCCATCCTGCGGCTGGGGCCGTTATGAACTTTCACAGCATCGTTCAAACCCGGTCCACAACCATGCTTAGAGGCATTGCCATAGCGCTATTCGGAATGGGCATCTTTTCCCAGCTTGATCGAGCGCTCTTCTACGGTCGCAATACCGAGGCCGCGCTCCGGCTCATGCGGGACATCAGCAGAGGTTTCGGACTGTAGGACACCGTCCGTGCGCCTTCGTTGATCTGGCAGCTGAAGCGGGGCAGGACTCGTCGGGCAAAACACCTGCATGATGCCATCATCGCCGGGTGTGTGGCCGTCGGCCCGCAGCCGCTGGCGTGGACTGTTATCGCCTCGGTAGTTTACCTGAGCGGCAGCACCAGATTGACCTGATTATCCCCCTGAACGGCGTT
Source organism: Bradyrhizobium sp. LB11.1 (assembly GCF_040549385.1). Lineage (NCBI taxonomy): Bacteria > Pseudomonadati > Pseudomonadota > Alphaproteobacteria > Hyphomicrobiales > Nitrobacteraceae > Bradyrhizobium > Bradyrhizobium sp. LB11.1. The sequence goes on along the minus strand of NZ_JBEPTH010000009.1, from coordinate 211,706 downwards.
GTCTAGGATGCCGACCCGTACGAACGACAAGAGGGTCGAGATGCGAAAACTTTCGCTGTTGTTAATTCTGATCTCACTAGCTGGAATACTGCCTTCCACCGAATCCTACGCCCAGAGTGCATTGCGGGGTGCGGTTATCGGAGGTGCCGTTGGCGGACGTCGCGGCGCTGCCATAGGAGCTGCCGCGGGTGCTGTTGCCGGTGCCCACCGGCGTCACCATTGGCACAGTTATTATTGGAGGAACGGTAGTTGCTGGTATCGTTCGCGCAATGGAAGGTCTCATCGCGTGTCGCACCGATATTGCCGCTGAGTTGCTCGAACCCGCCGCGCACAGGAAGAGACCAATGTCGAAAATCTGCCTTTCATTCATTTCATGTTGCATGGTCGCTCTCGCAGGACCTGCGTTCGCGCAAGCACAACCTGTTCGCGTCGGGGGGTTAACTTGCGATACCGGTCCCAGAGTGGGTTTGGTGCTCGGCTCGCGGCAGAACTTGCGGTGCGTTTTCAGGTCGAACGCAACGGGCCGCCACTATGATTATAGCGGCACGATGAGCCGGCTTGGCCTCGATGTCGGGGTCACCGGCGGGGGACGATTGTTCTGGGGGGTGTTCGCACCGACCTCGCATGTCGGGCGCGGGACGCTGAGAGGAACCTATGTGGGCGCCAGCGGCAATGCGTCGTTAGGTATTGGCCTCGGCGCCAACGTACTCGTCGGCGGATCCCATCGCACGATTTCGCTGCAGCCACTGTCGGTCGAAGGCCAGGTTGGTGTCAATCTGGCGCTTGGGGTGGCCCGGCTGACCCTCCGATAGCGAAATGACTGCCTGGCACAACTCTCGTGTGATGCGCAAGTCGCTGTCACAGATCCGGCAATGATGGCCGCTCACTTCGTCTTCGCGCCGAGCACGATGGCGTCCGTTCGGCCCAGCCTTGTGTTCATCGTTACCTCCTGCGCAGCGCCAGCTACATCAGCGGCGTCACATCGCGTCAGGCTATCGACTCACTTGCGGTATTGCTCGTCGCTGACCTTATCGAGCCAATCGACGTTCTTGCCGCCGATGGATTCCTGTATCGCGATGTGCGTCATCGCGGTCGTGGGCGACGCGCCATGCCAATGCTTGAGTCCCGGCGGAAACCACACGACGTCGCCGGGCCGGATTTCCTCGACCTGACCGCCTTCACGCTGCACCCAACCGAGCCCGGCGGTGACGATCAGCGTCTGCCCGAGCGGATGCGTGTGCCATGCGGTCCGGGCACCGGGTTCGAAGGTGACCTGTCCGGCGCCGACGCGGGCGGGATCCGGCGCCTGAAACAGCGGATCGACCCGCACCGTTCCGGTGAACCAGTCCTGCGGGCCCTTCTGAGAAGGCCGGGATCCGTTTCTCTTGATATCGATGTCCATGGAAAACTCCTTTGGTGTTTCGGACGCGAGCGCCCGCGTCCGGTGAACTCCGATCGTAGCGGCGGCGCCGCCGCCGACGAGCACGCCTCTGCGCGTGATCATCATGTTCCCCGGTTCATCGCGGGGATTGCCCTGCTGCCTTAGCGCGGGCGCTTTTCGATGACGTCCTTGACAACCGGCGCCGCCGAGAAGGCGTTGGGCCAGCCCGCATAGAAGGCGAGATGGCCAACTACCTCGCCGGCCTCCTCCCTGGTCAATCCGTTGTCCATCGCACGGTTCAGGTGATAGGTGATCTGGGCGACTTGTCCGGTTGCAACGAGAGCGCTCACGGTGACGAGGCTGCGGTCACGCGGAGCAAGGCCCGGTCGCAGCCAGAGATCCCGGAACAGCACGTCCGTCGTGTACTTGACGAGGCTTGGCGTGATCTCGCCGAACTGCTCTCCGACGCGGGTCGCGCGTTGCTTCTCGGCGGCCTCGTCGAGGGGTAGCCGCGGTCCCGATGCCGGCGGGAGCTGATCGGTCCCGATGTTGCGGCTGTTGAAGACGTCCTTCGCCGCCGGGATCGCGTCCATCGCGTTCGCCCAGCCGGTGTAGAACGCGAGGTGCGTGATGATCTCGGAGATCTCCGCCGGCTTCACGCCGCTGTCCAGCGCAAGACCGAGATAGAACGGCAGTTCGACCGTCTGATCGCGGGCGATGAGCGCAGCCAGCGTGACGATGCTGCGGTCCCGCGGCGAAAGACCGGAGCGCTTCCAGAGATCGCCCAGAACGAATTGCTGCGCATACTGCTCCAGCGCGGGCGCGACGGCCCGGATGTCTTCTGATGTCGGCATGTGACTAGCTCCTTTGGGGGATGCCTGTTCCGCGGCGGCAGCGCCGCCCACGATCAGACAGAACGAAAATATGGTCGCGGCGAACACTCTCATCGCGGGCTTCCTTCGGTCGTCGCGGGATGCGCCATCAGCCATGACGCGACGAGCGCAGCACCGAGGACGGTCACGGCGCTGGCGAGAAACACGACGTTCAGCCTCGCGCCGACCGCGATCAACCCAAGCGCAGGGCTCGCGACTCCCTGCGCGAGGTCGAGAAAGGCGGTGTAGGCTCCCATGGCAAGGCCGCGGCTCTGCGCCGGTACCCGCCGCACCGCTTCGACGCCGAAGCCGGGATAGACCAGCGAGAAGCCGAAGCCGGTGAGCGCGGCGCCCGCCAGGGCCATCTCGGGTCGAACGGCAAGCCAGATCAAGGCCTGGCCGGCGGCTTCGATCACCGCGCAGACCAGCGCGACCTTTGCGCCGCCGATCGCATCGGCGACATGGCTGAAGAATATCCGCGCCAGAATGAAGGCGACGGCGTAGGCGGTGTAGGCGAGCCATCCGTTGTCCCATCCCCGGCTCGCGAACAGCAGGGCCACGAACGTGGTCACCGCACCGAAGCCGACACTGCCGAGAGCCGAGCCGAGACCCGGTACCCACACGGCGCCGATCACTTCGGCGAACGAGACACGGGCGTGCTGCACCGGTGAAACCGTCGGAACGGGCGCGACGAGCAGCAGCGTCAACAGTGGAGCCGCGGCGGTGGCGACCGCGATCGCAGGAAAGCCGTAGGCGGCGTAGAGAGCGGACCCCGCTGGTGCGCCGATGGCGAAGGCCGCGAACATTGCGGAGCCCACCCAGGCGATGACCTTGCCCGAGCTCCCGACATCGACAAGCGCCAGCCCCCAGCTCACGGCGGCCGTGATGATGAAGCTCTCCGCGGCACCGAGCAACGCCCGCCCCAGCAGGAGAATCGCGACCGATTTCAGCGGCGCATCGCCAAAGCCAAGCGACGTCAGATAGAGCACCCCGGAAGCCGCGGCCGCGAGCAGGCCGACGACCACCGCGCGCTTGGCTCCGCTTCCATCCGAATAGTGGCCCGCCCACGGTCGGGAAATCAGCGAAGCCACGAACTGACTGCCGGCGACGAGGCCGACGACGAAGGTGCCGAACCCCAATCCATCGTGCACATGAAGCGGAAGAACCGGCATCGCGATGCCGATGACGAGAAAGGCAACGAAGACCACCCCCATGATCGGTAGCAGCGTGGCTACGACGCGCGGGGCCGCGACGGGTTCCTGCATGGTTGTTGCGGACATGCGGAGATTACAGCTCCTGCCTGATGGGATCTTTGACGGCTTCAGTCATCGGCTCTTGCCTTCTTGCTTGAGACGGCGGTGCCGCCGGACGGCTGGTCTGAACCTAAGCCTTCCGTTCGCCCATGATTAGGTGATAGATTTTGAATGCAGTCATTAGGACCACTTATCAATGCAACGAGAAGACGCGAGCGACCTGCTGGCGTTCCTTGCCGTGGCGCGGGAGCGCAATTTCACCCGTGCCGCCGCGAAACTCGGCATGACGCAGTCTGCCCTCAGCCAGATCATCCGCAATCTGGAGGAGCGGATCGGCATCCGGCTTTTGAACCGGACGACGCGCAGCGTCACCCCAACTCAAGCTGGAGAACGGCTGTTCCTCAGCATTGGGCCCAAGTTCAGCGAGATGGATGCCGATCTCGCCGCGCTCAGCGAACTTCGCGAGAAGCCGGCGGGGACCGTTCGCCTGACGGCGACGGAGTACGCAGCCGCCGCGATCCTGTTGCCTGCCCTCGGCAAGATCCTGCCGAAATACCCCGACATCCATGTCGAGATCGTCATCGACTACGGGCTCACCAACATCGTGGCGCAGCAGGTCGATGCCGGCATCCGACCGGGTGAGCTTGTCGCCAAGGACATGATAGCCGTGCGGGTCAGCCCAGACCTCCGGATGGCCGTGGTTGGTTCGCCTTCCTACTTCGCCGAACGCAAACGGCCGAAGACGCCGCAGGATCTGACGCACCACAACTGCCTCAACCTCCGCCTGCCGACTCATGGCGGCAGCCTGTACGCGTGGGAGTTCGAGAAGAACGGGCGCGAGCTCAAGGTGCGCGTGGAGGGACAGTTGGTGTTCAACAGCGCTGGCCTTCTCCTCGACGGGGCCCTCAAGGGCCTGGGCCTTGCCTATCTTACGGAGGGTCACGTGCAGCAGCACGTTTCCAAGGGCCAGCTCATCCGGGTGCTTTCGGATTGGTGTCCGCCATTCTCGGGCTATCACCTCTACTATCCCAGCCGGCGGCAGCCTTCCTCCGCCTTTTCGGTGCTGGTCGAGGCTCTTCGATATCGCGGGAAATAGTGCTCCGTTGAACCGGAACGCGAATGGACGACACTATCCCCGTGGACAGTAAACGGCCTCGCCCGCTCACGGGCGATGCGGGGGAGCATCTCGCATGCGACAACGAAACTGGCGATTGGTTGCGGTGGGCACGGTGCTGCTGGTGCTGGCTGCGCTGTTCTTCCTGTCGATGCGCGACATGACGCTGTGGTCCGATGATCCTGCGGCGCTGATGCGGACGGTCGGCGAGGTCGCCGGCGCCGTCGGCGGCATCAGCCTCGTCATGATCGCGTTCGGCCTGATCGGCAGGAAAGCGCCGGTCTGACGAGGCGTCGTTCGAAAACGCTTCGCGACCGCGGCATCACGCCTCCGCTATTAGGGCAATCGCATATGGCAGTTTGCGCGATCGCAGCGCGCGCCTCGTCCTTCGAGACGACCGCTTCGCGGTCTCCTCAGGATGAGGCTAAGTGGCATTGGAGTTGGTCGAAACGACGGCCGCACACTCGGTCCTCATCCTGAGGGCCCGCCAACGGCGGGCGTCTCGAAGGATGGCTACGGGGGGAATCGCTCCCATATGCGATTGCCCTCCCTCCGCTATGGGGAGGAATAACAGGTCCTCGTTGCAAATCTGAATGTCAGAACCGCGCATCTCGCGCGGGATGGCATTTGGAGGCCGCGATGATCACCTCGAAGCTGTTGGTTGCGCTCGCACTCGTCTCGACGATCGACGCCGCGTCGGCGCAATCCTTCCATCCGTCGGTGGCTGGAAGGGAAACGACTACAAGACCCTGGACGGCTCCGATCGGCCACCGCCAGCCGCATGCGGCCGACGTTCCCGCGACGACCACGGGAATGCAGGATCTCCGGGATCAGGAGGATGCCAGTGTGGATCGGAAGATCAGCGGCATCTGCCGGGGCTGCTGATTGAATCTTTCGGCAGGTTCGACAATCGACGTTCGCTTCTGGCCCCGAAGCCGTTCGCGAAGCAGCGCAGCGTGTCCGCTCCGCGCGGGCGATATCGCGTGGAACTCCCAACCTTCATGTTGCCGAACAAGAGTTGGCGTTAACGACGTTTAACGGTTCCGGTCTGAGTGGGAATCGCTTCGAGGTTTCTTAAAATTTGCTGGGTACCTCTTCCGGGCAATGTGATCCGGGGAAAGATATGGGTAAGCGGACCAAACGTGGAAAGGCGGCGACATTCGCACTCCCGATGGTCGCGAGAGTTGCGATTGGCGTCGTGGCCGTCGCCACATTGGGATACGGTTTGCTGTCTCGCCCGGCGGCCGTTCAGCCGATGCGGAGGCTGTCCGTGCACGAGGCCCAGGCCTCGTCATCTCCGGTTTACGTGGCAACTCCAGTTCATGCATCAGCGCCAGCTCCGGCTCCGATTTCGGCTCCGGCGCCGCTGGTCGAACCACCAAAAGCCGCTGACGGTCCCGGAGCATTTGTCCGGCAGGTGGTTGACTACGCGAGCCATCAGGCTCCAGGCACCGTGATCATCGATACCAAAAACACATTCCTCTATTTCGTTCTGAACGACGCGCAGGCGATGCGTTACGGCATTGGCGTTGGTCGCGAAGGGTTCACATGGTCCGGTGAGCAGACGGTGGCCCGCAAAACAGAATGGCCGGATTGGCGTCCGCCTGCCGACATGCTCGTGCGTCAGCCCTATCTGCCACGGTTCATGGCGGGCGGTCCCACCAACCCGCTCGGCGCCCGGGCGATGTATCTCGGCGAGACCGACTATAGAATACACGGCACCAACAAGCCCGATACGATCGGGAAGCGGGTTTCGTCCGGCTGTATCCGGCTGACCAACGAGGACGTCACGGACCTTTATGAGCGGGTGAAAGTCGGAGCGAAAGTGATCGTGCTTCCGGCAGCCGCTGCCCGCCGTCCATCCCAGGGAGCGCCACCCGACGCCGCATTCCGATCGCCGGACCCGGCATCGCCGTCGAACCGGCCCTCGGCAACGAACGCGCAGATGCTGTCATCCGGACCGAGGATCGCCGAGGCCCGGTAACTCGGTCCTCAGCCCCGGTCTGAGGTCTGAGGTCTGAGGTCTGAGGTCTGAGGTCTGAGGTCTGAGGTCTGAGGACTGAGGCGGCAATTCGAGTCGTCGCTTTCAAGTCCTCTGACCCAAACGAGACATTTCGGGAGTCGACAGCAATTGCGTTTTCAGGCCTTTGGGGTGGAGGTCGCCTTGCTTTTGAGCTCCGATAGCTGATCCGTGTCATAGCGAGCCCGCAACTCCGCGATTGTCGTTGGATCCGCACCGCCTCGCGCCACCGTCTCGGAGAGTTCCTCGAAATAGCGCTCGTGGCCGGGCGGAGACACTGTCATGAGCACGCGCGCGATGGTATCGGACGCGTTGGCGATGTTATGTGGCACGCCCGGCGGCAAGAAGAGATAAGTGCCAGGAGTCGCGCGCACGTGTTCGTCGCCGACCTGCCAGTCGCACTCGCCCTCCAGTACATAGAACGTCTCTTCCTGCACCCGGTGGACATGCAGCCCGGTGGAGAAGCCGGGCGGGACTGTCCACTCGAACATCGAGGTGTGCCGGGTATCGCTGCCGGTGACCAGAAATCCCATCGGCTGGCCGGCCAGTTTGACGGATTTGCCTTCCCCGGGGCGTCGGATGATCGGCTGTCGGTTCATGATGACTCTCCCGATTGGTGGTCTAGGAGCTTGAATCTGCCGGTGAACCATCCAAAGGTCGTGAAACATCTCCGAAACTGTTGCAAAATGTCACCGAAATGACCGAGCAACCCGCGCCAGCAACCTACAGATTCGGCTCCTTTTCCCTCGATGCCGAGACCGGCGCGCTGCTTTGCGAGGGTGTCCCAAGCTTGCTTGGTCAGCGCGGCACAGCGCTGCTGCGCCTTCTGCTGGAGCGCGCCGCAGTGCCAGTCAGCAAGGACGCGCTGATCGATGCCGCGTGGCCCGGGCTCATCGTCGAGGATAGCAATCTCACTGTGCAGATTGCGGCGCTTCGCCGCGCACTCGAGCCAGGTGGCGGAGGCTGGATCGAGACCCTACCACGTCGCGGCTATCGCTATATTGGCCCGCCGGTGACGCGCGTCGAAGCGAATGCGGCCGACGCCGCTCGACCGGCCGCGCTTTCTGTACCAGAAAAGCCTTCGATTGCGGTGCTGCCGTTCGAGCAATCGGGCGAAGCCGCCTGGTTTGCCGACGGCATGGTCGACGACATCATCACCGGACTGTCGCGCATCAGGTGGCTATTCGTAATCGCCCGCAACTCGAGCTCCGTTTGGCGTGATCGTATCGCCGGCGTGGAGCAAGTCGGCCGCGACCTCGGGGTGCGTTATGTCCTGCAGGGCAGCGTGCGCCGCGCCGACGATCGCGTCCGTATCAACGCGCATCTCGCCGACGCCACAAGTGGTGCGCAGATCTGGGCCGAACGCTACGACCGCACCGTGGGCGACTTGTTCGCCCTGCAGGACGAAATCGCTCTCGCCGTCGTCGGCGCCATCGAGCCGAGCCTGCGCCGCGCCGAGGTTGAGCGCATCCGCCGCAAGCGGCCTGACAGTCTCGATGCCTACGAGCTTGTACTGCGTGCGCAACCGGATGTTGATTCCGGTATGCCCGAACGCGCTACGGCCGCTCTGACGCAACTTTCGCGCGCGCTTGGTCTCGAACCCACCTACGGCCTCGCCCATGGACTGGCCGCGATGTGCCATCATAACCGCTTTCTGCGCGCCGGGCTCAAGGAAGAGGACCGCCTCGCATCGGTGCGGCACGCGCGTCTTGCAATCGAGCATGGTCGCGACGATGCGCTGGCGCTTACCTATGCCGGGTTCTCGCTCGGCATGGACGCGCACGACCGCCAGGCAGCTTTCGCTGCCTTCGAAGCGGCGCTTGCCTTAAGTCCATCGACCGCGCTTGCCTGGATCCTCGGCAGCGTCGTCGCCGGATGGGCGGGCGAAGCGGAGCGTGCGATCGATTGGAGCGAGCGCGGCATGCGCTTGAGTCCGTTCGATCCTTGGGCATTTGCGGCTTACGACGCCCAGGCGCTCGGTCATTTCAATCGCGATCACTACGCCGAGGCAGCCAGCGCCGCTTACAAATCCAACCTCGCCAATCCCGCTCACAGCATCACCTGGGTGCAACTCGCCGCATCGCTTGCCGCGCTCGGACGTATGGAAGAGGCGAGGGCCGCGGCAGCTTGCGTGCTGGAATTGCAGCCCGGCTTTCGCATCAGCGGACAACTCGCCGGCGTGGATTGTGCGCCTGAATTGGCATCGAAACTAGGTAAGGCCCTCCGCGCATCTGGACTGCCAGAATGATCCGCCGACACCCAAACAGGTCGGCCATTGGCCCTGGCAGACGTTGGCGGCGCTCGCCGGCGGGGAAGGAGGAGCATTCGGCTCCGCCTCCGTCGCGCCCGCTACGCGCCCTTACGAATTCTTCTTCTTCGCTTCGACGTATCGCGCAAAACTGTCGAGGATTGCCTGCCAGCCGCTTTGCTGCTGCTCGACCGAATGCGTCTGCTCGCCATCGAACACGACGCGGACGACGACGCCCTTCGCCCCGGGCACGAACTCGACCTCGGCCTTGCGGTCGCCGAACGCATATTCGATCAGCTTGTGCTCGACGATCGTCGTGTAGGTGCCGGCGAAGTCAAAACCCATGCTGCCGTCCTTGGCTTCCATGCGCGACGAGAACACGCCGCCCTCGCGCAGGTCGACCGTCGCCTTGGTCGTATGCCATTCGTCCGACGCGGCGTTCCACTTCACGATGTCGGCAGGCGTCGTATAGGCACGCCAGACCTGATCGATGGGGGCTGCGACGCTGGTTTCGACGGTGATCCTCATGGGTATTGCTCCAGTTCGATTGTGACGGCTCGAGGTGACGAGATCACTTCAAATGTGCGGGGTCCATGTCCAGCACGTCAAGGAAGTGTCCCCCAAGGACGATCGAGACCAGTCCATGCCGACATGGTTGCGCCATCGATGCGGTAAAAAGTGGAATGAGGTGCCGTCAGAGCGCCTGTCGACCATCCAGGAGCGAATTAGCAGCCGCGGTCAGGGCTGAACCGGGAACGCCGCCACGATTGCGCGCAGCAGTCCCGCGTTGCTGAAACCGATATCTTCCCGCGTCATTCCCATGCGCAGGATCACCAGTTTGCGCGAGGGAATGATCGCTATCACCTGGCGGAGATGCCCTTGCATCATGAAGGTGTCGACGGGGAGATCGAACCCCTGGCCTTTGGCCAGCCAAAGCTGTCCACGACCGTAGACCGGGCCGTGGCCCTCATCGGAGACCGCGACAGGCGAGCGCATATAGTCGACGAAGCCCGCCGGCAGAAGCTGCCGGCCGTTCCATTCGCCGCCCAATCGCAAGAATTCGCCGAACCGCGCCCAATCGTGCGCGGTGGCATAGAGGAAGGCTTCGCCGAGAAACGTGCCGGCCTCATCGGCTTCGATCACGGCGCTGGTCATGCCCAAGGGGTTGAACAGACGCTCGCGCGGGAAAGACGGAGCCGCCTCGCCAACCGCGTTCTGCCACAGCCGCGTCAGCAGGACGGATTCGCCGCTGGCATAGTTGAATCTCGTGCCCGGCGGGGCGGCGAGTTCACGATCGCGCGCGAAAGCCGCCGCATCCCTCACCAGATATTCCATGCGCCCGGGATCAGTGAGCCGCCCCTGATCTTCGTTCCATTTCAGTCCGCCGGTCATGGCCAAGAGATCGGCGATCGAGATCTCCGCGCGGGCGCCGCCCGCCCATTGCGGAAACAAATGCTTCTGGTGGAACGACAGCTTGCCGTCCTTGATAGCCATGCCGACCAGGGCCGCCGTGACGGCCTTGGTCATCGACCAGCCCAGCAAGGGCGTCGACGCAGCAAAGCCCTGGCCATAGGCTTCAGTGACGATACGCCCGTCATGGACGACGACGATGGCGCGCATGCCCGGGCCTTGCAGAACCGGATCGTTCACCGCCGCCTGCAAACGTGCGTTGTCGGACAACTGCACCTTCTCGCCGGCTGGCCAAAGCGCGTCGACGCTTGCCCTGGGCGGGAGTGGCTGCGCGGCGGGGCGACTCCAGGATTGCTCGTTCAGGACATTGGTGCAGCCCCGTCCTTCGATATATTGCGCGTGACGCTCGGCAATGAATCCGAAGAAGCCCGCATCGACGCGGTGATCGGCGGCGTTGACGTCGATCTTCATCAGACGGAAGGCCTGATATCCGAGGGCCAGCAGGTCAGCCTGCACGATCGCGTCCACGTCGCGCCCGGCCATGAAGACATTGGAGCAGACGGTCTTCGCCGCAGCGGCGGAAGCGAGTTGCAATGTGTCCTGACGGGCGATGACGATCCAGCCGACCAGTCCCACGATCGCCAAGGCCAAAATGCCGACGACGAAGCCGAAGATTCTGAGCGCCCAACGCATGATCTTTCACCCGAGCCAAGGCGCTTCTACTACAGCGGGAAGATGGTTCCAAGATACTGGCCATGGCAGTCAGGCGAAGTCGGCGATAAAACTGCGCTAACGGACACCGAACACACCCCCGTTGGAAACAAGACGATGGCTCTCTGGACGGCGGCTACAGTTGGACTGGTGATCGCGTATCTCTTCGGCTCGATTCCCTCGGGCTATCTGGCAGGAAAACTGCTGAGGGGCATCGACATTCGCGAGCATGGCTCCAGATCCACCGGCGCCACGAATGTCTTGCGGACTCTCGGCAAATGGCCTGCGCTGGTGGTGCTGATCGCCGATGTTCTGAAGGGCGTGGCCGCCATCTTCGTTGGCCGCTGGTTCTGTCCCTGGCTCATCACCGAACTATCCACGACGCCGCCGATGGCGGCTGAACTGCAAGTCTGGGTGCCGTGGGCGGTGTGCCTCGCCGGAATCGCCGCGCTGCTGGGCCATGGCCGCTCGATCTGGCTGAATTTTACCGGCGGCAAATCCGCGGCGACCGGGCTCGGCGTGCTGCTCGGAATGTCGTGGCCGGTGGGACTGGGTGCGGCGGCGGTCTTCGGCATCATGCTGGCAATTGCCAGGATCGTTTCGCTGAGCTCGATGCTCGCGGCGTTGACGGCCATCGTCATCGTCTGCGGTTTCGAGCACCCGTGGCCGTATCGGCTTCTGGTGATCGCAGGCGGCCTCTACGTGATCATCCGCCATCGCGCCAACATTCGCCGGCTGTTGGCGGGGACGGAACCGAGGCTGGGGCAGAGTAGCGCGGACGTGAAGGCCGAAGCGCAGGTCTGATGCGCGATCAATTCACCGCCTGAAGCGCGGCCGTGAAGGTGGCGAGATCGGCGCGCACCGGCTCGCCGGACGCCCATTTGGGAAGGTCGCGCGCGCCGCCGAGGTTCACAGCGCCGACAGCCCGGGCGGGGCTTTGCGCATGTGCGAGGCTTGCTCATAGGCATAGGCCAGACGCAACAGCTTGTGCTCGCTCCAGGCACTACCCGCAAAGCTGACGCCGAGCGGATAGTCCGGCGTGTCCTTGTCGCCGGCCCCCGAGACGAAGCCCGCGGGCACCATGACGCTGGGATAGCCCGCCTTCGCCGCAATCACGCAGCCGCTGCTGCCGGGAAACAGCACCGCATCGAGCTTGTGCTGGTTGATGTAGGCGTCCATGCCGCGCGTCCTGGCGGCGAGCAGGTCCATCGCGCGCGCCGATTTGTACTCGCGCTCGCTCAAATCGCCTTTGGTGAGGTCGGCGGCGAGGAACAGGTCCTGGCCAAAGCGCAGTGCTTTCTGCGCGTGCGCCGCGTTGAAGGCGATGACGTCGGCCATGGTCTTGATGTCGGTATTGGTCGCCCAATCCCTGAGGTAGAGATTGAGCCCGTACTTCAGTTCGTAGAGGAAGACGATCGGCGCCCCCGTCGGATTGCCCTTGTTGCTGCTCAGCGGATTGCGGTTGAGCACGGCCATGCCGGTGCCCGGCCCTCCGATCCATCCACGCGTCGGCATGTTGGCGCGCACGATGACGGCGCCGAGATCCTCCATCACCTTGATCGCTTCGGTCATCACCTTGACCCAGTCGGGTTGCAGCTTGCCGTAATAGCGATCGTTTGGCGGATCGGTCGGGTCGTTCGGCACGCCGATGCGCGCGCCCTTCATCGCATCGCGCGACAAGCCCGCCGTGTAATCGGCCGGCCGCCGTTGCCGCTCTGTCGCGGGATCGCGCTGGTCATGGGCGGCCAGCACATTCAAAAGCATCGCCGCGTCGCGCACGGTGCGTGTCATCGGGCCTGCGGTGTCCTGGCTGTGCGCGATCGGCACGATACCGGCGCGGCTGATCAAGCCGACAGTCGGCTTCACCGTAACGAGGCCGTTCATGCTTGCGGGGTACAACAATGAACCCGAGGTCTCGGTGCCGATCGAAGCCGCGCACAGGCCAGCCGCCACGGCGACCGCCGATCCCGAACTCGATCCGCCCGGAGACACCAGCGGGATGTCGTGATCGCCCATCAGCGCCGGCGCATAAGGGTTTTTCACCTGGCCGCCCAACGACGAATAGCCTCCGGGCATCTCGATCGCGAGGATGTTGGCGAATTCGGTCAGGTTCGCCTTGCCGAGGATCACCGCGCCTGCCTTGCGCAACAGCTTGACGACCGTGGCGTCACGCCTGGCGCGCGCACCCTCCAGCGCCAGCGAGCCTGCCGTGGTCGGCTGCTTGTCGGAGGTCGCGATGTTGTCCTTCACCAGGATCGGCACGCCGGCCAGCGGCCGCTTGGCCGACGGCCTGCTGCCGTCGAACCTGCCTGCGATCGCGAGCGCATCGGGATTGAGCGCGCGGACGGAGTTCAACATCGGCCCGGCGCGGTCATAGGCCGCGATCCGCGCGAGATAGGCTTTGGTCAGCGCCGTCGCGGTGAGCTGCCCGCCGGCCAGGGCATCGATGATGTCGCTCATCGACGCGTCCTCGAGCGCGGGCGTCGCCGCGGCGCGGCGGGTTGGCTTCTTCATGACGTGCCTCTTGGGCGGACAACTGCTACATCATGTAGCACTTATACCGATTGCGCGACAAGGTAATCGCCGAGTCTGACGCGAGCGGAACAATGCCTGGCCGACCCATCACCTTGATCGCCGCGACCAAATAGACCACCATCGCATTTCACCGCTCACGCCAGAATGAGCGAGGAAACGCGGACATGGACGCAACTGTCGGAATTGATCTCGTCGAGCGGGCGCGGGCCATCGCGCCGCTGATTGCTGATAAGGCCAACGAGATCGAACGGACGCGGCGGTTGACGCCTGATGTCGTCAACGCGCTGATCGAGAACGGGCTCTACCGCGCGCTGCTGCCGCAGAGTCTCGGCGGATCGGAAGCGCCGCCAGACATCTTCATGCAGATGCTGGAGGAGATCGCGAAGGCCGATGCGTCCACGGCCTGGTGCCTCGGCCAATGCAGCGTCTGCGCGATGATCGCAGCCAGCCTCGACTACGACAGCGCGCACGAGATCTTCAACAGCGCCCCCGGCATCCTCGCCTGGGGCGCGGTCGCGCATGAGGCGCGCGCGGTCGAGGGCGGCTACCGCGTCACCGCACGCTGGGATTTTGCCTCGGGCTCGCGGCAGGCGAGTTGGTTGGGCGCGCATGTCCGCATCGTCAATGCCGACGGCACGCCGCGCAAAAATGCCGACGGCGCGCCGGAGATGCGCACCATCCTGTTCCCGCTCGCGAGCGCCGAGATGCACGACGTCTGGCAGGCGATCGGGCTCGCCGGCACCGGCACCGATTCCTACGAGGTGCACGACCTCTTCATTCCCGATCGCTTTGCCGTGTTCCGCGACGTGCCGAGCGCTTTGCGCGAACCGGGCCCGCTCTACCGGCTCCCGACCGGTTCGACCTTCAGCCTCGGCTTCGCCGCGGTCTCGCTCGGCGTCGCGCGCGCGACGCTGGATGCGGCGATCACGCTGGCGTGCGCAAAGCATCAGTCGTTGGCGGCCAGTGCGATGCGCGACAACCAGGCGGTTCAGGGTCTGATCGGCCGCACCGAGGCGGATTTGCGCGCCGCGCGCGCCTATCTCTATGCTACGGCGAATGCGATGTGGCGCGACCTCTCGGCGACCGGCACATTCAGCCCGGCATATCGCAGCGCCGTCCGCCTCGCCGCGACCTGGACCATCCAGCAATCGGCCAAGGTGGTCGACACCGCCTATCACATGGCCGGTGCCACAGCGGTGTTCCGCAGCAATCCGTTCGAACGACGTTTTCGCGACATGCACGCCATCACCCAGCAGATCCAGGCGCGCGACACGCATTATGAGGATGTGGGGAAGATGATCCTTGCGAGCGGAGTCGACGCCGGCCGCTGAATTCGTCTACGCCTTGCGTGCGCCGAACAGGCGGCCTCGCCAGCCCATGCCGATGACGACGGCGATCATCACGAGCCACGCCGCGGCGGCAGCGAGGTCGACGATACGGTCGCCTCCCGAGCAAATGCCGTGATTGACGCAGGCGCGGGACAAGATACCGCCCTGGAGGAGGGCGGCGAGCACGCCGAAATAGAGCAAGACACCGAACGCGAGATAGACCACCGTCACGAGCGTGCGCCGCAACCGCGAGGGCATCGCCGGATCGTCCTCGCTCCGCTCCGTGATGAATTGCCCCGGATTGGCCTTGGCCGGATCGCGAATCTGCACGGTCGAGTGGGTCAGGAGATCATGAACCGCCTGATTGCGGCGGGTGGCCACCATGGTCAGGAACGAGTACCAGCCCAATAGACTCTTCAGCGCAAAGCGTCCGAGAGCCCTGGCAAGGCTCAGATTGCCGCCATCATCGGCGACGACGCGCAAATTGGTCCAGGCGTGACCGAGCGTGGCGCCGCCACACCAGACCATCACCGGTTCGTACAGCAGCAGGATCAGAACGACCACAGCGCCCAGGGCCCGAGCCAGGACATCGCTCTCGACGTTGCTCGCCACCATCAAGGCGCCAAACATCAACGCCATCGCCAGGGTCCAGTCGAGAAACATGGCGCGCAGCCGCCGTGAGAACCGTGCATAGCGCGGCATGTCAGGCGCGATCGGCGCAGTGAGGCTCATGGGCGCTGGTCTCCGGCTCAATCGTCAGACGCCCGACAATGGCGGAGGTCGGATCATGCCACCAGCCCAGCGATCTCGCCGAAGGTTGTATCTGCGCTGCGTTGCGCCTTCAAGAGGCTGATGATCTCCCGAGATTGCGACCGCAATGAAGGTACGCTCCCTCGCCCCGTTCTTACGGGGCCGCGACGAGCTTCGCTCGCGCTGAGAGGGTTGGGGTGAGGGACCTCTCTCCACACGTGAGATCGTCGATAGACCTGTACCCCCTCACCCGGATCGCACCGGACGATGCTTCGCATCGCCGAGGCGATCCGACCTCTCCCCGCAAGCGGGGCGAGGTAAGAGGGCAGCGCGCTCCAACGCCGATCACGCCACCAGCGCGGCGTCCTCATCCGGGGCATCAATGCCGCGCTGCGCGACCAAGAGGCTGATGATCTCGGCATTGGGCCGGGCCTTGCTGAACAGAAAGCCCTGGCCTTCGTCGCAGCCCTCGGTACGGAGACAGCTCAGTTCGGCCTCGGTCTCGACGCCCTCGGCGGTGATGATGACGCCGAGGCCTTTGCCGAGGCTGATGATCGAGCGGATGATCGCCTGCGCCTCGCGATTGGCGCCGAGATCGCGCACGAAGGACTGGTCGATCTTGATCTTGTCGAACGGGAAGCTTCTGAGATAGCTGAGGCTGGAATAGCCGGTACCGAAATCGTCCATCGAGATGCGCACGCCGAGCGCGCGCAGCGCATGCAGCGTCGCCAGCACCTGCACGCTCTTCTCCAGCAGCAGCGTCTCGGTGATCTCGAGCTCGAGCCGCCGCGGCGACAGGCCGGAATGCTTCAGCGCGTCCGTCACCATCGAGAGTAGATTGCCACTGCGGAACTGGAGCGGCGACAAATTGACGGCGACGCGAACGTCGTCCGGCCAGGTCGCCGCATCGAGGCAGGCGCGTCGCAGCATCAGGCCGCCCAATGGATTGATCAGGCCCGTCTCTTCCGCGACCGGAATGAACTCGGCGGGCGAGACCATGCCGCGCTCGGCGTGCGGCCAGCGCACCAGCGCCTCGAAACCGGTGATGCGGCCGCTCTGGAGGTCGACCAGCGGCTGGTAATAGGGGCGAAGCACGTCGTTCTGGATCGCATCGCGCAGCTCGACCTCGATCTTGCGGCGGCTCTGGGCTTTCGCATCGAGCGCGGCCTCGAAGAAGGCGAAGGTGCCACGTGCGTCGGACTTGGCGCGCGACAGCGCCATGTCGGCGCTCTTGAGCAGCTTTTCGGAATCGTCGCCGTCACCCGGCGCCATCGCGATGCCGATGGAGGCGCCGATCAGCACGGAATGGCCGTCGAGCAGATAGGGATCGGCGATGGCCTCGAGCAGGCGTTTTGCCAACCCCACCGCGTCTTCCGGCCGGGCCAATCCGCTCTGCACGATCGCGAACTCGTCCGAGTTGAGCCGCGCCAGCGCGTCTTCCTCGCGCAACGTCGAGCGCAGCCGCTTGGCGACGCCGCGCAACAGCTTGTCACCGACCGCGTGACCCAGCGTTTCGTTGACCGCCTTGAAATTGTCGAGCCCGAGCATCAGGACTGCGACCTTCTCGGGGCTGCGCCGCGAATGCTGCAGCATCTCGTCCATGGTCTGGCGCAGCAGATTGCGGTTCGGCAGGCCGGTCAGCCCGTCATGCTGGGCCATGAAAGCAAGCCGCGCTTCGGCGCGCTTGCGTTCGGTAATGTCCATCAGCGCCAGCAGCACGGCCGGCCGCTCGTCATAGGTCAGTTCACGGGAATAGATCGCGAGATCGATCAGCGCGCCGTCGGCCTTGACATGCTTCCAGGTGCGCGCGGCCTGCTCGTCGCCGGACCGATCGGTGGTCCAGGGCGGCTCGCTGTCAAAAGCCTGCAAGGAGCGGATCTTCAGCTTCTCGAACTCGGCGCGCCCATAGCCGTAATGCGCGACCGCGGCGTCGTTGACGCCGAGAATGCGCTCGTCGTCCAGCGCACAGACGATCATGGGGACGGGATTGCCGTCGAACAGCAGGCGGAACGAGGCCTCGCGTTGCTTCAATTCGGTGATGTCGACGCGCAGTCCGACGACGCCGCCGTCATCGGTGCGGCGCTCCTCGATCAGGATGACACGGCCGTCGGACAGCGTCTGCTCGTGGCGCTTGCCGGGCTCGTGGAGCTTCTTCAGCCGCTCGGCGATCCATTCGTCCTCGTGGCCTATGGCTTCCGGATAGTCGCCGCGGGCAACGCCGATGCGCAGCGTGTCTTCGAGGCGCGCGCCTTCCTGGAAGAGATCAGCGGTCTTGCTGTAGATCTCGGAATATTGCTTGTTCCAGAGGATGTAGCGACCATCACGATCGAGGATCACGATGCCCTGCGGCAGCAGGTCGACGGCCTGGCGCAGCCGCTCATGCGATTTGCGGGCTTCGATGATGGCGGCTTCGGCTTCCGCGCGGCTCTGCATGAGCTGGTCGCGTTCAACGGGCGGATGAGCCGCGCGCGCGAATCGCGGCTTGCGCGGCTGTCGGCCGCCCCGGGCAGCCGGCTTGCGCTTTCGCTTTTCTGTTTTTTTGGACCCCAAACTCAACTTCACACGTCCTAGCCGCGCCCAGCGACGCAAGTTTTGCGACAAGGATCTGAAAGAAAAGTAATCCTGGGTGGTCTCGTGCCGCGAGGACGCGCAATGCGGCAGCCCGGAGCCGGAGCGTTTTGCCTGTTTGCGAGGCGCGAGAAACGCAATCGGACGCGTTGAACCTGCTCCCTCGTCGCGATCGATGAGCTCACTGGCGCAAAATTGCGCGCTCGCTTGAATCATTTCCACAATCGCGCGCGATTGCATGCGAGCGGCCGTGATTGCTCACTCCGCGCACGAATTTTGGTCAATGCAACATAGGGTTATCGTGCCGTTAAAAACGAGCTGATCGACGCAAAGAAACCGCCACTTCGGATGACCTTGCTGTTACTCGCGCTGTCGCTGCCGAGCAGCAACGTAAAGACACCGTGAGATCGCGCTTGGCTGAAAGCCTGGTTCTTAACCCTGAGGCGACGATGGGCTATAAGGATGCCAGCATGAGTCCCTGCCGCATCGCCCCCCTCCTGCTTGTCATGACGCTCCTGGCCGCCGGCGGCGCGCTGGCCCAGGACAAGGGCAGCTTGAACCCAAAGCCGTTGCCGCAGCTCGCCAATCCGAACGATCCGCATCTCGGCGCCAAAGAGCTGTTCGCGCGAAAACTGCTGCCCTCGACGGGGCCGGCGCATGTCATCGGCTCCTATGTGAAGGGCTGCATCGGCGGCGCCACGCAGATGCCGCTCAACGGCGACAATTGGCAGGTGATGCGGCTGTCGCGTAACCGCAATTACGGTCATCCCGACATGATCGCGCTGATCAAGCGGCTCGCGGCCAAGGCGCACAAGGACGCGGGCTGGCCGGGCATTTTGGTCGGCGACATCGGCCAGCCGCGCGGCGGGCCGGCGCTATCCGGCCATGCCAGCCATCAGATCGGGTTAGACGCCGACATCTGGCTAACGCCGATGCCGGATCATCGCCTTTCGCGAGAGGAGCGCGAGGAGATGTCCGCGGTGATGATGGTGCGTCCGGACCGGCTCGACATCGATCCGAAAGTGTTCACGCCCGCCCACGTGCTGGTGCTGCGCGACGCGGCGCAGGAGCCGGCGGTGCAGCGCATCTTCGTCAATCCCGCGATCAAGAAGGCGCTGTGCCGCGAGGCCAAGGGCGACCGCGCCTGGCTGTCGAAGATACGACCGTGGTGGGGCCACGACTATCACTTCCACATCCGCATGCGCTGCCCCGCGGGCGCCGGCGAATGCAAGGGCCAGCCGTCGCAATCCGAGGACGAAGGCTGCAAGCCCTCCGATTTCGCCTATTGGTTCAGCGAGGGCGTGCTGCACCCCAAACCGCCGCCGGAGCCGCCGAAGCCGAAACCGCCGATGACGCTGGCGCAGATGCCGGCGGCGTGCAAGGTGGTGCTGCATGCGGCGGATGCGAAGCGGTAGGGCGCGTGGGCCGCAGTACCGCAGCTTCCGCCAGGATCGTAGCCCGGATGGAGCGAAGCGCAATCCGGGAACGCTGACCACTTTGCGCGAAAGACCCGGATTACGCTTCGCTCCATCCGGGCTACGGGCCGGCGACAAGAGAGTGGTTCGCACCATGTGAATGCGCTAGGATTGCCTTGTCGCTCGGCCGTGAGCCCGCGGCATTCCGGGATGCGCATCCCATCTGCCAAGGAAGCCTGACTGCAAGCCCGCGGCCCCCGCGTGGCCAATGATGAGATTCCACATGCGCGTCCTCGCTCTCCTTGCCGTGCTCTCGCTCGGCGCGACCTCCGCTCTCGCTGCGGAGGAACCCAGCGGCTGCGACAAGTTCAAATGGCCGATCGAGCGTGACCGCGCCGCGCTGACTGCGCCGGATCGTGCCAAGCTGGCGTCGGGCAGCGAACAGGCCGCGGTCCCATCATCGGCGATCACGCTCGGGCTGGTCGCGCCTCAGGAGGCAAAGCTGCCGACGCCGCCGGAGCGGGCGCCGAAGGACGGCACCTTTGCCGGCTTCACCAGCATCAAGGCCGCGAAGGCCGGGCTCTACACGATCAGCCTGTCCTCGGGCGCCTGGGTCGATCTGGTCCAGGACGGGCATTTCCTCAAGCCGGTCGCCTTCAGCGGCGCCACCGATTGCAACGGCATCCGCAAGACCATGAAATACAAGCTCTCGGACAAGCCGTTCGTGCTCCAAATCAGTGGCGCCAAGGACAATTCGCTGTCGATTTCGATCCTTCCGGCACAGTAGGCCATCGCCTCAGACAAACGGTCGCCTTTGACCTGAGGCCGCGGCCTGCTATCTTCGAGGCCAGCGATATCCCCGCCGGCCGTAAGCCGTTGCAGGAACACGCGGAACAGTGCTTCCGCCGGTCGCGACTTGAACCCAGCCAACGCCAGATTTGCGCGTGCCTTTGCGCGCGCGGGCTCGCACGGAGCGCCATCCATGTATCGTATTGCCGGACTTTTCACCGCCTTCGTCATGCTCACGGGCACGAGCCTCTCGCCTGCTGCCGCCGAGGACAAGACCATCACTGTGTTCGCCGCGGCGTCGATGAAAAACGCGCTCGACGAGGTCGATGCCGCCTACACCGTCAAGACCGGTGTGAAGATCACCGCGAGCTACGCGGCAAGCTCGGTTCTGGCAAAACAGATCGAGCAGGGCGCGCCGGCCGACGTGTTCGTCTCGGCCGACACCGACTGGATGGACTACGCGGCCTCGAAGAAGACCATCAACGAGCCTTCCAGAGTCAACCTGCTCGGCAACAGCATCGTGCTGATCGCGCCGAAGGATTCCAAAATCGACAACGTCACCATCGCGCATGGCTTCGACCTCGCAAAACTTGCCGGCGACGGCAAGATCGCGACCGGCGACGTCAAGTCGGTGCCGGTCGGAAAATACGCCAAGGCCGCGCTGGAGAAGTTAGGGGCCTGGCAGGCAGCCGAGCCGAAATTCGCCATGGCCGAGAGCGTGCGCGCCGCGCTGACGCTGGTGGCCCGTGGTGAAGCCAATCTCGGCATCGTCTACTCCACCGACGCCAAGGTCGAGCCCGGTGTGAAGGTCGTCGGCACCTTCCCGGCAGATTCGCATCCCGCGATCATCTATCCGGTGGCGGCGACCACGACGGCGAAACCCGAGACCAACGACTATCTCGCTTTCCTGCGCACGTCGACGGCCAAGACCATTCTGGAAAAATACGGCTTCAAATTCCTGATCAGCCCGACAACTTGATCTTTGCGACCTGATTTTTCAACTTGATGCTCGACATCTCTCCCGCCGAATGGACGGCGATCCTGCTCTCGCTCAGGGTCGCCGTCATCGCGACGCTGGTGGCAACGCCGTTCGGCATTGCGCTGGCGTGGCTGCTTGCCCGCAAGGATTTTTGGGGCAAATCATTCCTCGACGCGATGGTGCATTTGCCGCTGGTGCTGCCGCCGGTCGTGACCGGCTATCTCCTGCTCCTCACCTTCGGCCGCCGCGGTCTCGTCGGCGCTTTCCTTGCCGATCATCTCGGCATCGTCTTCGCGTTCCGCTGGACCGGGGCGGCGCTCGCCTGCGGTTTGATGTCGTTTCCGCTGCTGGTGCGCCCGATGCGGCTCTCGATCGAGGCAATCGATCGCCGGCTCGAGCAGGCCGCCGAGACGCTGGGTGCTGCTCCCTTCAAGGTGTTTTTCACGGTAACGCTGCCCTTGGCGCTGCCCGGCGTGCTCGCCGGCATGGTGCTCGGCTTTGCCAAGGCGATCGGCGAATTCGGCGCCACCATCACCTTCGTCTCCAACATTCCCGGCGAGACCCAGACGATTTCGTCCGCGATCTATTCGCTGATCCAGACGCCGGACGGCGATGCGGCTGCGGGACGGCTCGTGATCGTCTCGATTGTGCTCGCACTCGGCGCGTTGATCGCCGCCGAATGGTTCGCCCGCCGCGCCACGCAGCGATTGCACGGGAACTGACCATGCTGCGCGTCAATGTCGAAAAACAGCTCGGCGAATTCTCGCTCTCCGCGTCCTTCGAAAGCGAAGGCCGCGTCACCGGTCTGTTCGGCGCGTCCGGCGCCGGCAAGAGCTCGCTGATCAACATGATCGCGGGCCTGCTCCGGCCCGACCGCGGCACCATCGTCATCGACGGCGATGTCGTCGACGACACCGCCGCCGGCATTCATGTGCCGACCTGGCGCCGCCGCATCGGCTATGTGTTCCAGGATGCGCGGCTGTTTCCGCATCTCAACGTCGCGCAAAATCTCGACTATGGACGGCGGATGAACCGCCTCGCGGTGGATCCGGCGCAGCGCACGCGCGTCGTTGAGCTGCTCGACATCGGCGCGCTTCTCGACCGCCGTCCCGGAAAACTCTCCGGCGGCGAACGCCAGCGCGTTGCGCTCGGCCGCGCGCTGCTGTCAAAGCCGCGCCTGCTGCTGCTCGACGAGCCGCTTGGCGCGCTCGACGAGGCCCGCAAACTCGAGATTTTGCCTTATCTGGTGCGGCTGCGCGACGAGGCCAATGTCCCCATGGTCTATGTCAGCCATGACGTCGCCGAACTGCGCCAGCTCGCGACGCAGATCGTGATGCTCAGGCAGGGCCGAGTGACGTCGTTCGGCGGGGTGAAGGTGCTGACGTAGCAGACCCGTGCCCCATCCCCGTCATTGCGAGCGCAGCGAAGCAATCCAGAATCTTTCCGCGGAGACGGTCTGGATTGCTTCGCTGCGCTCGCAATGACGAGTTCGTGGCTGGCACTATACCCCAGCCACCGAGGTCCACAGCTCCGCAAGCCTGCGTCGTAGCGTCTGGCCACGGGTCAGTGGCGCCGGCGTTTCATCTTCTTCCGGCAGCCGGAGACCGACGACGTTGACGCGGCCGCCGGAAATGCTGCGTGCGACGAGCACGATGGAATCCAACGCGAGCTCGGCACCTTCCTTCGGTGCGCGATCGAGATGGACATCGAAATAATCGGCGAGCGTGAGCTTGCCGTCGTCGTCGCCGACCTTCACGCCGTAGATCTCGGCAAGCTCGGCGAGCGTGTGCTCGCCTGAGACCATGAAGTCGCCAAGCAGATGCGGGTCGGGTGTCGAGCTTGGCTGCATGTCGACGAAAAAGCGATCGAGCGCCTCGGCCTTTTCCGGGGGCGCCAGCAAATAGATGTAGTCGCCGGGCGCGATCGGATCGGCCTCCGTCGGCGTCAAAATGCTCTCTTTGCGGATCACGAGCGTCGGCTTGGACCAGGACGGGATCAGGCCGCGGCGGAAATACAGACTTTTTGGCCGCACCGGATAGCCGACCAGCTGCTGCTCGAGCTGGCCGGGCAGATCAAGCTCGACGCGGCGCGGACCGCGCTCGGCGCGCGGCAGCGCCACGTGCAGCTTGCGCGCGGCCGGTGCCAGCGTCCAGCCTTGCAGCAGCAGCGAGATGATCACGACGACGAAGGCGACGTCGAAATAGAGATAAGCCTTTGACAGGCCGACCAGCATCGGGATCGACGCCAGGAAGATCGCGACCGCGCCGCGCAGGCCGGTCCAGGCAATGAAGATCTTTTCGCGCCAGTTGAAACGGAACGGCGCCAGGCACACGAACACCGCGATCGGTCGTGCCACCAGCATCAGCACGAAGGAGACGCCGATCGCCGGCAGCACGCTGGAGCCCAGCCGGCTCGGCGACACCAGGAGGCCCAGCAGCACGAACATCACGATCTGCGCCAGCCAGGTCGCGGCATCGAGAAACGCCACCACCGAATTATGCGCGCGCGTCGGCCGGTTGCCGATGATGATGCCGGCGATATACACGGCCAGGAATCCGGAGGCGTGCATGATCTGCGAGCCGCCGAAGATCACGAGCGCGGCCGTGGTCACGAATGGCGCGTGCAGGCCCTGCGGCAATGCGACCTTGTTGAGCCCGATGACGACGAGACGTCCGCCCAAGAAGCCGACGACGGCACCCAGCACCGCCTCCTGCAGGAACTCCATCACCACGTGGCCGGGCGAGCTCGAGCCCAGCGAGATGTATTCGACCAGCATCAAGGTGAGGAAGATCGCGAACGGATCGTTGGTGCCGGACTCGGCTTCCAGGGTCGCGCCGACGCGCGGGCGCAGGCGCAGGCCCTGGGTGTGCACCAGCAGGAACACCGCGGCCGCGTCGGTCGAGGCCACCACCGCGCCGACCAGCAGCGACTCCGTCCAGTTCAGATCGAGCGCGAATTTCGCGAACGGTGCCGTGATCAGCGCGGTCAGGAGCACGCCGACGGTCGCGAGCACCACGGAGGGCGCCAGCACGGTGCGGATGCTGGCAAAGCGGGTCTTCAGGCCGCCGTCGAACAGGATCAGGGCCAGCGCCACCGAGCCGACCAGATAGGTCGTGCCGACGTCGCTGAACTGGAGCTGGCCGGGGCCTGAATCACCCGCCAGCATACCGATCGCGAGGAAGACCAGCAGCAGCGGCGCACCGAAGCGCAGCGCGAGCAGGCTCGACAGGATACCGGCCATCACCAGGACGGCGCCGAGCAGAATGGCGATGCTGAAGGAGTCGAGAGAGGCCATCCACCTTCCGGGTACAAATCGCTGGAATTGCATCCTTATCGTCGCAGCACCGGCGCGCCAACCCATTTTCTCCCACTCGCGGCAATCTGCCCGTATTTTGCGGCCTTAACGTGCTTCACTTCGCGGTGTATCGATGGCCCGGCCGCCTGCTTTGTGGGATTCTGCGGCGCTTTCGAATCAAATCCTCCCGCCGCCGCCCGACGAGACCTTTCCAACGAGACCTTTCCAACGAGACCTTTCCAACGAGACCTGCCCGATGGACCTCAAAGACTTCATGGAGTTCGTGCAGACCACCGCGCGCAGCGTCGGGGCGGAAATCGCTTCGCCCTGGTTCTACCTGCAATTCGGCCTCATTCTGGCGGCGGCCGGGATCGCCTATGCCGCGGAAGCCGTCATTCGCAACCGGGTCGACATGACCTCGCTGGCGATGCGCTGGCCGCTGCCGCTCCGCCACTTCGCCCGCGTGATGGTCTCGAGCGGCTCGACGGCGGTGTTCACCCTGCTCGTGATCATCTCTCGCGTGGTGATGTATCACGCAACCTGGCCGAGCCGCAGCTATCTGCTGATGGTCGCCGCCAAGCTGGGACTCGCCTGGCTCGCGATCCGGCTCCTGACCTCGGTGCTGCGCAATGCATTCTTCGTCAAGCTGGTGTCGGTCGCGGCATGGTTCGTCGCGGCGCTGTCCATTCTCGGCCAGCTCGATACCACGGTCGACCTGCTCGATTCCTATGCGATCGTGCTCGGCGGGCTGCGGCTGACGCCACTCCTGGTGCTCAAGGCCGGCGCGCTTCTGATCCTCGCGCTCTGGCTCACCAACATCGCCAGCAATTTCGCCGAGAGCAAGATCAACTCGGCGAGCGACCTGACGCCGTCGGTTCAGGTGCTGCTGGTCAAGATCATCCGCATCGGACTGCTGGCAATCGCAATCGTGATCGCGCTCGGCACTGTCGGCATCGACCTTTCCGCGCTTGCGGTGTTCTCCGGCGCGGTCGGCGTCGGCATCGGTATCGGCCTGCAGAAGATCGTCGCCAACTTCATCTCCGGCATTATCCTGCTCGCCGACAAATCGGTGAAGCCCGGCGATCTCGTCACCATCGGCGACAACACCGGACGCATCAGCGCGATGAAGACGCGCTATATTTCCGTCGCCGCCGGCGACGGTCGCGAGTTCCTGGTGCCGAACGAGGATCTGGTGACGCAGAAGGTCGTCAACTGGACCTATACAGACAAGAACACGCTGGTGAAGATCCTTTTCGGCACCAATTACGACGCCGATCCCAGGCTGGTCTGCAAGCTCGCCATCGAGACCGCGGCCGCCCATCCGCGGGCGCAGAAGGCCAAGCCGCCGAACTGCATCCTGACCGAGTTCGCCGAGGCCGGCATGAAGTTCTCGCTCACCCTCTGGCTCGCGGACCCCGACGGCATGGACAACGTCAAGAGTGACGTGATGCTGGCGCTGTGGGATGCCTTCAAGCGCGAGGGCATCCGGGTTCCCTACCCCGTCCGCGAAATCCGCGTCCGCGGCGGGGCGCTGCCTGTCGAAACCACCGTAGAAGTCCCGAATTGAGCCTGCTTTCGGGCGCATAGCGGATAGGCTAAGCTTGCACGAAGAGCCGCAATCATTAAATTGGGGCCTGAAATCAAGCGTTTCCGCCCGCTCCCAAGCCTAGAAGACCAGACAAGCATGAGCTACGTCGAAGCCACCGATACCTCCCTGCGCAAGACCGGACAGATCAAGCTGCATGGCCCGGCCGCTTTTGCCGGCATGCGCAAGGCGGGTGCCCTGGTGGCGAAGTGCCTCGACGAGCTCACCGACATCGTCGGCCCCGGCGTGCCGACCGATCGCATCGACGAATTCGTCCGCGAGTTCGCCTTCAGCCATGGGGCCTATCCGGCGACGCTGATGTATCGCGGCTATCGCTACTCGACCTGCACCTCGCTCAACCACGTGGTCTGCCACGGCATGCCCGGCGACCGGCCGCTGAAGGAAGGCGACATCGTCAACATCGACGTCACCTTCATCGTCGATGGCTGGTACGGCGATTCCAGCCGGATGTATTCGGTCGGCCCGATCGCGCGTAAGGCCGAGCGGCTGATCGAAGTGACCTATGAAGCGATGATGCGCGGCATCGCCGCGGTGAAGCCCGGCGCCACCACCGGCGACATCGGCCACGCCATCCAGAGCTTCGTCGAGCCGCAGGGCATGAGCGTGGTGCGCGATTTCTGCGGCCATGGCCTCGGGCGCATGTTCCACGACGAGCCGAACATCATCCATATCGGCCGGCCCGGCGAAGGCGTGCAGCTGAAGCCCGGCATGTTCTTCACCATCGAGCCGATGATCAATCTCGGCAAGCCGCACGTGAAGATCCTGTCCGACGGCTGGACCGCGGTCACCCGCGACCGCTCGCTCTCGGCACAGTTCGAGCACTCGGTCGGCGTCACCGCCACCGGCGTCGAGATCTTTACGCTGTCGGAACGGCACGGCGAGAAGCAGATCGGCTGATTGCCGACATCATTGCAGCGCGATCTTGCCGCCCTGTTCGTCGATCCCGCATCCTGACGCCGCAGGCGCGGCATTCGCGTGCCGCACTTCTATTGCTCGGCCTCAGGCAAGATTCTGATCGAAATCCGCATGCCGCCGGACGCCACGACACTTCATGGTTGCAAAACGCGCACCGTACGGCATGGTTGTCGGCGATGCCCGCCAGAACCAAGCCCGACGACAGCAAGCCAGAGGACACGCCGCATTATCTCGGCCATCGCGAGCGGCTGCGCGAGCGCTTCTACAGCGCCGGCGCGGACGCGCTCAACGACTATGAGCTGCTGGAGATGGCACTTTTTCCGGCACTGCCACGGCGCGACACCAAGCCACTGGCAAAGACACTGATCAAGATTTTCGGCTCGTTCGCCGAGGTCGTCCACGCGCCGGTGGCGCGCTTGCGTGAGATCGACGGCGTCGGTGAAGCCGCGATCAACCAGCTCAAGCTGATCGCAGCGGCGGCGCACCGCGTCGCCAAGGGCGAGGTCAACAGCCGCAACGCGCTGTCGTCCTGGAACGAGGTGATCGCCTATTGCCGCACCAGCATGGCCTTCGCCGACAAGGAGCAGTTCCGCCTGCTCTTCCTCGACAAGCGCAACCAGCTCATCGCCGACGAGGTGCAGCAAACCGGCACCGTCGACCACACCCCGGTCTATCCGCGCGAGGTGATCAAGCGCGCGCTCGAACTGTCGGCGACCGCCATCATCCTCGTCCATAATCATCCGAGCGGCGACCCCTCACCCTCGCAGGCCGACATCCAGATGACCAAGGCCATCATCGACATCGCCAAGCCGCTCGGGATTGCCGTGCACGACCACATCATCGTCGGCAAGAACGGGCATGCAAGCCTGCGGGGCATGAAGCTGATATAATCCCATTATGTTGAGATGCATAACACTGCTCGTCCCTGCCATACCGGTGGGCCTCCACGGAGACGATCATGTTGAACGGCCCCAGCGCGGTTCTTTCTTCCGACGAGATCGCCGCGATTGCACGAGACGCCGTCGCAGAGGGACAAGCGGGCCGCAAGCAGGCCGCATCGCAGAAAATACAGCCGCTTCGAAGGACCCAGCGCCACCAGCCTGAGGCGGCCAGGGCGTTGTTATGGATTGTCGACGAACGAAGCCTCGCAAGGGAAGATGCCGCAGACGTGCTTTCAGAGATAGCAAATGCTTACGATGACGACGCTGCTATTCTCTCGGGGCTCGGCCTATGCCTCGAAGCCGTCCGCGACATTGATGATTTGAACGCCGCGGCGCCGGTACACCCAATATTTCGGACGGCGGTCGAGAAGCTGGACCGCTTGGTCAGGCTCTACGAGGGGAAAGCTGAACAGGAACAGATATTGCGCGGGCTAGCAACGGCGGCGCGAATGATGGCGCGCCAGCGGGATACGATCGCCGAGGACAGCCTTCGCAAGCTCACCGAAATCGATCCATGCAAAAGCGCGCACCACTACAATCTGGGGCTTTTCTACAAGACTCGCGGCAGGTTCGCAGAAGGCGTGGCGGCCAACCGGATTGCCGCAAATCTCTCGCAGGAAGTTGTCGACAGCTACGAATGGAATCTTGGTATCTGCGCCACCGGCGCCGGAGACGCCGAGACAGCCTTGGACGTGTGGAAGCGCATGGGGCAAAAAATCGAGGTTGGACGGTTTGGATTGCCGGAGGGCGGATATTCTGGCTGCAAGGTGAAGCTCGCCGAACGTCCCCTCGCGGAGCGGGCGGCAGACTTAGATGACCCAGGCGACGAGGAGACGGTTTGGATCGAAAGGTTAAGTCCGTGCCACGGCATTATACGTAGCGTGCTATACCGCAATCTCGGCGTCGACTATGGCGATGTCATCCTCATGGATGGCGCCCCCATCACGCACCACACCTACGGTGACCAGCAGATACCGGTCTTCCCCCATTTGGCAACGCTTCTGTGTCGGAACTACCAATTCTTCGATTTCGCGGGCACACAGGAGACGGCACGGCAGTTGACCGGCATGAGCGAAGAGCTGGACGGCGACGCCGTCATCTATTCGCACTCGGAGAGCCTCAAGCTTATGTGCGCAAATTGCTGGCGCAATCCTGACATCGATCACGTTGATCACGAGAAAATCGAAAAGCATGTCGTCACCGGACGCATCGCCGTCCCGCCGGACATCGCGCCTGCACGAGTTTTGGAGCTAATCGACAGGGGAATCGAGAAGCGAGCAACTTGCCAGGTCTATGCGCCCGATCTTTGCACAGCAGCAGGACAGTTGGCGCGCGAGCGGATCGACAGACGTCGGTTTGCTCTTCTTACCGACAATTAGTCACACGCGAGCAGTCGGCGCGGGATAAGGCTGATCTAGATCTGAGATTCATTTGGCAGGAACAGCATGAGCGACTGGCTGCACAATCTGCCGGTGCTCCTGATCGCCGCACGATCGCCCGTTTACGGGCCAGATATCGATTTCGCCGGAGCGGCTGCGCCAGATCATGCCGGAGGCGCCGGCGGGACGAAATTGATTAAGCCGGCCGACAGTCTTGGGCGCTAGGCGCGCACCAGCGTACAGTTCAGCATCCATTGCACACCGAAGCGATCGGTGAGCTTGCCGTAATAGTCGCCCCAGGGCTGGATCCCGAGAGGCGTGGTGATCGTGCCGCCTTCGGCGAGACGCGCGAACAGATCAGTCGTTGCCTGCGCATCGTCCATCATCAGGATGTGCGCCGAACCGCGCATCGGCTCGGCATCGTCATTGTCGGATGCGTAGAATTGAATGCCCGGCCCCTCGAATCTCGCATGCAGGATCTTGCCCTGCATCGGTCCGGGGGCGCCGTGACGCTTGATCTCGGTCACCTTGCCGAGACCGCAGGCGGTATAGAAAGCGAGCGCCGGCTCGCAATGCGTCGTGAAGAAGAGATAATTCGACATCTGCATCTGCCGCTATCCGCTTCCAACCCATCAAATCTCGGCACAGGCCTTGAGCGCAGCGGCACGACACGCCGACGCGATCGCCGCGCTGACATCCTTGTCGGCCACGGCCCGCGCCATCGTCACGCCGCCGGACAGGATCGAGAGCAGCGCCCAGGCGCGCGCGCGCCTGTCCTTAGGCAATCGGCCCGGCAAGCCGCCGGCGACCGCGCTCACGACGCCCTCGATCTCGGCCTCGAACACGGTCTTGATTTCGGCGTCTGCGCGCTGCACCTCGGAGGTCAGGCTCTGCAAGGCGCAGCTCGAACCGAGTTCGCAGACCCGCTTTTGCCCGAGATAGAAATCGACGAACGCCGTCACCCATTTGGCACCATGCTCGGCCCGCAGACCTTCGACGCCCTGACGCAGCTCTTCCAGGCCCGTCACCAGCGCGGCCTTGAACGCTTCGCCCTTGGACGAGAAGTGCCCGTAAAACGCACCGGAGGTGACCTCGGCCTCCTTGGCAAGACCGTCGACGCCGATGCCACCATAGCCCTGGCGGCGAAAGCCGCGGCCGGCAGCCGCGACCATGCGCGCGCGCGCCTCTTCCTTGTGTCCGGACTTGTATCGCACCACGACGTCCTTTTTAGATAACGAACGTTATTTTAAGATTGACGACATCGCCCTCGTCGTGCGAATGCAATCACGATCGTTATATAACGATCGCAATATTAACGCAAGCCGCGATCGCAGCCGGCGTTCGCGACGCTCACTCACGAAGGGAGTTTTGGTCATGCCGATCACCGTCGTCGCCACGGATGGCATCTTCAGTGCAGCCGCCGAGAAAACCATGTTCGCCGAACTGACCGCCTCGTTTCTCAGGCACCATGATCTTGCGGGCAACGCGTTCCTGACGCCGAACGTGATCGGCGAGATCAGCACCGTCCCGAAGGGCCGGTCGTTCGCCGGCGGGACGTCAAACGACATCGTCGTGGTCGAATTGAAAGTCCCGTCCTTCGCGCTGGCAGCGCCTGCGCAAAAGGCGGGCTTCATCCAGGAGGCCACCGACATCGCGTTCAGGGCCGCGGAAGGCCGTCATCCGCGCGAGCGGATTTTCGTCAACATGGTCTATGCCGTGGACGGGCTGTGGGGCATTGGCGGCAAGGCCTACACCAATGCCGAGCTCGGCGACGCAGTCGGCCGGACCAGCGCTGCTTAAGGCGCAGCGATCAGACATGAATGCGCCGGCGCGCGTGAGGCGTCGCCGGCGCAACGACATTCAGTAGCAATATCGCGGATCGACCGGGACGTAGCGGCCGTCTGGGCGCTGCAAGTAGCAGCCACGTTGATACGCGTAATAGCCGGACCGGCGACGTTCGCCTTCGGAGGCGATCGCAGCGCCCGTACCGGCGCCGACAACCGCGCCGATGGCAGCCCCACGGCCGCCGCCAAGCGCTCCGCCCACGATCGCTCCGCCGACGCCGCCGAGGATGGCGCCACCGATAGCGTCCTGCGCCACCGCGTCATGGACCGGGATGGCCATCGCGACCGCGAAACATGCTGCAATTCCAAGACGTCGAAGCATCCCTGAACCTCCCATCTGATGCGGCCAGTCATAGCGTTTGGGACGGTCCCGGGCCAGAATAATCGCGCGAATCCGGCACGCTCCCGCCTCTGACGCCACCGGCCAGCCTGTCGCGACAGCCAGCCGATGCCTCAGACCGAGAGTGCGATTGCCGCGACTACGGCGCGACCCAGCGCTGCACGGCTTCCGCTGTGTCGGCAGGCGTCGTGTTGAAGCAGATCGCGGCTTGCGGCGCCAGGCAGTGGACGAGGTTGAGCACCTTCTCGAACAGCAGCAGCCGTTCCTTTGGCTCGCGCAGGCCAGCACCGATGACGATACAATCGAAGCGCTCGTCGCGCAGCGCCGCCGTTACGGCCGCTTCCGCCGCCTCGTCGAGATCGATCAGGCAGCTCGTGACCTCGTAGCCGAGACCGCGCAGGCGCAGCAGCTGCGCTTCGATGTAGTTGCGGACGAGCGCCGGCGTGAGCTGCGGAAACGCGCTGTAGTCTGCACCGCCGGGTTCAATGCCGATTGCGAGGACGCGTTTGGCCATCTCAGGATTCCTTGAGCAGACCGTCTCCAGCGCTAACGGACGGCCGCCCGGCCAGTTCCCGGAGTGCGTGTGGCGACCGCGCGTTCGTGCGTTCGTCCCTGACGTTGCGTCCTTTGACCGCAATCTTTCGCGCTGCACCTGTAAGCCATTTCACATGCACCCCAGCGTTGACCTGCCACATTTGCCGGACCACGCCCAGAGCCCGCGTCCGCCAACGGCGGCACGCGGCTCACGCCTGATTTGCACAACCAACCGATAATTTTAACAATTCGCGGGAGCGGCAGATGGTGTCATACGAGAGTCTCAAGAGTGAGTATGAGAGGAACTGGGCCAATCTCCAGATCCGGCCCGCACGCCTTGGCGAGGCCAACGCGACGGCCCGCAAAGCCATCAACGGCAAGGCGACCTATCAGCAGGTCGAGCGACTGACCGGCGTGCCCTGGTACTTCGTTGCGCTCTGTCACTATCGCGAATCCAATTTCGATCTCGACACCTATCTCGGCAACGGCGAGTCACTGCATCGCGTGACGTGCCTCGTTCCGAAAGGGCGTGGCCCGTTCGCCTCGTTCGTCGACGGCGCTGTGGACGCGCTGAGGATCCAGCACTTCGTCGGCACGCAGGACTGGTGCATCGCGCGCACACTACACCGGCTCGAATGCTTCAACGGCCTCGGCTATCACGCCAAGGGCGTCAACTCGCCCTATCTCTACGGCGGCTCGACGCTCTACGGACCGACCGAGGCCAAGGCCGGCAAGTTCGTCGCGGACCACGTCTTCGACCCGAGCCATGTCGATTCCCAGCTCGGCACCGCGGTGATCCTGCATGCAATGATGTCGCAGGATTCCTCGATCACGCTCGACGACAGCCCGTCCATTGCCCCCCATGTCGAGCCCGACGAGGATGTGGCGTCGTCGGTGTTGCTGATGCAGCAGACGCTCAACAAGCTCGGCGCCAATCCGCCGCTCGACCAAGATGGCATCAGCGGACCGAAGACCAGGGCGGCCGTCTCGCAATTTCAGCAACAACATTCCCTCGAGGATACCGGCCTGCTCGACGGGACCACGATCGCCGCCATCACGCGCGCGGGAATGCAGCCGGTCCAGCCGTCGAACTTCGATCTGTCCCAGATCCTCAAACGATTGGATGATATCTCACAGGTCGTGCAGCCGGGAGGCGCAACACCCGCAGGCGTCACCTCGGCAGGACCGTCTGTCGGTCTGTCTCAAATCCTGAGCCGGCTGGAAAATCTCGCACAGCTCGTACAACCGGGAGGAACGACGCCAACGCCGATAGCAACTCCGCCGATAGGGACAATGCCTGCAGGGCAGTCCACCCAGCTATCTCAGGTCCTGAATCAATTGCAGAGCCTCACGCAGGCCTTGCAGCCGGCAGCAACAGCCCCAGTGAGCACAATGCCGGCGGCCAACCCGACGGTCAACGTGCTTGGACAGCTCCTCTCTCTCATCACCAAGACCGCTCCCGGCACGCCGGTCGCAACAAATCCCGCGCCAGCCGATCAGCTCAAACAGGTGGTCGACCTGCTCAGCACCCTGCTCAGCAACAAGCCCGTGCTCGGCCAGGTCAATGGGGCGCTCGGCCAAACCATCGGCACAATGCTGAATGGCAAGAAGACGGCGCTCGGCATCGGCGGCTCACTCATCACCGCGCTGCTCTCCGCGGTGACGGCAAGCCCCAACGCCGGAGGGCTTGCCGGACTGTTCGGGACGATCGCGTCGGCGATACCGGGCCTGGGCCAGTTCGCGCTTCCCATCTCGCTGGCGCTCACGGCCTGGGGCGTGCTCGGCAAGATGGAGAAATGGGCGCAGGGCACCGCGCCGCCGCCGAAGCCGACGACCTAGATTTCCTGAGCGTGGAGCGCCGCGGCGCGGCGCTCCATCAGCGCGCGTTCACGTCCGTTGGTGGCGAGATGCGCGGCGGCCTCGAACGCCTGCCGCGCCTCGACGAGCCGTCCGAGCTTCCGCAGGAAGTCACCACGAACCGCCGGCAGATGATGATAGGTCGACAGCGCCGGTGCGCCGGCGATCTCGTCCAGTACGTCAAGTCCCGCTTGCGGTCCCTCGGCCATCCCAACCGCGACCGCGCGATTGAGCTCGATGATTGGCGAGCGCACCAGCCGCGCCAGCCCGACGTAAATCTGCGCGATGCGCCGCCAGTCGGTATCTGCAGCCGTCTCCGCCGTGGCGTGGCACGCCGCGATCGCAGCCTGAAGCGCGTAAAATCCTCCGGCGCCGCCAAGCTCGCCGGCACGTTCGAGCGCGCGCAGACCGCGACGGATCCGCGAGCGATCCCAGAGCGAGCGATCCTGGTCCATCAGCAGAATGGGATCGCCGTTTGCATCGGTGCGCGCATGCGCCCGTGAAGCATTCATATCCATGAGGGCGACGAGGCCGTGAACTTCGGGCTCGTCCGGGGCAAGGCCTACGAGCACCCGGCCCATGCGCAGCGCCTCGTCGCAAAGCTGCGGCCGCAGCCATTCCTCGCCGCGCGCCGCGAGGTAGCCTTCGTTGAAGATCAGGTAGACGACCTCCAGCACCGAGGCGAGACGCTCCGATAGCGCCTCGCCGCTCGGCGTCTCATAGGCGAGGCCCGATCGCGACAGCGTGCGCTTGGCGCGGACGATGCGCTGGGAGATGGTCGCTTCCGGCACGAGATAGGCGCGCGCGATCTCGGATGTCGTCAGACCGCAGATCATGCGCAGCGCCAGCGCGGCGCGCGCCTCGCGCGACAGGATCGGATGACAGGCGGTGAAGACCAGCCGCAGCAATTCATCGCCGATGTCGTCGTCGAGCACGGCATCGAAATCCGGCACGGTCTCCTGCTCCTGCAACATGTCTCGCGCCAGCATGTCGTGCTTCTCGCCAAGCATCCTGCCGCGGCGCAAATGATCAAGCGCACGCCGCCTGGCGGTCGTCATGAGCCAGGCGCCGGGATTGTCGGGCACACCGATCATGGGCCACGCTTCCAGCGCCGCAACCAGTGCGTCCTGGGTCAGCTCTTCTGCGAGCGGCACATCGCGCAGCATCCGCGACAGCGTCGCGATCAGCCGCGGCTGCACGACGCGCCAACTTGCGTGAATCGTGGCACGAATGATTTGATCGATGTCGGCGGCCGTCATCGCCGCCGACCGGAACAAACGATGCTGTCCATCAGGCGTGCGCAGCTACCCCTGACCGCGAATCGACCTCGCAGGCGCCATCCACGCCCGGCGTGGCAAACGCCCGCAACTCGCAGGTGCCGTCCCAGCCCGGCATGTGATCGAGGTGCAGCTGCATGAATTCCTTGGCCATGGCCAGGGCCTCCGCCTTGTCGCGCAGCTCGAAAATGGCGTAGCCGCCGATCACTTCCTTGGCCTCGATGAAGGGGCCATCGATGACGCTGAGCTCGCCGTCGACGATCCGCACACGGGCGCCGGTCGCAAGCGGCATCAGGCCGCCATTGTCGATCATCCGGCCGGCCTTGATTTCCCGCTCGGATATTTTTTGCATGGCCTCCATCATCGCCGGGTTCGGGCCGGTCATCGGCTGGCTGGAGGTGACGATGTACATGAAGCGCATGCAAAACTCCCTGTTGAGGCGAGACGCAGCCGGTTCGGCCGCGCGATCAGCTCGCTATTGGGATGACGATCCAGCCGGGGCCGGATCGACATGGGCAGGAGAAAAATTGCAAGAGCAGACAATCAAGAGGCCGGACGGGCGCCTACTGGCGCAGCATGACCAAGGGGTCGGCCGTATCGGGAACCCGCCGCCATTGCGCGTTGTCGTCGGCCTCGAACTGCCAGACCTCGCCGGATTTCGACATCAGGATGATCTGGCCGCGCTCGAGCCGCCATTGAGTCGGGTTGAACTGCGCGATCGCCGCGTCGCATTTCGGCTTGAGGAAGACCTGGAAATTGTCCTGCTCGGCTTCCGTGTTGGTCAGGGTCAGCCCGCAGACCGGCTGGCCGTTGGCGCGAACCATCGCCCAGTCGCCGATCATCTGGTCCATCGACTTGGCCATCGAGCGGGCGGCGGCGAGGTCCTGCAGGATGTAGACGCCCTCGCCCTGTCGCAGGCCTTCGAAGATGCCGGCCTCCACCTCGGTGAAGTCGATCACGGATTCACCTGTCGCATCCTGCAAGCGGACGATGTCGAGGCCCTTGACGCTCCAGGCGACGATGTCCTTGGTGAAGGGCAGCGCGGTCTTGCAGGCCGGCTCGAGTTCGAGCTTGAAACCCAGAGCCACGGGGTCGCCCTTGATAGTGACGACGCAGGTTTTGCTGCGTTCGGTGGTGGAGAGTTCCCACTGCCCGACCATCTCCTTCTTCAGGGTCGTCGCATCCTGCGCATGCGCGACGCCGATCGCGGCGGCACAAGCCGCGATCAGCCATGCAACGACCCGAAGAACGGTCATCAGCGCCCCTTGAACGGCGTTTCCACAACCGGCGTCAGCGGCGCCTTGCCGGCGAACCAGGACTTGAGATTGTCGACCACGAGCTGGTCCATGGCATTGCGCGTCACCACCGAAGCCGAACCGATATGCGGCAGCAGCACGACGTTCTGCATGGTCTTGAGCTCCTCCGGCACGCTGGGCTCGGCCGCGAATACGTCGAGGCCGGCGGCGAGGATGGTGCCGGACTTGAGCGCCTGGACCAAAGCCTGCTCGTCGACGACCGAGCCGCGGGCAACGTTGACCAGCACGCCGCGCGGGCCGAGCGCCTTGAACACCTCGGCATTGATCATCTTGTTGGTGCTGGCGCCGCCCGGCACGATCACCATCAGCGTGTCCACCGCCTTCGCCATCTCGATCAGATCGGGATAGTGTTTGTAGGAGACGTCTTTGGACGGATTGCGCGAGTGGTAGACCACCGGCACCAGCGAGGCCTCGAGCCGGCGCGCGATCGCCTGGCCGATCCGGCCCATGCCGACGATGCCGACCTTGCGGTCGCGCAGCGAGCCGACGCTAAGCGGATAGTTCTGCGTCTGCCAGAGGCCGGAACGGACGTAACGATCGGCCGTGATGAATTCGCGCACGGTGGAGATCAGAAGGCCCATCGCGACGTCGGCGACCTCCTCGGTCAGCACGTCCGGCGTGTTGGTGACGATGATGTTGTGCTCGGCTGCATATTTGGCGTCGATGTGGTCGTAGCCGACGCCGAAGCTCGCCACCATCTCGATCTTGGGCAATCGCGACAGTGAATCCTTGTCCGCGCGCACTGTGTGATAGGTCACCGCCACGCCGCGAATCTTCTCTCGGACCGCTGGTGTCAGCCGCTCGAGGTCGCCGTGCGTCTCGGCTTTATGCACGACGAAATGGTCGGAAAACCCGTTCTCGAGGATCGGCCGCACCGGCCCATAAATCAGAAGGTCGATCTTGTCGGACGAAATCGAACCGGTAGACATCAGTTTTCCTTTCCAAGCGCGCTCTCATGCCAGCGCCGTAAAACGAGGTGGGAAACTAGCGCCAGCACCCCATAGATGACAATCCCGGCCAGC
Source organism: Bradyrhizobium sp. LB11.1 (assembly GCF_040549385.1). Taxonomy (NCBI): domain Bacteria; kingdom Pseudomonadati; phylum Pseudomonadota; class Alphaproteobacteria; order Hyphomicrobiales; family Nitrobacteraceae; genus Bradyrhizobium; species Bradyrhizobium sp. LB11.1. Next base: position 174,007 of record NZ_JBEPTH010000009.1, on the reverse strand, counting down.
GACAACAAAAGCAGCGCTGCGAACATGCGGGGTATGTTCAATCGATAGCCGGATTCGGCGATCCTGTAGGCGAGCCCGGAGCCGGCGCCCGCCGTTCCCGCCGCAATCTCCGCCACCACAGCGCCGATCAGCGACAGTCCGCCGGCAATACGCAGGCCGCCGAGGATATAGGGCAGCGCTGCCGGCAGCTTCAGGAAGCGCAGGGTCTGCTGTGGCGAGGCGTCATAAAGCTGGAACAGGCCGGCGAGATTACGGTCGACCGAATTCAGCCCGAGCGTGGTGTTCGACAGCACCGGGAAAAAGGCGACGATGAAGGCACAGACGACGACGGCGGTCTGCTGGTCCAGATAGATCAGCAAGAGTGGCGCGATCGCGATGACAGGCGTCACCTGGAGCACAACGGCATAGGGGAACAGCGAATATTCCACCCATTTCGACTGGTTGAACAACAGCGCCAGTGCGATACCGCCGAGGCTGGCCGCCACAAAGCCTTCAAGCGTCGTCAGCAGCGTGGTCGCGAGCGATTGTGACAGCACCGCCCAATCCTTGATCAGCGTCAGGAAAATCACCGACGGCGCCGGCAGCACGTAGGGCGGGATCTCCCGGATGCGGACCACAAGCTCCCAGGCGGCAAGGCCGGCTGCGAACACAATGACGGGCAGCACGAAGCGCACTACGCTCTGCGCACCTGACGGTTCCGCTGTGACGGGAGCTTGCGCGTTCATAGCATCGACTGTCCCGAATAGGACGGCGCCAGCGCAGCCGATACTTTGCGGCAATAGTCGGAATAGGCCGCTGAGGTCCGAAACTCCTCAGCCCGCGGCTCGACGGTCTCGATGCGGATGTCAGCCTGGATGCGGCCGGGCCGCGCCGTCATGACCACGACGCGCTGCGACAGATAGACGGATTCGAACACCGAATGGGTGACGAAGATGACGGTCTTGCCAAGGCTGCGCCACAGGGCAAGCAAATCGTTGTTGAGGCGGAAGCGCGTAATCTCGTCCAGCGCCGCGAAGGGTTCATCCATCAGGAGGATATCGGGGTCGGTGACGAGCGCGCGCGCCAGCGATACCCGCATCTTCATGCCGCCGGACAATTCGCGCGGAAATGCGTCGGCAAAATCGGCGAGCCCGACGCTCGCCAGCGCTGCATCGGCCCGCGCGCGGCCTTCGGCCTTCGGGATGCCGCCAAGCTTCAGCGGCAGCCGCACGTTTTCGCGCACACTGGTCCAGGGCATCAGGGTCGGCTCCTGGAACACGAAGCCGATACCGTGACCCAACTGCGACGGGCCTTCTTGACGCGACATCCGGACCGTGCCGGACGATGCTGCGCTGAGCCCCGCAATCAGCCTCAGCGCCGTCGACTTGCCGCAACCGGACGGACCGAGCAGCGAGATGAACTCACCCTTGCGCACGACGAGGTCGAGCGGACCGAGCGCCATGACGCCGTTGTCATAGACCTTGGTCACGCCGCGCAGGCTGACGGCGAGCGCCGTCAGGCTGGCCTCGACCTCTGACGAAGTTTGGACGGCTGACATCAACGCTTTGCGCTAAGGCTTGGCGGGGCGCAACTCGACGCCGACGCCCTTGTTGACGAAACGCAGCGTGTAGGACTTACGGAAGTCGAGATCGCCCTTCACGACGCCCGCCTTCACCATCTTGTTGAAGAAGGAAGTGTAGCGATCGTCGCTCATCGCGCCGATGCCGTTCTTCAAACTGTCGCCGGAATCGACGATGCCATATTCCTTCATCTTGGCGACGGAATAGGCGAGCAACTCGTCGGTCATTTCCGGATTGAGCTTCTTGATCATGGCATTGCCGGCGGCATTGTCGCCGTAGATGTAATTGTACCAGCCGATCATGGAGGCATCGACGAAGCGCTGCACCAGGTCCGCCTTCTTCTCGATGAGGTCGCGGCGGGTCTCGATCAGGGTCGAATAGGTGTTGAAGCCGGCATCGGCGAGCAGGATGACATTGGGCTTGAAGCCGGCGGCCTTCTCGACCGCGAAGGGCTCGGAGGTGACGTAGCCCTGCATCGCGCTCTTGGGGTTGGCGATGAAAGGCTGCGGATTGAAATTATAGGGCCGGACGTTCTTCTCGCTGAAACCATATTCGGACTTCAGCCACTGGAAGTAGCTGCCCATGCCTTCCTTGGAGACGAACAGCGTCAGCGGCTTGAGGTCCTCGATCTTGGTGACCTTGGCATCCGGCTGCGTCAGCATCACCTGCGGGTCTTTCTGGAAGACCGCCGCGATCGTCACCACAGGGACGTTGTTCGCCACGGCATCGAACGACATCAGCGTGTTCGCGGCCATGAAAAAATCGATCTTGCCGGCGATCAGCAGCATCCGGTTGTTCTCGTTGGGACCGCCCGGAACGATAGTGACGTCGAGCCCATATTTCTTGTAGGTGCCGTCGGCGACGGCCTGGAAGAAACCGCCATGCTCGGCCTCGGCGACCCAGTTGGTGCCGAAAGTGACCTTGTCCAGGGTTTCCGCGCGCGCGGGCAGGATCGACACGACAGCAGCCAGAAAGCCCGCCGTTAACGCTCGCCGCAGATGGGAGGGGCTCATGAATGCACTCCGTCGATCGTGTCTGGCCGATGTGAAAGCAACGCGATAAAACTGCAAGATATTCGGGGACGCTGGCCGGCCTGGCCCGCGTCCCCTGATAACCCCAAACTACGTGACAAATTCGGGCAAAGAAACCTTGATGACGTTTTCCCGCGACTGGACCGACATCCGCTGGGCTGACGCTGATCCCGCGGGTGTTGCACGCTGGATCGCGGTGCTGCCGCTGGCGGCGACCGAGCAGCACGGCCCGCATCTGCCGCTCGAAACCGACGTGCTGATCGCCGACGCCTATCTTGCGCGCGTGCGGGAGGTGCTGCCCGCGACCATTCCGGCGACGTTCCTGCCCGTTGAATCAATCGGCATCTCCACCGAGCATATCGACTATCCGGGCACGCAGACGCTGCCGACCGAGGTGGCGTTGAAGCGCTGGACAGCAATCGGCGAGGATGTCGCCCGACGCGGCATGAAAAAGCTCGTCATCATCACCAGCCATGGCGGCAACAGCGCGGCGATGATGCTGGTGGCGCAGGATCTTCGCGCGCATCAGAAACTGTTCGTGGTGACGACGTCGTGGTCGCGCCTGTCGGGCGCGGAGAAACTATTCCCTGCCGAAGAAGTGCGTCACGGCATCCATGGCGGCGCCATCGAGACCTCGATCATGCTGGCGCGCTATCCGGAGCAAGTGCGCAAGGATGCCATCGCGGATTTTCCCGCAAGCAGCATCGCGATGGAAAAGCAATATCGCTGGCTCTCGACGCAGCGGCCCGCGGCCTTTGCCTGGCAGGCGCAGGATCTCAACGCCAGCGGCGCCGTCGGCAATGCGACACTGGCCGTCGTCGAGAAGGGCAACCGGCTCATCGACGAAGGCGCGCGCGTCTTTTGCGAGTTGCTCACTGAAGTCGATAAATTCGACGTGAACAGGCTTGCCAAAGGCCCCCTGGGCTAGCTCGCATCCATCTGAAATCATTTGCGAAAGAGCCGGATTCCTAGGCTGCCAAAGGCGCTTTCGAACCGGTTTCGGCAAGCCTCCGTCCAATTGGGCACGCGGACCACAACGGACCGCCTCAACCTGGATGGAGTTTCAGATGTCGATCACGACCAAGATTGCCGCACTCGCCCTCGCTACCCTCGCCGTCACCGGCAGCATCGCCACCACCACCTCGCAGGCCGAAGCCAAGCCGCTCGGCTGGGGCGTCGGTGTCGGTCTGGGCATAGCTACCGCCGCCGTCGTCGGCACCGCGATCGCCGCCAGCAACGACCCCTATTACGGCTATCGCCGCTGCGGCTGGTCCCCCCGTTACAACGCTTACGGCCAGTTCGTCGGCAACGTTCGTACTTGCTACTGATGTGAGGCTCTGAGGCCGATCTTACGTGGATCCTGCGTCCGACACGGGCGCCTCATCCACCCCGTGTCGTGTCCCCGACCCCGCCCGGCTGTCCCCCCGGGCGGGGTCATCCTTTTTGGAGGCCGGGAATTTGTTGCAGTCCCGTCACATAACGATGCGAACCATCCGCTGCGACATTCTGGACTAGTTGCTATTGCGAATTATTAGCAATAAGGTTCGCAAACGAGCGCAGGGACTTGGCAAGATCTTGGGGTGAACCGCATCGAAACGAGCTCGTCTCATCCGATCGCGTGAACGGCCAAGACCCTGATGACAGGAGCACCGCGAATCGGCAGGGATGTCGGGAGCGGTTGGGGCACAGTCGCGTCTGGGGGCGTAGTTTTGACGTTGAGAGGTCACCGTTACAGGTATTTGCGGACGGCCGCGGCGATTGCCTCGGGCGTGCTCGTGCTGCCGGGTGCCGGCTTCGCTGCCGACCTGCCGCTGAAGGCGCGCGCCGCGAAAACTGTCTACGAGTGGACCGGCTTCTATGTCGGCGGCCATTTCGGCTACGGCGACGCGAGCTTCGGGCCCGGCACCAATCCGTTGCCCGAGCAAGGCGTCGTCCTGCCCCATAGCGCAACCGGGCTCAGCGGCGGCTATCAGCTCGGCTACAACCGCCAGTTCGCCAACCGCGTCGTGCTCGGCATCGAAGCCGATGCGACGTTCACGGGGCCGCTTGACGGCCCGGCACTCGCGCGTGCACCGGTGCCCTTCAACACCACGATCAACTACGTCGGCACGGTGCGCGGCCGCGTCGGCTATGCCTTCGACCGCTTCATGCCTTACGTCACGGGCGGCGTCGCGTGGGGACACACGCATATCAACGTCAATGATGCCGACGGTGTCACGCCGCTGTTCCCGGTCGGGCACTACCAGGCCGGATGGACTGCGGGCCTCGGTCTCGAATACGCCGTCAGCGGCAATTGGACCGCGAAGGCCGAATACGAGTATATCGACCTCTCCCGCAAGACTTACGATCTCAGCGGCTTTGGCCTCGGCAGCGTCAATGTCGAACCACGCATTCATCTGTTCAAACTCGGCCTGAACTACCAGTTCGGCGACACGCCGTGGATGCCGGTGGTCGGCGGCAAATCCAAGCTGCCTGAATCCGACGACTGGAACGTTCACGCCCAGACCACCGTGCTGCCGCAAGGCTATGGCCCGATCCATTCGCCCTATGCGAGCCCTCAGAGCCTTCCCGGCGGCGGCCAGTTCCAGGCGACGTGGACGACGACGGCGTTTTTGGGCGCGCGGCTCTGGGACGGCGGCGAATTCTATTTCAATCCCGAGCTCGCGCAGGGTTTTGGCCTCAACGGCACGCTTGGACTCGCTGGTTTCTCCAACGGCGAAGCGCAGAAGGCCGGCGCGCCGTTCCCCAAGATCCGCGCGCAGCGCTATTATTTCAAGCAGACCTTCGGACTCGGCGGCGAGCAGGAATCGGTCGACGACGCGCCGAACCAGCTCGCGGGCAAGCGCGATATCGATCGCGTCACGCTGGTTGTCGGCCGCTTCGCCGTCGGCGATTTCTTCGACGGCAACTCCTATGCGAAAGACCCCCGCGCCGATTTCATGAATTGGGCGATGTGGTCGTCGGCCGCCTACGACTTCCCCGCCGACCTGCCCGGCTATACCCGCGGCGCCGTGGTCGAGCTCAACCGCAAGGACTGGGCGATCCGCGCCGGCCTGTTCCAGGTGCCGTCCGCGCCGAACAGCGACGTGCTGACCTTCAAGACCGGCGGCACCGTGGTCGAGTTCGAGGAGCGTCATTCGATCTTCGATCAGCCCGGCAAATTGCGCGTCGGCGTCTTCGCCAACAGCGGCAACACCGCGAACTACAACGACGTCGTCGCGCAGGCGGCCGCCAACCCCGCACTCGACATCAACGACATCACGACCGCGAACCAGCGCACGCGCTCCAAATACGGCTTCTACGTCAATCTTGAGCAGCAGATCATCAACGATGTCGGCCTATTCGCCCGCGCGAGCTGGAACGACGGCCAGAACCAGATTCTGTCCTTCACCGATATCGACCGCAGCGTCTCAGGCGGCCTCTCGATCAAGGGCAGAAGCTGGGGCCGGCCGGACGATACAATCGGCATCGGCGGCGCGATCAACGGCCTGTCAGCCGCGCATCGCGACTTCCTCGCCGCCGGCGGCATCGGTCTCCTGATCGGCGACGGCCAGCTCAACTATCGCACCGAACGAATCCTCGAGGGCTACTACGTCTATTCGGTGATCAAGGGCGTGACGATGACCGCCGACTATCAATTGATCACAAACCCGGCCTATAACGCCGATCGTGGACCGGTCTCGATCTTCTCGGGGCGTCTGCACGCCGAGTTCTGAGCCCAAGATTCTCGTCCAAGATTCTAGCCCAAGGGCGGGCCCATGAAGCCGAGAGATATCCGCACGGCCGCGATCGGCCGCGCGCTGCTCCCCAATGTCTGGGATGTCGTGGCACTGGTCCTCGTGATCGGCGCCATGGTGCTGATCGTCTATGGCGGCGAGCAGACCGTCGCGCCGTTGTCCGAGTTGGAGCGTACGCCGGTCTCGCTCGATCCGGCAAACCTGCCGCTCTACGCGCTACGCACCGTCCTGCGGATGCTGCTTGCGATCGTCTGCTCGACAATCTTTACCTTCATCTACGCGGCGATCGCCGCCAAGAGCCAGCGCGCCGAGCTGGTCATGATTCCGCTGCTGGACATCCTCCAGTCAGTGCCGATCCTGGGCTTTCTCACCTTCACCGTCGTTTTCTTCATGAACCTGTTTCCAGGCCAGGTGCTCGGCGCCGAGCTCGCCTCGGTATTCGCAATCTTCACGAGCCAGGCCTGGAACATGACCTTCAGCATGTACCAGTCGATGCGCAACGTGCCGAACGATCTGGAAGAGACCACGAAGAGCTTTCATCTATCCGGCTGGCAGCGCTTCTGGCTTCTGGCTTCTGGCTTCTGGCTTCTGGCTTCTGGCGTCTCGACGTGCCGTTTGCGATGCCCGGGTTGATCTGGAATGCCATGATGTCGATGTCGGGCGGCTGGTTTTTCGTGGTCGCTTCGGAAGCGATCACTGTCGGCAACACAACGGTGACCTTGCCGGGTGTCGGGTCCTATGTCGCGCTGGCCATCCAGCAACAGGATCTGCCGGCGATCTTCTACGCTATCCTGGCGATGTTGCTTGTCATCATCGGCTACGATCAGTTGCTATTCCGCCCGATCGTCGCTTGGGCCGACAAGTTCCGCTTCGAGCAGACCGCCTCGGGAGAGGCGCCGACCTCCTGGATGCTCGACCTGTTTCGCCGGACCCGCGCATTGCGCGCCCTCACGCTTCCCTTTTCGGCGGTCAACCGCACGATCTCAAATCTACACTTGCCGCTGCCGCGATTGCGGCCGGCGGTAAGGACCAAAGGTCCGCCGTCACGCCTGATCGACATGCTCTGGGGCGCCCTCATTCTCTCCGGCACCGCCTACGCCGCCTGGACGATCTATCGCTATCTCTCGGCAAGTCTTGGCCTGCCCGACCTGCTCATGGTGATCCGGGACGGACTGGTCACGCTCTTGCGCGTCGTCGTACTGATCAGCCTCGCGACGCTGAGCTGGGTGCCGGTCGGCGTCTGGATTGGGCTGCGTCCGAAGCTGGCCGAACGCATCCAGCCGCTGGCGCAATTTCTCGCCGCCTTCCGGCCAATCTGGCTTTTCCCGTCTTCGTCGTCGCCATTGTCACCTTCAGGCTCAATCCCGATGTCTGGCTCAGCCCGCTGATGATCCTGGGCACGCAATGGTACATCCTGTTCAACGTCATCGCCGGCGCCAGCGCCTTCCCGACCGACCTGCGCGAGGCCGCGAGCAGCTTTCATCTCGGCGGATGGCGGTGGTGGTCCAAGGTGATCCTGCCCGGCATCTTTCCCTATTACGTCACGGGAGCGATCACCGCTTCCGGCGGCTCCTGGAACGCATCGATCGTGGCCGAGGTCGCCAGCTGGGGCGACACGCACCTGAGAGCTACCGGGCTCGGCGCCTATATCGCGTCCGCGACGGAAGCCGGCGACTTCCCGCGCGTCGTTCTCGGAATCACCACGATGTGCATCCTGGTAACGCTGTTCAATCGTCTGGTCTGGCGACCGCTCTACGCTTTCGGCGAGCGCCGCCTGCGACTCGGCTGACGAGGGAGACAATCATGCTCGATCATCCTTCCGCGCTCATCGATATTCGCGGCGTATGCCGGTCGTTTCCGAAGGGCAGCGGCGAACAGCTGCTGGTGCTGGAGAAAGTTGATCTGACGATCCGCTCGGGCGAGATCGTCGGCTTGCTCGGCCGCTCGGGCTCCGGCAAATCCACGCTGCTGCGGATCATCGCCGGCTTGGTCGCCCCGTCCACGGGACAGGCGACCTGCCGGGGCGAGATCATCGCGGGACCGCCGAATGGCGTCGCCATGGTGTTTCAGTCCTTCGCTCTGTTTCCCTGGCTGACTGTGCTGCAAAACGTCGAGCTTGGGCTCGAAGCGCTTGGCGTCGACGCAACCGAGCGTCGCACGCGTGCACTGGCGGCGATCGACCTGATCGGCCTCGACGGGTTCGAGTCGGCCTATCCCAAAGAGCTCTCGGGCGGCATGCGCCAGCGCGTCGGCTTTGCGCGCGCGCTGGTCGTGCATCCCGACTTGCTTCTGATGGACGAACCGTTCTCGGCACTCGACGTGCTCACGGCCGAGACGCTGCGTACCGATCTGATCGACCTCTGGATCGAGGGCCGGCTGCCGATCAAATCGATCCTCATGGTGACACACAACATCGAGGAAGCCGTCCTGATGTGTGATCGCATCCTGGTTTTCTCAGCGAACCCAGGCCGTGTCGCGGCAGAGATCAAGGTCGAGATGAGCCATCCGCGCAACCGGCTCGATCCGCACTTTCGCCAGCTCGTCGACAGCATCTACGCGCGCATGACCCAGTGCGCGGAGCCGAAGACGCCCGCGATCGAAGGCATCCCCGGCTCGGGCGTCGGCATGACTCTGCATCACGTGTCATCCAACGTGCTGTCCGGCCTGATCGAGAGGCTGGCAGGAGCACCCTACAACGGACATGCGGACCTGCCTGTGCTAGCGAGCCAACTTCAACTCGAGGCTGACGAGATCCTTCATCTCGGCGAGTCCCTCCAACTCCTGCGATTCGCCCAGCTCAGTGAGGGCGACTTGATGCTCACCGATGCAGGCAAGCGCTTCGCCCATCTGGAAACCGACGCGCGTAAGAAGCTGTTCGCCGAGCATCTCGTCACTTACGTGCCGGTGATGGGGCTGATCCGCCGCGTGCTCGATGAACGTCCCTCGCACACTGCGCTCGCGGCGCGATTCCGTAACGAGCTCGAGGACTATATGTCCGAGGACTATGCCGACGAAACGCTGAAGACGGTGGTATCCTGGGGACGCTACGGCGAGCTATTCGCCTATGACGAGCAGTCCGAGACGTTCAGCCTGGAAAACCCCGGCGAAAGCACCTGAACTTCGCCTGCGACAATTTGGTCGGAACCGGGCAATCGCGTATCGCATTCATATATAAGGGGCTTGGTCCGGCGCCCGCCGGGTTGAATCTCCCATCTCCCCTGCGCAAAATGTTGTCTGTCGAACTCATCATCGTCGCCGTCCTGATCGTCATCAACGGCCTGTTGTCGATGTCCGAGCTGGCCGTGGTCTCATCGCGCCCGGCGCGGCTGTCGCTGCTGGCCGCCAAAGGCGTGCGCGGCGCCGAGCGCGCGCTGACGCTGGCTGCCGATCCCGGAAAGTTCCTCTCGACGGTGCAGATCGGCATCACGCTGGTCGGCGTGCTCTCGGGCGCATTCTCCGGCGCGACGCTCGGGCAGCGGCTGACGCAATGGCTGGTCGAGCTCGGCGTATCGGCTGGTATTGCCGACATCGTCGGCGTCGGCATCGTCGTCACGCTCATCACCTACGCGACCCTGATCGTCGGCGAGCTGGTGCCGAAGCAGGTGGCACTGCGCGACCCCGAGAGCATCGCGGTCAAGGTCGCGCCCGCGTTGCACGTGCTGGCGCGCATCTCGCTGCCGCTCGTGTTTGTGCTCGATCTCTCCGGCAAGTTGATCCTCGCGCTGCTCGGCCGCAGCGGCAAGGCCGAGGAGAAAGTGTCGGAGGACGAGATCCATCATCTCGTCAGCGAAGCCGAGAGCGCAGGTGTGCTCGAGCCCGGCGAGAAGGAGATGATCGCCGGCGTGATGCGGCTCGGCGATCGCCCGGTTGGCGCCGTGATGACGCCGCGCACGGACGTCGACGAGATCGATCTGAACGATGCGCCGGAGGCCATTCGCGAGATCATCGTCAAGAGCCCACATTCACGCTTTCCGGTCTCGGACGGCGATCGCGACAAGCCTATCGGCGTGCTCCAGGCCAAGGATTTGCTGATCGCCTATATGAACGAACGCGCGCCGGATCTGCGCCCGCTCGTGCGCGAGGCGCCCGGTATTCCGATATCGGCAGATGCGCGCGACGTGCTGACCATCCTCAGGGCTGCGCCGGTTCACGTCGGTCTCGTCTACGACGAATACGGGGCCTTCGAAGGCATGGTGACTACCGCCGACATCTTCGAGTCGATCGTCGGCGCCTTCCACTCGGAGGAGGGACCGCCGGAGCCGGCCTATGTCAGGCGCGCCGACTCGTCGCTGCTGGTCTCAGGCTGGATGCCGGTCGACGAGTTCGGCGAGCTTCTGAACATCGAGCTGCCGCCGCATCGCTACAACACGGTGGCGGGTCTCGTGCTGCAGCAATTCACCGTGCTGCCCAATGTCGGCGATGCCTTCGACTTCGCCGGCTGGCATATCGAGGTGGTCGATCTCGACGGAAGGAGGATCGACAAGATTCTTGCGAGCCGGCTCGGTGAAGTCGAGACAGGGTGAGACCTCAAGCGCGACATGGCGCTGCTGGCGACCAGCGGCCGCGACTGGGCCGTTCGCACATGGCGGCTGGCCGCGCCGCGTTCGCAAGCTTGAGGCGGCAACCTAAGCAGGCAAGACTCACGATCAAAATGGGTCGAACTGGTGCAGTGCGTCGGGCACTTCATACCCCCAGATTTCGTACATGCGCGCTATGACGTCGGCCATCAGGGTGAGCTCCGGCCGTTTGTCGCCGAGTCGATAACTCATGATGATCGGGGATGTTGCAGGCTCGACCAGCCGCTTATAGCGGACACCTTCGACGCGCGATTTCTGCACCGAGACAGGCACGATGCACACGCCTTCCTCGGCCGCGACCAGGCCGACGGCGATCTGCAGCTCGCGCGCCTCGTGTGCGATCCTCGGCTCCAGTCCCCGGTCATGGAACAGTGCGATCACCTGGTCGGCATAGCCGGGGCGGGGTGCGCGGGGGTAGAGAATGAGGCGTTCGTCGGCGAGCTGCATCAGCGACACCGGGCCGCTTTGTCTCTCCAGGGGGTGATCGACAGGCAATGCAGCCATTAACGGCTCCTCGCGGAGGACGATGCGCCGGACCTCGTCGTCGTCGAAGCGCACGCGTCCGAAGCCGACGTCGATTCGCCCTTCCTTCAAGGCTCCGATCTGTTCGAGGCTGACGAGTTCGATCAGGTGGATTTGGACGTCGGGCGCGGCACGCCGGAATTCGCGGACGAGTTCGGGCAGATGCCCGTAGAGCACCGAGCCCACGAAGCCGATGACGAACTGCCTCTTCTCGATCTTGAGCGCCCGTTTCATCATCGAGCGCATCTCCTCGACGCGCGACAGCACCTGGACCGCTTGCTCGTAGAAGAGCCGCCCGGGCTCGGTGAGCCTCAATGGTCGCGACGAGCGATCGATCAGTTCGGCTCCAACTTCGCCTTCGAGTTGCTGGATCTGTCGGCTCAGCGGCGGCTGCGCGATGTGCAGCCGGTCGGCCGCGCGGGAAAAGTTGCGTTCGTTGGCGAGGGTCACGAAGTAGCGGAGCTGCCTGAGGTCCATGTGTAATTATACCTTCAAGGTATAATATGTAAACCTAATCGGTCTTTGCCGTCCGCGCTCCTGGCTTCTATTTTTCAGCCAAGAAATACGAAATAGAGGATGCGCCGGTGACGACCAAAGCTGCTGAGATCGATACCTTTATCGTCGATGTGCCCACGATCCGGCCTCATGTGCTGGCGATGGCCACGATGCGCAGCCAGGCCTTGGTTCTGGTCCGGATCACCTGCTTCGACGGGGTTATCGGGATCGGCGAGGGCACCACGATCGGTGGTCTGAGCTACGGCGACGAAAGTCCGGAAGGCATCAAGCTCGCAATCGATACCTACATCGCGCCGGTCCTGAAGACATGTGACGTCTCCCGCGTCGCCGAGACGATGTCGAAGATCGGCAGCAGTGTCGTCGGCAACCACATCGCCAAATGTGCAGTCGAGACCGCGCTCCTCGACGCCGCCGGCAAGCGTCTCGGCGTTCCCGTCTCCGAATTGATCGGCGGGGGACGCGTACGCGACCGCCTGCCGGTGGCCTGGACACTCGCGAGCGGACATACCGCTCGCGACATCGAGGAAGCCGAGGCGATGATCGAGGCCAGGCGGCATTCGATCTTCAAGCTCAAGATCGGCAAGCGCAGCGTGTCCGACGATGTTGCTCATGTCGCGGCGATCAAGAAGGCCATCGGAAATCGCGGCAGCGTCCGCGTCGACGTCAATCAGGGCTGGGACGAGGCACAGGCCGACGCCGGCATGAAGATGCTCGAAGACGTCGGCTGCGACCTGGTCGAACAGCCGGTCGCCCGCGACGCGCTTGCCGCCATGGCGCGTCTGTCCGCCCGTCATGGCATCCCGCTGATGGCCGACGAAGCGCTGCACGGTCCCCGCGATGCGTTCCGTGTTGCCGCCGGCGCCGGCGCCCGCGTGTTCGCCGTGAAGATCGCCCAGTCGGGTGGACTACATGCCGGTCGCGATGTCGCGGCCATCGCCGACGCTTCGGATATCGGTCTCTACGGCGGCACCATGCTCGAGGCCGGCGTCGGTACGGCCGCCTCCGCCCATCTCTTCGCGACGTTTCCCAAACTCGCCTGGGGCACCGAACTGTTCGGCCCGCTGCTGCTCACGGAGGAGATCCTGGCCGAACCGCTGGACTATGCCGATTTTTCGCTGGGCGTGCCGACGGGACCCGGTCTCGGTATCGCCCTCGACGAGGACAAGATCGCCCGGTTTCGGCGGGATCGCACCGCGCCGACCCTGCACGTCGTCGCCGCAGCGAAGGGAGCGTGACACATGCTCACGATGGTCGAGATGAACGTACGTATCCCGCTGGACTTCGAAAAGGAAGAAGCCGAGCGCCTCAAGGCGCGCGAGAAGGAGCGGTTTCAGGAACTGCAGCGTGCCGGCAAGTGGCGTCACATCTGGCGCGTCGTCGGACACTACGCGAACGTCAGCATCTTTGACGTCGAAAGCAACGCTGAGCTTCACGACATCCTGACCAGCCTGCCGCTCTTTCCCTTCATGGAGATGAAGGTCACGCCGCTCTGCAGGCACCCATCCTCGACCCACGACGACGATCGCTGAAACACCTCGAACGACCAACGTCCGCATGGCGGACCTAAAACCAAGGGAGAAACGACATGGACGCGAATTTCGTGAAGACCCCGGAAGTCCAGGCATTGCTCGACAAGGCGGCAGGTCTCAATCAACCTGGCGGCGATCAGCGCCTGAAGGCGATCGTGCGCGACATCGTCGAGGCCGCTGCGAAAATCATCGTCCGCCACGATATCAGTGAGAACGAATTCTGGGGCGCCGTCAACTTCCTACAGAAGGGCGCGCCGGAATTCGGCTTGCTGGCTCCAGGCACGGGTCTCGAGCACTTCCTGGATCTGTTCATGGATGCGAAGGACGCGGAAGCTGGCCGCACGGGCGGCACGCCGCGTACCATCGAGGGACCGCTTTACGTGGCGGGTGCGCCGCTCGAGGAGGGCGATGTCAATCTGACGAAGGATCCGGACGCGACCGGCAGCCTCTACATGAGGGGCCGCGTCACTGGCCCGAACGGCGAGCCGGTCAAGGACGCGATCCTGCACGTCTGGCACGCCAACTCACAGGGCTGGTATTCGCATTTCGATCCGACCCGTGAACAAACGCCGTTCAACAATCGCGCGCGGATCAAGCTCGGCGCCGACGGAAAATACTCGTTTCACTCGAAGATGCCGAACGGCTATTCCGTGCCGCCCGGCGGCGCCACCGACACACTGATGAAGGCGATCGGTCGTCACGGACATCGCCCGGCGCACGTCCACTTCTTCATCGAAGCGCCCGGTTATCGGAAGCTGACGACGCAGATCAACTTCGGCGACGATCCGCATGCAGCCGACGACTTCGCCTTCGCCACCCGCGACGGTCTGCTGCCGGTCCCGCAGCGTCAGGGCGACAGCGCCTACATCAATTTCGATTTCCAGCTCCAGCGCGCCGCCGATGGCTCCGACGAGCACCTTTCCAGCCGACAGCGCGCCGAGGCGGCCTGAGGCTCGGCAGCGATCCGACGCGGCAACGAATACGAAAGAGGAGAGGAAGCGATGACGACACTTCTGGAGCGCATAGACGGCGCGGTGGTCGAAGACAAGGAGAGCGGGCTGTTCCGCTGTCGCCGCGACATCTTCACCGATGTCGAGATGTACGACCTCGAGATGGAGCATATCTTCGAGGGCAACTGGGTGTTCCTGGCGCACGAAAGCCAGATACCGGAGAACAACGATTATTTCAGCGCCTGGATCGGCCGCAAGCCGATCATGATCACCCGCGACAAGGCAGGCGAGCTCCATGCGATGATCAACGCCTGCGCCCATCGCGGCGCGATGCTCTGCCGACGAAAGCACGGCAACAAGGGCAGCTTCACCTGCCCATTTCACGGCTGGACTTTCAGCAATGCGGGCAAGCTTCTCAAGGTGAAGGACGGCAAGACCGGCGACTACCCGGCATCTTTCAACACCCAGGGCTCGCACGATCTGGCGAAGCTACCGCGGTTCGAGAGTTATCGCGGATTTCTGTTCGGTAGCCTGAATCCGGACGTCGTATCCCTCGAGGAGCATCTCGGCGGCGCGAGGGCGGTGATCGACCAGATCGTCGATGGGGCGCCCAACGGCATCGAGGTGCTGCGCGGCAACTCCTCCTACATCTACGACGGCAATTGGAAGCTGCAGATGGAGAACGGCGCCGACGGCTATCATGTGAGCTCCGTACACTGGAACTATTCGGCGACCATGGGCCATCGCAGCTACGACAACGAGGGCACCAAGACGGTCGACGCCAACGGCTGGTCCAAGAGCGTGGGCGGCGTCTACGGCTTCGAAAATGGACACATTCTGCTCTGGACCAATCTGCTCAATCCTGAAGTACGGCCTGTCTTCAATCACAAGGACGCGCTCGAAGCGCGCGTCGGGAAGGACCGCGCCGGCTTCATCATCGGCCAGACCCGCAATCTCGGAATCTACCCGAACGTCTACCTCATGGATCAGTTTTCGACGCAGATCCGCGTGGTGCGGCCGATCAGCGTCGACGAGACCGAGGTGACCATCTATTGCTTCGCGCCCAAGGGAGAGGACGCCAAGGAGCGCGCGACCCGCATCCGGCAGTATGAGGACTTCTTCAACGTATCCGGCATGGGCACGCCGGACGATCTCGAAGAATTCCGCGCGTGTCAGACCGCCTATGTCGGCGCCGGCGAGCTCTGGAACGACCTCAGCCGTGGTGCCGTCCACTGGATCGACGGCCCGGATGAGAACGCCAGGGCGATCGGCCTCAAGCCGCTGCTCAGCGGCGAGCGCAGCGAGGACGAAGGCCTGTTCGTGCGCCAGCACGAATTCTGGGCCAAGTCGCTGCGCCAGGCGATTTTGCGAAACGGCGGCGAAGCGGCCGACGCCGTCCCGATGCGGGGAGAAGCGGCATGACCCTAGCCACCGCCAGCCCGCTTGTGTCCGTCGGCAAATTTGACCTCGAACAGATCCGCTCCTTCCTGTTTCGCGAGGCGCGGCTCCTCGACGACCGGCAGTGGGACGAGTGGATCAAGCTTTATTCGCCCGACGCCAGCTTCTGGATGCCGGCGTGGGACGACGACGACCGGCTCGTCGAGGATCCGCAGCAGCATATCTCGCTGATCTACTACCCCAACAGGGAAGGCCTCGAAGATCGCGTCTTCCGGATCAAGACCGAGCGCTCGGGCGCGAGCACGCCGGAGCCACGCACCAGCCACAATATCTCGAATGTCGAGATCGTGGGGAAGCGTGACGGCGAGCTCGACCTGCGCTTCAACTGGCAGACGCTGAGCCATCGCTACAAGAAGACCGACAGCTTCTTCGGCACCGCATTCTACACGCTGGATACGCGCGGCGACGAGCCCCAGATTCTAGCGAAGAAGGTCGTGCTCAAGAGCGACTACATCCACCAGGTCATCGACATCTATCACATCTGACACCGCTCGTCGGGATCACCGGAGAGTAGACATGACTTATCGCGTGGCACTCAACTTCGAAGACGGAGCCACCCGCTTCGTCGAATGCAACGAAGGCGAAAAGGTCCTGGATGCGGCCTATCGCAACAAGATCAACCTGCCGATGGACTGTTCGGACGGCGTCTGCGGCACCTGCAAGTGCCGATGCGAGCGGGGCGAATACGATCTCGGCGACGAATACCTGGAAGACGCCCTGAGCGAAGCCGAGGCCGAAGAAGGACTGGTGCTGACCTGTCAGATGGTGCCTTCCTCGGACTGCGTCATCGCGGTACCGGTCCCGTCCGGTGCCTGCAAGGTGAAGCCTGCCGAACATGGCGGGGAGGTGAGCTCGGTCGCGCTCGCGTCCGATAGCACGATCATCCTCAAGCTCAAGCTCGACAGGCCCGACGCGCTGGGATTCCTTCCCGGCCAATACGTAAACCTCACCGTGCCGGGAACCAGCGAACATCGCTCCTACTCCTTCAGCTCGAAGGCAGGAGCGCCAGAAGTGAGTTTTCTCATTCGTAACGTGCCGGGCGGCCTCATGAGCGGCTGGCTCGCCAACGAGGCGAAGACGGGTGCCAGGATGAAGTTCGTCGGCCCGCAAGGAAGCTTCTTCCTGCGCACGGTGGAGCGTCCGGTCCTGATGCTCGCGGGCGGTACGGGCCTGGCGCCGATCTTGTCGATGCTTGAGGTCCTCGCCGACCAGGGCACCGATCAGCCGGTGCACCTGATCTACGGCGTCACCAACGATGGTGATCTGGTCGAGATCGAACGGATCGAGGCACTCGCCAGGCGACTGCCGACCCTTACCTGGGCGACCTGCGTCGTCAATCCGGATAGCGCCCATCCGCTGAAGGGCTATGTGACGGCTCATCTTGCCGACGAGCACCTCAATGCCGGCGACTGCGACGTCTATCTGTGCGGTCCACCGCCCATGGTGGAGGCGGTGCGGGCTTTCTTCATGGAGAAAGGGGTGAAGCCCTCGCATTTCTTTTACGAGAAGTTCTCCGCGACCGAAGCGGTGGCGGCATGATCTTCGCCGATCGCTTCGCCGGCAAGACGCTGGTTGTCACCGGGGCCGCACAAGGGATTGGACGCGCCGTGGCGCTACGAGCCGCAGCCGAGGGCGGCATGGTCCTGTTTGTCGATCGCGCGGATTTCGTAGGCGACGTCGCGTCAGAAGCGGGCGTGCGGGGTCGCGGCTTCGTGTGCGACCTCGAATCCTACGAAGGTGCCGCCGGGGCAATGACCGAGGCGGTCAGGTGTTTCGGCGGTGTCGATATTCTCATCAACAACGTCGGCGGCGCCATCCGGATGCGACCCTACGACCGGTTCGAGCCGCCGCAGATCGAGGCGGAAATCCGGCGCTCGCTGATGCCCACCCTTTGGTGCTGCCACGCGGTCCTTCCGCATCTCATCGAGCGGGGCGGCGGTACTATCGTCAACGTTTCATCGAACGCGACGCGCGGCATCCACCGCGGGCCGTACTCGGCCGCAAAGGGTGGAATCAACGCGATCACTCAAAGCCTGGCGATGGAGTACGCGTCACGCAACATCCGCGTCGTCGCCACGGCGCCCGGAGGCACCGAGGCGCCGCCGAGGCGCGTGCCACGTAACGCCGACGGTGACACGGCTGAGGAAACGCAATGGATGACCGAGGTCGTCAAGCAGGTTGAGGAGTCCAGCTTTCTCAAGCGATACGGAACGATCAATGAGCAAGTTGCGCCAATTCTGTTTCTCGCGTCGGATGAAGCGAGCTATGTCACCGGCAGCGTTCTTCCCGTTGCCGGCGGTGACCTCGGATGAGACTTGCTGGCTCTGTTGAACAGCAGCTTGTAGAGGCAGAGACCCGGCGGTTCGACGGCGCAACGCGACCTCTGCCGGCCGCACCGGTACGCTCGCATCCGCATCGAAATGACTTGCGCCTCGATAGAAACGAGCAAAGACTGCCTCGCCTCGTCACGCGATGGAGCCGCCCATGACCGCCAACGGAAGCTTTTCCGATCCGGCACTGCGCAACCTCGAGGCCCTGCTCCCCGACCTGGGCGAACTCTACAAGGACGTGCATTCGCATCCCGAATTGTCGATGCAGGAGACCCGTACGGCCAAACTCGCCGCGGACCGGCTTGTCGCGGCGGGCTTCGAAGTGACGTCGGGCGTCGGAAAGACGGGGGTGGTCGGGCTCCTTCGCAATGGCGACGGCCCGACCGTCATGCTGCGCGCCGACATGGACGCACTGCCCGTGCAGGAAGCGACAGGCCTCCCTTACGCAAGCAAGGCGACCGCCACCGATCGGGACGGCAATAGCGTCCCGGTCTCGCATATGTGCGGCCATGACATGCATGTCACCTGGCTTGCGGGCGCCACCAAACTGCTCGCGGAAGCCCGGACGCCTTGGCGGGGCACGTTGATGGTGGTCTTCCAGCCGGCGGAAGAAACGGCTGAAGGCGCGCGGGCCATGATCGACGACGGTCTGTTCAAGCGTTTTCCGAAGCCGGACATCATCCTCGGTCAGCACGTGATGGTGGGGCCCGCCGGCACGGTCGCCGGGCGCGCCGGCGCGATCACCTCTGCTGCGGACAGCCTGCAGATCCGTCTGTTCGGACGTGGTGCGCACGGCTCGATGCCGCAGGCCAGCATCGACCCCGTGGTCATGGCCGCCTCGACCGTGCTGCGGCTGCAGACCATCGTGTCCCGTGAAGTAGCTGCCGCCGAGGCGGCCGTGTTGACGGTGGGCGTCCTGCAGGCTGGCACCAAGGAAAACGTCATTCCCGACGAGGCGATCATCAAACTCAATGTGCGGACCTTCGATGCCGGCGTGCGCACGCGCGTGCTGGCGGCGATCGAGCGGATCGTCAACGCCGAAGCGGCCGCTTCGGGCGCGCCTCGACCACCCGAGATCACGACCCTCGATCACTATCCCCTCAACGTGAACAATCAGGAAGCCAGCAAGCGCGTAGTGGACGCGTTCCGCGGCCATTTCGGCGCCGATCGGGTCCGGGCGACCGGGCTGGCCCCTGCCAGCGAAGACTTCGGGTCCTTCGGCGCGGAGTGGCACGTCCCGTCGGTTTTCTGGTTCGTCGGCGGCACCGACCCGGAGACCTACGCGAAGGCGAAGGAAGCCAACCGGCTCAACGAACTTCCTGTGAACCACAGCCCGAAATTCGCGCCTGTTCTTCATCCGACGCTGCAAACCGGAGTCGAGTCGCTGGTCGTCGCGGCGCGCGCCTGGCTGCCGGCATCCTAGGCCCGAAATCATGGAGGAGCTTTCGCTTGCGCTCGATCTGATCGGCACCTTTGTGTTCGCGCTGAGCGGGGCGTTAGCCGGGGTGAAGCGAGGGCTGGACCTGTTCGGCGTTCTGGTTCTGTCGTTCGCGGCGGCGAACGCGGGAGGCATCACGCGCGACCTCCTGATCGGTGCGGTTCCGCCCGCCGCGTTCCACGATCTTCGTTATCTCGGCACCTCCCTGTTCGCGGGTCTCGTCACCTTCTACTTCGCGTCCTTGATCGTGCGGTTATCGAACGCGGTGTTGCTGTTCGACGCGGCGGGCCTCGCGTTTTTCGCCGTCGCGGGCGCGTCGAAAGCGCTCGATCACGGACTGAGCCCGGTCATGGCGGTCGTGCTCGGCATGGTGACCGGGATCGGCGGCGGTATGGTGCGAGACGTGCTGCTCACCGAGATTCCGACCGTGCTGCGCGCCGAACTCTATGCGGTCGCGGCACTTGTTGCGGCGACCGTCGTCGTGATCGGTCACCTGTTGCACTTGCCGGTCGCGCCGGTGACGATTACCGCGTTGATCCTGTGCTTCGGTCTCCGCGTCATGGCAATTCGATACAGATGGCAGCTTCCCGTCGCGAAGTTCGCCAAACAGTCCGACGTGACCGCCAAAGATGGGAACAATCCCGAGAAATTCTGAGCGCAGATGTGCGAGATGCCGAGCGTTTGAGCCCGTCGCCACGGGCGCCGAAGCGAGAGGAGTCGCCAATGACCAGCTACAAAGTCGGATACTTCGTCGGAAGCCTTGCTACCAAGTCGATCAATCGCAAACTCGCCCGGGCGCTGACGAAGCTGGCGCCTCCGAGCCTCGCATTCATGGAAATATCGTTCAAAGACCTTCCTCTCTACAGCTACGATTATGATGCGGACTATCCGCCCGTAGCGCGCGCATTCAAGGACGCCGTCGGCGCGGTCGACGCGTTGCTGTTCGTGACCCCGGAATATAACCGCTCGATTCCGGGCGGCCTGAAGAACGCCATCGACTGGGCAAGCCGGCCTTACGGCACCAATGCGTTCACGCACAAGCCTTCCGCGGTCATTGGGACCTCCCCGGGAGCGATCGGCACGGCGGTGGCGCAGCAGAGCCTTCGCAGCGTTTTGAGTTTCTGCAATTCGCCGCAGATGAATGCGCCGGAGGCCTATATCCAGTTCACGCCCGGCCTGGTCACCGACGAGGGAGAGGTGACTGTCGGCTCGACCGAGGAGTTTCTGCGCAATTATATGGCCGAATTCCACGCGTTCATTGGGCGGGTTCTGTCGGGACGGCCCAAGAATAGCTGATCTGATAATCTTCGCTGGACGATGGGCGCCTCGGTCGTCTCTGGCGATGCCGCGGCGCGGGGATTTTGCAACCAAAGCAGTCGCTCGAGGTTCATCTGATCCTCACCAGCGCATGGATGGCACATCGGCCTAGGCGTCGTGGGGATCGATGCCGGGACGACACCGGAATTGTTGCCCAAGCCCCGCCACACCATCACCCGAACCGCACCCCGATCCGTCTTTCCTTGCGCCACACCACCTTGCAGGACAGGTGCGCTCCGTCCGCCTTGATGGTCAGGGTGAAATGTTCGGGAATGCCGACGGGGCTGGTGACCTCGAGGGCCGCGCCGGTGTCGGAGAAATTACGGACAGTGCAGTCGATCGCGCCGCCGCCGAACTCGATGGTTCCGGCCTTGAGCACGCGGTGCCTGGCTTTGTCACGCCGTTCGTCCATCGGATCAATTTACACCCGAAGCTGACACAGAGGTTAAGATGCAACCGGCTCGCGACGAATTTACGCCGCTGCAGGCGGCGGTATCATGCGATGGATCGCCCTATTACAGCACGGGCTGAAACGAATCCGTCCGCGCCATCCGCCAGGCATCGCGGAACCGCGGGTCTTCCGTGCCTTCGAGCAGTTCGCCCGGGCGCAGCGCCGGATAGAGCTGTGCGAAAGTCTGCACATGGGTCGTCGAGCTCCGCTGGCTGAAATGGACCGGGCGCAGCTCCTGCGGATGGGTCAGACCGGCCGCCGCGATCAGCTCGGTCAGCGAATGCAGCGTGGCGTGGTGATAATTGTGCACGCGGTCGATCTTGAGCGGCACATAGAGCGCGCGCGCACGCGTCGGATCCTGCGTCGCGACCCCGGTCGGGCAGCGGTCGGTGTGGCAGCTCAGCGACTGGATGCAGCCAAGCGAGAACATGAAGCCGCGCGCCGAATTGCACCAGTCGGCGCCGATCGCCATTGCGCGGGCCATGTCGAAGGCAGTGGCGATCTTGCCGGACGCGCCGATCTTGATGCGGTCGCGGGCATTGATCCCGACCAGCGCGTTATGGACGAAACTGACGCCCTCGCGCATCGGCATGCCCAGATGGTCCATGAACTCGAGCGGCGCGGCGCCGGTGCCGCCTTCATTGCCGTCGACGACGATGAAGTCCGGATAGATGCCGGTCTCCAGCATCGCCTTGCAGATCGCCAGAAACTCCCAGGGATGGCCGATGCAGAGCTTGAATCCGGCCGGCTTGCCGCCGGAGAGTTCTCGCATCTCGGCGATGAACTGCATCATGCCAACAGGCGTCGAGAAGGCGCGGTGCGAGGCCGGTGAGATGCAGTCCTCGCCCATCGAGACGCCGCGGATTTTTGAGATCTCCTCAGAGACCTTCGCCGCCGGCAGCACGCCGCCATGGCCGGGCTTGGCGCCCTGGCTGATCTTGAGCTCGACCATTTTGATCTGGTCCTGGCTCGCAACACGCGCGAACGCATCAGGATCGAAGCTGCCGTCGAGATGACGGCAGCCGAAATAGCCGGAGCCGATCTCCCAGATGATGTCGCCCCCCATCTCGGCGTGATAGGGGCTGAAGCCACCCTCGCCGGTGTCGTGAGCGAAGCCGCCCTTCTTCGCACCGGCATTGAGCGCGCGGACGGCGTTCGGACTTAGCGCGCCAAAACTCATCGCCGAGATGTTGAACACCGAGGCCGAATAGGGTTTTGCGCAATCCGGTCCGCCGATGGTGACGCGAAACTTCTCCTCGGCATGCGCCTGCGGCGACACCGAGTGATGCATCCACTCGTAGCCCTCGCGATAAACGTCCTCCTGGGTGCCGAACGGACGCTTGTCGAGCTGCATCTTGGCGCGCTGATAGACCACCGCACGAATGTCGCGCGAGAACGGCATTCCATCCTTCTCGCTCTCAAAGAAATACTGCCGCATCTCGGGGCGTATCTCTTCGAGCAGGAAGCGGATGTGCGCCGAGATCGGATAGTTGCGGAGAACCGCATGGCCCTTCTGCATGAGATCGCGGACGCCGAGCAGCGTCAGGGCGCCGAAGATCACGATCGGGATCAGCAGGATCCCGAAGATCTTGCGGTCGGCGATGCCGATGCCGATCAGGAGCGCAGTGACGACCGCACAAATCGTCAGGATGATGAAGCGCGGCGAGAATGGAAGCAGCAGGGTTTCCATCAGCCCTTCGGGCGAAGCTTGCGTCTTGTTCTCGTTGGCCACGACCACGTCCCTCTCGTCAGCATGACGGGGTATGATACGCCCGCGCCGCGTCTATGGATATGACGCGGACCTGGCTTCAGGCTACCGAATCCACACGCTTCAAATCAATCCGTCCAGGCGCTGGCTTTTGCAGTGCAATAGATTCAACGACATGACAAATCAGTGACCAATTTAGTGGCCGTGCAGCTGCGCCTCGTGCGGAATCACGCCGTGCCGCTCGAGGCCGCCCTGCGCCAGCCATTCGCCGGTAGCCTCGATCGCACGATCAATGTGTTCGCCGGTGCGTGAGAAATCGTAAGGTGACCCCACCATCGGGCAGAGCGGCGGCACCACGACATATTCGATATCCGGGGCAAGCGCTTCGAGCTCGGCCACCAACTGCCGTGCGGTCAGCAGCGTCAGCGCGTGCAGAGCATTGGCGACCGCGCCGACCGGTGGGCTGGCGACCGCGCAGGCGTGCCCGGCCGGCAGGACGATCAGCCGCCTGGCGCCCTTCTGCACGGCGATCCGGACCGGCGTGTTCGAAGAGATCGCGCCGTCGGCAAGGAAGAGGTTTCGGTAGTGGACCGGCGTGAAGGCGCCGGGGATCGCGGTGGACGCCAGGACCGCCTCGACCGCCGGACCATCCGACAGCACCACGCTCTCGCCGGAGACGAAATCGGTGGTCACGATGTGCACCGGAAGCTGCGCCTGCTCCAAATTGCGGTAGGGCAGATGATCCTCGATCAGCTTGCGGATGCCGTCATGGGGGATCAAAAAGTCCCGCCGCCACATGAATCCGAGCAGGGTCCGCCACGTGACCGGGAAGACGTCCTGACGTTTCAGGCTACGCCAGATCGCTTCCAGCCCGAGCACGCCCTTGAGCGAGGGATCGCCGGCATAATAGGCGCCGTTGATCGCGCCGACACTGGAGCCGACCACGAGGTCGGCGACGACCCCGTGCTTGGCCAGCGCATGCATCATGCCGACCTGGATCGCCCCGAAACTGCCGCCACCCGCCAGCACATAGGCAGTCGGTCTTGGCGGACGACCATGGTCGATCGCGGACAAGGCGTGGTAGCTCCCCCATTTCTCGCATCGCACCATCGCTGCGAGATTTCGGCGCGAACTTATAACAAGCCACGCGCGGGCGACGCCAATAACAAAGTCGGGGGAGGATGGTGAGGGGAAGAGGCGATGGGAGGCGAGGCGCTGGCCCGCTCTCCACTCGCGTCGCGGCCTTGGCCGAGACGACAGTGAGTTAACTGGCGCGAGCCGTGCTTAGCGCTCGACGAACGCCTTCTCGATCACGAAATGGCCGGGCTTGTTGCCGGAGCCTTCGATGAAGTCGCGGCCTTCGAACATCACTTTCAGCTCTTCGAGCATCGCCGGGCTGCCGCACATCATGACTCGGTCGGTTGCGATATCGAGCGGACCCTGTCCGATGTCGTTGAAGATCTGCTCGGAGTTGATGAGGTCGGTGATGCGGCCGCGATTGCGGAACGGTTCACGGGTCACGGTCGGATAATAGATCAGCTTGTCCGCGAGCAGCTCCCCGAACAGCTCGTCCTCGCGCAAATTCGCGACCAGCTTCTCGCCATAGGCGAGCTCGGAGACCTGGCGGCAGCCGTGCACCAGCACGATGGTCTCGAACTGCTCATAGACCTCGGGGTCCTTGATCAGGCTGGCGAAGGGCGCAAGACCGGTACCGGTCGAGAGCAGCATCAGCCGCTTGCCGGGGACGAGGTTGTCGGTGATCAGCGTGCCGGTCGCCTTGCGGCCGACCAGGATGGTGTCGCCTTCCCTGATCTTCTGGAGGCGCGAGGTCAGCGGACCGTCCTGCACCTTGATCGAGAAGAACTCGAGCTCTTCTTCGTGATTGGCGCTGGCCATGCTGTAGGCGCGCAGCAGCGGACGGCCCTCGATCTCGAGGCCGATCATCGCGAACTGGCCGTTCTGGAAGCGGAAGCCGCTATCGCGCGTGGCGCGGAAGCTGAACAGCGTGTCGGTCCAGTGCTGGACGGACAGAACCTTCTCTCGGTAAAACGCGCTCATGATTTTCGATATTCCGAATAATTGCGGCTTTTAGGGCAAAAGCGTTGCCCGGCCCTGAAAACCGGGCGGACACCATTGCCATGGCGGAGGATTTCTTGGGTGTGATCTACGCCATTGAGGCCAATAATCAACCTCGTTCCGGCTGCAGTTGATGCCGGTCAAAGCGGCATTTGCGGCGAAAATGGTCACGTCATTAACGGATCTGCTGTCCGGCGTGCCTCAAGGGCAATTTCTTTTCCCTTTTGAGCTCGAAAGCAGCACTTAATTTCCGTCCTGCTCGCGAGAATTTCATTAAGAATAGCTCCGATTTCACTCCGGCTTGGCGCCATTTCCCGCATTTTTGCGGCTTTTAGCGCCTGGAACGACCGAGACATGACAAGCAGCGAGCGGATCTTCGTCCAGGCCATCAGGCGCTATGGCGCGCGCTATGGCATCGACGTCGATGTCCGCGCCGATGGATGGCTGATCGCGATGCGCCGTGGCGAGATGCGCCGCTTCGCCTTCGGCTACGACATCGGCCTCAACAGCGCGATCGCACATCGCCTCGCCAACGACAAATCGGCGACATCAGAGGCGCTGTCGCTCGCGGGCCTGCGGTGCATTCCGCATCATCTCTTCCTCAATCCAAAGCTGGGCACGAATGTTGTTGGCCCCACCTGGCGAGATGGGATGCTTGAGCTGCTTCACGACCATCCGCAAGGCGTGGTGGTGAAACCGAACGAGGGGACGTCGGGGCGCTCGGTGTTCAAGGTGACGACGGAGGTGGAACTCGACCATGCGGTTGGCGAGGTTTTTTCGATGAGCGCCGGGCTCGTGATCTCGCCCTATGTCGCGATCGAGGACGAAGTCCGTGTGATCCTGCTCGATGACGTGCCCCTGGTCGTCTACAGCAAGCAGCGTGGCACAGATTGGCGGCACAATCTCGACACCGGCGCCAAGCCGGTGCTGTTGGAGGATGGCGAGGTCCGCGCGGCCTGCGCAAAACTTGCCATCGACGCGGCCAACGCGATCGGCATCCGGTTCGCGTCGATCGACGTGGTCCGTGTCGATGGCGCGTGGAAAGTGCTGGAAATCAATTCGGGCGTGATGATGGAAGCGCTGGGGAAGCTGCATCCGGAGCTGGTGCAGGCGACGTATGACGCGGCGCTGGATCGGGTGTTTGGGGATGTAAGCTGAGCGCGAGTGCTCGCTGTAATCCTTTCTCCCCTTGTGGGAGAAGGTGGCGCGAAGCGCCGGATGAGGGGTATGTCTCCGCGAATTCATGAGAGTTGGTCTCGCGGAGACATACCCCTCACCCGTCTCGCCGCTGCGCGGCGAGCCACCCTCTCCCACAAGGGGCGAGGGTGCACCGAGCTTGTAGCGCGAGCGCTGCAGTCAGGCTCCGCTAATTATTCGCGCTCGCGGAATCGTCCATCGCCTTGAAGGCTTCTTCCAGCTGTAGCGAGATCGGCACGCTCATTTTCTCACCGGTCGGCATTCGCGCGATGAACCATTTGTTGTAGAGCGGCACGAGGTCGTGGTTGGAGCCGAGCTTGCGGAAGGTGCGGTCGACCACGGCTGACAGTTGCGGATCGCCCTTGCGGAACATGATGCCGTAGGGATCGTAGGACAAATAATCGCCGGTGACGCGAAACTTGTCCTGCGCCTTGTGGCGGACGATCAGGCCCGAGAGGAGAATGTCGTCCGTCGCGAAGGCGTCGGCCTTGCCGTCGACGAGCATCTGGTACGACTGCTCGTGATCGGCGCCGACGACGATTTTCAGCCCCAAGGAAAACTTCTTGTCGGCCGCCTGGATCGCCTGCTCGTTGGTGGTGCCCTTCGTCACCACGATGGTCTTGCCCTTCAGGTCGGTCAGCGCCTGGACGCTAGACGCCTTCGGCACCATCAGCTTGGTGCCGGCCACGAACATCAGCGGCGAAAAGGCGACGCGCTTGCCGCGCTCGGAATTGGCCGTGGTCGAACCGCACTCCAGGTCGATCTTGTTCTGAAGCACGGCGTCGATGCGGTCGTCCGAGGTAACCTTGACGTAGTCGATCTTCAGATTGGGATCGTCGACCTCGACGCCGATCTCCTCGACAATGGCCTCGCAGAGTTCGAGGCTGTAGCCGATCGGTCGGTTGGCCTGGTCAAGGAAGGAGAACGGCGGCGAACTTTCGCGATAGCCGAGCCGCACGGTGTGCGCATTCTTGATGGCTGATAGCGTCGGGCTAAGCCCTTCGCTGCCGACGGTCTGAGCGGAGGCACCGGTTGCCAGCAGACACGCTGCCAGCAACAGGCTGCCCGAAATCGCCGTCAAAGGGCGCATGACGTCCTCCAGTCAGTGACCGGCCATCGCAGGCACTTCGCCCGGCACCATATCGCCCGGCACGACATCGCCCGGTCCCATCGCGTGCTCAGGCCCGAGTTCGCCTTCCCACTTCGCGACTACCGCGGTCGCGAGCGAGTTTCCGATCACGTTGGTGGCGCTGCGGCCCATGTCGAGGAAGGTATCGATGCCCATGATCATCAACAAACCGGCCTCGGGGATGCCGAACTGCGACAGCGTCGAGGCAATCACCACGAGGGAGGCGCGCGGAACGCCGGCGACGCCCTTCGAGGTAATCATCAGCGTCGCCAGCATCGCAAGCTGCGTCGAGAGCGACATCTCGATGTGATAGGTCTGCGCGATGAAGATGCTGGCGAAAGTGCAGTACATCATCGTGCCATCGAGGTTGAAGGAATAGCCGAGCGGCAGCACGAAGCTCGAGATCCGCGACGAGGCGCCGAACTTGTTGAGCCCCTCGAGCGTCTTCGGATAGGCCGCTTCCGAGCTCGCGGTGGAGAACGCGATCATCAGCGGCTCGCGGATCAACCTGAGGAGATGGCTGTAGCGCGGCCCGATCACGATGAAGCCGACGATCACCAGGATACCCCAGAGCAGGAACAGCGACAGATAGAAGCCGCCCATGAACACGATCAGCTTCCAGAGCACCAGCAGGCCGTTCTTGGCGACCGTCGCAGTGATGGCGGCCCAGACCGCGATCGGCGCGAACAGCATTACATAGCTCGTCACCTTGAGCATGATGTGCCCGAGATCGTCGATCAGCGACAGGATCTGCTTGGAACGTTCGGGCAATGCGCCCATTGCCACCGAGAAGAACACCGCGAAGATCACGATCTGGAGGATTTCGTTCTGCGCCATCGCGTCCGCGATCGAGGTCGGGATCAGATGGGTCAGGAATTTCTCGATCGAGAACGCCGAGACCGGTAGGCCTGTCGACTGCGCCTTGTCCGGCAGCGTACCGGGGAAGTTGGCGCCGGGCTGGAGCAGATTGACCATGACGAGGCCCAGCAACAGCGAAACGAAGGAGGCGCTGACGAACCAGCCCATGGTCTTGGCAAAGATTCGTCCGAGCCTTGCACCACTGCCCATATGGGCGATGCCGCCGACCAGGGTCGCAAACACCAGCGGCGCGATGATCATCTTGATCAGGCGCAGGAAGATCACGGCGATCAGGTTGATGGAGGAGGCCCAGTCGCCTCGCGTATCGGGCAGGAAATTGTAGATCGCCGAGCCCATGATGATGCCGAGCACCATCGCCGCCAGAATGTATTGCGTAAACCTGTTGGACATCAAAGACCCCCACTACACCGGCCGCTTCATGATGTCGCAGATATGACAGCGACGCAACACGCTTTGCGTGCGGTCGCTCGAAGTCGGATGTTCCCGTTGCGAAACTGGGCGCAGCGATCTAGCCTTCATGCAGCGCACAACGAATGCGGCTTGCACGTTTTGTTTGCGGGCGATGCATCAATAAACGTCAGACAATCAGAGAGGGAACGCCATGACTGGAAGCGTCAATCGGCAAATTCTTCTGGTGGAAAAGCCCAGCGGCAAGCTCGGTCCCGCGCACTTCAAGATGGTTGAGAGCGCGCTGCCGGAGCCAAAGGACGGCGAGGCCTTGCTGCGCGTGCGTTACATCTCGCTCGACGCCGCCAACCGCGCCTGGATGCACGGCGCGACGTATCGCTCGGCCGTCGAAGCCAACAGCGTGATGGCCGGCGGCGCCATCGCCGAGGTCATCAGCTCCAAGGCGCCGGGGCTTGCACCCGGCGACATCGTGTTCGGCGACACCGGCTGGCAGGAGTTTACCGCAGTGCCCTCGAAGCATTTGACGAAAATGCCGAAGCTCGAGCCGATGACACATCTGCTCAGCGTGTTCGGCATCGCCGGCCTCACGGCCTATTTTGGCCTGCTCGAGGTCGGCAAGCCCAGGGAAGGCGAGACTGTCGTGGTCTCGGCGGCAGCGGGCTCGGTCGGCTCGATCGTCGGACAGATCGCCAAGATCAAAGGATGCCGCGTGATCGGCATCGCCGGCGGCGCCGACAAGTGCTACTGGCTGACCTCCGAGCTCGGCTTCGATGCGGCCGTCGACTACAAGGACGGCGCGGTGTTCAAGGCGCTGCGTGCGGCCGCGCCAAAGGGCATCGACGTCTATTTCGACAATGTCGGCGGCGACATTCTGGAAGCCTGCATTCCGCAGATGAACAATTACGGCCGCATTGCCTGTTGCGGTGCGATCTCGCAATATGACGGCGCGCCGTCGGCGCACGGCCCGCGCGGCGTGCCTGGTTTGATCGTGGTGAAGCGGCTCATCATGCGGGGCTTCATCGTGATGGACTACATGAAGGAAAGCCAGCGCGCGCTCGCCGATCTCCAGACCTGGGTGAAATCCGGCAAGCTGAAGGTGCAGGAAGACATCATCGACGGATTGCAGAACACGCCGAAGGCGCTGATCGGACTGCTCGCCGGCGAGAATCGCGGCAAGCGCATGGTCAAGCTCTAACGACGTACTGTTTGAGCATGATCTCCGCGCAAACGCGTGCCGCGCTTTTCGCGACGGAAAACCGCGGCACATTCTTCCGGACCATGCTCTAAGTTACGTCGCAATTCCGCAAGTAATATCTACTTGCGGTAGATCTCGCGGCGGCGAATGATGCTGCACGCGGCATCACCCGCGACAATTGCTTGCACTCTTTTTAATAAATCATCGGCGTTGCCAACAGGGCAGGAACTCACCCAGATGTTCAACACGTTGAAACATATTTCGACGCTAAAGGCGTTGCTCGCCGCAGCACTCTTCGCAACTGCAACAAGCGCATTCGCGCAAGCGCCGACCGAGGCGCAGAAGAGCGCCATCCGCTCCGCATGCCGCTCGGATTTCATGACTCACTGCGCGAGCGTGACGCCCGGTGGTGTCGAGGCGTATCAATGTTTGCAAAGCCACATGTCGAGCCTGTCGTCGGGATGCCAGACGGCAGTTCGCGCAGTCGAGCCGGCTGCAGCGCCGAAGAGCGAAGCGGCGCCTGCCAAATCTGAGCCGGCCAAATCTGAACCTTCAAAGACCGAAGCAGCGCCAGCTGCCGAGCCTGCGGCGAAGCCGGCCGCCGCAGCCGCTCCGAAGGCTGCGGCAGCCAAGCAGCCAAGCAGCGCGCAGATTGCTGCGGTCAAAAGCGCGTGCCGCGCCGATTATCCCAGGGTATGCGCCAGCGTGCCGCCGGGCGGCGCGCCCGCGCTCGAATGCCTGGAGAAGAACAAGGCCAAGGTTTCATCGGCCTGCGCGAAAGCCGTGACCGCGGCGGCTGGCGCCGGCGGAGCTGCGGCGACGGCAGCGCCAGCGGCCGGTGCCGCACCGGCTACTGGAGCAGCACCGGCGGCCGCGCCCACCGTGATCGTTCTGCGCCCGCTGCGGCCGCGCGAGGAGCTGTTCATCGCCCGGTCCGCTTGCGGCGCCGACATCCGTACGCTCTGCGCCGGCATCCAGCCTGGTGGCGGCCGCATCGTGCAATGTATCGCCAGCAATGCTGCGTCACTATCGCCGGGCTGCAAGGACGTGCTTGCGCCGTTCGCCGCACGATAAACGGCACGCAGCCCACGCTGCCATCGATATTGGGCGGCACGCGTGAATTTTCGCGCGCCTCTTGCGACTAATCTTTCGCCGACATCCGATTTCAATCACCACAAGACCGGGAGAAAGACATGCGTTCCTTCCTGCTCATCGCTTCCGCGCTGCTCGCCTTCGCCGCGACCATGACTTTTGAGACCACCGACGCGAATGCCGTGGTGTGCGCCCGCGGCGTCTATCGCGCCGGTTGCGCCGGACCGAACGGCGCCGTCGTGGTCCGCAAGCCCGTAGTCCGGTGCACCAGGGTGCTGGTGGACGGCGTTTACGTGAAACGCTGCGTCTGACGCGCGGGTAGTCAATCCGGCGCGGTTTGGCTATGATTCACAGCTGACGGTTTCGGACACGCGCGAGGCGGGTGCCCGCGGCCGTGCTGCGGCGCACCTTGCCTTGTCGATAATTACGCTGGCGTGGGAGGCTGGAGCTCATTAGTCTACCCTGAGATAGTAAGTATACTGTCAATTAGGGAGGCAGGATTTGCGGATCGCCGTGATTGGCGGGGGGCCCGGTGGGCTCTACTTCGCCTATCTCTGGAAGAAGCGTCACCCCGAGGATCAAGTCGACCTGTTCGAACAGAACCCGGCCGACGCGACCTGGGGTTTTGGCGTCGTGTTCTCCGACCAGGCCCTGGAGTTCCTGCGCGCCGACGACCCCGAGACGGTCGATGCGATCGCGCCGTATATGGAGAGCTGGGAGAACATCACGCTGAACCACGGCGGCGACAGCGTCGCCATCGACGGCGTCGGCTTCTCCTCGATCGGCCGGCTCGAACTCCTACAGTTCCTGCAGCAGCGCGCGCTCGATGCCGGCGTCACCCCGCGCTTCGATACCCAGATCCACGCGATCGACCAGCTCAACGGCCACGATCTGATCATCGCCGCCGACGGTTTGAACTCGCTGGTGCGTCGCGCCTATGAGGGCGATTTCGGCACCTCGCTGTCCTATTCCTCCAACAAATTCGTCTGGTACGGCACCTCAAAACGCTTCGACACGCTGTCGCAGACGTTCGTGAAGACCGACCGCGGCGCCTTCAACGCGCACCATTACCGCTACTCACCAAACATGAGCACCTTCCTGGTCGAATGCGATCACGCGACCTGGCAGGCCTATGGCTTCGCCTACAAGGACGTCGAGCAGTCCAAGGGCGTCTGCGAGGAGGTGTTTGCGGACACGCTCGGTGGCCATTGCCTGGTTTCCAACAAATCGGTCTGGCGTAATTTCCCCTGGGTCTGGAACGAGAACTGGTCGTTCAAGAACATGGTGCTGATAGGCGACGCACTGCACTCGGCGCATTTCTCGATCGGCTCGGGCACGCGGCTCGCGATCGAGGATGCGACCGCGCTGGTCAAGGCCCTGGAATCGGATGCGCATCTGTCGACCGCGCTGCATCGCTACCAGGCCGCGCGCAAGCCCGTGGTGCAGAAGCTCGTTAATGCCGCGCGCACCAGCGCGTTCTGGTACGAGCATTTTGCCCAACACATGCAGCTTGGCCTGATGGACTTTGCCTACAGCTACATCACCCGCTCCGGCCGCATCGACGATTCGCGGCTGCGCGCAATGTCTCCGGCCTTCATGGCTCGCTACGAAACCGAGAAGAACGGCGGGGACGCGGCATGAGCAACGAGATACGCGACCAGGTGCCTGCCGACGGCGCGGGCGCCCGTGAGATCGGTTTTGCGGTTCCTGAGATCTACAACGCCAGCCGCCTGCTGTTCGACAATCTCGCCAAGGGCCGCAGCGACAAGCTCGCGCTGATTGGTCCCGCGGGCACGCGGACCTATGCCGAGCTCTGTGCCGAGGCTTGCCGCTGGGGCAATGGTTTTGCCTCCTTGGGACTCGCGCGCGGCGACCGCGTGCTCCTGTTCCTCGATGACACGCCGGCTTACCCGGCCGCGTTCTTCGGCGCGGTACGCGCCGGCTTCGTGCCGCTCCTGATCAATACGCTGACGCCGCCGGACCTGCTGCAATTCTATCTTGCTGATTCCGGCGCGAGCGTTGCGGTGGCGGATGCCGAGTTCTGCGCGCGCTTTAACGCCGAGGCCTGCAAGGACACGGAGCTGCGCACGCTGATCGTCGTCAATGGCGATGTCGGCGATCACGCTGCGCTGAAGGCGGTGGCCGCCGCAGACTGGCTCTCGCAATTTCCCGCCGACCTGGCCGAAGCGGCGACGCATCGCAACGAGATGGCGTTCTGGATGTACTCCTCCGGCTCGACCGGCCGGCCCAAGGGCATCGTGCATCTCCAGCACGACATGGCCTATAGCGAGGTCGCCTTCGCGCAAAACGTGCTGAAGCTGACGCCTGAGGACATCTGCTTCTCCGTGCCCAAAATCTTCTTCGCCTATGGCTTTGGCAATTCCATCACCTTCCCGTTCTCGGCCGGCGCATCGACGCTGCTGCTGCCAGGACAGCCGAAGCCGGCATCGATCTTTGCCGTGATCGAGCAGTACAAGCCGACGGTCTTCTTCGGCCTGCCGACGCTCTACACCTCGCTGACCAAGGCCGGGGGCGCGGGCAAGACAAACTTCTCATCGCTGCGCATGGCGCTCTCCGCCGCTGAAGTGCTCTCGGCGGAAGTGTTCAACGGCTGGAAGATGCTCACGGGGCTCGAAATCGTCGAGGGCCTCGGCTCGACCGAGGTGCTGCACATTTATCTGTCCAACCGCCCCGAGCAGAAGAAGCTCGGAGCGGCGGGCTTGCGCGTTCCCGGCTACGAGGTCGCGCTGCGCGACAAGGAGGGGCGCGACGTCGGCGACAACGAGGAAGGCATCTTGTGGGTGCGCGGCGATTCCAACACGCCGCTATACTGGAACCGGCCGGACAAATCCGCCGAGACCATCCGCGACGGTGGCTGGATCTACACCGGCGATCGCTTCGTCCGCGACAGTGATGGTTTTCATTTCTTCCGCGGCCGCGCCGATGATCTCATCAAGATCTCGGGCCAGTGGGTCTACCCGCTCGAGGTCGAACTTTGCCTCGCCGACCATCCTGAGATTCGCGAATGCGCGGTGTTCGCCGCCGAACTGCCCGACCGGCGCATGACGCTGAAGGCGGTGGTGGTAATGAACGACCGCGCCACCGATCAGAACGAGGCGACGCGGCGGTTACAGGACTACGTCAAAGGCAAGCTGCTGCCCTACAAATATCCGCGCGAGGTGGTTTTCATCGACGAGCTGCCGAAGACAGGAACGGGGAAGATCGATCGGCAGGCGTTGTTGCGGATGTAGCCTCCGCTGTCATCGCCCGGCTTGACCGGGCGATCCAGTAATCCGAGACAGCTGTGATTGAGTCGAGAGGCCGCGGCGTACTGGATTCCCCGCTTTCGCGGGGAATGACCGCAGAGACAGAGGCGACAGCATCGTCTCACCCCGCCTTCCCCAAATGCTCCAGCGCATCCTCGGCCCGCAGCGGCACGCGTGAAGCCTCGTTGTTGAGATCGACGAGCTGCGCCATGAGCCCCATCAACGCTTTGCGCTCAGTGGGCTTGAGCGGCTCCAGCATGCGGGCCTGGGCGCGTTCGACGGCGGGGATGATCTCTCGGAGGATCGCGGCGCCGGATTTGGTCAAATAGAGCAGCTTGATCCGCTTGTCCTCCGGCGCCGGCTTGCGCTCGACAAAATCCTTGGCCTGAAGACGCTCGATGACGCTGCCGAGCGTGGAGCGGTCGAAGGCGATCACCGCCGACAGCCGCGTCGCATCGATGCCCGGATGGGTGTGGATCGCGATCAGCGCGGCATATTGCACCGGCGTGAGATCGAACGTCTTGCATTCCTCCATGAAGATCGAGACCGCGATCTGCTGCATGCGCCGGAACAGATAGCCTGGCGCGGCATAGATCGCGTCTATCGTGATGGGCGCTACAGGCTTACTCGGCATCGGGCTGCTTCTCGGGTGCGGCATTGGCGAAGGCGGCTAGCGCCTTGGCGGCGGCCTCGGCCTTGAGCAGGCGCGGATACGCCGCGACATCGACGCCGAAGCGGCGCGCATTGGCAAGCTGCGGCACCAGGCAGAGGTCGGCGAGCGTCGGCGCGTCCCCGAAGCAGAACGGCCCCGGCTCGTTCTTGATCAGCGTCTCGCAGGCCGACAGGCCCTCGCGATTAACCCACGCCGCCCAGTCCTGGACCTTCTCTTCGGGCAAGCCAAGCTCGCGCAGCCGCGCCAGCACTTTCAAATTCTGCACCGGGTGAGTGTCGCAGGCAATCGCCAGCGCGAACGCCCGCACCTTGGCGCGCTGCAGCAAATCCTTGGGCAGCAGCGGCGGATTGGGGTGGGTCTCGTCGAGCCACTCGATGATGGCGACCGACTGGGTCAGCACCGTGCCGGTATCGTTCTCCAGCGCCGGCACCAGGCCTTGCGGATTGATGGCCAAATAGGCCGGCGCGCATTGTTCGCCCTTGCGAAGGTGATGCGGCAAATGCTCGGCACCGAGCCCTTTGAGATTCAGCGCGATCCGCACGCGGTAGGCGGCGCTGGAGCGGAAATAGCCGTGCAGCTTCATCGGAACCCTCCCTTCGAGTTTTCTCGTTACCTAGCAAGAGCGGCGGCCATTGACGCTACAAAGATTGTCAGTATGCTGTCAATCTACAGAGTACGACAGGAGGCGCGCCGTGGAAGCCGTGACCAAGACGCCGGAACGCGAGGCGTTCTACAAGAAGATCGACGGCGAGAATCTCACCGCGCTGTGGACGGTGATGAGCGATCTGATCACGCCAGAGCCGAAAAGCGCCTGCCGGCCGCACCTCTGGAAGTTCGACATCATCCGCGACTACATGACCGAGGCCGGCAAGCTGATCACCGCCAAGGAAGCCGAGCGGCGCGTGCTGGTGCTGGAGAACCCGGGCCTGCGCGGCCAGTCCAAGATCACGACCTCGCTCTATGCCGGCGTGCAGATGGTGGTGCCCGGCGACGTCGCTCCCGCCCATCGCCACAGCCAGTCGGCACTGCGTTTCGTGCTCGAAGGCAAGGGTGCGCATACTGCCGTGGACGGCGAGCGCACCGCGATGGAGCCCGGCGACTTCATTATCACGCCGTCAATGACCTGGCACGATCATTCCAATGAAACGAACGAGCCGATGTTCTGGCTCGACGGCCTCGACATTCCGCTGGTGCAGTTCTTCGACTGCTCGTTTGCGGAGGGCTCCAAGGAAGACCAGCAGAAGATCACAAGACCTGCCGGCGACAGCTTTGCCCGTTACGGCCATAACCTGCTGCCCGTCGACGTGAAACGGTCATCGAAGACCTCTCCGATCTTCAGCTATCCCTATGCCTATACGCGCGAAGCGCTGGAGAAGGCCCGGACGAGCCAGGAATGGGACGCCTGCCACGGGCTGAAGCTCAAGTTCAGCAACCCCGAGACCGGCGATTTCGCGATGCCGACCATCGGCACGTTCATTCAGTTGCTGCCCAAGGGGTTCAAGACCGCGCGTTATCGCGCGACCGATGCGACAGTGTTTTGTCCGATCGAGGGCAACGGCCGCAGCCGCATCGGCGATGCCGTTTTCGAGTGGGGCCCGCGCGATCTGTTCGTGGTGCCGAGCTGGCAATGGGTGACGCACGAGGCGGATGAGGATGCCGTGCTGTTCAGCTTCTCGGACCGGCCAGTGCAGCAGAAGCTCGATTTGTTTCGCGAGGATCGCGGAAACGCGTGACGACCACCGGTGTCGGGTGGGCAAAGGCACAACGCGCCGTGCCCACGTCTTCGCGACTCATGAAGAAATGGTGGGCACGCTTGCGCTTTGCCCACCCTACAGCAGCGGAAAACTTGGCTACCGCCAGTGCAGGAGCTTGACCTCGAGCCAGCCGATCACCTTCCCCACCACGAGCCCGAACACCGACAGGATCACCACGCCCGCGAGCAGCTGATCCGTCTGCATCAGATTGCCGGCCTGCAGCACGAAGGCGCCGATGCCGTATTGCGCGCCGATCATCTCGGCGCTGACGACGAGCAGCAGCGCCACGGACGCCGTGATGCGGAAGCCGGCAAGGATCGCGGGCAGCGCGCCGGGCCAGACCACCTTGCGCACGATGGTGGCGAAGGGAACGTTAAAGCTCTGCGCCATGCGGATCAGATTGCGCGGCACGGCATCGACGCCGCTATAGACCGAGATCGCGGTCGAGAAGAACACACCGAGGGCAATGGTCGCGATCTTCGGCTCTTCGCCGATGCCGAGCCAGAGGATCAGCAACGGTAGCAGCGCGATCTTCGGGATCGGGAACAGCGCCGAAATGAAGGTGATGCCGACGCTACGCGCCAGCCGCGACAGGCCGATGGCAAAGCCGACCGCGATGCCAGCCGCTGTTCCAAGAACCCAGCCGACGCCGATGCGCAGGATCGAAGCAGAGAGATGCTGCCAAAGCGCGCCCGACATCGCGAGCTCATAGATCGCCCGCACGATGGCCGACGGCGCCGGCAGAAACAAGGGATTGACGACACCGGCGCTGCCGGCCGCCTGCCAGATCGCAATGACCAGCGCGAGCGCGATCCAGCCGCTGAAACGGCTGGAGGCAGGCACGAAGCCCGCGCCACGGAAGCGGACGCGCCGGATCGCTTCGTCCTTGGCCGATGAATCCGCCGCGCGATCAAGCATGCTGGACCTCGCGCTCTGCATCGATCGCCTCATGGCGGATCAGCGACCAGATCTGGTTCTGCAGCGCCAGCAGCTTTTCACGTGCCGCCGCTTCGCCGCGTTCGGCGCGCGTCATTGGTACCGTCACGACCTCGCGGATGCGGCCGGGCCGCCGCGACAGCACGACGATGCGGTCGGCAAGCCGCGCCGCCTCTTCGAGATTGTGCGTGACATAGGCTGCGCCCATGCCGCCATCGGCGAGCAGGCGAACGAAATCCTCCATCAGCAGCTCGCGCGTCTGCGAATCCAATGCCGAAAGCGGCTCGTCCATCAGCAGGATCGCAGGCTTCACCGCAAGGGCGCGCGAAATGCCGACGCGCTGGCGCATGCCGCCGGACAGCTGTTTTGGATAGGCGGTACGAAAGTCGGTCAGCCCGGTGCGGCGCAGGGCATCGTCGACCAGCCCGCGGCGCTGCGCGGCAGAGAGCTGCGCGTGCAGCAGAGGGAATTCAACGTTCTCCTCCACCGTTGCCCAGGGCAGCAGCGCAAAATCCTGGAACACGAAGGTTAGCGGATTGAGACTGTCCGCCGGCGGTGCCCCGCGGAGCTCCGGCGCGCCTGAGGTCGGCTGCAGCAAGCCGCCAAGGATCGACAGCAACGTGCTCTTGCCGCAGCCGGAGGGACCGACGATCGCCACCACCTCGCCCGCGCTCACCGTGAAGGAGATGTCGTCGAGCACGGCGAGATCGCCGAAGCGGTGGGAGATGTGGTTGGCGATCAGGTCCATCTCACGTCCTATACCGTGATCCGTCACCCTGAGGTGCCGGAGCCTTGCGGCGCAATTGCGCCGCTGGGCGGAGGCCTCGAAGGGCGACGGCCCCGCTACATCCGGGCCGTACATCCTTCGAGGCTCGCTTCGCGAGCACCTCAG
This sequence comes from Bradyrhizobium sp. LB11.1, assembly GCF_040549385.1. NCBI lineage: Bacteria > Pseudomonadati > Pseudomonadota > Alphaproteobacteria > Hyphomicrobiales > Nitrobacteraceae > Bradyrhizobium > Bradyrhizobium sp. LB11.1. The sequence goes on along the minus strand of NZ_JBEPTH010000009.1, from coordinate 135,387 downwards.
GATGACGGGGTGGGAAGGGTGCGCACAGCATCAATCCGCCTTCACAAAATCCTTGGCGATGATCGTATTCGCATCGAAGCCCTTGTCGGCGAAGCCCTGTTCCTGGAGCCATTTGATCTGGTTGTCGACGTTCTTGACGTCCAGCTTGCCGTCCGGATCGATATAGGCGCAGTTACCAACCACCCGCTCGACCGGCAAATTGGTGTACTTTGCGATAATCTCCAGCAGCGGCTTTGTCTTGTCGTTGATCGGCGCAACGCCGTCCTTCATCGAAGCCAGGATCACGTCGTGATATTCGCGATCCGCCTTGGCGAGCGCGCCAAGCAGCTTGGTCACCAGCACCTTGTTGGCCACCGTCTTCGGCGAGGCGAACACCGCGCCCAACTGCCAGGGCGTCTCGTCGCCGACCCAGCCCAGAAATTTCGCGCCACCGTCGTCCACCAGCTTTCGCGCGGTGGAGATGGGCAACAGCGCCGCATCGACGGTCTCGCCCTTCAGCGCAGCCGCCGCATTCGACAGCGATTGCAGCGGCACGATCTTCACATCCGCGAGCTTGAAGCCGTATTTGTCGGCGAGCAGGCCGAGCGAATAGTGGAAGCTGGAGCCGACCTGGGTCATCGCGATGCGCTTGCCCGCGAGATCCTTCGGCGTCTTGAGGCCAGCAGCGTAGGCGTTGTTGCTGGCGAAATAGCCGATCAGGGGATAGCCGGCCTTCTCGCGGCTCATGCCGCCGATCACCTTCAACACGCCCTTGCCGGCAAGATTGTAGAGGCCGGCGGTGAAAGCCGTGACGCCGAAATCGACGTCGCCCGAGGTTGTGGCAACCGCGATCGGCTGCGCCGCATCGAAAAACTTCAGCTCGACCTCGAGGCCGGCCTCGCGAAAGTAGCCCTTGTCCTGCGCGATGAAGACCGGCGCGGAGGACGACAGGCGGAGCACGCCGATCTTGGTTTTCAGTGCGTCTTCGGCCCGGGCCGTGCCCATCGCCATCATCGCCAAAAGGCCAGCTGCGGCGAGCCGTGCAATCCCGATCATCCCGTTTCCTCCAATGGTTCTTCTTGCAGTCTGTTACAGGCCTTCGGGCACCACCTGGTCCCGCCCAATGAAGGCACCCTGTTGTTTCAATGTTTCCTGCAATTTTTCAACCGGGATGTCACGCGGGATGTGATTGCCCGATAGCGCCAGCGCAGCAGCGGAACCGGCCGCCTCCCCCATCACGAAACAGGCGCCGGAGACGCGCGCCGCCGACTGGCCCTCATGGGTCATGGAGGCGCAGCGGCCGGCGACCAGCAGATTGTCTACGCCCTCCGGCACCAGCATGCGATACGGCAATTCGTTGTAGCCGCGCGATTCCGGGATGGGCGGAAAAGTGAAGACGACGTCGCCGGCAACATGGGCCTCGATCGGCCAGCCATTGACACCGATGGAATCCTCGAACGAGGCGCAGCCAAGGACGTCCTCGCCGCTGAGCTGGTAACCACCCTTGATGCGCCGGGTCTCGCGGATGCCGAGCTGCGGCGGCAGGTCGACGATGTAGGACTTTTCGAAGCCCGGCACCGTGCGGAGGAATTCAAAGGCGGCGAGCGCCTGCTTGCGGCCCTCGATCTCGCCACGGGTGAGATCGTCGGGCTCGACGCCGTTGATGGCGTGACCGTCCTCGCGCGCCACTTGCGTAAAATTCACCCGCCATTCGATGCCGGATTTTTGCGGCCGCACAATCGCGCTCTTGCGCGGGAATTTGTGCGTGCCGGCGGCGGTGGCCTCTTCCATCAATTGCGGGATGGTCCGCCAGGCGTCGCCCGCCTTCGCGGGATCGATGCCGTTGAGGCGGAGCATCATCGACGGGTACATTGGATGGCCCTGTTCATCGCCAATGTCGAACGGCGCGCCGGCCCAGACCGCGAGATCGCCATCGCCGGAGCAATCGATGAAGATCTCTGATCTTACCGCCTGCCGGCCCGCCTTGGTCTCGACCATCAGCGCGTCGATGCGGCGGTTCTCGCCCATCACGACGCCGGCGCCGAGCGCATGGAAGAGAATGTGCACCTTGTGGCTCGCCAGCAGCTCGTCGGCTGCGATCTTGTAGGCCGCGGTGTCATAGGCCTGGGCAAAGACCTTGCCGAGAATCAGATGCGGCGCATTGAGGCCGTTCAGATGATCGATCCGCGCCAGCAGGTCGGACGCCATGCCCTGCACCAGCCGGTGAGCCTCCCCGTAAACGTTGCCATGCAGGCCGCAGAAATTGGTGACGCCGGCCGCGGTGCCCATGCCGCCGAGGAAGCCGTAGCGCTCGATCAGCAGTGTTTTACGCCCGGCGCGCGCGGCGGACGCCGCCGCCACGATGCCGGCCGGGCCGCCGCCGAGCACGACGACTTCATATTCGCCATAAAGCGGCACCTGGCGCGCCGGTTCTTCGATCGTCGTGGCCCGCATGGCGCGTCCTATCTCTGAAAAAATCCTTGCTTGGCGCCGACTATGAATTAACGCAAGGCGCGCTACAATCCACCAATATACGCGATCAGCTTTCTCGAATCGAGAAAGGTCAAAATGGACATCCTGGTAAACCTTCAGGCGTTCCTCGCCACGGCAGATGCGGCCGGCTTCTCCGCCGCCGCGCGAAAACTCGGTGTCTCGACTTCGGTCGTGGCCAAGCGCGTCACGCAGTTGGAGGCGCGAATCGGCACGCCACTGTTTCACCGCTCGACCCGGCAATTGCGGCTGACCGAGGCCGGCCAGCGTTATGTGCATCGCGCGCGCGGCGTCGTGACCGACGCCACCGACCTGCTCTCGCGCATGGGCGAGAAGGGCCACGATCTCGTCGATCACCTCCGCATCAAGGCGCCGACCTCGCTGACGGTAGCGCGGCTTGCGGACGCCTTCAGCGCGTTTCAGACCCAGAACCCGCGATTAAAACTCGAGATCGTGCTGATCGATCGTCCGGTCGATCCCGTCGCCGAAGGCTTTGACATTGCCATCGGCGCCTTCCCGCATTCCTTCGGCGGCGTAGTCGACGAGCCACTATGTCCGCTGAAACGGCTGCTCTGCGCCTCGCCGGCCTATTTGAAGAAGCATGGCACGCCAAAGCATCCGCGCGACCTCGTCGAACATCGCTGCCTCAGCTTCCTGCCGACCGGCCCAGAATGGATCTTTGACGGACCGCGCGGCCGCATCAACATCCAGGTCAGCCCGCTGCTCTCGTCCAACGAAGGACATGTGCTGGCGCGCAGCGCGATCGCCGGTAACGGCATCGCGCTGATGTCGCATTATCTCGTCGCGGACGCTCTGCGCGACGGCACGTTGAAGCCCGTGCTGCGCGACTTTCCGATTCCGGAATTATGGGTGAAAGCCGCGATCCCCGAGCGGCGGCGCAATGCGGCCGCGGTGCAGGCGCTGCTGACTTTGCTGAAAACATCACTCGCGTCGTCGCTGTGAATTGCGGTGTCGTAGCCCGCATGGAGCGCAGCGGAATGCGGGGATACCGGTCCCCGGATTACGCTTCCGCTCCATCCGGGCTACGGGGACAGCAACATCTGCCGCGGCTGCTGACGCTCAGCCTTTCCCACCGCCCCAGTTCGCCGCCCGCTTCTCGGCGAACGAGGCCAGTCCCTCCGCCGCTTCCACGCTCTGGCGCTTGAGCGAATGCAGTTGCACGAGCCGCGTATACGCCGCATCGTCGACGGCCATTCCGCCGAACGAACTCTCCAACGCCAGCCGCTTGGTCTCGGCCATCGCCTCCGGGCCGTTGGCAAGCAACTGCTCCACCAACTTGGCGCCGGCCGCCTCGAGATCGGCGAGCGGCACCACGTCATGGACGAGGCCGATGCGGCGGGCCTCTTCGGCGCCGAAGCGTTCGCCGGTCAGCGCGTAACGGCGGACTTGCCGTACACTAATGGCATCGCAGAGCTGGGGGATGATGATCGCGGCGGTCAGGCCCCAGCGCACCTCGGTGATGGAGAACAGGGCGTTGTCCGCCGCAATCACGACATCGCAAGCCGCGATCACGCCGGTGCCGCCACCGAAGCAGCCGCCCTGCACCAATGCCACGGTCGGAATGGGCAGTGTATTGAGCCGCTGCACGGCCTCGAACGTCGCCCGCGACGCCGCCTCGTTGGCTTCAGGCGATTGCGGCCGCACGCCGTTGATCCATTTCAGGTCGGCGCCGGCCTGGAAATGCTTGCCGTTGCCCCTGAGCACGACGACGCGGAGGTTGGGCTTCTTGCCGAGATCGTCCATGGCCGCGAGCACGCCGGTGATCAGGGCGCCGTCATAGGCGTTGTTGACCTCGGGCCGGTTCAACGTGACGGTCGCAACCCCACGCTCGTCGAGGGTCCACAGGACAGGGTTGGCAGTCATCGGCGATCCTCCGGTCGTTGTTTGCCGCGCACTATGGCCGAGGCAACGCATCCCGATCCATATCTTTCAAGCGTGGGGCGGCCGCGCCCATCGCATGGCGGCTTGTGTCATGGTGGCGCCGGGCGACGACCAGCGATCAGGGACGGACATCATCTATGCGCATCTGCATTTTCGGCTCGGGCGCCGTCGGAAGCCATCTCGCGGTCAGGCTCGCACGCGCCGGTCACGAGGTCTCATGCGTGATGCGCGGCGCGCATCTCGAGGCGGTGCGCACCAATGGCCTCAAGCTGCGCGTCGGCGATTCCGAGGTCAGCGCCAAGGTGAACGCGTCGGGCGACGCGGCCCAGCTCGGCCCGCAAGACCTGGTGATCTCGACGCTGAAGGCCACGGCGCTGACCGGACTGGTCTCCAGCATCAAGCCGCTGCTCCAGGACGACACCGCCATCGTATTCGCGCAGAACGGCATTCCCTGGTGGTACGGGATCGGCCTGCCGCCGCGACACCCGACTCCGCCGGATATTTCCTTCCTCGATCCGGGCGGGCGCTTGCGCGCCTGCATCCCGAAGGAGCGGATCATCGGCGGGGTGATCTTCTCCTCCAACGAGGTGACCGCGCCTGGCGTCGTGCAGAACCTGACGCCGGACCGCAATCGCCTCCTGATCGGCGAATGCGATGACCGCAATTGCGAACGCATCACGAAACTCCGCGGCGTGTTCAACGACGCGCGGCTGGAATCGCCGCCGGTGGCCGAGATCCGCGAGGCGATCTGGTCAAAGCTGCTGACCAACATGTCGCTGTCGGTGCTGTGCCTGCTCACCGGCCAGACCGCGCGCGGCGTGCGCGACGATCCTGCGTTCTCCGAGCTCATCCCGCGCATGCTGAACGAGGCCAACGATATCGCGCAGCACTTCATTCCCGAGGTCAAGCGCGTGACGCGCAGCGGTCCCGCCCCCAACCACAAGCCATCGCTACTGCAGGATTACGAGCTCGGCCGCGCCATGGAGATCGACGTGCTGGTGAAGGCGCCCGCCGCCTTCGCGCGGACCGCCGGCCTGTCGACACCGACGCTCGATCTGATCGCAGCGCTCGCGATCCAGAAGGCCCGCGACAAGGGGCTCTACTCCGCTTGAACCTCAAGCGAGCTCGTCGATCCAGGCCGCGAGCGTGTCAAGGACCTCGGTCAGCGCCTCCTCGCTGGTGCGGCCGGACTTCTTCAGCACCGCGAAGGAATGGTCGCCGCCTTCGACCTCATGCAGCCTCGCCTTCGCACCGAGCGCCGCGACGACGGGCTTGAGAAGGCCGAGGTCGGCGAGCCCGTCTCGCGTACCTTGGAGAAACAGCATGGGAATGGCGACGCCACCAAGGAGCTCGGCGCGCTCAATCGATGGCTTCTTGTCCGCATGCAGGGGGAAGCCGAGGAAGGCGAGCCCCTTTACGCCCGGCAGCGGGGTCTTCGACTGAGCCTGCGACGTCATGCGCCCACCAAACGATTTTCCACCCGCGACGAGCTTCAATCCGGGACAAAGCCGCGCCGCCTCCGCGACCGCCGAGCGGATCGCGGCGTGCGCGACCGCCGGCTGGTCGGGGCGCCCCTGCTTGTTCTCCATGTAGGGAAAATTGAAACGGAATGTCGCAATGCCGCGATCTGCGAGGCCGTCCGCAATCTTGTCCATCGACGCATGCCGCATCCCGGCACCCGCGCCATGCGCCAGGACGTAGCAGGCGCGCGCATTCTCCGGCTGCATCAGGATGGCGGAGACCGCGCCGATGCGGGCGATGTCGAGCTTGAGCTCTTGAGTTTTGACAGCCACAATCAACCATCCCAACAGACGCTGCTACGGCCGCCTTGGTAGCGTCACCGGCGCAGCCTGAAAACACAATAATTGCAGCAGTCGACTGGCCTACCAAGCCGGCAAGCCGCATCAACCGAGGTAATCATGTCCTACCGCTCCTCCTGGATGACCGAAGAGCTCGAAATCTTTCGCGACCAGTTCCGGAAATACCTCGCCAAGGATCTGGCACCGCACGCTGAAAAATGGCGCGAGCAGAAGATGGTCGACCGCTTCGCCTGGCGCGGGCTCGGCGAGATGGGCGCACTGCTGGCGAGCGTGCCGGAGGAATATGGCGGCCTGGGCGCGACCTTCGCCTATGACGCTGCGGTGCTGGACGACCTCGAAAGCACGGTGCCGGAACTGACAACCGGTGTCTCCGTGCACAGCGCAATCGTCGCCCATTACATCCTCAATTACGGCTCGGAAGAACAGAAGAAGCGCTGGCTGCCGAAGATGGCGTCGGGCGAGATGGTCGGCGCCATCGCCATGACCGAGCCCGGCACCGGCTCGGATTTGCAAGCCGTCAAGACGATAGCGAAGAAGCAGGGCAACTCATATGTCATCAACGGACAGAAGACTTTCATCACCAACGGTCAGGCCGCCGATCTCGTCGTTGTCATCGCGCGCACCGGCGACGCCGGCGCCAAAGGCATTTCGCTGATCGTGGTCGAGACCGCGGGCGCGGACGGCTACAAGCGCGGGCGCAACCTCGACAAGATCGGCCTGCACGCTTCCGACACGTCGGAACTGTTCTTCGACAATGTCACGGTGCCGCCGGAAAACCTGCTCGGCAATGAGGAAGGCCAGGGCTTCGCCCAGCTGATGCAGCAATTGCCGCAGGAGCGCCTCGCGCTCGCGGTCGGCGCTGTCGCCTCGATGGAACGCGCGGTCAAGCTCACCACGGAATACACCAAGGAGCGGAAGGCGTTCGGCAAGCCGCTGATGGATTTCCAGAACACCGCCTTCACGCTCGCCGAGCGCAAGACTGAAGCCATGATCGCGCGCGTCTTCGTCGACTGGTGCATCGAGCGCCTGGTCGCCGGAGATCTCGACACCGTCACGGCCTCGATGGCGAAATACTGGTGCTCGGACAAGCAGGTCCAGACTGCCGACGAATGCCTCCAGCTATTCGGCGGCTATGGCTACATGCAGGAATACCCGATCTCGCGCATCTTCATCGATTCCCGCATCCAGAAGATCTATGGCGGCACCAACGAAATCATGAAGCTGCTGATCGCCAGATCCTTATGACCCGGTCGCTGCAGGGCGGCGCTACCGGGCCCTCCAGTCGCGCGGGCGGCAGCCAAAACGCTGCTTGAAACGCCGCGTGAAGTGGGAGAGGTCCGAAAAGCCCCAGTCGAACGCAATGGCGCCGATCGCACGATTCGCCATTGCGGGATCCCCGAGATCCCTGGCGATGCCATCGAGGCGACGCTCGATCACATAGTCGGTGAAGCCGGAGCCCGACCGCGCCAACAGCTTGTGCACATAGCGCTCGCTGATGCCGACGGCCTCGGCGATATCGGCAACCGCAAGGCCGGCCTCGCGAAGCCGGCGGTGAATGGCGCGCTTCAGTGCCAAGGTGGTCGCGTCCGTCAGGCTCTCGGCCTCTGCGGTGCGCGCCCGGCTCTGCCGCGACAAGCTCATCGCGACCAGCTCGATCAATGCGCGGAGCAGATGCACGCCCTCGTCCTCGGTCATGCGCAGCGCGCCGTCGCTGAGTGTCCGTGCCGTCTCTGTGATGAGGTGGCCGACAAATGGATCGTCGGAGACGCGGGCCGCGGTGACATCGAACGAGGCCGGTAACCGCTCACGCAGGGCCTCCGCCGGCACCCAAAACGAGGCGACCTGCAATTGTGGACGACGGTCGTGCAGAAGCGCGAACTGACGGTCGCTGCCGAAGATGCCGACCTGTCCAGGCGACAGGCTGATCTCGCGGTCATCCTGCCGGATGCGGCAGCGGCCGGCCAGCTTCAGGTTGAGATAGAAGCAGCTGCGGTCTGACGCCGCGATGTCAGCCGCGGATCGGCGCACCACATGCGCGGGAAAGCTGACCCGGTTGAGCGCGGCATCGCCCAGACGGATGTTTTGAACACTGGCCGAGAAGCCCGTTTCAGCCATCGGCTCCGGCGTCAGCTTCATGAAGGCCTGGCAGACCGCCTCGCGATAATAGGCGAATTGCTCGCTCTGCCGCAGACCTGCGGTATTCCAGACCGATTGGCGTGACGGAACGGGGCTCGCGATTTCCTGCATCGGTTCACTCCGAGACCAATCCGGTTCACTTCCAGCCAAGCGCAAAATGGCCGGCCGGTTCACACTTCGCACAACAAGAGTTGTGCCGCTGCGCCTCGCGGGCGCCGCAAAAAACCCAATTCATGCCGATCTAACCACATCCTGCGGAGGAGCCACAACATGTCGACCTACGTTCTCGTCCACGGCGCCTGGCACACCGGTGCCGAGTTCGAGCCTGTCGCGGCTCCGATCCGCGCCGCCGGCCATCAGGCCTACACGCCGACAATCAAGGGCAACCGCCCGGGCGACGCCAAGACGACGGGCCTGAAGGAGGCGATCCAGTCGATCGCCGACTATCTCGCCGAAAACAATCTGAAGGACGTCGTCCTGGTCGGCCATTCCTATGGCGGCATGATCATCACCGGCGTCGCCGACCTCGCGCCCGAGCGCATCCGTCGCCTTGTCTATTGGAACGCCTTCGTGCCGAACAACGGCGAATGCCTCAACGATATGGTGCCGCCGCACTATATCGGGCTGTTCGACACGATCGCGGCCGGGCGTGGTGACGGCTCGGTGGTGCTGCCATTCCCGGTTTGGCGCGAAGCCTTCATCAACGACGCGGATCTCGCGACGGCGCAGCGCGCCTATGACGTGCTCAATCCGCATCCGCTGGCGACCTTCACCGACAAGATCGCGCTGAAGGCCAACCCGGCCGAGATGCCGCTGGCAAAGTCCTACATCAACTGCACCGAGGACACCGCGATGCCGCACAGCTATGGCTGGCATCCGCGGCTGTCGGAGAAGCTCGGCCTATTCCGCCTGGTACAGGTGTCGGGAAGCCACGAATTGTGCTTCTCGGATCCGGCGCGTCTTGCGAAAGCCATCATGGAGGCGGGACGCGACTGACCGCGGCGGTCAGAAGCGAGACGACTTTCGGCATTGCTGCGCCGCAGGCTTGGGCGGCACAGCCCTTGCCTGGTCGCCAACGAGTTCAGATCGGTCGAAGCAACCCTGCTTGTCACGTGTGGCTCCCCGCCATACGCTGCCTGTCGTCGGCAGCCGCCAATCCGGTCTCGTTTGCCTCAAGTCGGGAGAATTGCGAATGGTTCACGTCTCGCGCCGGAAACTGCTTCAGCTTGCGGCTGTTGCGCCATCGGCACTTCCTGCGGCCTGGACGTCGATCGCATCGGCCGCGAGCGGAAAGAAAATCCTGATTGCGGTGATGCAATCGGACCTTCGCGTCACCGATCCCGGCTTCACGACCGCCATCATCACCCGCGACCATGGCTACATGGTCTACGATACCCTGCTCGGCATCGATTCCAGCTTCAAGGTGCGGCCGCAAATGGCCGACTGGACGGTATCCGCGGACAAGCTGACCTATACCTTCACCCTGCGCGACGGCCTGAAATGGCATGATGGCGCGCCGGTGACGGCGGAGGACTGCGTCGCCTCACTGAAGCGCTGGGGCACGAGCGTCGACGGCATGGCGCGCAAGCTGATGGACTTCACGGCAGGCTTCGAAGCCCCAGACGCCAAAACGATCGTCCTCAAGCTGAAGGAGCCCTATGGCCTGGTGCTGGAGACCATCGCCAAGCCATCGTCGATCTGCGCCTTCATGATGCCGAAGCGGCTTGCGGAGACCCCGATCGCCAAGCAGATTCCTGAGCAGATCGGCTCCGGCCCGTTCAGATTCGTGGCTGCCGAATTCCAGCCTGGCGTGAAAGCCGTCTACGAGAAGAACACGGACTATGTGCCGCGCAAGGAGCCGGCCGAATGGACATCGGGCGGCAAGGTGGTCAAGGTCGACCGTGTCGAGTGGCTGACGATGCCGGACGCGCAGACCGCGCTCAACGCGCTGCAATCCGGTGATGTCGATTTCGTCGAGACGCCGCCGTTCGACCTGCTGCCCACGCTCGAGTCCAATCCGGACATCAACGTGACGATCCTGAACAAATTCGGCTTCCAGTCGTTCGGCCGGATGAACTTCCTGCATCCGCCGTTCGACAATGTGAAGATCCGCCGCGCCGCGCTGCTCGCGATCAACCAGAAGGACGTGCTCGACGCGCAGATCGGCAATCCCAAATACTACAAGCTCTGTGGCGCATTCTTCATCTGCGACACGCCGCTGGCCAGCGACGCCGGGGGCGAGACACTGATCAAGGGCAACGGTATGGCGGACGCCAAGAAGGCGCTAGCCGAGTCCGGCTATGACGGCACGCCCGTGGTGATCCTGGCGCCGACCGATCAGATCCTGCTGAAAGCGCAGCCGGTCGTGGTCGCACAGCTTTTGCGCGAGGCCGGCTTCAAGGTCGACCTTCAGGCGATGGACTGGCAGACCGTGGTCACCCGCCGCGCTAACCAGAAGTCCCCGAAAGAAGGCGGCTGGAGCATGTTCTTCACCTACCAGGGAGCCGCCGACTCGATGAACCCGCTCGTCAATGGCGCGATGGTCGGCAAGGGCAAGGAGGGCGGCTGGTTCGGCTGGTCCGAGGACCCCAAGCTCGAAGAGCTGCGCGACGCCTTTGCCCGCGCCGCCTCACCGGAAGAGCGGAGAAACATCGCCTTCGACGTGCAGAAGGAAGCCTACGATCAGGTGATCTATGTTCCGCTCGGCCAGTTCCAGGCGCCGAGCGCATGGCGCAAATCGCTCACCGGCGTGATCGACGGCCCGGCGACGCCGATGTTCTGGAATGTGGACAAGAACGAATAGGCGGCGCCCTCTCGGCACGCGCGGGAAGACGGCAAAACGCTATTTCGGATGCCACCAGCGGCCGCCGATGACGACGCCTTCAGAGACGATCTTGCGATCGCCGATCAAATGCTCGCCGACCACGTCCTCATAGTCGAACTGGCCTTGTTTGACCGAGATCAGCGTGGCGTCGCCGACGCTGCCTGGCTTGAGGCTGCCGAGCTCTGGCCGCCGCAACGCCATTGCGGCGTTCTCCGTCGACGCCGCGATCACGTCCGACAGCGACATGCCCATGCAGAGGAATTTCGACATGGTCGTCACCTGGTCGAAGGCCGGACCGTCGATGCAGAGCTGATGGATGTCGGACGAGATGGTGTCCGGATAGAAGCCGTTGGCGAGCATCGCGCGCGCGGTCTTGAACGCGAACGAGCCCTTGCCGTGGCCGATATCGAACAGCACGCCGCGCTCACGCGCGTCCAGCACCGCTTTCTTCACCGTGCCCTGCGCGGTCGCCGGCGTGTTCGGAAAGGGGCGGAACGCATGGGTGAGCACGTCGCCGGGGCGCAGGCGGGCCAGCACCTCCTCGTAGCTCGGCGGCGGATGATCGATATGCGCCATCAGAGGCATGCCGACCTCGTCGGCGACCTGGAGCGCGATGTCGAGCGGCACGGCGCCGGAGGTCCCCGAGGAGTGCAGCCCGACGCGCACCTTGATGCCGACGATGAGGTCGCGGTTGGCATCCGCGACCTTGGCCGCCTCGATCGGATTCATCAGCCGCAATTCCTCGCTCTCGCCGACCATGATCCGGTGCGAGAAGCCGAAAATGCCGGCATGGGAGACATGCAAGTACGCGAGGATGCGGACCTGGCTCGGCTCGATCACATGCTTGCGGAAGCCCGCGAAATTGCCGGGGCCGGCGCTGCCGGTGTCGACCGAGGTGGTGACACCGGAGGCGCGGCAGAACTCCTCGGCATCGATGCCGAGCGAGGTGCCGCCCCAATAGACATGGGTGTGGAGATCGATCAGGCCCGGGGTCACGATGAGCTGCGAGACGTCGCGCACGTCTGTGGCCGGATCCGCCTTGAGCCCGTTGCCGACGGCGGCGACCTTGCCGCCCGCGAAGGCGACATCCGTCACGGCATCGAGCTTCTGGGACGGGTCGACCACACGGCCGCCGCGCAGGATCAAGTCGAAAGGCATCATCGTCTCCGGATACGGCAGTGAGCGTGGCGGCAGATTAGCCCGGCTTAGCAATTTTTGCTCCGGCCAGGCAAACCGCAAAGGAGAAGAGATTGAGCGGAAGGCCCAACAGGACCTTCGCTGAAGCGCCTTGAAGGCTGGAATGGCGATCCCGGCATGACTCGAACATGCGACCTACGGTTTAGGAAACCGCCGCTCTATCCGGCTGAGCTACGGGACCGCGGAACCCGCCAAGCGGCAGGTTGCCTGGAGGTGTACATATCAAAGCGAGGAGCGCTTCGGAAGCCCTCCGCTTGATCGAATCCGAGAGCGCGCTTCAGGTCGCCCCGAACCCGGACCCCGCCTTTTTGTACTCGGGCCGGGGCGGGCTAAAAATGTCCAGCACACGGGCGCCCTCGGGGCCGGCGCGCATGGTGTGCGGCACGTTGCCGGGCGTGCGCCAGAAGTCGCCCTTCGTCACCGGAATCTCCTCGCCGCCCTGGACCCGGATCGCGGAGCCGTCGAGCAGCACGCCCCATTGCTCCTCGGGATGATGATGCAGCGTACCTTGCGCGTGCGGCGCCAACGTTACCACCGACAGCATGGCCTGCTCGCCCGAGAAGATGCGCGTGGTCACTCCGGCCGCCAGCTCGCGAAACAGCCCGTCGGCAGCATTGTCGAGATTGTGGAATTCGTCCTTCTGACTCACGCCGGTCTCCCTGCCCTGCCTCGATTACGACTTGCCGTAGGAGCCCTGATAGCGGCCCTCGCGGATTGCCTTCAGTGTCTCCTCCTCGCGCTTGATCTGGGCGCACACAGCCTCCAGCAGCGCCGCTGCGCCGGCGGCGGGAAACGACACCACGCCGTCCTCGTCACCGACCACGATGTCGCCGGGCGAGATCACGCTGCCGCCGATCGTAACCGGCACGTTGATCTCACCGGGGCCGTTCTTGTAGGGGCCGCGATGAATCACCGCGCGGGCGAAGCAGGGAAAATCGTCGTCGGCGAAAGCCGCGACATCACGGATCGCGCCGTCGATCACATAGCCTTCCGCTTTGCGCCACTGCGCGATATTTTTCATGATCTCACCGACCAACGCCCGGGTTTCGTCGCCGCCGCCATCGACCACGATGACGTCGCCGGGACCGACCAGCTCGAGGGCGCGGTGGATGGCGAGATTGTCGCCGGGCCGGGTGCGCACCGTGAACGCCGCGCCGATCAACCTGCCGCTGCGATGATAGGGTTTGAGCCCGACCGCACCCGGCAGCCGGCTGAGATTGTCTGATATGATCGAGGTCGGTGCATTTCGAAAACCCTCGATGATATCGGCCGGCGGTTTTGGCACGCTGTTCGTTGCGATGGTGGTGGTCATAGAATTCAGTCCTTCTGTTATTTCCTACTCGGCGTGCGCCCGCGCCTTCGCCGGCATGATGCGGAAGGCGCGGCCCTCCTTCATCCATACTGCCCGCTCGTCGCGCAACAATGTGCGGCGAACCTTTCCGGAATCATCGCGCGGCGGCGTGCCAACGATCTCGAAACTCTCGGGATGTTTGTAGCGGCTGAGCCTCTCTTTCAGGAAGTCCGCCATGCTATCGGCGATCACCTGACCGTCCACGCCGGGCTCCGGCTCGATGATGGCGTGCACACGCTGGCCCAATTCCGGATCGGGCAAGCCCACCACCACGCAGGAGCGCACGCCGGGAGATTCGGAGACGGCGGCCTCGACCTCGGCCGGATAGATGTTGGCGCCACCGCGCAGCACCATGTCGGCGAGACGGTCACCGAGATAGAGATAGCCTTCGGCGTCCAGCCTGCCGATATCGCCGAGTGATTCCCAGCCGTCGGCGCGACGCTTCGGCTCGGCACCGAGATAGTGATAGGTGGCGTCCTTGCCGTCATTATTCAGGAAATAGATCTCGCCGGTCTCGCCGGGCGCGACGTCATTGCCGTCCTCGCCGATGATGCGAAGCTTCGCTGTCTCGCCGATCTTGCCGACCGAGCCCTTGTGCGTCAGCCATTCCGTGCCGGAGATGATGCAGGCGCCCTGCCGCTCGGTGCCGCCATAGAGCTCCCAGACACGCTCCGGCCCGAGCCAGGCGATCCAGTTCTCCTTGAGCCAGGGCGGCATCGGCGCCGCCATGTGGAAGACGGTCTGCAGGCTCGACACGTCGTAGGCATTGCGCACGGTGTCCGGCAGCGCCCAGATCCGGTGCATCATGGTCGGCACGAAATTGACCCACTGCACGCGCTCGCGCGCGATCTGCCGCAGCGTCTCTTCGGCGTCGAACTTGACGAGGCCGGTGAGCTTGCCGCCGGTGAACAGCGCGTAGTGCGACACGATGAACGGCGCATTGTGATAGAGTGGGCCCGGATTCAGCAGCGAGGCGCCGAACGGCATGTTGAGCGGCGGTGCTGCGACCGTGTCGACCACCGCAGGGTTGTGATCGAGGATCACTTTTGGACGGCCGGTCGAACCACCGCTGGTCATCGCCTTCCAGTAGCGCGCCACCGGCGGATCGATCTGCTCGTCGGAATAGCCTTCCGGCACGAAATCCGCCGGCAGCCTGTTCGGCGCATTCCAGTCGGTCTCGCCGCCGACCACCAGCGCCGGCTTGAGGATCTCGAGCACGGCTGCGGCTTCGCCGCGCGGTAGCCGCCATGACAGCGAGGTCGGCGTCGCGCCGCATTTCCACACCGCAAACGTGGTCTCGAAGAACGCATTGCCGTTGGGCAATCCGATCGCGACGAAATCGCCGGGCTTGACGCCCTTCGCCGCAAACGCCCGCGCGCGCCGGTTGGCGCCGCGCTCGAGCTGATCCCAGGTCAGCCTATCCTGCCCATGCTGGACGGCGATCGCGCCTTCGGGTTTGCGTTGAGCGTACCAGCGCGGCACATCGGACAGGGGCAGTAGCATCAGGCGTTTCCACTTCGTCTTCTTGGCGTCGCCTCAGAATGAGACACCCGCGGGACGAAGTGTAACAGCCGGAGCTGGACCTTCAAGGCGCAAGCCTTCAAAGCGCAAGCCATCAAAGCGCTCGCATCAGCGCTCTGCGCCGCAGCCCGGACTATCGAACAATGCCGCGAGCCCGCATTTCGAGGTCAGCATCTTGTCGCCGTCATGACCGACGCCGGCGACGTCCCACACGCGATGATTGGGCGTGCCGTGATTGCGCTTCGCCATCGCGTCCGCATAGGCATGGCCGCGGGCGTAGCGATTTGGGCCTTGCGCCTCGCCCATGCAGCTCTTGTCTGCCGCTGGCTTGGTGTCGAGCGTGCCGAGCAGATAGATCACGTCACGCTCGATATAGCGCTGCTCGAGCGCCGTCGGCGTTACTTCAGCAAAGTAAGGCGGGCGCCCGTCCATGCCATATTTCCAATTGTTGGAGCCCGCGCAGGACGCGGCAATCGCCGGCACGGGGCGCTCTTTAGTGAAATAAGCATAAGACGACGGATTGGCGACGACGTAGCGGACATCGATGTGCTGGCGCAACAGCGCCGCCTCGCCCTTGCCGGCGATGGCGTAGCGTTGCGCGACCTGGCCGCCGCCGGAATGGCCGGCAACCACGACCTGTTTCAGGTTCGGGAAGACGCGCCGGTCGGAGAGTTTTGCCAGGACCGCGTCGAGCGCCTCGAAGGAAGAGACCGGGTTCGGCGCAAGCGCGGCCTCTCCGCCCTCCCATCCCATCAGCGACCAGCGCAGCGTGTCCGCGGGCAGCTTGTGTGCCTCAATGTCGACCTCGGCCAGAAACTGCGGCACAATCATGAGCGCGCTCTTGCCGTCGTCGCCGGCCGCGACCTGCGCGGCGTGGGCTGAGATGTAGTATTCGTCGGCATTGCGCAGGCGTCCGTGCAGCACGATGATGGCGCGCGAGATCGTCGGCAGCGGCATCGACCAGTCGCTGGAGAGATAGAGCGGCAATAGGCCCTGGCCGCCGACCGAGAGCCGCGCATCGGCCACGACCTTCACCGGCTTGTTGTTGGGCGCATCGTCCTCCGCGGCGAGCGCACGGCCGCAAACCAACGCCAACGCGATTGCGACGAAATGGCTCAGCGCTCTCATGACGGACATTTCCCTGTCGCATTCAGACCGATAAAATTCTACGCACATCATGGGTCACGGGGCTGTGACTCCCGGGCCACGTCAAGCAAAAAATGTCAGCAACCCAGCCATGAAATTCCCGGGTTCCATGGGTGACAAGCGGGCGATAAAGAGGCAAAAATCAGGTTCGACTCAGTTCGGGTTGAGTCTTGCAAGGAATGCTCTCGTAGAATGCCGTCCGTGTTTACATCGCGTCATGCGGCGCCGCTTTTCGTTGCCGCAGCAGGAGTTTTTCTGCTGACGTCGTGGCATGCCCACGCGCAATGGTGGAAGCGCGCGCCGGTCGACTTCGAGGAATGCGCCGACGCCGCCGAGAAATCCGCGACCAAGGCTGAAAAGACCGCAGCACTTGCGGACTGCAACGCCAAATTCGCAGGCCGGCGCAAGGCAGGTGGCGGCTACTCCTATTACGACTTCCTTCAGGATCGTACTTTCGACATCGCCGGGCCGAACCCGACGCCGGACGAGCAGAAGAAGATCGACGCCTCCTATACCGCCTATCTCGCCAATCAGCGCCGCAGCAATGAAGCGGCCCAGGCCGTGGCACGCCAGCAACGCGAGCAGCAGGAACAACAGGCGCAGCAGCTTCAGAAGGTCGCACTGCGAACCGAGGTTGAGCGGGTACCAGTGCCCGTGGAACGGCCGAAGGTGTTGCGACAGAAAGGCGCGCCTTGTGCCAAGGGCTCGTTCTCCTGCGAATGGCCGCGACTGTCGGAAGGCTTGAGCGAATTTAAGAAGCTGTTCAGCCCGACGCCGAGCAAGCCGGCGAAGAAGGGCTGAGGCAGCCGTCATTGCGAGCGGATGGGAGTCCGCGTCCCATCCTCAATTCGGATGCTTCTTCTTGCTGCGCTTGGGCGTCGTCACCGGCGGAGTCGTTAGCTCCGGCGCTGTCTGTGAATTGCCCAGCGCCTTCCGGCTCTCCTGCAATCGCGCGTCATAGCCCGGAGAATTCGTGACGGTCGGCGGCCGGGCCTCGGCGAATGTGGAGGCGGCGCAAAATGCCGTCAGCGAAAGCGCAAACGTCAGTCCATATTTCATCGCGCACCTCCATCGACCATCGACGGTTAGGCCTCGCCGCGAATTTGCTGCGGCGAAAGGCCCGGCGGGCCCTTGCCGGCGGTCTCGGCGTCCTTGGTCAACCCAACAATGCGGCGCATCAGCGGCACATCGACATTGTTCTGCTCGGCGAGCGCGATGACGGCGCCCTGGAGATAGTCGATCTCGGTCTTGCGGCCCTGCTTCAGATCTTGCCACATCGAGGAGCGCGCCTCCGGATCGATCTTCATCGTACGGCCCAGGATCACGTTGAAGATCGTGTCGGGCAGTCGCAGCAGGGTCGGCGTCCAGTTCGACGGGATCGGCGTTGCCGAGGCCGGCGTGATGCCGGCGGCCTTTAGAGCGGCCAGCCCTTCCGCCATCTGGTCGGCAAACAATTTTCGCCAATCGCGGTTCGCCAATTGCGCGGCGAGCGGCATGTCGGACAGTGCGCTGAGCGCGTTGTTCAGATTGATGATCAACTTGCCCCATTGCACGCCGGCGATGTCGCGGCTTGCGCGCAGGTTGAGCCCCGGCACCGAGAGCGCTGCCGCCGTGTTGTCAGCATCGTCACCGAGATAGATGTCGCCGGAGGTCGAACGGTGGAAACGTCCTTCCCCCCTTGCGACCACATTGAACGGCACCATACCGGCGAGCACGCGCCGGCCGCCGAGCCGCTCTTGCAGCACGGCGACATTGCCGACGCCGTTCTGCAACGACACAATGACCGCATCCCGAGGCGCGTGCTGCGCGATCTGGTCCGCGACATCAGCCGTGTCGGCGCTCTTGACCGTCACCAGCACGATGCCTGCGCTGTGGAAGATCGCGGGATCTTCCGACAGCGCGAGCCGGCCCGCATCCAGCTTCTTCTCGGCGCCCTCGAAATCCGTCAGCCGCAGGCCGAACCGCTCGATCTCGGTCTTCACCCGCGGCCGCACCAGCAGTGCGACCCGACGGTCGGCAGCCGCCAGCTGGCCTCCGACAAAACAGCCGATGGCGCCGGCGCCGGCCACCACGATCGGTCGATCCGTCACCACCTCGCC
Source organism: Bradyrhizobium sp. LB11.1 (assembly GCF_040549385.1). NCBI lineage: Bacteria > Pseudomonadati > Pseudomonadota > Alphaproteobacteria > Hyphomicrobiales > Nitrobacteraceae > Bradyrhizobium > Bradyrhizobium sp. LB11.1. Next base: position 116,922 of record NZ_JBEPTH010000009.1, on the reverse strand, counting down.
TACTCCCTGAATGCCAACCCTCGATAGCAGAGCTGGACCGGCATGCCCATCACGACGCATCTGCCTTGTAACCGTCATGAGACCCCCATATGTTTTTGCCGGGGGCTTTGTCACCGGCGAGAGTTCGCCGACGAGAACGCCAAAGGAGAGCACCATGGGTCTACTCGACGTCCTCAATGGCATGCAGAACGGTCCCCGCGGCCCGAGCGCTCCGAGTTCGCAATCCTCGTCAAGCGGCGGCATGTCGCCCATGACCATGGCGATCCTTGGCCTGCTCGCCTGGAAGACGTTCAAGCATTTAACGGCAGGCCAACCCGGGACGACGCCGGAGCCGTCTCCGACGCCAACGCACCTGCCCCCGCCGGTGAATGCGGGTGCTGGCGGCGGTCTCGGGAGCGCGCTTGGTGGTGCTCTTGGCGGAGGCGGCGGCCTCGGCGATCTCCTCAAGGGCGGCCTCGGCGGCATGCTCGCGGGCGGCGCGGCGGGTTCCGTGCTCAGCGGCGGCCTCGGCGATCTCCTCAACCAGCTCCAGCAGGGCGGCCACGGCGACACCGCGAACACCTGGGTCGGCAAGGGTGAGAACAAGGCGATCGCGCCCGGCGATCTCGCCAATGCGCTCGGCGCCGACCAGATCCAGAGCCTGTCTGCCCAAAGCGGCTTGTCGCGTGACGAGCTGCTCTCCGGCCTCAGCCAGTACCTGCCGCAGGTGATCGACCATCTGACGCCGGACGGACGGCTGCCGACGGAGCAAGAGATCTCGGGCAAAATTTAAGCGAAATTGGATCTACGCATTCAGCAAGGGGAGCACTGACATGAGTATGGGCGGCATCTTGTGGGTCATCGTCGTCGGCTTCATCGCCGGCCTGATCGCGCGTTTTCTGGCGCCGGGACCGAACAACCCAAGCGGCTTCATCCTCACCACCATCCTCGGCATCGTCGGCGCGTTTCTGGCGACCTTCATCGGCCAGGCCATCGGCCATTACGGCCCGGATCAAGGCGCCGGATTCATCATGGCCACGATCGGCGCGGTGGTGGTGCTGTTCATCTGGCACCGGCTGGTCGCGAGCGGCGTGATCAAGGGGTGACTGCGCAAGTCGCCTTTTCCGTCATTGCGAGCGAAGCGGAGCAATCCAGAATCTTTCCGCAGCGACAGTCTGGATTGCTTCGTCGCTTCGCTCCTCGCGATGACGGCTAAGTCACCAAATGCATCCCCGCATCCATGCGCACGACCTCGCCGGTCATGTTGCTGGAGGCCGGCATCGCCAGGAAGCAGACGAGCTGCGCGATGTCCTCCGCCGTCGATGCGACCTTGAGCGGCACCTTCGCCACCACGCTGTCGCGCACCTGCTTGGCACCGGCCTCGCCGCGGCCCTTGGTGAACCAGGGCGTGTCGATATAGCCGGGGCACACCGTGTTGACGCGGATCAGCGGCGCGAGTGCGCGCGACAGCGACAGCGTCATGGTGTTGAGCGCGCCCTTGCTCGCGGCGTACGCGATCGACGAGCCGACGCCGCTGATGCCAGCGACCGACGATACGTTGACGACGGCGGACGGACGCCCCGACGCCTTCGATCCGGCTTCCAACAAGCTGCGCGCCGCGCGCACCATCTGGAACGGGCCGATGGTGTTGACGCCGTACAGCCGCTGGAAATCTTCAGCCGATAATCCGTCGAGATCGGCATGGGCGACATGCTTGGTGGTGCCGGCATTGTTGACGAGGATATCGAGTCGGCCCCAGCCACTCGCGGCCGCAACGATCTTGCGGCAATCGTCATCCTTCGAGACGTCGCCCTGCGCGACCAGCACTTCCGCAGCGCCCGCCTTGCGGCAGAGCTCTGCGGTGGCCTCGGCTTCCTTCTGGCTCGACGAATAGTTGATGACGAGCCGCGCCCCGCTCCGCGCGAGAATTTCCGCGGTCGCAGCACCGAGGCCGGATGCGGACCCCGTCACGATTGCGCACAGACTGTCTTTTGCCATCCGGATTTCCTTCCCCGTGATTAAATGTGGCGCCTTGTTTAGCGAGTTTGTCGCGCCCTGCAAATCGCGCAAACTCCGCTAAGCGGAATTAGTCCAGACCGGCTCTTGGGCTGTTTCTTGCCCCCATGCCGGTGCCGCAGATGGGCCTGCGATCAACGCTTGTCAGGGCCATGGCTTTTTTGGATCATCGGGCGCAAGAAGAGACCGCGCGCCGCACCGACCGGGCAGGATGCGCCAATGGCAAAACACGGGGAACGCTGTGGCGGAGAGTGACAATATCGTCGTCGAGACCGCGGAGAAGATCTTCGCCGATCTCGCCGATCCGCAGACCGTCAACAATGACAAGAAGAATTCGTGGCAGGCGCCGCTGTGGCAGGCGCTGACCGAGGCCGGCTTGCCCTTGTCCTGGGTGCCCGACGATCTCGGCGGCTCCGGCGCGAGCCTTGCCGACGGTTTTGCCTTGCTGAATGCCGCCGGCCGCTTCGCGGTCGCGGTTCCCCTGGCCGAGACCATGCTCGCAGGCTGGCTGCTGGCGCAGGCGAAGATCGCCTCGCCCAAAGGCGAGATGACGGTGCTGCCGGCCTCGCCAAAGGATCGCATCACGATTGATGCGGACGGCGCACTCTCCGGCCGCTGCCGCGGCGTGCCCTTTGCCAAAGCGGCGAAGCATTTTGCAGTGCTGGCGCATGGCAAGGACGGCGTCTCGATGGCGCTGGTCGACGCCTCCAAAGGCCGGATCGAATCCGGGCTCAATGTCGGCTACGACCACAGCGATACCGTCACGCTCGACAAAGTTCAGCCCGTCACCATCAAGGCCGCGCCTAAGGGCTTCGACCAGACCACGATGATGCTGATGGGCGGCGTCGCGCGCAGCCTTCAGATCGCGGGCGCGCTGGAATCCATGCTCGACATCTCCGTGCGCTATTCCAACGAGCGCGTCGCCTTCGAGAAGAAGATCTCGAAATTCCAGGCGGTGCAGCACAATCTCGCGCGCCTCGCCGGCGAATCAGCCGCGGCGCTTGCGGCCGCGACCTCGGCAGCGGACGCCATCGCGAACGCCAAATCGTTCAATGATGAGGTCTATCTCGAAGCCGCCTCCGCAAAGATCCGCTGCGCCGAAGCCGCGGAAAAAGGCGGCGGCATTGCGCATCAGGTCCATGGCGCGATCGGCTTCACCATCGAGCACATCCTGCACCGCTATTCGCTGCGGGCGCTGGCCTGGCGCGACGATTTCGGCTCCGAAAGCCACTGGGCCGTCGAGCTCGGCAAGCTTGTCGCCAAGCGTGGCGCCGATGAATTGTGGCCGCTCGTGGCATCGCGTTAACAGGGATCGAAACACATGACCGCTGCTCTTCGTTTCGATCCGATCCGCCTGCCCGAGAAGTGCGAGCAATTGCGCAAGGAGGTGCGTGCCTTCCTCGCCGAAGAGATCGCCGCCGGCACCTTCGATCCGCACAAACCCAACCGCGAAGACACCGACGCACCGGAATTCTCCCGCCGGGTCGGCGCCAAGGGCTGGCTCGGCATGACATGGCCGAAGAAATATGGCGGCCAGGAGCGCTCCTTCCTCGAACGTTACGTGGTGACCGAAGAGATGCGCGTCGCCAACGCCCCGACGCGGCGCTTCTTCGTCGCCGACCGTCAAAGCGGCCCGGTGCTGCTGAAATACGCCCCCGAAAACATCAAGATGGACATCCTGCCGCGCATCTGCCGCGGCGAAATCTGCTTCGCGATCGGCATGAGCGAGCCGAACTCCGGCTCGGACCTGTTCGCGGCCAAGACGCGGGCGACCAAGACCGATGGTGGCTATCTCATCAACGGCACCAAGATCTGGACCTCGTCGGCGCATATCGCCGACTACATGATCGCGATCTTCCGCACCTCGCAGCCGACCAAGGAAAACCGCCGTCACGGCCTGACGCAGTTCCTGGTCAAGATGAAGCAGCCGGGCATCCAGGTGAATCCGATCGGCCAGATCACCGGCCAGCATGAGTTCAACGAGGTCGTCTTCACCGACTTCTTCGTGCCCGAGGATCACGTGCTGGGTGAGGTCGACGGCGCCTGGAAGCAGGCCACATCGGAGCTCGCCTATGAGCGCTCCGGTCCCGAGCGTTTCCTCGAGACCTACTACGTGCTGACTGAGTTGGTCCGCGCCGTCGGCCCCAACCCGGACACGCGCAGCGCCGAAGGCATTGGCCGGCTGGTCGCGCAGCTCCACACCATGCGGCGCATGTCGGTTTCCGTCGCCGGCATGCTGCACGCCGGCAAGGAGCCGGTGGTGGAAGCCTCGATCGTCAAGGACATCGGCACGGTCTGGGAACAGCAGCTGCCGCATCGCGTGCGCGATCTTGCCGCCTTCGTCGAGGAGACCGCGACCAACCGCGAGACGCTGGAGCGGCAGCTCGACTTCGCCATCAAGACCGCACCGAAACTCACCATCCAGGGCGGCACCACCGAGGTGCTGCGCGGCATCATCGCCCGCGGACTTGGTCTGCGCTAAACCTTCGAGGATCATCATGACCACTTACAAAGATATCGGCGTCGAGAAGGTTGGACACGTCGGCACCATCGAGATCCGCAGGCCTCCGCTAAACTTCTTCGACATCGCGCTGATCAACCAGATCGCGGACGCGCTCGACGAGTTCGACCGGGACATCGAGATCCGTGCATCGGTCTTGTCGGCTCAAGGCAAGGCGTTCTGCGCCGGCGCGAATTTCCAGGACCCGGCGCGGCAGGCGCAGGAGGCACGCGAAGCCGACAAGACGGCCAAGGGCGATCCGGCCGACAGCCTTGGCGCGATCAATCATCTCTATATCCAGGCCGTTCGCATCTTCCGCGCCAAGAAGCCGATCGTCGCGGCCGTGCAGGGCGCCGCCATCGGAGGCGGCCTCGGGCTCGCGGTGTCGGCCGACTTCCGCGTCACCTGCCCCGAAGCGCGCTTCTCCGCAAACTTCACCAAACTCGGCTTCCATCCGGGCTTCGGCCTGACGACGACGCTGCCGGAATTGATCGGCAAGAACAATGCCGAGCTGATGTTCTATACGAGCCGCCGCGTTACCGGCGAAGAAGCCGTCAAATGGGGCCTCGCCAACGTGCTGGTGCCGCAGGATCAGGTCAAGGCGGGTGCGATGAAGCTTGCCGGCGAGATCGCCGAATGCTCGCCGCTCGGCCTCGTCTCCACCCGCGCCACGATGCGCGCCGGATTGGCCGATCGCGTCATGGCCGCGACCAATCACGAGCTCGCGGAGCAGACCCGGCTGCGCGCGACGGAAGATTTCAAGGAAGGCGTCAAGGCCACGGAAGAGCGGCGCGTGGCTAATTTCAAGGGGCGGTGATCCCTTTCTTCCCTTCTCCTCTTATGAGGGGAGAAGGTCTAGTCTAACCGCGCCCCACCACCAACGCATCCACGATCGTCACGCCCTGCCCTTCCGGATGCACCAACACCGGATTGAGCTCGATCTCCGCGATCTCACCAGCATGGCGCGCGGCGAGCACTGAGATATCGCCGATCAGCTGCGCCAGCGCCCCAACATCCGCCTTCGCCGCTCCGCGAAATCCATTCAACAGCGGAGCAGCCTTCAGGCCCGTCAACATCGCGCCGGCTTCTTCCGCACTCACCGGTGCCGGGCGATAGACGACATCGCGAAACAGTTCCGTGGTGATACCGCCAAGTCCCACCATCACCATCGGGCCAAACGTCTTGTCCGTCATCGTGCCGACGATGATCTCGACGCCCTTCTTCGCCATGGGACCGACCAACACGCCCTGAATCGCCGCCTCCGGCCGGTGTTTGCGTGCATTGTTGAGCAAAGCTTCGAATGCCAGAAAGACCTCGCCTTTGGTGGCGATATTGACGCGCACACCTCCGACTTCGCTCTTATGCGGAATGTCAGGCGACTGGATCTTCATCGCAAGCGGAAAGCCGACACGAGCGACCGCGGCATCCAGATCGCTCCTCTCTCTGGCCAACACCTCATCCGGCAGCGAGATGCCGGCCGCGCGGAGCAGTGCCTTGCTATCGGCCTCAGACAATACTGGCGATGTCAGATGCGCGGAAAGATCGCGCGCCGGCAGCCGTGTCTCGTCCGTACGTTTCGGCAGGCTGAATTTTGCGTGGTCGACGATCCGCCGCATCGCGACGCCGACATGGCTGAGGCCCGACAGCACGACGACGCCCGACGTGGCAAGCCCGCGCCGCGCGAAGTCGGACGGCACCGTGTAGGAATAGAACACGACCGGCTTGTGCCGCGCCGCCAGCACCGGCGTGAGCTCAGCCTCCTTGAACGGTTTGCGGACATCACTCGAGAGCGACAGCACGACCAGGATCGCGTCGACCTCATCGGAAACGGCGAGCAGATCGACGCTCTTCTGCAGGCCGCCCGAGGTCACGCCCTGCGCGGTGACGTCGATCGGATTGCGTGCGGTGCCGTAGGACGGCATCAGCTTTCCGATCTCCGCCTGAACCTGTTCGGACAGCTCGGGCACCTGCAAGCCCTGCAACGCCACCGCATCCGCACCCCAGATGCCCGCGCCGCCGGACGTGGTGAGGACGGCAACGCGATCGCCTTTCGGCAGCGGATTGCTCACGAGCACCGCCGCGATCGTCAGCGCCTCGTCGAGATCATTGGAGACGATGAAGCCGTATTTCGCGAACACCGCATCATAGGCCGCCGACCAGCCGGCCATGCTTGCGGTGTGCGAGGCTGCGGCGCGCATCCCAACGCCGGAGCGGCCGACTTTTGTCACGATGACGGGTTTCTTCAGCTCCGCCGCGCGTCGCGCGGCCGCGAGAAATTTGTCGACGTCGCGGATGCCCTCGATGAACAACAGGATCACGTCGGTCGAGGCGTCCTGCACCATGTAGTCCAGGAATTCGCCGGCACCGAGATCGGATTCATTGCCGGCGCTGACGACGTAGCTCGCCGCAACACCAAGCGCCTTGGCGCGGTGATAATAGGCAAAACCGATGCCGCCGCTCTGCGCAACGATACCGATCCGCTTTGTCGTGGCGACCAGCGGGACCACATCCGGCTTGACATCCACGGCGGGACTGAAGGTTGCCGCGACGCGCTGCATCTGGCTGAAAAAACCCTCGGCATTCGGCCCCGAAATCCGCATGCCGGTACGCTTCGCCAGTGCGGCGATCGCGTCCTGCATCGCCGCACTGTCGCCCCCCTCCTCGGCAAAGCCGGAGGAAATGATGACGGCGTTCTTGACGCCGGCGGTTGCGCATTGTTCGAGTGCCGGCAGCACGGCACGGGCGGGGATGATGACGACTGCGAGATCGATCGGCGCGCCGATCTCCACAACCGATTTGTAGCAGACGAGCCCGTCGATCTCGGCGTAGTTCGGGTTCACCGGATAGATCTTTCCGGGATATTCGTTCTTGCGCAGCATCGCCAGCAGCCGCCCCGGAATCTTCTCGTGATCGCGCGAGGCGCCGATCAGCGCGATGCTTGCGGGGGCGAAGAAGCTGTCGAGCGGATGCGGCATGTGTGATCCCCTTCTTGTTCTTTGTGCATCCGCCACACTCACGACCGTCATCTTGAGGTGCGAGCCGCACGGTGCGCAGCACTGTGCGGGAAGCCTCGAAGGATGAGCGGCCTCGCCGGTAGCCGTCGCCCTTCGAGGCTCGCCGAAGAGGCGAGCACCTCAGGGTGACGGATCACTATGGGAGAATCATCCGACGCGGAACGTCACCCCGCCCAACAGGAACTCGTTACCCGCGACCGCGAGCCCCTTTGACCTTGCGACATGCAGCACGTGCGCGGCATCGGCCACCCGAAACTCCAACGCGCTCATGATCTCGCTGGCACCCTTGACGAAGCGGAACGTCGCATTGGGCAGATTCAGTTCAGAACCGTCAACCGCGACTCCGATGATCTTGCCCCAATGCTCCGCCAGCCCCCGCGGGTCCGGGCTTTGCATTTCCACCGTCGTCAGCGCTTGCGTCACGTCCTTGCGGACAAAACTTTGCCAGTCCGGCCCGGCTGGCGGGTATGCGCCCATATTGTCGTCGCTGCCTTCGGTGTGATTGAATTCGATGAAGGCGGCGCGGCAGTCGCGGGGGTGAAGCTGGACGCCGTGATAGGGCGCGTGGTCGATCACGTTGGCGGTGCGCACGCCCATCGCGTTGGCGTTGCGGCCGCGCTCGTCGGGATCGGTGCAGCAGAAGATCGCCATGTAGCCGCCGCGGCCGCCGGTCTTCTCGATGAAGCGGCCGGCCGTGGTGCCATCCTTGAAGGGCGCGACGACCTCGAGCATGATCGTGTCGACCGGGAGCAGTGCATTCTCCAGGCCGTACTTCGCGACATTGCCATCGCGGTAGCAGACGGCGAGGCCCATGATCTCGGCGATATCAGAGATGACAGGCGCGAGTTGCGGCGCGACGAGACAAATCTGCCGCAGCCGCATATAGGGCGACATCGTCATGCGCCCCTGAAGGCCGGCTTGCGCTTTTCGACGAAAGCCTTCGCGGCCTCCTTGTGATCCTCGGTGTCGCTGCAGCGGGTGTGGTGGATAGCCTCACCGTCGAAGCAATCTTCCAGCGGCAGGTGCTCGGCATTGTTGATGTTGCGTTTGATGTAGCCGAGCGCAATCGACGGCCCCTGTGCCAGCGACAGCGCGAGCTCGTGCGCTGCGGTATCAATCTCGGCGTCGGGGACGACCTTGGTTACCATGCCGATCGCATGCGCTTCCTTCGCCGTCAGCACGGGCGACGTCAGGTAAAGCTCGCGCGCCCGCGCGCTGCCGAGCAGCTGGGTGAGGAAATAGGTGCCGCCGTAGTCACCGGAGAAACCGACCTTGGCGAATGCCGTCGTGATTTTGCAGGACTCGCTCGCAACGCGCAGGTCGCACGACAGCGCCATCGAGAGGCCCGCACCGGCCGCGGCGCCATCGAGCTGCGCCACCACGGGCTTCGGCATCTGGTGCAGGATGCGCGACACTTCCATGCCGCGGCGGAGGTTCGCCATCTTCACTTCGAACGGCAACGGCGCGCGGCCGGCCGCCATCGACTTGACGTCACCGCCCACGCAGAACGATCCGCCAGCGCCCTTGAACAGCACCGCGCGCACCTCCGGATCGTCAGCCGCGCGCCGCGCCGCCTCGACCAGGCCAGCGACCATCTCGGGGTTGAGCGCGTTCTTTCGTTCGGGCCTATTCATGGTGATGGTAAGCAGCCCGCCTTCGAGCTTTTGCAGGACCATGTCGTTCATGGGACGTCTCCCTTGTTGTTGTTTGACCGGGCTATCGTCATTGCGAGCGGAGCGAAGCAATCCAGGAATGTTTCCGCGGAGACAGTCTGGATTGCTTCGTCACTTCGTTCCTAGCAATGACGAAGCTTACTTTTTCACCAGCGGGCAACGCGACTGCTCCAGCGACTGGAACGCTTCGCTGCCGGGCACGGTGGCGAGCAACTTGTAGTCGTCCCAGCGGCCCTTGGACTCCGACGGCTTCTTCACCTCGAACAGGTACATGTCGTGGATCATGCGGCCGTCCTCACGGATCTTGCCGTTCTTGGCGAAGAAGTCGTTGATCGGCGTTTCCTTCATCACCTTCATCACTGCGGCAGAGTCGGTCGTACCCGCGGCCTTCACCGCTTTCAGATAGTGCATGACGGAGGAATAGACGCCGGCCTGCGCCGAGGTCGGCATCCGTTTGGTGCGCTCCATGAAGCGTTTCGACCACGCGCGGGTCTCGTCATTGAGATCCCAGTAGAAGGCTTCGGCGAGCAGCAGGCCCTGCGCGGTTTCGAGCCCGATCGAATCGATATCGGAAACGAAGGCGAGCAGCGGCGAGACCTTCTGGCCGCCCTTGGTGATGCCGAACTCGGCCGCCTGCTTGATGGCGTTGACGGTATCGCCGCCGGCGTTCGCGAGCCCGATCACCTTGGCCTTGGAGGCCTGGGCCTGCAGCAGGAACGACGAGAAGTCCGACGTGTTGAGCGGATGGCGGACCGCGCCGAGCACCTTGCCGCCGGTCTTGACGACGACCGCGCTGGTGTCCTTCTCCAGATCCTGGCCGAAGGCATAGTCGGCGGTGAGGAAGAACCAGGTGTCGAGGCCCGACTTCACGGCCGCAAGGCCCGTCACATTAGCCTGGCCGTAGGTGTCGAACACGTAGTGGACGGTGTAGGGACCGCAGGCCTCGTTGGTGAGACGGATCGAGCCCGGGCCGTTGAACATGATGATCTTGTTGCGCGCTTTCGCGATCTCGCCGGCGGCAAGCGCGGTCGCGGAGGCCGCGACGTCGTAGATCATCTCGACGCCCTGATTGTCGAGCATGTCGCGGGCGATGTTGGCGGAGAGGTCGGCCTTGTTCTGATGGTCGGCCGCCAGCACCTGGATCTTGCGCCCCAGCACCTCGCCGCCAAAATCCTCCACCGCCATCTTCGCCGCGGTCTCGCTGCCGGGGCCGGTGATGTCGGCATAAAGGCTAGACATGTCGAGGATGCCGCCGATCTTGAGGGGCGGCTTGTCCTGGGCCTGCACGGCACTCGCGCTGAGAGCCAATGCGGCGGCAAAAATGCCCGACAAAATATGCTTCATCGAAAAAGACCTCCCTTGATCGCCTGACTCTGAATGGCGGCTTGATTATTGCTCTTGGCGATCGCTATTCCCGCAATCATGCCGCATGCGCAAGAGCGCAGCAAGCAGAAGCGCGATGCGCGTCTCGTGGCGATCCAGTGTTTTCCGCAAAGCGGAATGGCGAGATGCGGACGGATGTTTTCACGTCATTGCGAGCGCAGCCAAGCAATCCAGAGTCCCTCCGCAGAAAGATTCTGGATTGCTTTGCTGCGCTCGCAATGACGGAGTGAGAGGAAGCCTCTTCGCGTCTCACCGCGCTTGAGTTAAAATCGGCACGTAACGCAACCTCTCCGGGTCATGTGACGCAACGGCTTCATCTCACCGTCGCTTTTCTTCTCGTCGCAGGTCAAACTGCGTTCGCGGCGCCGTGCCAATTTGAAGCACAAGGCGAAGGCCGCGTCGCGGGAATCGTCGATGCGCGCAGTGTGCGTCTCGATGACGGCCGCGAAGTCCGTCTCACCGGGATCGAGGCAACAGCAACAACCAGGCAAGCACTCACAACGCTGCTCGTCGGCCGCGACGTCACGCTGCGCAGCACTGACGATACGCCGGACCGTTATGGCCGCCAGGGCGCGCTGCTTTTCGTCGGCGAGAGCGAGACCTCCGTACAGGCGATGCTGCTCGCCCAGGGCAACGCCCTCGTCTCGGCCGAGATCCCGGACAAGGACTGCGCTGCCGCCCTGACGTCGTCCGAGGCGGAGGCGCGGCGCCAAAAAAAGGGCAACTGGGCTGACCCGTCGGCCATAAAAAACGCGGAAAGTCCGGACGATATTTTGGCCGGGATAGGGCGCTTTATGGTGGTCGAGGGCAAAGTCCTGTCGGTCCGGCAAGCTGGGGCAATGACCTACCTCAACTTCGGACGGAACTGGACACGCGGCTTTGCGGTGATTATTTCAAAGCGCACAGTGCCGGCGTTCGAAAACGCCGGAATGCCCCTTAAGTCTTTGGAAAGTCGGCGTCTTCGCGTCCGGGGCTGGGTTGAGGGGACTGCGGGGCCGCGTATCGATGTGCTTCGGGTGGGACAGATCGAGTTGCTGGGCGCAAACGAGCCTATTGGGGTAAGACCCTAACAAGGGTCAGGCACGGGTTAACGACGTGAATGGGGTGCTAGAACGGCACGGACGAGGTGAATGCCGCCGCCTGCGGGCAGCGCCGGCTGCGCTTTGTCTCGTGCTGGGCACAGCGCTTGCGGGCTGCGGCGATATGGGCCGGTTCCAGACCGCGGCCGCCCCGCCGACCGTGGCGATGCCCAAGCCGAAGCCGGCCATCGCCCAGACCGCGGCGACCGAGAAGGAGCACGAGCGCATCCTGGCGAGCTATGGCGGCACCTATGACGACCCAAGGCTCGAATCACTGGTCAGCAAAACCGTCGACCGTTTGGTTGCCGCCTCTGACCGTCCCGACCAGGGCTACAAGGTCACTATCCTCAATTCCGGCGCGGTGAACGCCTTCGCCCTGCCGAACGGCCAGCTCTATGTCACCCGCGGACTTCTTGCGCTTGCGAGCGACACCTCGGAATTGTCCTCGGTTCTCAGCCACGAGATGGCGCATGTGCTGTCCAAGCACGCCGCGATGCGCGAGGACCAGGCGCGTCAGGCCGCGATCGTGACTCGCGTCGTCACAGACATGAGCACCGATCCCGATCTCACCGCGCTCGCGCTCGCCAAGACCAAGCTCACCATGGCGAGCTTTTCGCGCAACCAGGAGTTCGAGGCTGATGGCATCGGCGTCGGCATCTCCGCCAAGGCACATTTTGACCCCTACGGCGCGGCACGCTTCCTCGCGGCGATGGAGCGCAACGCCGAACTCAAGGCCGGCAAGAACTCGCTCGATCCGCGCGCGCAGGATTTCACCTCGTCACACCCGGCCACGCCCGAACGCGTGCAGAATGCGCAGACCATCGCACGCCAATATACGGCGCCCGAGGGCGCCGAGCGCGACCGCGAGAGCTATCTCGCCGCGATCGATAACCTCGTCTATGGCGAAGACCCCAGCGAGGGCTTTGTCCGCGGCCGGCGTTTCCTGCATCCAAAGCTCGGCTTCACCTTCCAGGCGCCGGACAATTTTACGCTCGACAACACCGCCCAGGCGGTGATCGGCGTGCGCGAGGGCGGCTCGCAGGCGATGCGCTTCGACGTCGTGCGCGTGCCGGCCGAGCAGTCGCTCGGCGACTACCTCAATTCCGGCTGGATGGAAGGCGTCGAAAAGGCCTCCACCGAAGACATCACCATCAACGGCTTCCCGGCTGCGTCCGCCACCGCCAAGGGCGACCAGTGGCAGTTCAAGGTCTATGCGCTGCGCTTCGGCAGCGACGTCTATCGCTTCATCTTCGCCACGCGGCAGAAGTCGACCGAGAGCGAGCGCAATGCGCGAGAGACCGTCAATTCATTCCGCCGCCTGACGCTCGAGGAGATCCAGGCCGCGCGTCCGCTGCGCATCAAGGTCATCACCGTACAGCCCGGCGACACCGTGGAATCGCTGTCCCACCGCATGGCCGGCGTCGATCACCCCGCCGAACGCTTTCGCGTGCTGAACGGCCTCGATCGCACCGCACAGGTGAAGGTGCGTGACCGCGTGAAGATCGTGACGGACTAGGGCTGGCGGCTACTTCGCCTTTTCCTTCAAAAACGCGATGATGTCCGCGCGATCCTGCGCATCCGGCACATCGAAGAACATCTTGGTTTCCGGCACCATGGCCTGCGGTCCGGTCAGCCATTTGTCGAGATTGTCCTCGGTCCAGACGATCCCCGAGTTCTTCAGATCGGGCGAGTAGTCGTAGCCGGGAACGCTGCCCGCCTTACGCCCGACCACGCCCTTGTGCATCGGGCCGACATTGTTCTCGGTGATCGAGTGACAGTCGGCGCAGCTCTTGTAGAGCGTCTGGCCGCGCGCAGCATTGCCGGTGGCGCCGGCCGGGCCGGCTGAGCATAGAATCGCAATCGCGATGGCGGCGAGAGCCGGGCTCGTCGTGCTTCGCGGAAGGACGGAATTCGACCGGACGTTCATGTGATCTCCTGTTTGCGGCCGCAAACAGGATCGTCCGGCCCGCGCTTTATTCCCTGTCAGTTCGAAGATTCGCCTGCGTCCATGTCACCCGCCTCGCGTTGGCCGCTGAGCCAGAGCGCGAGCAGGGTCCAGAACGCACCCGAGAGCAGATAGGCACCCGAGGCGATGACGCCGAGATTGGTGGCGAGCAGCAGTGCGACCAGCGGAGCAAAGCCGGCGCCGAACAGCCAGGCCATGTCCGAGGTCAGCGCGGACGCCGTGTAGCGGTACATCTGCTTGAAGTTCGAGGCGATCGCGCCCGAGGACTGGCCGAAGGAGAGACCGAGCAGGATGAAGCCGATCACCATGTAGATGGTCTGGCCAAACTCGCCGGCGTCGAGCAGCTGCGGCGCGAAGCCGCTATAAATCGCAATCGCGATCGCCGATCCCATCAGCAGGGATTTGCGGCCGACGCGGTCGGCGATGATACCGGAGGCCACGATCGCGGCGACGCCGAATACGGCGGCAACGATCTCGATGATCAGGAAGCGCACCGGGCTTTCGCGGGTGAACAGGAACACCCAGGACAGCGGAAACACCGTGACCATGTGGAACAGCGCGAAGCTTGCGAGCGGCGCAAACGCACCGAGCATGATGTTCTGGCCTTCGCGCGCAACCGTGTCGGAGATGCGCGAGGGCTGCAATTCGCGGGTCTCGAACAGCGAGGCATATTCCTCGGTCGTCACCATGCGCAGGCGCGCGAACAGCGCCACGACGTTGATGGCGAAAGCGACGAAGAACGGATAACGCCAGCCCCAGTCAAAGAAGTCGTCGGCAGAGAGGTTACCGGCGAAATAGGCGAACAGCGCGCTTGCCACGATCAGTCCGAGCGGAGCGCCAAGCTGCGGCACCATCGCGTACCAGCCGCGCTTGGAGGCCGGCGCGTTCAGCGCCAGCAGCGAGGCCATGCCGTCCCACGCGCCACCCCAAGCCAGACCCTGCGCAATACGCGCCAGCGCCAGCAGCCAGATCGCGGCGACGCCGATATCGTGATAGCCGGGCAGGAACGCGAGCGCCACGGTGGCGGTGCCGAGCAGGAACAGCGCCGAGACCAGCTTGGCCGTCTTGCCGTATTCGCGGTCGACCGTCATGAAAATGACGGTGCCGAGCGGCCGGGCGATGAAAGCCAGCGCGAAGATCATGAAGGAATAGAGGGTGCCGGTCAGTTCGCTCGTGAACGGGAACACCAGCCGCGGGAACACGATCACCGAGGCGATCGCGTAGACGAAAAAGTCGAAGAATTCCGACGTGCGGCCGATGATGACGCCGATGGCGATCTCGCCGGGACTGGCCTGGTCGTGGCCGTGCTCGCCCGAGTGGAGGTCTGCCATTGCGGGGGTCTGTGCCGTCGCCATGCGTTGCGCCCTTAACGTCCTGTAAACCAAAGCCGACCCCCCGGCGGGCGCCGGGCAGTCCCCCCTTGTTTGACCCAGCATCCTGCACTGCAACATTGGACAAATTGTCCAATGTCCGGATTGCTGCGCCGCAGCTACCCATTGGCCCCGCAAAGGAAACTCATTCTCATAAGGCTCGGCCCGTGTCCCGTCTCAAGATCCTGGCGCTGCTACCCCTGGCAGTTGCACTCAGCGGCTGCAACTACGTCGTGCTGGCGCCAGCTGGTGATATCGCAGCGCAGCAACGCGACCTCGTCATCATCTCCACCGTCCTGATGCTCCTGATCGTCGTCCCGGTGATGGCGCTGACGGTGCTGTTCGCCTGGCGCTACCGCCAGTCCAACACGTCCGCCCGCTACGAGCCGGACTGGGACCACTCGACCAGCCTTGAGCTGGTGATCTGGTCGGCGCCGCTTCTGATCATCGTCTGCCTCGGCGCGCTGACCTGGATGGGCACGCATCTGCTCGATCCCTATCGCAACATCGGCCGCATCCATGCGGAGCGCGCGGTGGACCAGGCCAAGGCCCCGCTCGAGGTCGACGTCGTCGCACTCGACTGGAAATGGCTCTTCATCTACCCCGACTACGGCATCGCTACCGTCAACGAGCTCGCCGCGCCGGTCGATCGCCCGATCAATTTCCACATCACCTCGTCTTCGGTGATGAATTCCTTCTACATCCCCGCGCTTGCCGGACAGATCTACGCGATGCCCGGCATGGAGACGTCGCTTCACGCCGTGATCAACCACACGGGCACCTACCGGGGCTTCTCGGCGAACTACAGCGGCGCCGGCTTTTCCGGTATGCACTTCAACTTCCAGGGCCTCGACGACAAGGGCTTTGACGCCTGGATCGCGCAGGCCAAGTCCGCCGGCGGCTCGCTTGGCCGCGCCGAATATCTCCAGCTCGAGAAGCCAAGCGAGAACGAGCCGGTACGCCGCTACGGCACGGTCGATTCCGATCTCTACCGCCGGATCCTCAACATGTGCGTCGAGACCGGCAAGATGTGCCAGAGCGAGATGATGGCGATCGACGCCAAGGGCGGTCTCGGCCGTGAAGGCCTGAACAACACCCTGCCGCTGGCCTACGACAAGTACGCCCGCCGCGGCACCGCGTTCGGTCCCGAGCCGACCTTCGTCGCCGGCACCTGCACACCCGATGCGCCGCAGGGCCAGACCACGGCCGCGATCAAGGCGCCCCTCGACGCCGCGCCGCTGATCGGCGCCGGCCTGAAGCGGCCGACCCTCGCGCCGATGAAGTCCTCGTCGTCCTTCTTCCTCGGACAACGTCCCAAGTCAGATTCCTGAAGTCAGACTCCTAAAGAGAGCTCGCATGTCTCCTGATCTCCTCAAGCTCATCTTCGGCCGTCTCAGCATCGATTCGCTGCCGCTGCACGAACCGATCCTCGTCGGCACCTTTGCGGTGGTCGCGCTCGGCGGCATCACGCTGTTCGCCGGCCTGACCTATTTCCGTCTCTGGGGCTATCTGTGGCGCGAGTGGTTCACCAGCGTGGATCACAAGCGCATCGGCGTCATGTACATGATCCTCGGCGTCGTGATGCTGCTGCGCGGCTTCGCCGATGCCCTCATGATGCGCGCACAACAGGCGCTCGCGTTCGGCGGCTCCGAAGGTTTCCTTCCTGCCCATCACTACGACCAGGTCTTCACCGCCCACGGCGTGATCATGATTTTCTTCGTGGCGATGCCGCTGGTCACGGGCCTGATGAACTTCGTGGTGCCGCTGCAGATTGGCGCGCGTGACGTGTCGTTCCCGTTCCTGAACAATTTCAGCTTCTGGATGACGGTCGGCGGCGCGGTGCTGGTGATGGCTTCGCTGTTCATCGGTGAATTCGCTCGCACCGGATGGCTGGCTTATCCGCCGCTGTCCAACATCGGCTACAGTCCTGACGTCGGTGTCGACTATTACATATGGGGATTGCAGGTCGCCGGCGTCGGAACCACGTTGTCCGGCATCAACCTGATCTGCACCATCGTCAAGCTGCGCTGCCCCGGCATGACCATGATGCGGATGCCGGTCTTCACCTGGACCTCGCTCTGCACCAACGTCCTGATCGTCGCCTCCTTTCCCGTTCTGACCGTCGTGCTCGCGCTGCTCACGCTCGACCGCTATGTCGGCACCAACTTTTTCACGAACGATTTCGGTGGCAGCCCGATGATGTACGTGAACCTGATCTGGATCTGGGGCCATCCCGAGGTCTACATCCTGGTTCTCCCCGCCTTCGGCATCTTCTCGGAAGTGACCTCGACCTTCTCCGGCAAGCGCCTGTTCGGCTACACCTCGATGGTCTACGCCACGGTGGTCATCACCATCCTGTCGTACCTGGTCTGGCTGCACCACTTCTTCACGATGGGTTCGGGCGCCAGCGTCAACTCGTTCTTCGGCATCACCACGATGATCATCTCGATCCCGACGGGCGCGAAGATGTTCAACTGGCTGTTCACGATGTATCGCGGCCGCATCCGCTACGAGCTGCCGATGCTGTGGACGATCGCCTTCATGCTGACCTTCGTGCTCGGTGGCATGACCGGCGTGCTGCTCGCGGTGCCGCCGGCCGACTTCGTATTGCACAACAGCCTGTTCCTGATCGCGCATTTCCACAACGTGATCATCGGCGGCGTGGTGTTCGGCGCGTTCGCCGGCATCAACTACTGGTTCCCGAAGGCGTTCGGCTTCAAGCTCGATCCGTTCTGGGGCAAGCTGTCGTTCTGGTTTTGGGTCACCGGCTTCTACATGGCCTTCATGCCGCTCTATGTGCTGGGCCTGATGGGCGTGACTCGCCGCTTGCGCGTGTTCGACGATCCTTCCTTGCAGATCTGGTTCGTCATCGCCGCGATCGGCGCCGGCCTCGTCTTGCTCGGCATCATGTGCATGCTGATGCAGTTCGCGGTCAGCTTCCTCAAGCGCGAGCAGCTCAAGGACGTCACCGGCGATCCCTGGGACGCGCGCACGCTGGAATGGGCGACGTCCTCGCCCCCGCCGGACTACAACTTCGCATTCACCCCCGTCGTTCACGACAATGACGCGTGGTGGGACATGAAGAGGCGCGGCTACCAGCGTCCGCTCACAGGGTTCAAGCCGATCCACATGCCCCGCAGCACCGGCACCGGCATCATCCTCGCCGGCTTCGCCACCGCGATGGGATTCGGCCTGATTTGGTACATCTGGTGGCTGGCGGCTGCGAGCTTCATCGCGATGCTCGCCATCGGGATCGGTCACACCTTCAACTATCACCGCGACTTCGACATTCCGGCCGACGATGTCGTTCGGGCCGAGGACACGCGCACCAAACTGCTCGCCGGAGCCAAGTAAATGACTGTCGCTATCAATCCCACCCAATCCGGCGAGCCGATCTTCTACCTCGCCGACGAACATCCGCATCCGGAAGGCTACAGCACCTCGCTTGGCTTCTGGATCTACCTGATGAGCGACTGTCTCATCTTTGCGATCCTGTTCGCTACCTTCGGTGTGCTCGGCGCCAATTACGCCGCCGGACCCGCGCCGAAGGATTTGTTCGACCTGTCGCTGGTCGCGGTGAACACCTCGATGCTGCTGCTGTCGTCGATCACCTACGGTTTTGCGATGCTGACGATGCAGCAGAACAAGATCGGCCAGACGCAGATGTGGCTATTGATCACAGGCCTGTTCGGCGCCGCCTTCATCGGCATCGAGCTTACCGAGTTCGGCCACATGATCCATGAAGGCGCCACGCCCCAGCGCAGCGCCTTCCTGTCCGCCTTCTTCACCCTGGTCGGCACCCACGGCCTGCACGTCTCCTGCGGCCTGATCTGGCTGGTGACCCTGATGGTGCAGGTCTGGCGTTTCGGCCTGATCGAGGCCAACCGCCGTCGCCTGATGTGCCTGTCGATGTTCTGGCACTTCCTCGACGTGGTCTGGATCGGCGTCTTCACCTTCGTCTATCTCCTGGGAGTTCTGCGATGAACACCGACACCCGTGCCGCCCACGCAGACGATCATCACCACGGTGACGGCCACGCTCACGGCACGTTCTCGACCTACATGCTCGGCTTCGTGCTCTCGGTGGTGCTGACCGCGATCCCGTTCTGGCTAGTGATGAGCGGCACGCTGCCGAACAAGCAGATCACCGCGCTGGTCATCATGGCCTTTGCCGTCGTCCAGATCGTCGTGCACATGATCTACTTCCTGCACATGAGCCCGAAATCCGAGAACGGCTGGAGCATGATGGCGCTGATCTTCACCATCGTCATGGTGGCGATCGCGCTGTCCGGTTCGCTGTGGGTGATGAACCATCTCAACAGCAACATGATGCCGATCCACGAGATGACGGGAATGAAGTGAGCGATCTCGTGAGACCCGAGGACAACGAAACGCGCGAGCCCGCAAGGGCTGCGCGTCCGCACCTGTGGCTCACGGTTCTCTTGCTCACTGCCTTCGTTGTTCTGATGGCCCTCGGCGTCTGGCAGGTCGAGCGCCGCGCCTGGAAACTTGCGCTGATCGATCGCGTCGAGCAACGCGTCCACGCCCCGGCGCAACCAATCCCCGTGCGGGCTTCATGGCCGGCGATCACCGCCGCAAACGACGAATACCGGCATGTCAGCGTCACCGGCCGCTTCGAGCATGACCGCGAGACACTGGTTCAGGCTGTCACCGAGGAAGGCCCGGGCTATTGGGTGCTGACACCGCTTGCGCGCAGCGACGGCACGGCACTCCTGGTCAACCGCGGCTTCGTGCCGTCCGAGCGGCGCGACGCATCGACGCGCCAGGACGGCAATCCGAACGGCCAGGTCGAGATCACCGGCCTCTTGCGCATCACCGAGCCGAAGGGTGGATTCCTCAGGAACAACGTACCCCAGCACAACCGCTGGTATTCGCGGGATGTCGCCGCGATCGCGGCCGCGCGCGATCTTCAAAACGTCGCGCCCTTCTTCGTCGATGCCGATGCCGGATCACAATCCGGCAACGGTCCCATCGGCGGATTGACCGTGGTCCGCTTTCCCAATAACCACCTGATCTACGCACTGACGTGGTTTGCCCTGGCTTTCATGCTGGCCGGCAAGCTTTTTGTCAGATTCGGCGGCGGGCTGTTCCGTCGCAAGCGCTTCGTCCACGAACCGACCGGCGGCTCGAATGCCTCCGCCCGCAGGACGGGATCAGATGCTGGAACGATCGTCGAACCGACCTGACGACGGGAACACTTACGGCGAGCTGGCGGTCACGCTGCAATCGCAGGCGGACGCGCGCGGCGAGTTGATCGGCGCTGCACCGACCGACGGCGAGACCAACCGAAAGAACATGGCGCTGCTGATCCAGCTGCGCTGGACCGCGGTGGTTGGCCAGATCGTGACCATCGGCGGCGTGCATTTCTGGCTCGGCATTCCCCTGCCGCGGACCCGCATGAGCGCGGTGATCGGCGCGCTGGTGTTGCTCAATGTCTCGAGCCTGGTCTGGGTGCGCCATCGCGCCGCGATCACCAACAATGAGCTGCTGGTCGCGCTGATGCTGGACGTCGCGGCGCTTACCGCGCAGCTTTATCTCAGCGGCGGCGCCACCAATCCCTTCACGTCGCTGTTCCTTCTTCAGGTCACGCTCGGCGCGGTGCTGCTCGATGCCCGCTCGACCTGGTCGCTGGTGGCGCTGAGCTGCGCGAGCTTCGTGTGGCTGACGATGGACTACCGACCGCTCGACCTGCCGCCAAATCCACTGAACGAAACCTATACGCTCACCGTCACCGGCATGCTGCTGGGCTTCATCCTCAACGCCGTGCTGCTGGTCGTGTTCGTCACCCGCATCAACAGGAATTTGCGCGAGCGTGACGCGCATCTGGCGGCATTGCGCCAACACGCCGCCGAGCAGGATCACATCGTCCGCATGGGCCTGCTCGCCTCCGGCGCGGCGCATGAGCTCGGCACGCCGCTCGCCTCGCTTTCCGTCATCCTCGGCGACTGGCGCCGCATGCCGGATCTCGCCGCCGATCAGGAACTCGCGGAGGACCTCACCGAGATGGAAACCTCGCTGCAGCGCTGCAAGACCATCGTGACGGGCATTCTGGTGTCTGCAGGCGAAGCGCGCGGCGAGGGATCGTCGCCGACGACGGTGACGGCCTTCGTCACCGCGCTGGTCGAAGAGTGGCGCAACGCGCGCTCGGCGCGGACGCTCTATTTCGTCAACACCTTCGGCGAGGACGTCGCGATCGTCTCGGACATCGCGCTGAAGCAGGTGATTTTCAACGTGCTCGACAACGCCTATGAGGTCTCGCGCGAGTGGGTAGAGCTGCTCGCCGAGCGCGAGGGCGACAATCTGGTGCTCTCGATCAGCGACCGCGGCCAGGGCTTCGCAACGGAAATGCTGGCGCAGCTCGGAAAGCCTTATCAGTCGAGCAAGGGCCGCGCCGGTGGCGGGCTCGGCCTGTTCCTGGTGGTGAACGTGGTGCGCAAGTTAGGGGGCAGCGTGACGGCCGAGAACCACAGGAAACGCGGCGCCACAGTGCGCCTGACGCTGCCGCTCGCAACGCTGGCGATCGGAGGTAGCTTTGACGTCTGACCGTTCGCTCATCGTCGTCGAGGACGATGAAGGTTTTGCGCGCACGCTCAAGCGCTCGTTCGAGCGCCGCGGCTACGAGGTTGTGCTCGCCGCCTCGATCGAGGAGGTCCGGAAAGTCCTGGAGGGCAGATCCTTTGGCTATGCCGTGGTCGACCTCAAGCTCGGCGGCGCCTCTGGCCTTGCCTGCGTCGAGCTGCTGCACACCCATGATGAGGACATGCTGATCGTGGTGCTGACGGGGTTCGCCAGCATCTCGACCGCCGTCGAGGCGATCAAGCTCGGCGCCTGCCATTATCTCGCAAAGCCCTCCAACACCGACGACATCGAAGCGGCCTTCAATAAGGCCGAAGGCAACGCCGACGTCGCACTGGACGTGCGGCCGACCTCGATCAAGACGCTGGAATGGGAGCGCATCCACCAGACGCTGATCGAGACGGATTTCAACATCTCGGAAGCGGCGAGGCGGCTGGGGATGCATCGCCGTACGCTGGCAAGGAAGCTCGAGAAGAGGCCGGTGAAGTAGCCCTCCCGGCGAACTTCCAACAAAAAGCCCGGCCAACCGGCCGGGCTTTTGATCTGTTGCGATCGACGCGAGACGCTTACGCGGCCTCGTCGGCAACCGTGGTGCCGTCGCCATCGGTCTCGTCGGTGTCGCCCTCGGCATCCGCCTCGCCTTCGGCGGCTTCGGACTTGGCGCCGGTGCGCCGCGGGCTCTTGGCGAGCTGGGCCTCGATCTCCTTGACCGCTTCCGTCTCGGTCGAGTGCTGCACCACCGCGATCTCGCGGGACAGACGATCGAGCGCCGCTTCATAGAGCTGGCGTTCAGAGTAGGACTGCTCGGGTTGCGACTCGGAGCGATAGAGGTCGCGCACGACTTCCGCGATCGCGACGATGTCGCCCGAGTTGATCTTCGCTTCGTATTCCTGGGCGCGGCGCGACCACATGGTGCGCTTGACGCGAGCGCGGCCCTTGAGGGTCTCGAGCGCCTTCTTCACCAGCGCGGGCTCGGACAATTTGCGCATGCCGACGTTAGCGACCTTCGCGGTCGGAACGCGCAGCGTCATCTTGTCCTTGATGAAGTTGATGACAAACAGCTCGAGCTTCGCACCGGCGATCTCCTGCTCCTCGATGGCCAGGATCTGGCCGACACCGTGAGCTGGATAGACGACGAATTCATTGGCCTTGAAGCCCTGGCGCTGGGTCACGACCTTCTTTTCCTCGACCTTCGGCGCGGGTGCAGCGGCTTTCACCGCCGGCTTGGCAGCAGCAACGGGGGTCTTGGCGGGGGCGGCAGCAGCAGGAGCCTTCGGAGCAACGGGCTTGGGAGCGGGGGCCTTGGCAGCAGCAGGCTTGGCAACGGTCGCTTTCGCGGCCGGTTTCGCAGTCTTGTTAGGCATTGCGCTTCTTTTGTTCTTCGAGGACTTTGCAGCCGGCGGCGCCTTGGTAGCGGCCCGACCCTTGGATGCGCTACGGCTGGCCGTGGCGACTTTTTTGGCCTCCTTATGGGAAGCCCTCGCTGAAGTACTCTTTTTACGCGTTTTCTGTGACACAGCCTGCGCGCGGAAACTGCCACGCCCCTGTTCGACATTTGGTTTCACGGGAACCCCGCGGGGCCAACTGGGCTGACGGGGGGTTCAGCTTAATGTGCCCAATATAGCACATTTCCCGCAAAAATCAATGATTTAGGGGTCTTGAGGGCTGGTTTTCGGTGCTGACGAAGGTATTAGGGTTAAGTTTGCGCCGGAATTTAGTCTCCGGAGCCGGGGTTCGGAGAAAAATACTTCTCGAACTTGCCTTCCACCCCGTCGAATTCCTTCGCGTCGTCGGGTGATTCTTTCTTCTGGGTGATGTTCGGCCAGGTCTTGGCGTAGTCGGCGTTGACCTGGAGCCACTTTTCAAGGCCCGGTTCCGTGTCCGGCTTGATAGCGTCGGCAGGGCATTCCGGCTCGCACACGCCGCAGTCGATGCACTCGTCAGGATGGATGACGAGCATGTTGTCGCCCTCGTAGAAACAGTCGACCGGGCAGACCTCGACGCAGTCGGTGTACTTGCACTTGATGCAGGCTTCAGTGACGACGTAAGTCATCCAACGCTCCGAAAAGCTCTTTTAAAAGTCGCGGCTTGCGTAGCGCGGATGGCCCGGCGCTGCAAGGTCGGGAAACCCCGATCATGATGGCTTTATGTGTTTGATCGACCAAGAAATGAATTCAAAGCGCAATTAATTGCGCTTTGCTTCACTCAGCTCTTCGTAGAGCACACGCGCCGAGGCTGCGTCGCCGCGCTTCTCGTTGAACGCAGTCACCTTCAGGACGCGCACGGTGCGATCGAGCGCGACGGTGATCACGTCGCCAATCTTGATCGCGTGGCCTGGCGATTTCTCGCGCGAGCCGTTGATGCGGACGTGACCTGACTCGACCAGCTCAGCCGCGGAGGTGCGCGCCTTCACCACGCGCGCGTGCCACAGCCATTTGTCGAGGCGCTGCCGCTCGGTCGTGGGATTACTCCTTGCGACCGGCGAGTTGTTCCTTCAGAGCGGCGAGTTTTGCGAACGGCGAGTTCGGATCGGCCGGACGATCGCGCTCGCGCGGATTTGCGCTCGAGGCGTAGGGACGCAGCGACGGACCGCCCTGGCGGTCGCGCCCCTTGTCGCGGTCGCGGCCACGATTGTCGCGGCCCTTGTCACGATCGCCGCCGAACTTGCCCTTGTTGTCGCGGTCCTTGCCCTGGAAACTGCGATTCCGGTCGTCGCGCCCTTCGGGACGCGGCGCGCCTTCAGCACCACCTTCGCGCGGCTTGCGGAAGTCTCTGCCGCCATCGCGACGATGACCGCCGCCATGACGATGGCGCTCACCGCGCTTCTCGCCGTCGGCGGCCTGCGCCGCTTCGCCCTCGGCGGGCGCGGCGCCTGCCTCAGCGCCGGCCTGCGGACGCTGGTTGTTGTGGCGCTGGTGGCGATGACGCTCGTGGCGCGGCTTGCGATCCTCGTGGCGGCCGGCGGGACGCCAGACTTCGATCAGCTCGGGCTCGGCGGGTGCAGCGGCAGCGTCTGCAGGCGCGGCGGCATCGGTCGATGCAGCAGCTTCCGTTGCGGCGGTC
Organism: Bradyrhizobium sp. LB11.1; assembly: GCF_040549385.1. NCBI lineage: Bacteria > Pseudomonadati > Pseudomonadota > Alphaproteobacteria > Hyphomicrobiales > Nitrobacteraceae > Bradyrhizobium > Bradyrhizobium sp. LB11.1. The sequence goes on along the minus strand of NZ_JBEPTH010000009.1, from coordinate 92,283 downwards.
TCAGCGGGAGCGGCTTCAGCGGCAGCCTCTGCGGGCGCAGCAGCCTCTTCCGCCGGCGGCGCGATGCCGGGGGCATCTTCCGGCGTGACGGGCGCTTCAGGCGAGGCTTCGAGCGCTGGCTCTTCTTGCGCGGGCTCGTCGTGCTGCTCCATGCCGGGCGCGTCTTCGACGGTCACCGGTTCGGCAGCGGCTTCAATCGCGGCGTCCGCAGCGACTGCGGCTTCCTCGGTCGCGGGCGTCTCGGCGGAAGCCTCAGCGCTGGCTTCAGCCACCGGCGTCTCGGCAACAGCAGCCACCGGCTTCGCCGGCAGCGGCGGGCGCTTGTCCATGCGATAGCCGAGCGCGCGCAGCACCGAGGCAAAATCCTCGCCAGCGGAGCCGGTGAGCGAGGTCATCGCCTGCGTCACCACGAAGCTGCGGCCGTCAAACGCGCCGGCGGGCTTTTCGCCGGGTGAATTCTCGCGCCAGGCCAGCGCCGGGCGGATCAGATCGGCGAGGCGTTCCAGAATGTCGACGCGCACGGCGCGCTCACCGGCCTGCTTGTAGCCGAGCACGCGATAGGCATCGCGCGGCAGCTGCTTGTCGACCGGGAACGAGGTGCGGCCCGAACTCGCCAGATGCTGTGCGCCCGACAGCGCCGACAGATCGACATTGTCCTGCTTCAGCGCCCAGAGAAGCGCGGCCAGCGCACGCGCGGCGGGCTTCAGAATGCCGGGGAAATAGATGTGATAGGCGCCAAAGCGGACGCCGTATTTGCGCAAGACGGCGCGCGAGGGCTGGTCGAGATCCTTCAGCTCGTTGGCGATCTTGGGACGCTCGAGCACGCCGAGCGCCTCGACCAGCTGGTAGGCGATGCCGCGGGCGATGCCCGTGACGTCCTCGGCCTTCGACAGCTCGAACATCGGCCCGAGCAGCTTTTCGATATGCGTCTTGAGCCAGAGGTCGAGCCGCGCCTGCACCTTCTCACGTGGAGCTCCCGTGAGGCGTTCGTCGGAGATGATGCGGATGCGCGGATGCAGCGCCTCCTCTGCCGCGGTCAGCCGCGCGACCGCATCGCCGGTCCAGCGGATGGTGCCGTCGGACGTCAGCACGAACTGATCGTCCGGCGCATTGCCCAGCTTTTCGGCACGCGCGTTAATCTCGCCGGCGAGAACCGCTTGCGCGGCAGCCTGCAAGGCTTTCGCATCGGAGCCGGCTTCCGCCGCATCCGGTGCAAAGGTGAAGCCATCGAGGCGGCCGATGACATGGCCTTCGACGATGACTTCGCCGGTCTTGCCGATTTCCGTATTCAAGCTCGTGTTCTCCCGCAGGCGGCGCATCAATACACTGGTCCGGCGATCAACGAAACGCTCAGTCAAGCGTTCATGGAGCGCATCCGATAATTTATTTTCGACCTCGCGGGCGATCCCCTGCCAGCGTTCGGGGTCTTTCAGCCAGTCCGGGCGGTTGGCGACGAAGGTCCAGGTGCGGATCTGCGCGATCCGGGCCGACAACGTGTCGATATCGCCGTCGACGCGGTCAGCCTGGTCGATCTGGGCCGCAAACCAGGAATCGGGGATGCATCCCTTCTGCATCAGGAAGCCGTAGAGCGTCGTCACCAGCTCGGCATGGGCCGCCGGCGACAGTTTCCGGTAGTCCGGGACCTGGCAGGCCTCCCAGAGACGCTCCACGGCCGCCTTGCCATGCGCGATATCGCGCACCTCGACGTCGCGGGCGGCATGGTCGAGCACGCGCATGTCTTCCGCGATCGGTGCCCGCGTCAGCGCCTCGTGGCCGGGGGCGAGGTTCAGCGACACCTGGAGGGCGCCGAGGGAGGAGAAATCTAGCTTCGAATTGCGCCACTGGAGCATCTTGACGGGGTCGAAGATGTGGTTCTGGAGCGCGTTCACCAGCTCGGGCTCGAACGGGCCACAGCGGCCCGTGGTGCCGAAGGTGCCGTTGCGCGTGGCGCGGCCGGCGCGGCCCGCGACCTGCGCGAATTCGGCCGGCGTGAGCCTGCGGAACTGGTAGCCGTCGAATTTGCGGTCGGAGGCGAAGGCGACGTGGTCGACGTCGAGATTGAGGCCCATGCCGACGGCGTCGGTGGCGACGAGATAGTCGACCTCGCCGTTCTGGAACATCTCCACCTGCGCATTGCGCGTGCGCGGCGACAGCGATCCCAGCACCACGGCGGCGCCGCCATGCTGGCGCTTGATCAGCTCGGCGATGGCGTAGACCTCGTCGGCGGAGAAGGCGACAATCGCAGTCCGGCGCGGCTGGCGCGTGATCTTGCGGTCGCCGGCGAATTCCAGCTGCGACAGCCGCGGCCGGGTGATCATGGAGACGCCGGGCAGCAGCCGCTCGATGATCGGGCGCATCGTCGCCGCGCCCAGCAGCAGCGTCTCGTCGCGGCCGCGGCGGTTGAGGATGCGGTCGGTGAAGACGTGGCCGCGTTCCAGGTCAGAGGCGATCTGGATCTCGTCGACGGCGAGGAAGGAAACGTCGAGGTCGCGCGGCATCGCCTCGACCGTCGAGACCCAATAGCGCGGGCTCTTCGGCTTGATCTTCTCCTCGCCCGTCACAAGCGCGACGGCGTCGCTGCCGACCCTGGCTGCGATCTTGTTGTAGACCTCGCGCGCCAGCAGCCGCAGCGGCAGCCCGATCATGCCCGAGGAATGCGCGAGCATCCGTTCGATGGCGAGATGGGTCTTGCCGGTGTTGGTCGGCCCGAGCACCGCGGTGACGCCGGCGCCGGGCGCGCGCTCGGAAGCGAAGGGGGAGGAAGAAAAGGCCATGTCTGATTGATTAGGTAATGGCTGATAGGGCGAATGTCAGTGCCGTTCTGCCGACCCTCATCCTGAGGAGCGCGTCAGCGCGTCTCGAAGGATGAAGGCCCGGCTGATGCCAAACCGGAACAAGCCAGGCCCCTCGCCCTTCGAGACGGCCGCTGGCACGGCCTCCTCAGGGTGAGGGGCACACCGCCTATGTGGGAGCGCTCTCCCCAAACCTCGCGCAACTGTCTCACTTTGCGACGCTTTTCCCTGTGCCCTTAAGCTTCGGAACGAGTCTAGAACGAATCGCGGCCGAATCGCTGACTCGCCCTTGAGTCCTGTTACGTTCACGCAACATGTCGCGGGGCTCTTGTTTCCACCGCACTAGATGGAGTTTTGCCCTGTCGCACAAGCGGCGATGTGGCGACGGAATTCGTTAAGTTGGGGACGGCGCGGAGTCGAATCAGAATCGGGGAGGAGTCAAATGGATTCCGGGCAGCGAAGGCCCACTCACCGCATCTTGCGAAAACAACCCCATGCACAGTAGGTAAGTCGTTGATATCACTCATGGGGCCGTAGCCCGCATGGAGCGGAGCGGAATGCGGGGGCCAAAGCGAAGAATCCCGGATTGCGCTGCGCTCCATCCGGGCTACGGCAGCGGCGCCTACTGCGTCTTCGCCACCCTTGGCGGCTGGGCGGTGGTGATGAAGCTGGTCGCTTCCAGCATCGCCGGCCCTATGGGTGTCGGCACTTTCAGCCAGAACGGGACCAAAACCCGCGTGCCCGCGACGGGCGCGAGGGCGATCTCGATGTTGCGCTGGGCGGCAAGGTATCTGATCACGGGACGATCGGGGATGTAGCCGGCGATCGGCACGAAATACAGCGCGCAGACCACGACCGGGCCGTGATAGCCCTTCTCGGCTTTCACAGTCTCCATGCGCTTGAAATCGAGCTTGAGCTCGTAGCGCATGCGGCCGTCGAACACGGCCGCGCTGCCATGGCAGGCCTCCGCCGACAGCACATCGCCGGTGCCGGGAACACGCACCAGCGAGGCCGTCATCGGATCCCAGACGCCGCGGCGATGCGCCTCGGTGACGACGATGCGGTCGGCATCGACCGGCGGCTCCGGGATGATGCCGAAGTCCTTCACATTGCCCTTGTCGAGGGTGATGTGGATCTCTTCGGTCTTCTTCGAGGTGGTGGTGGAGGCCTGATAGGCGGTCGCGACCAGCGCGCCGTTGACGACGCGGCCCTGCGAGGCGCCGGTGCCGGACCCGCCCGCGAACGATTTCAGGATGCCGGTGGTACCGCCGGAGGCCGCGGCCGAGAACACGTCGTCCTGGATGTCGATGTTCCAGGCGCCGCGGCCGACGGGAATGCCGGCCAGCGTCGCCTCATATTGCGCCTCGAGCTTGCCCTGCGCCGCGGCCGGCACGGCACCCCACGCCAAGGCCAGCCCGCAAAGGGCCGCCAAAGCCAGCCGGCTAGCCGCATACAGCCGGAGCAGATGAGGGGTCAGGGTGTGCACGAAGCCATCCAATGGGGACGTCAGGCCTTGTTAATTAAGCCAAATCTCGCGGCAAGCAATGTGTCGGGGCGGAAAGCCACGGGAACTCACCGGACTATTCAGGTGCGAATACGCCCTTTATGTGATGGTAAGGCGCGACAAACACTGCCGTTTTGGTGATCGGGAGCGCTCCGGGCTCAATCACCTCGCCCGCTTGCGGGAGAGGTCGCGCAAAGCGCGGGTGAGGGCTCCCTCCTCTGGGGGACACTCGCGGCTCCGGGGGACACTCACGGCGTCCCCTTCGTGGTGATACCCTCTCCCCAGCCCTCCCCCGCGCGCGGGGGAGGGAGCGCACTGCCGCCGGCGCGGGACATGAAATCCCGCCCCAAAAACTTGACGTCCCGCCGCTTCCCCCCTATACGTCCGCCGCTCCCTGCAAGGACAGAGAATTTGCCCCCGTGGCGCCCCGAATGGCGGCCGCAGATCATTGGGGGAAAGATTGAGGATTTTGACATGTCTCGCCGCTGCGAACTGACGGCCAAGGGCCCCCTCGTCGGCCACAAGGTCAGCCACTCCAACATCAAGACCAAGCGCCGCTTCCTGCCGAACCTGGTCAACGTGACCTTCATCAGCGAAGCCCTGGAGCGCAATGTGCGCCTGCGCGTCTCCACCAACGCGGTGAAGAGCGTCGACCACAATGGCGGCCTCGACGCCTTCCTGCTCAAGGCCAAGTCCGACGTGCTGTCGCCGCGCGCCCTCGAGCTGAAGCGCGCCATCCAGAAAAAGGTCGGCCCGACCGCTGCGCCGGTCAAGAAGGCCAGCTAAGCCAGTTTCCAGATTGGGCGGGGGCTAAGTTGCGTCGCGTGGCGTAGGCTTAGCCAAGTCAAGTTTGCGTTGCGGCCGGATCGAAAGATCCGGCCGTTTTTGTTTGTACGTGGAATACAATTGGGGGTAGCCCATTGCGGGGCTTGCTAGTTTTCGGACATCATTAGTAGATTTATTTGATTTGCATCGAAACATAGCTTTTGGACGCAGCTTGAAAAACCCAGCTTCTCTCAGCAATCAGACAAACAGTTTGCTTCCGCTGCTTCGATGGGCTGGCAGTAAAAAGCGTCAATACGAGAGCCTTAGAAGGTTTTTCCCCCCGTCATTCAACGCATACGTTGAACCGTTTGCTGGGTCTGCGGTCGCTGCGGCCAAGCTCTAATGCAGGCTACGGGCTGCATTCTCTTCTCGACATGGTTTACAGGGTTGGAAATTATTTCAATGCCAGCATCCTCGGCCGCGAGTTTAACGCTGACCCGGTTACCTCATTTTTTGTCGACGACGATGTTCCCGAGAAGTTGAAAGATCTGATTGGCCACGGAATCAATATTGGAGCGTTCGTAACGACGACCGGCGCCCAACTAAGCAAAACAGGCGACCGGAAGGTTGAGCCCTTTCGGCTCGGCGACGTCTCCGGCCTAAAGGTTAGATTGTCGAACATATTTGCTCCACAGTTTCGTCTGTCTCTGGCTGGAGGACGGTCAATCAATCTTTCCACCATTCTAGATCGTACCAGCACGCATGCGACGCAAAATGCGGCGCTTGAGCTTTTCGGTCGAACGTTATGATTTTGGACGGCGGCAGCGTAACGTTTGGACGATTGGGCAAAGAGAGCTTAGACGTTCTTATATACGGTCTTGGTTTCGAGACCCGTTCGACAAAACTACCGAGCGTAATCGGGCATGCCACACGAACGCTAGCGATCCGCATGTCGGGCCCCTCGATTCACTCACTCAAAAGAAACGTAGCGTTCGCTCATACTCAAAAGCATCAAGTTGTTGGCGACGATGGCCCGATTGAGTCTTCGATCGCGGAAGCGATCGAACGGAGCAGGCGAGGCGATAAACCAATCCGAATTGCGTTCGACGTATCGTCGGTGAATCGGTTGGTTTTATTTGACGTTCTGTTGGCGCTCAGCAGGTTCGCAAATCCGCGCGACGAAATCGAAGTGCTTTATTGCCCGGCTGCGTTTGTAGAACCTATTCCACAGTTTCCATGCATCGAAAAGCTTGGCCCCATTAGCGGAGGATTCTCAGGATTTGATGCCGATCCTGCAAAGCCTCTCTGTCTAATTATGGGAGTTGGTTTTGATGCCGGTGTTTCAATGGGCATCATCAGCCATCTGGAGCCGAGACTAACTTATTGCCTCTGGGGCACCGGTGTTTCGAAAGAATTCGACAACGCCGTCAAGAAGGCAAATTTTGATTTCGATTTCACGGGATTTAATACAAAGGTCCTATCCTATGATCTGAAGGACCCCGTAGGTACATTCCAAATGTTGGACAACATCACCTACGGACTTAGAAACGAGTTTCGTGTGGTTATGATGCCGATGGGGCCGAAGCTCCTTACTGTGCACACGGCCCTGATTGGCATTGCATACTTTGGTGAGGTCGGCATTTGGCGCGTTCAACATTCTCGTTTCGAGCCACCAGATTCTCAACCTGGATCCTATGCTATTCGCGCACGCTTGATGACCGACGTTTTGGTCCAGTTCGCTCAACGTCAGCAAACCCTTTTCGCTTAAATTGAGACGAAGAGCCGGGACAAGATCACGATCGCCCGTTCGTTTCGCCCTACCCCCTAAAATCAATGCTCCGCAGCACGATCCCCGGCGGCGTGCCCTCGAACTCGGTCGCTTGATACTTGCGCCCCGCGCAGGCTTCGATGCGGTCGCGCAGGCGCATGAACTGCTCTTCGCGTTCGTGGGGCCTGGCGCGCGGGCCGCGCTCGAGATCGTCCATCGCGGAGGTCGAGATCGCGCAGGCGATCTCCCGCTCGCCGTCCTGCATCGAGAACTGGACGATGCCGCGGTCCTGTTCGTGGCCGATGAAGCGGCTGGTCGTGAGCGTCATGGGGTTACTCCTGCTTCCTTAGACCTGACGAGAAGAGGCTCGATTGCTGCCACGGCGGAGGTGCGCTCCCTCTCCCGCTTGCGGGCAGGGCAATCGCATATGATGTTTCGGATAGGCCTGAGCAAGCGCCTCGTCCTTCGAGACGACCGCTTCGCGGTCTCCTCATGATGAGGCTTCGTGGTAGCAGCGCTGGTGAAACTGCTACGGCATCCTCTGTCCTCATCCTGAGGGCCCGCCGAAGGCGGGCGTCTCGAAGGATGGCTGCGGGCGAGCTCCTCGCTACGTTTGTCCATCTGCGATTCCCTGCGCTTGCGGGGGAGGGTTGGGGTGGGGGTGTCTCCGCACGGGAGAACCCCGATGCGGAGAGAGCCCTCACCCGCCGCGCTCGGGACGATGCTTCGCATCGCCCGGGGCGCGTCGACCTCTCCCGCAAGCGGGAGAGGTGCAGCAGCGAGCCCGCGGCCTGGAGCTCGCCTCAATTGTCCCCGGCGAGCCGGACGAAATCGTCGAACAGCGCGGCCACCAGCGCGCGGTGGCGGGTGTCCTCAGCGGGCAGGCTCGCGGCATAGAGGTTGAGCAGATGGCGCGCCTTCACCGCGGCCTCCGGCCACGACATCGCGGGCACCGTCATCATGCGGTTTTCGAGCTCGGCCTCGCGCTCGCGCAGATCCCTGACATGGGCCTCGACCTCGGCCAGCGCGCGGCGCAGATCGGTCGCCTTCTGCGCAGCCAGGCCGCGATGCTTGTCGAGATCGACCGGATGGTCAGTCATGGGCGAAGCTCGCACCGGAGTGCGCGATGCCGCCGATGCGAACCAGATGCCTGACAGTGATGATGTCGCGCCGCGAGCGGATGGTCATGCGCGCCTGCCTTTCGCAAAGAGAGAGGGGGCCCCAACCGACGCCAGCTGTCACGACCATGCGCCCGCGGCCATGCAATAGCCAGCACTATCGTCGCCGCACCGCAGGCACCGGGACGCAAGAAACAGCCTCGCGCGGGCGGCGTTTTGGTGCTCGCTATCGGCGTGGTGCGGGCGTACGCTGGTTGTGTCGGCGCAGCCAGCCTCAAGCTCTGCTCCCGCATCATGTGCGCGGCGGCGAGCTTCATGGCCGGGACAGCGCGCGGACGGATGCTGCAATCGGTCGAACCGATGCGAATTCGAACCCCCAGGAGGAGACGACAACCATGCCCAAGGGACAGCAACGCAGCAATCGCGAAACCAAGAAGCCAAAGAAAGACAAGGTCAAGGCGACCGCCGCGGCACCAAGCCGCAAGGACGCCAATTGGCAGCCGGAGATCGGTCAGGGGAAGAAGAAGTAGGGCGATAGTCGGCGCGCTCGTCGCGCATAGCCGGTGCCCTCTTCACCTCGCCCCGCTTGCGGCAGGGCTATCGCATATGAGGAGAACGCGGCGGGAAGCTCGCTTGTGGCCATCCTTCGAGACGCCCGCCTCCGGCGGGCCCTCAGGATGAGGACGGAGTACGTGGCAGCAATTTCGACACGCAAAGCTGCGTTCAGCCTCATCCTGAGGAGACCGCGGAGCGGTCGTCTCGAAGGACGAGGCGCTCGCTCAGGCCTCGCCAAGCCCATATGCGATAGCCCTGCCGCTTGCGGGGAGAGGTCGGAATTTGCCCAGCAAATTCCGAGTGAGGGGGTACAGGTGTATCGAGAGACGACGCTCGCGGAGAGAGCCCCTCACCCCAACCCTCTCAGCGCGAGCGAAGCTCGTCGCGGCCCCGTAAGAACGGGGCGAGGGAGCGCACCGTCTTCCGCGCCGCCACGCCCTCGTCTCCTCGCCGTCGCGCTTTTCCGCTATGCTCGCCCCGGTGGCATCATCTGGAGGGGCGTACCGTGGAGCACGAGCACCGAGACGAATCCAAACCCGAACCGAAAAATCTCGTCATCTGCTGTGACGGCACCGGCAACGAGATCTCGGAAAACATCTCCAACGTCCTGAAGCTCTATCGCTGCCTGCGCAAGACCGACAAGACGCAGCCGCGGCAGATGGTGTTTTACGATCCTGGCGTCGGCACGGTGACGGAGCCGTCGACGTGGAACAGGTGGAAGGCCAACATCAAGCTGGTGCTGGGGCTCGCCACCGGCTACGGGCTCGATGACAATGTGCTCAACGCCTATTGCTTCCTGGTCGAGCATTACGCGCCCGGTGACCGCATCTATCTGTTTGGCTTCTCGCGCGGCGCCTATACCGTGCGGGTGCTGGCGGGGCTGATCCACAAGATCGGCCTGATCTCGCCGGAACAGGCGAACCTCGCCGGCTCCGGCCTCATCGCCTACAAGCAGTATTCCGGGCTCGGACGCGGCAACGACATCGAGGACATCGAGAACATCGCCGTCGACGACCAGGGGCCGCTGCCGAAGGACGAATTCGACCTCGCCGCGCAATTCGCGCGCATCACCTCGACGCGCTGGCCGACCATCCATTTCATCGGCGTGTGGGACACGGTGGCGAGCGTGATCGTGCCCCGGCGCGACGTCTTCCTCCTCGTGTTCAGCCTGGAGGAGCTGGCCTTCACGCTGCGCAATCCGAGCGTCAACATCTTCCGACAGGCGATCGCGATCGACGAGCGGCGCTGCATGTTCCGCCTCAAGGAGTACGACGAGCCGCAGGAGTATTGGCGCAACCGCTACGTGCCCGACGAGAAGAAGGTGCCGCAGGACATTCTGCAGGTGTGGTTCGCCGGCGTGCATTGCGACGTCGGCGGCGGCTATCCCGAGGCCGAGAGCGCGGAATCGAAATATCCGCTGATCTGGATGATCGACGAGGCGACGAAGGCGGGCCTGAACTTCAACCCCAGCACCGTGAAGCAGCTCGCCTGGGGCGTGCAGCGCAAGAATTCGCCGTTCAAATATGTCCCGCCTGCGTACACGGGCACGGCAGGCCAGCTGCACGATTCGATGAGCGCGGCCTGGCGCGTGCTGGAATTCTTTCCGAAGCGCGCGACCTACAAGGAATGGCCGGAGCGGAAGGTGTTTTTGGGCTTCTACATTCCCAACTGCGAGCCGCGCGTGATCCCCGAAGGCGCGCATGTGCATGAGAGCGTGGTGAAGCGGATGGCGGTGGAGCCCGGGTATCGGCCGGTGAATTTGCCGAAGGCGTTTGTGACGGTGCCGATGCCGGTGGGGCCGGGCGGGGAGGTCGCGGAGGTGGAGGCGGTGGGGGTGTGAGGGCTGCGGCCTCTCCACTCGTCATTGCGAGCGCAGCGACTTGTCCGCCGAAGCCTCGGCGAAGGCGGAAGCAATCCAGAATCTTTCCGCGGAGGCAGCCTGGATTGCTTCGCTGCGCTCGCAATGACGGTGGTTGGGGAGGGAGGCGCGCACCACACCACGACCATATCCCGCTACCGCAATTTTCCGCACTCCCGGCTACTTTTCATTAAAATTCTCGCCCCCGCCTTAGCGCGATCGCATCATCTCCCCCCCATCATCTCTCCCCAAGCCCACCGCGTTGTCCGCGGTATTGGAGGAGAGTGCCAATGCATCCGCGCCGACATGCCCGTGTCAAACCGGCAGGCCTGGTATCCCGCCAGGCCAAGATCATCACCGACGCGCGCGCCCCGGTCATCGTCTGTACGCTGGTGGATTATTCGCCGGGGGGCGCCTGCATCGACCTCGGCGGCCAGGTGAAGATCCCCGACCGGTTCGACCTGCTGCACGTCAACACCAGGAAGCGCTGCCGGATTGCGTGGAAGCGGGGGACGAAGGTGGGTGTGGTTTTTTAGGAGAGCGTCGCTTTGCTCGCCCTCTCCCCTTGTGGGAGAGGGTGGCTCGCCGCGATAGCGGCGAGACGGGTGAGGGGTATCTATCCTCACGACCGTTTTAGCGCACGGAGAGATACCCCTCATCCGGCGCTTCGCGCCACCTTCTCCCACAAGGGGAGAAGGGAGACAGCTACGCCCCGCCCCTCACTGCTGCACCCGCATCCGGGCTTTCGCACCCGCGACGATCTGCATCGCTACGCCCGCAATCCACGCCACCAGCACCAGCAAGGTCAGCGCGTCGTGCGGCTCGAGCCGCAGCACGATGACGGCGACTGACGAGAGTGCGGCGAGCGTCGCGCACAGCGTGCCCGCGGAGCTCAGCAATTCCGCCGCGTCGATGTGGCTGTGGGCTTCGTCGAAGGGCTGCTGCGGCGTGTCGATGCCGAGATAGAAGCCGATGACGCCGAGCAGCATCATCAACAGCAGAAAACCCTGCGTGGTGAGCGAGGCAAACGCAGATCCGACATAGGCGCCGACAAACAGCCCGCATGCAGCGCCTGCCATCGCGAGACCCAATCGCTCGAACACATGGGCAGTCTTGCGAACACGAAACCGCATGACGGACCTCCGTGGTGCCCCGAACCAGCGGAGGTTAGGCCCATTTTGCGACGGGTGGAAGGTTGGGGGAGTTACGGATGCGTGAGGTCGAAGTTAACTCCCTCTCCCCGTCCTTACGGGGAGAGGGTTGGGGTGAGGGGCCTCTCTCCGCGCATGAGACTATCGCCGCACCTGTACCCCCTCACCCGGATCGCGCCGGACGATGCTTCGCATCGCCGGGGGCGATCCGACCTCTCCCCGCAAGCGAGGAGAGGTAAAGAAGACCTCACCGCGCCCCGAACGTGGTCTTGCCGAACAGCGCCTTCTGCGTCGAGGGCTGCGAGCGCCAGTATTGCGGCGGGGCCTCGACTTCGCCGCCGACGTCCGCGGCGGCGTGCCAGCCCCAGCGCGGGTCGTAGAGCATGCCGCGGGCGAGCGCGACCATGTCGGCCTTGCCGGACGCCACGATCTCTTCAGCTTGCTTGCCTTCCGTGATCAAGCCGACCGCGATGGTCGGCAATCCCGTTTCGCGCTTGATGGCTTCGGCGAACTGCACCTGATAGCCGGGGCCGAGCGTGATCTTCTGCAAGGGCGACACGCCGCCGGAGGAGGCATCGATCCAGTCGACGCCGCGCGCCTTCAGCGCCTTGGCGAATTCGATGGTCTGCGCCAGATCCCAGCCACCCTCGACCCAATCGGTCGACGACACCCGCATGCCGACCGGCTTGTCGTGCGGGAATACCGCGCGCACCGCGTCGTAAACTTCCAGCGGGAAGCGCATGCGGTTTTCGAGCGAACCGCCATATTCATCGGTGCGCCTGTTCGAAATCGGCGACAGGAATTGATGCATGAGATAGCCGTGCGCGCCGTGCAGCTCGATCGCGTCGATGCCGATGCGGTCCGCGCGCTTCGCGCTGTCGACAAAGGCCTCGCGGATGCGCTTCAGGCCGGCCGCATCGAGCGCCAGCGGCGCGGCCTCGCCCTCCTTGTGCGGCAGCGCTGACGGCGCCACCGTCTGCCAGCCGCCCTCGCTGAGCGGAATGAGCTGGCCGCCATCCCAGGGCCGCGCGCTCGAGGCCTTGCGGCCCGCATGCGCGAGCTGCATCGCGATCGCCGTGCTGGAGCGCTTGCGCACGGAGGTGAGGATCTGCTTCAGCGCGGCTTCCGCAGCGTCGCTGTAGAGCCCGAGGCAGCCCGGCGTGATGCGGCCGATCGCCTCGACATGGGTCGCCTCGATGCAGAACATCGACGCGCCCGACAGCGCGAGATTGTTGATGTGGGTGAAATGCCAGTCGGTGGGAACACCGTCTTCGGCCGAATACTGGCACATCGGCGACACCACCAGACGGTTGTTCAAATTCAGGCCGCGCAGCTTGATCGGGGAAAACAGGGCGCTCATGCGAGGGAGTTCCGGAATGGGAGGGCGATCGGGGCGGATAAAAGCAATTGCATGAAGTGTAGTGGGGGACGCGCGGATTGCCAGCCGCGCGGGGGACATGGCCGGTCGCGGGGCCATGCATTGCGGCGGTCATATGATCCCAAAGATCTACGAAATCATTCCACCAGCGTGAACTGCAACAGCAGAGTGCGCTGGAGCGGGGAGAAATTATCGTCCGACACCATCGTCAGAACGGTCTCGCCTTCTGCCGTGACATGGGCGTCGATGCCTTCCATGTTGTCGACCTCGTAGCCGAGATCGGCCTCGAACAGCACGGGGCCGTCAACGACCGCGCCGGGCGCGATTGTCTTCAAGGCGATCGACCGGATGCGGATCTTGATGCCGGTGAACCATGAGAATTTGCGTTCGAGAATGAGCAGCTCGCCCGAGGGCAAGAGCACGGCGTCGCTGATGAACTGCTCGTCGGTGCGCTTGATGCTGAACTGGCCGGGCGACGGGCCGCCGATCAAGAATCCGATCAGATTGCCGTCGGCATCGAAGCCGCCTTCGGACATCGCGATCAGCGTGCCGGAGAGCGGCTGTCCTTTCATGTCCCTGGGCACGAACACCAGCGCCTCGAGCCCCTTGTTGTAGGGCAGTTTTCGCACCGCCGGCGGCGTCGGCACCACCTCGCCACGGGCGCGGATGCCGCCCTTGGCGAAATCGAAGCGCATGATCTGGTTGACGCGTTCGAGCCCGACATAGACCAGCGAGCCGTCGCGCGCGAGCGACTCGGTATCGAACCACAGCCGCTTCTCCGTGATCGGCCGTCCCTCGGCATTGAGCATCGGCGCGGCCTCGACATCGTCGAGCCCGCTCATCTTGCTGCCGGAATAGCGGATGCTGCCGGTAAACCAGCTGCCCTGGTCGGACAGCGCGAGGAAACGTTCGCCCTTGTCATCGAGGAAACGGATGCCGGAGAGGCCGCCGAAGCCTCGATGCGGCGAGGTCAGCACCAGACCGCTGCGATATTGCAATGAGCCGAAGCGCACGCGCGAACGGTCGCGCGGCTCGAAATTCGGGATCGGCCGCGCGTTGACCTCGATGCCGACCGGTTCGGTGAGGGCGTGCTCGGGCTGCGCCGGCCTTGGCGCGGGCTGCGCGTGTGCGAGCCGAGGAACCAAGAGAGTGGAAAATCCCGCCGCCGCGTGGCCGAGGAAGAGGCGGCGGGATGTGGTGTTGCTCACGAATGCAATTTGCGTCGCGGGCGATTGGCCGGTTGCGTGGGCGCGGTGTTGGTCTCGCTGAAGAGTTCGGCGAGCTTTTCGGTGATGGCGCCGCCGAGCTCCTCGGCGTCCACGATCGTCACCGCGCGGCGGTAGTAGCGCGTCACGTCATGGCCGATGCCGATCGCGATCAGCTCGACCGGCGAGCGGGTCTCGATCTCCTCGATGATGTGGCGCAGGTGCCGCTCGAGGTAATTGCCGGGATTGACCGACAGCGTGGAATCGTCGACCGGCGCACCGTCCGAGATCATCATCAGGATCTTGCGCTGCTCGGGCCGGCCGAGCAGGCGCTTGTGCGCCCAGTCGAGCGCCTCGCCGTCGATGTTCTCCTTGAGCAGACCCTCGCGCATCATCAGGCCGAGATTCTTCCGCGCGCGGCGCCACGGCGCATCCGCCGACTTGTAGATGATGTGGCGGAGATCGTTGAGGCGGCCGGGACTGGCCGGCTTGCCGGCGGCAAGCCACGCCTCGCGCGATTGCCCGCCCTTCCAGGCGCGCGTGGTGAAGCCGAGAATCTCGACCTTGACGCCGCAGCGTTCCAGCGTGCGCGCGAGAATGTCGGCGCAGGTCGCAGCGACCGTGATCGGGCGTCCGCGCATCGAGCCGGAATTGTCGAGCAGCAGCGTCACCACGGTGTCGCGGAACGTCGCCTCCTTCTCGTGCATGAACGACAGCGGGTGATAGGGATCGGTCACCACGCGCGACAGGCGCGCGGGGTCGAGGATGCCCTCTTCGAGGTCGAACTCCCAGGCGCGGTTCTGCTGCGCCATCAGGCGGCGCTGCAGCCGGTTGGCGAGGCGGGCGACGATGCCCTGCAGATGCGCCAGCTGCTTGTCGAGATAGGCGCGCAGCCGCTCCAGCTCGTCATGGTCGCAGAGATCTTCGGCCGCGATGATCTCGTCGAATTTCGGCGCGAAGGCGTGGTATTCCGGCCCGCGCGGCTCGTTCTTGCCGTGCGAATTCGGCCGTGTCGCCTCGCCCGGCGTCTCGTCGTCACCGAGCTCGCCGTCATCGAACGTGTCCGACGTCGAGGCCTGCGCGCTTTCCATGGCGCTGTCGCTCATCTCTTCCGACGAGGCCTGCGCCTGGTCGGCGCTCATCTCCTGCGCGGCATCGGAATCGGGCGAGCCCTCGGCGCCGGACTGATCGTTGTCGCCGTCCTGGTTCTCGTCGTTGTCGTCATTGTCCTCGCTGTCGGCGTTGCGCTCGTCGCCGAGCTCGAGCGCGGTCAGGAGATCATGCACGGCATCGCTGAACCTGGTCTGGTCCTCGACCACGCCATCGAGCCGGTCGAGCCGCTTGCCGATCTTGTCTTCGAGAATGGGACGCCAGAGATCGACCATCTTCCTTGCGGCCGCGGGCGGCGCCATGCCGGTCAGGCGCTCGCGCACCAGCATCGCCAGCGCATCCGCCAGCGGCGCATCGGCACGGTCGGTGATCTCGTCGAACTTGCCGCGATGAAAGTGATCGTCGAGCATCGCGGTGAGGTTCTTGGCAACGCCCGCCATGCGGCGCGCACCGATCGCCTCGACGCGGGCCTGCTCCACCGCCTCGAACACGCCGCGCGCCTGCGGATTGCCCGGCATCAGCTTGCGATGCAGCTTTGCATCGTGACAGGCGATCTTCAGCGCGATCGAGTCCGCGTGGCCGCGCACGATCGCCGCATCGCGCCTGGTCATTTTCCGCGCGGGTTCGGGCAGCCGCGCCTTGCCGGGCGCAAGGCCCGGACGTTCGGCGGCGAAGCTGACGTCGAGCTCGGGCGACTTCGCAATCGCCTTCAGACACGAGGCCACCGAGCGCTTGAACGGCTCGGTCGGGGCTTCCTTGGTGTTGCGGAATTTGGAGTTGGAGGGCGTGCTCATCTCGATCTCACCGTCGTCCCGGCGAAGGCCGGGACCCATAGCCACCGACGGTTGGTGCGTCAGGGAAAACTATCAGCGTCGCTTCATCGAGAGACCTCGCGGCGTCCGTCCCGGCATTCGCCGGGACGACATGCCGAGAGATCAGGACAGCGCCACGTTGACTGCCGATTCCGGCAGCTCCGCGTTGAAGCAGCGCTGGTAGAACTCGGCGACCAAAGGACGCTCGAGCTCGTCGCACTTGTTGAGGAAGGTGACGCGGAACGCGAAGCCGATATCGCCGAAGATGTCGGCGTTCTCGGCCCAGGTGATCGCCGTGCGCGGGCTCATCACCGTCGACAGATCGCCGTTGGCGAACGCGTTGCGGGAGAGATCGGCAAGGCGAACCATCTTGTTGACGATGTCGCGGCCCTCGGGCGTGCGATAGTGCTTGGCCTTCGCCAGCACGATCTCCACTTCCTCGTCATGGCTGAGGTAGTTGAGCGTGGTGACGATCGACCAGCGGTCCATCTGGCCCTGGTTGATTTGCTGGGTGCCGTGATAGAGGCCCGAGGTGTCGCCGAGGCCGACGGTGTTGGCCGTCGAGAACATGCGGAACGCCGGATGCGGCTTGATCACCTTGTTCTGGTCGAGCAGCGTCAGGCGGCCGGAGACCTCCAGCACGCGCTGGATCACGAACATCACGTCGGGACGGCCGGCATCGTATTCGTCGAACACCAGCGCGATGTTGTTCTGGAGCGCCCAGGGCAAAATACCGTCGCGGAATTCGGTGACCTGCTTGCCGTCGCGGACCACGATCGAGTCCTTGCCGACGAGGTCGATACGGCTGATGTGGCTGTCGAGATTGACGCGCACGCAGGGCCAGTTCAGGCGGGCAGCGACCTGCTCGATATGGGTGGATTTGCCGGTGCCGTGATAGCCGGTCACCATCACGCGACGGTTGCGTGCGAAGCCGGCGAGAATGGCAAGCGTGGTGGCGCGGTCGAAGCGGTAATCGGAATCGACTTCGGGCACGTGAGGATCGACTTCGGAATAGGCCGGCACTTCGAGATCGGTGTCGATCCCGAACACCTGGCGCACCGACACCTTCATGTCGGGCAGACCGGAAACTTCCTCAACTTTGGACATGGCGGCGGTCGTCATCAATCCTCCGAGGTCCCGGGCGATCCCGAGACCAGTTATTTGCACGTTGGCTGCGGCTGGGTGCGGCTGCGAACCTATCAGAGACGACCGGCCGGCAGAAGCCCGCGCCCCAATCAAAGTTCCGTTGTCTTTTCATTTAGATAGGCAAGGAACGCGATTTTTGGAAGGCTGCCCTGCAAATCTCGCCCAAATTTCGTACCGAATAGGTGCCCGGCCCAAGCGAATGGCACTTTCATCGCCTCTCCCTACTTATGTAAGGGTCTGAACCCGAATGCCCCAGCCTGCTACAGAGACGACGTGACGTCCTTCCTTGATCCCCTGATATCCTTCGTTTCAGTCCATGCGTGGCTGGCCTACCTGACCCTGTTCCTGGCAGCGCTTCTCGAAGCCGTTCCAGTGCTGGGATCGGTGATTCCGGGCTCGACCATCATCCTGGCGTTGAGCGCGCTGGTTCCGGGCGGGGACCTGAAGCTGCAATGGGTGCTGTTGACCGCAGCCAGCGGCGCCATGCTGGGCGACGGCTCGGCCTATTGGCTCGGACACCGGCAGCAGCGCAAAATCCTCAACACCTGGCCGCTGACCAACTATCCCCGCGTGGTCGAGGAGAGCGAGACCTTCTTCAACCGCTACGGCACCTGGGCCGTGTTCTTTGCTCGCTTCGTGCCCCCGATCCGCGCCTTCGTACCGGTCACGGCTGGCGCACTGGGGATGCCGCCGGTGCGCTTCTACGCGATCAATATCCCGGCGATTCTGGCTTGGGCCCCCGCCCATGTGCTGCCGGGCGTATTGGCGGTGTCGGCCTTCCACGAATATTTCGGGGTGGCGCACCAGGGGCATCCGGGCAGGCACATCTGGATTTTGACCGTGGTTGGCGTGGCGATCATGCTGGGCGTGGGGGTTTGGATCTATCGTCGGCGGAACGGCGGTAGCGTGGCGGCGGTCAAGCCGCGGGCTTAGGACGCCGCTCCCACCCCCGGGGTCGTCCCTGCGAACGCAGGGACCCATAACCCCAGGGAGTAGTTTGGCGAAGACTGGTCCATCGGTACTCTTACTGACCGCAATCGATGGATCACGCGGTATGGGTTACTGCGTTCGCAGGGACGACAGCGGAGAGCGGAACGCCCACAGTTATTCTAACTACCAGCCCCCATCCTTCGCCCCGGTGCCGGTCCCACATACCTGGCCCGCGGCCTGATCAGCTTGCCGAACTGCAATTGCTCGCTCGCATGCGCGATCCAGCCGACGCTGCGGGCCATGGCGAACAGCGCGAGCTCGCTGCCGGCGGGTAAGCGCAGCGCGTGCACGAGCACGGCGAGCACATAGTCGATGTTGACGAACTCGCCGGTCGCTTCCGCGATCCGCTCCGGGACCTCGCGCGTGAATTTGCGCGGTGCGCCGGCGCGCGCCAACGCGTTCAGCAGCGATTGCGCGCGGGGATCGCCGTGCTTGTAGACGCCGTGGCCAAAGCCCGGAAAGCGCTCGCCGAGCGCAACGCGCTCGCGCACCATCGGCTCGACGTCGCGGTCGACCAGGGTCTTGACCAACTGCGAGGCCAGCACGCCGGCGCCGCCATGTTTTGGGCCTTTCAGCGCAGCGAGGCCGGCGATGACGGAGTCGTAGAGATTAAGCCCGGTCGACGCCGCGCAGCGCGCGGTGAAGGTCGAGGCGTTCAGCTCATGATCGGCCAGCAGCACCAGCGCGCGGCGGATGAGGTCGGGCGCGTGCTTGTTGTCGGGTGCCCAGACGTTTGCGATCTGCTGATGCAGCGGCTCGGGCGACGGCTCGGCATTGAGCATGATCGCGACGAGAAGCCGGACGATGCGCGCGCCGACCATCGCGCGGCCATCGGGCGCGCGGGTGAAAGCACGGGGATCGGCGCTGGTCGCGAGTGCCAGCACCGCGATGGCGCGATCGATCGGAGCTGCGCGGCGCGCGGCGTCCGCAATCGCACGCATCTCGTCGGACATCGCAGGCTGATTGTCCGACGCGAAGGGATCGACGTCGGAGACGTCCCAGAGCAGCGTTGCGGTGTGCTCCAGCGTGTCGTTCTCGGCGAGATCAATGCAGTTGACGCCACGGTAGATCGCGCCCTCCTCGGTGATGGTCGAGATCTCCGTATCCATGACCGGCAGATCGGCATCGAAGCTGCGCAGGCCACGCGGCTCCGGCGACGGCACCCGGCGCTCCTTCAGGGCGCGGACGTCCTCGGCGCGATAGCGGTTCTTGCGCGAGTCCGGTGTCGGCTCGGAGCGGATCAGGCCGCGACTGACATAGGCGTAGAGCGTGGCCGGCGAGATCGCGAGCTCGGCCGCAGCTTCCCGCGCGGAGAGGTATAGGCCTTCCGAATTTTTCATATTGATTTATGTAATCAAGATTGATCAATCTGTCGAGAGGCCCGATTTTTCCTTGGTGCAGTGCAAAGGAGATAAGGCCATGAACATCCACCTCACCAAAAGCCAGATCGGGCTGGACGGCGTTCCCGCAGCGGAAACCGTGCTGAGCCATGTCGACGGCGAGCGCGGCGAGCTGATCATCGCCGGCGAGTATGTCGGCCGCCTCGCCGTCAAATCGAGCTTTGAGGGCGTCACCGCCCGGCTCTGGAATGGCGCCAGCAAGACCACCCTCACCGAAGCCAATGTCCGGTCGAGCCTGGGCGCGGCTCGCGAACGTGCCTTTGCGCGGCTGGACGAGTTGCTGCCGGCAACCCAGGGCATGGGCATCATCGACGGGTTTCGTGCAGCGGTCGCGGGGTTGCGCGCCGAGCATGGGCTTGAGCATGAAGCGACCATCGTCGGTGCGTTTCCGGTGATCGCGGGCGCACTGGTTCGCCGCGCGAAAGGGCTTGATCCCGTCGCGCCCGATCCGAACGTGAGCCATGCCGCGGATACGCTGCGCATGCTGCATGGACGGGCGCCCGCTGCGCGCGAAATCACCGCGCTCGATGCCTATCTCGTCACCGCCAGCGACCACGGCATGAACGCCTCGACCTTCACCGCGCGCGTGGTGGCCTCGACGCAAGCCGATCTGTTCGCCGCCGTGACCGCCGGCTATTGCGCGCTGACCGGCCCGCTGCATGGCGGCGCACCGGAGCCGGTGCTGGAAATGCTCGACGCGATCGGCTCGCGCGAACGGATCCAGCCCTGGGTGGATGCGGCGCTCGCACGCGGCGAGCGGATGATGGGCTTTGGTCACCGTGTCTATCGCGTGCGCGATCCCCGCGCCGACGTGCTCAAGACCGCGGTCGAGGCGCTCGCCTCAAACGGAGCCGACCTGCCGTTTGCCGGCGAGGTCGAGGCCTATATCCGCGGCGCCCTGCGCAAGAAGAATCCGGACCGGCCGCTGGAGACCAATGTCGAGTTCTTCACCGCGATCCTGCTCGATGCGCTGGCGATTCCAAGGCAGGCATTCACGCCGATCTTCGCGGTGGCACGCGCAGCAGGCTGGACCGCGCATGCGCGCGAGCAGCAACGGACGGGACGGTTGATCCGGCCGAGTTCGTCCTATGTGGGGGCTATGCCGGAGGCGTGAGGTTCTCCGCGAATCCGGAATCGTAGGGTGGGCAAAGGCGCATTTGCGCCGTGCCCACCATCGATCCGAAATTGCACCAGAAGTCGTGGGCACGCTCCGCTTTGCCCACCCTACGATACTGTCGTCCTTGTGAAAGCAGGGACGACACCAGAGAAGGCCGCAAGGCTCAGACTTCCCGTACCACCGTCTTCAGATAATTATACGCCTTGATGATCTCGATCAGGCGATCCTCGGTGGAGCGGTCGCCGCCATTGGCGTCGGGGTGGTGCTGCTTCACCAGCGCCTTGTACTTGCTCTTGACGTCGGCGAGCGTGGCACTGGGACCAAGGCCCATCACCTGGAGCGCCTTGCGCTCGGCGTTCATCACCTTGCGCGTTTCGACCTTGGGCTGGGCGGCCTCTGGACCCTTCCGCCAACCGGTACGGCCGTTAAGCTCCTGGAACATGCTGAACGGATCGAAGGCACCGTCGATCTCGGCCTCCGCGCCCTTCTTGACGCCGCCATTGGCGCCCATCTTCCAGGTCGGACGATGGCCGGTCAGCGCATCCTTCTGGTACCGCGCGACCGCGTCGGCATTCATGCCGGAAAAGAAATTGTAGTTCTGATTGTACTCGCGCACGTGGTCCAGGCAGAAGTGCCAGTACTCGCGCTGGTTATCGCGTCCTTTGGGCGCGCGGTGCGCGCCCTTGTTCTGACACCCGGTCCATTCGCAGGCGGCCACGGTATCGCGCGGCTTCACCTCGGGCTGCTTGCCCCGCGGCTTCACGCGGATAGAGTCGAAGAACTTTGATGAATCGATCGGCATGGCTAACTTTGACTACGCAATGCAAAAACCTTCAAGTCTTGACATTGCAATTAGGACAAAACCCGTAGCGGAAGTCTCACTTCGGCGTTTTTTAGAACGGCCGCCAGAGGCGGCCTATGGCAATTGACGGAGCGCGATCGCATGCCTTAATGGCAGTCATGGTTATGAAAGACACTATCAGCAACAAGTTGCAGGAAGCTTTCACGCCGGAAAGCTTGCAGGTCGTCGACGAGTCACATTTGCATGAGGGCCACGCAGGCCATCGGCCGAGCGGCGAGACGCACTTCCGCGTTTATATCGTGTCTCAGGCGTTCAAAGGGAAGAGCCGGGTCGACCGTCATCGCATGATAAATGCGACGTTGGCCGCGGAACTCTCCGGCAGCGTGCACGCCCTGGCGATCCACGCGCAGGCGCCGGGGGAAGGCGAGAGGTAACTCGCTAATTCGAACGGCAAATTGCGCGATTCCCCTCATCCTGAGGAGCGCGCTCTTGCGCGCGTCTCGAAGGATAGAGGCCCCCGCTGCGGCATCTTGGCCTTGCATGGTTCGAGACGCGCCTTGCGGCGCTCCTCACCATGAGGGTCGACAGGGTCACGCGACACCTAGAACGACGTCCCTGCCCGTTTCGGCTTCGCTCCCTCCAACTCCGCCTCACGCGGCACCGGTGAAATACGGAGCGCCGTGATGCGGTTGCGTTCGCGGCGGAGGACGCGGAAGCGGAAGCCGTGGAACGTAAAGCTCTGGCCGCGGTCGGGGATCGATTGCGCCTCGTGAATGACGAGGCCCGCCACCGTGGTTGCCTCCTGATCGGGCAGACGCCAGTCCATGGCGCGGTTGAGATCGCGGATCGGCACCGAGCCGTCGACGACGACCGAGCCATCCGGCTGGGCGCGCACGCCGGCGACAACGACGTCGTGCTCGTCGGAGATGTCACCGACGATCTCTTCCAGAATGTCTTCCAGCGTCACAAGGCCTTCAACTTCGCCGTACTCGTCGACGACGAGCGCGAAATGGGTCTTGCGGCGACGGAATGCCTTCAGCTGCTCGGACACCGGCCGCATCTCCGGCACGAACCAGGGCGGCAACGCGATGGCCGAGACGTCGATGCGCGAGGTGTCGCCGTCGGAGACGCGGATCGCGCGCAAGAGATCCTTGGCGTGAAGCACCCCGATGATGTTTTCGGGCTTCTCGCGCCAGAGCGGAATGCGGGTATATTCGGTCGCCAGCACCTCGCGCACCAATTCCTCCGGCTGCAAATCGGCGTTGATCATGATCATCTCGGTGCGATGGATCATGACGTCGGAGACCTGAAGCTCGCGGAGATCCAGAAGGCCCCCGAGCATATCGCGATCCTGCTTCTCGACCTTGCCCTCGTGGTGCAAGAGGTCGACCGCGCCACGCAGGCGCTCGGTCGGCGACAGGATTGCCTGGTGCTCGCCCGCCAGACCGAACAGACGCATCAGCAGGCGCACGATGACTTCCACGACCCGCAGCAGCGGCCCCAGCACGTACATCGTCATTCGCATCGGGCGCGCGACCGCGAGCGCCATGCGGTCCGGCGCGTTGATGGCGATGGTCTTGGGCAGCACCTCCGCGAAGATCACGACCAGCGCCGTCATCAGGCCGGTGGCATAGAGCACGCCGACATCGCCGAACCAGGCCGTGAAGATGCTGGTGGCAAGCGCGGATGCGCTGATATTGGCGATGTTGTTGCCGAGCAGCAGCGCGCCGATCAGGCGCTCGCGCATGTCGAGCAGTTTCGAGACCACATCGGCGTCGCGGTTACCCTGCTTGGAGAGCCGCAGCATGCTGGCGCGCGAGGCGCCGGTCAGCGCGGTCTCGCTCGCGGCGAAGAAACCGGACACGAGCAGGCAGATGATGACGAAGGTGAAGCCGAGCCAATCCATGAGACACTCTGGTTTCTTGTTTTGACGCGTTTCAGGCCTTTTGCGCGAGCTTCTCTTTCAAGAAATCGCGCACCGGAGTCGGCTCCACGTCTTTCGCGATGACGGCGCGACCTACGGCCTCCAGCAGGATGAAGGTGAGCTTGCCTCGTTTGACCTTCTTGTCCTGCGCCATCAGCGCCATCAGCGCATCGGCATCCGCCAAACCTTCCTGCGCAAAACCCGCGATGTCCTGCAAGCGTGTCGGAAGGCCGGCTTCGATGAGGTGACGCTCGACGCGGGCCGCATCGGCCTCGCCGATCATGCCGAGTTCCGCCGAGAACTGCGCGGCCAGCGTCATGCCGATCGAAACGCCCTCGCCGTGGAACAGGCGGTCGGAGAAGCCGGTCGCGGCTTCCAGCGCGTGACCAAAGGTGTGGCCGAGATTGAGCAGCGCGCGCTCGCCGGTCTCGCGCTCGTCGCGCGAGACGACACCGGCCTTGGCGCGACAGGAGGTCGCGATCGCGTGCTCGCGCGCCGAACCGCCCTTGAAGATGTCGGAATAGTTCTTCTCAAGCCAGGTGAAGAACGCCTCGTCGCCGAGCACGCCGTATTTGGCGACCTCGGCATAGCCGGCGCGGAATTGCCGCGGCGACAGCGTGTCGAGCACGGCGGTGTCGGCAATCACCAGCACCGGCTGGTGGAAGGCACCAAGGAGATTCTTGCCTTGCGGCGAGTTGATGCCGGTCTTGCCGCCGACGCTGGAATCGACCTGCGCCAGCAGCGAGGTCGGCACCTGCACGAAATCGACACCGCGGCGCAGGATCGCTGCGGCAAAGCCGGCGAGATCGCCGACCACGCCGCCACCGAGCGCGATGACGAGATCGTTGCGCTCGATCTTGGCCGCAATCAGCGCCTCGCCGACCTTCTCGAGGCCGGCATAGGTTTTTGAAATCTCGCCTTCCTCGACGACAATGCGCGATGTCGAGATGCCGGCGGCCGCCAACGAGGCTTCCGTCGGCTCGAGCCAATATTTTGCAACGGTGCGGTCGGTGACGATGGCGGTCCGCACGCCCGGGCGTAGAGCAGCGACGCGTTCGCCGAGCGAGGACAGCACGCCGCGGCCGATGACGATATCGTAAGCGCGATCACCGAGCGCGACGTCGACGTTAACAGGATCGGAATGCTTCAAAGGCGCGGTCATCGAACGGCACTCGCGACGTCGGCTGACGGTTGGGATACGCTCTCGCCACAGAGATGGGCGCGCAGCGTCTCGATGGTCTCCTCGACGATTCTGTCATGCGGGACGTCGCGCGAGGCAATGGTGAGGTCGGCATGGCCGTAGACCGGCTCGCGCTCGGTGAGCAGGCGCGTCACGGTTCCTTCGGGATCGGCGGTCTGGAGCAGCGGGCGGTCGGCACGGCGGCGCACACGGCGCATGATGACGTCGTGGTCCGCCTTGAGCCAGATCGAAATCGCCCTGGCCGCGATGCGGCTCCGCGTCTCCTCGCGCATGAAGGCGCCGCCGCCGGTTGCCAGCACGATGGGGCCGCCGTCGAGAAGACGCGCGATCACGCGGGCCTCGCCGTCACGAAAATGCAGCTCGCCATGGCGCTCGAAAATCTCCGGTATGGTCATGCCGGCCGCCGCCTCGATCTCGGTGTCGGCATCGACAAAGGGCAACTTGAGCCGCGCCGCCATGCGGCGGCCGATGGTCGATTTGCCGACGCCCATCATGCCGACCAGCACGATCGAACGCGCGCCCAACGCCGACAGGATGTCGGCCTCAGGGCTCGTTTGTGCTGGCAATGCGGCGTCGGACATTGGATCTTGCTCTGGATCTCGCTCAATCTGCCGCCAAAGGCGGCATCCCTGGCCACCTATACGACCCCCTCGGGGCCCTCGCCAGAGGACTCTTGCCACGAAACGGCGAACATGTTGGATGATTTCATTGGTTAATTTGCCCGTTCAAGACCCTCGTCGAGAGCTTACCCGATGCCCAGCCTGTTCCGCTTCCTGACGGTCGTCGCCGTGCTCGCCGGCATCGTCTATGGCGCGGTTTTCGCGCTGGCCAACTTCGTCAATCCGAAGCCGCGGGAAATGACGGTGACGATCCCACCGGATAAGTTTCTCAAGAAATAGGAGCTAGCTTCCGGGGCATGCGCAAATCGTCCGCCAGCAAGCCCTCAGATACCAAGCTCACCGGCCTGTTCCTCGACATGCTCGCAGCGGAACAGGGCGCCGGGCCCAATACGCTCGACGCCTATCGCCGCGACCTCACCGATTTCTCCGAGTTTCTCGGCCGTGTCGGTCACACATTTGCGGACGCCGAAACGCAAGTCCTGCGCGACTATCTGGGCGATCTCGATGCGCGCGGCTTCAAATCCTCCAGCGTCGCGCGGCGGCTGTCTGCGATGCGGCATCTGTTCCGCTTTCTGCTGAATGAGCGCATCCGCAGCGAAGATCCCGCGGCGATTCTGTCCGGCCCCAAGCGCGGCCGCGGCCTGCCAAAGGTCCTGTCGATTGCCGATGTCGATCGCATGCTCCAGCGCGCCAAGGAATTGAGTGAGGCGGCGGACGCCTCGCCGTCGCAGCGGCTGCGCGCTTTGCGGCTCTATTGCCTGCTCGAGGTGCTCTATGCGACGGGCCTGCGCGTCTCCGAGCTGGTGTCGCTGCCGCGCACGGCCGCGAAACGCGACGCCCGCATGATCGTGGTGCGCGGCAAGGGCGACAAGGAACGCCTGGTGCCGCTCAACGAGGCCTCGCGGCAGGCGATGGCGGATTATCTCGCGGCGACGGAAGCGGCGAAGGGCGAGAAGAAGGGCAGTGCAGCCACGACGAAATGGCTGTTTCCATCGTTCGGCGAAAGCGGGCATCTGACGCGCCAGCATTTTGCTCGCGACCTGAAGGAGCTCGCGGTCGCCTCGGGGCTTCAAGCGCGCCTGGTCTCCCCGCACGTGCTGCGCCACGCGTTTGCCAGCCACCTGCTGCACAATGGCGCCGATCTGCGCATCGTGCAGACCCTGCTCGGCCACACCGATATCTCGACCACCCAGATTTATACCCACGTGGTCGAGGAGCGGCTGAAGAGCCTGGTGCGCGATCTGCACCCGCTGGCGGAGAAGTAACCGCCGCTGCGCAGCGGCGGCCGAAACCGCCTTGACTTCGGCCACATCTCCGCAGAAAGAGCCGTGGCCTCAACCGTGATTTGGCGCTCTCCCGTGGAGCGCACAGGTGAACCCCTTGAAGAAGCTACACTTCTTATCCAGAAGCCAACCTCGCTTCGCTCTCTCGCCCCGCCCCTCTATATAGAGTTGATGCCAGACCAGATGCGCAGCTATCTCGACTTCGAAAAGCCCGTCGCCGAGCTCGACTCCAAGGTCGACGAGCTGCGGACGCTCGCGGCCTCCGGCACGGATATCGCCGAGGAGATCGGCCGGATCGAGGACAAGGCGGCGCAGGCGTTGGCCGACCTCTATCTCAACCTGACGCCGTGGCAGAAGACGCTGGTCGCGCGGCATCCGCAGCGGCCGCATTTCAACGACTTCATCAAGGGCCTGATCACCGAATTCACCCCGCTCGCGGGCGACCGCAAGTTCGGCGAGGACGAGGCGCTGGTTGCCGGCTTCGGCCGTTTCCGCGGCGAAGCCATCTGCGTGATGGGCCAGGAAAAGGGCGATTCCACCGAGAGCCGCATCAAGCACAATTTCGGCATGGCGCGGCCCGAGGGCTATCGCAAATGCGTGCGGCTGATGGAGATGGCCGAGCGGTTCGGCCTGCCGGTGCTGTCGCTCGCCGATTCCGCCGGCGCCTATCCCGGCATCGGCGCCGAAGAGCGCGGCCAGGCCGAAGCCATCGCGCGCTCGACCGATGCCTGCATGGCGCTGACCGTGCCGAACGTCGCCATCATCACCGGCGAGGGCATGTCGGGCGGTGCGATTGCCATCACCACCGCCAACAAGGTGCTGATGCTGGAGCATGCGATCTACAGCGTGATCTCGCCCGAGGCCGCCTCCTCCATCCTCTGGCGCGACGGCAGCAAGGCGCAGGAAGCCGCCAACAACATGAAGATCACCGCGCAGGACATGCTGCGCTTCGGGGTGATCGACAGCATTTTGAAGGAGCCGGTCGGCGGCGCCCACCGCGACCCCGCCGCCATGATCGCCACCACGGGTGACGCCATTGCCAAAGCTTTCGACGAGATGCGAGACTTGGACGGCGACGCCATCCGCAAGCAGCGCCGGCAGAAATTCCTCGATATCGGCCGGAAACTGGGCTGATCCGGGCGGATTCCGGCGCCCCAACGGCGGTGCGCTCCCTCCCCCGCAAGCGCGGGAGGTAAAGAGGTGGCCGCTAACCCCGTATTAACCCTTTTTTTGCCCAAATCGGCGATCTCAGTAGGGCTTGGCTGCCAAGCCCCATTGAGTCCCAAGTTACGGCCCAGATTAAGTCTCTGTTGACCACGCCTGTCGGCCAACGGGCTCGTGATCCCCGGTCGGGTTGCGACGCTTGAGGCCGGAGGTTAGAATTTTAATCAATGGCTTCAGGGCATAAGCGCTGGGGCTTGGTCTGAATAAAGTCCGGTTCTCCGGTCAGGCCATGCTCCAAAAATTGGGGTTCGCGCTCCTTGCCCGGCACGTCGTGGGGTCCATCTTGAATTCTCGTTCGCTTGCTCGTGCGCTTTTGGCTTCGGTTGCGCTAGCGGCCAGCATTGTGCTGGCCGGCTGCGATACCGACCAGGTCTCGCTCGCGACCAACGCCAAGGCCAATCAGCCGGTCTCGCCAAAGCTCGTCGCCGCGATGGGCGAGAAGGACATGGACCTGCAATCGCCGATCCTGATCCGCCTGTTCAAGTCGGAGGCCGAGCTCGAGATCTGGAAGCAGACCCGCTCCGGCCAGTTCGCGCTGCTCAAGACCTATCCGATCTGCCGCTGGTCGGGCGATCTCGGTCCGAAGGTGCGCGAAGGCGACCGCCAGGCGCCGGAAGGATTCTACTCGATCAACCCGAGCCAGATGAATCCGCAGTCGGCCTATTACCTCTCGTTCAACACCGGATTCCCCAACGCGTTCGACAAGGCACTCGGCCGCACCGGCTCGCAGCTGATGGTGCATGGCGATTGCTCGTCGCGTGGCTGCTACGCCATGACCGACGAGCAGATCGCGGAGATCTATTCGCTCGGCCGCGAGTCCTTCTTCGGCGGCCAGAAGGCGTTCCAGTTCCAGGCGTATCCGTTCAGGATGACGCCGGTGAACATGGCCAAGCACCGCAACAATCCGAACATGGCCTTCTGGAAAATGATCAAGGAAGGCTATGATCATTTCGAGGTGACGCGGCAGGAGCCGAAGGTCGACTTCTGTGAGAAGAAGTACGTCTTCGACGCGGCCAAGGCGCCCGATGCGAAGCGCGATCCCGTGTTCGACGCCTCGGCCAAGTGCCCGGCCTATGTGATCCCCGAGGACATCGCCAGCGCCGTACGTGGAAAGGAGCAGCGCGACGAGGCCGAGTACAACAAGCTCGTCGCCCGCGGTACGCCCGTGGCGCGGATGAACACCGGCATCGACGGCGGCATGAACAAGATTTTTGCGGCGAAGATTCCGGAAGGCTCGACCGGCCTGTCGGAAGGCGCCGAAGGCAATACGCTGCAGATGCTGTCGATGTCGAAGGCGCCGGGCACGATTCCCGGCACCGTCAATCCGCCGAAGCCGAATCTCGAGGCGGTCGCAGCCGCGCCGCAGGAGGAGCCGGTCGTGGCGGTCACCGCACCCGCAACCAACACGCGCGTTGCCACCGCTGCACCAGCCGCGAAATCCGGCGGCTTCTTCTCCAATCTCGGCCGCAAGATGGGCATGAGCATCGCCGACACGACGGCGACCGCATCAGCAGCGCCGCAAGCGACCGCGTCGGTAACCCCCGCGCCCGCAGCGCCGAGCACGGCCTCCAGGCTGAAGGCCGCAGTGACGCGGTTCGTGCCCGGTCACCACGATGCCGCGAAGGACGCGCCGAAGCCGGCTGTAGCAGCCGCCAGGCCGGTCGAGCCGGCGAAGCAGCCCGATACGCGCCTCGCGGCGACACGTCCGGCGCTGAAGCAATCGGTCTCGGATGGCGCGAGTGATGCGTCGCAAATGATGGGCGCGGCGCCGGTGATATCGTCGAACTCGTTCGACAGCCGGTTTGGAGCGGTGAAGTAAGCGGGCGTTCCGCGCGTGAATATTTACGGCGCCAGATACCGCATCAGCTCCGGATTGCTCCTCACCTCGCCCGCTTGCCCTTGCAGCGCGACCCTTCCGCGATCCAGCACGTAGGCGTAGTCGGCGACGCGGAGCGCGAGGTCGAGGTGCTGCTCGACGATGATGACGGCGATATTCCTGGCGAGTTCGATCAGGCGCTCGGTGATCTCCTCGATCACGCCGATCCAGACGCCTTCGGTCGGCTCATCCAGCAGCAGCAATTTTGGATCGCCCAGCATGGCGCGGCCGATGGCGAGCATCTTGCGCTCGCCGCCGGAGAGCGTGCCGGCGGGCTGGTCGAGGCGCTGGCCGAGTTTTGGGAAGATCGTCAGCACGTGGTCGACTGCGTCGGCCTTTCTGCTCGCCAGCGAGCCGACCGCGAGATTGTCGCGCACCGACAGGCGCGCGAACACCGAATGCTCCTGCGGCACGTAGCCGATGCCGGCGCGGACGCGCTCCTGCGTCGCGCGTCGGCTGATGTCGCGGCCGTCGAACGCGACTTCGCCCTTCCACGCCGGCAACTCGCCGACGATGGTCTTCATCAGCGTGGTCTTGCCCGCGCCATTGCGCCCGAGCACCGCGACGCCGCCGCGCCAGGGGATGCCGAGATTGACGTCGAACAGGACCTGACTGCGGCCATAGCCGGCGTCGAGATGCTTGATGTCCAAAAATTCAGGCACGGCGCAGATAGATCTCCTGGACGGATTTGTTGGCCTGGATCTCGGACACGGTGCCGCATGCCAGCACCTTGCCCTGGTCGAGCACGGTCAACCGATCGCAGATGTCGCGGATGAAATCGAGGTCGTGCTCGACGATGACGAGCGAGCAATGTTTCTTGATCGGCTGCAATAGTTCGCCTGTCACGCGGCGCTCCTCCAGGCTCATGCCGCCGGTCGGCTCGTCGAGCAACAGAAGTTTTGGCTTGCCCGCGAGCGCCATCGCGATCTCCAGCCATTGCTGCTGGCCGTGCGACAGCGCGGCCGCGGCATCGAAGGCGCGATCGGCAAGGCGGAACTGCGTCAGCATGGTCATGACCTGATCATGCAGCAGCCCGCGCGTGCGCGAGAGCACGAGATCGAGCAGCGAGGACTGCGCCTGCAGTGCGAGCAGGACGTTGTCGTACAGCGTCAGCGACGGCAGCACGCTCGTGATCTGGAATTTCAGGCTCATGCCGGCGCGCGCCCGCTCGGTCGGCGTGAAGGCGGTGATGTCGGTGTTGACGAAGGAGACCTTGCCCTGCGTCGGCACCTCGGCGCCGGCGATGCATTTCATCAGCGTGCTCTTGCCCGAGCCGTTCGGGCCGATCAGGCCGTGAAACTCGTTCTCGCCAACGATGAGCGCGGCGCCATCGAGCGCGGTGAGCTTGCCGAATATCTTTGAGATGCCGGCAGCTTCAAGAAGCATCGCGCTTCTCCTTGCCCTGCGCACCAAAACTGCCAACGCGCTCGCGCTCGCCGAGCACGAAACTGATCAGGCCGAGCGGCCGGAACAGGATCACCAGCAGCAGCAACAATCCCAGAATGATCGGCCAGATGTCGCGATAATTGTCCGACAGCCAGAAGCTGACGCCCTCGACGATCACCGTGCCGATGACGGCACCGATCAGGGTGCCGGAACCGCCGAACAGCACATAGAGCACCACTTGCGTCGAGACGACGACGCCGACCATGTTGGGCCAGACGAAGCCCTCGTGGAAGGCATAAAGGCTGCCGGCGAGCCCCGCGATGGCGCCGCCGATCGCAAAGATGATCGCCTTCAGGTGCTGCGCCTTGTAGCCGAAGAAGGCGATGCGCTGCTCGTTCTCGCGCAGGCCTGCGAGCGCGAGGCCAAACTGCGAGCGCACCAGGAAGCGGCAAAGCAAATAGACGACGACGAGGATGCCGAGCACGAGATAATAGAACGCCGGCCCTTCCGAGAATTCGTAGCCGCCGAGTGTCATCGACGAGATCGAGGGAATGCCGTTCTGGCCGCCGAGATAGTACCAGCCGCGCGCGAGGCGATCGGCGGCATAGGAACCGGTGAGCGTGCCGAGCGACACGAAGATCACGCTGGAGGGATGCCGGCCCAGCAGCAGGAAGCCGCCGAGCAGGAGCGCGAAGGTGAGGCCGATGATGGTGCCCGCAGGCAGCACCAGCAGGATGTTGGTGATCTCGAGGTCGCGTGCGAGCAGCGCGACGCCATAGCCGGCCGAGCCGAAGAACAGGGCCTGGCCAAAACTCATGATGCCGGCATAGCCCCACACCAGATCGAACGACAACGCGAACAGCGCGAGGATGATGACACGCGTCGCGAACACCGTGAGGTAATCCTGCAGCACCAGCGGGGCGACCAGCGCGGCGACAAGCACGACGCCCTCCACGATCGGCAGGACTTTTCGTCCCGCCGCGGCCTGTCCCGCCACTCCGCTGCTACCCATGGCGACGTCCATCTCCCCGCCGATCTCGGCGGGGACGGCCTGCTTCACTGCACCCATCGACTTCGGCATTCTGCTTTAGCACTCTTTCGGATCGACGAGCCCGTCGCTGCGCCCGACGATCTCGTAATTGCCAGCCTTGGCAACCGCCGTGTACATCTTCATCTTGCAGTGCCGCTTGCCGGGCACCATCTCGGCCGGTCCGCCCGGACCTTCGGCGATCTTGGCGTGATCGAGCGCGGCGGCAACCGAGTCGCGGTCGACCTTGCCGGCTTCCTTGACGGCCGCTTCCCACAGCTTGAGGCCGCGATAGGTACCGGTCGCAGCACTGCCGGCGGCGAACAGGAAGTTACCTGGAAAATCCTTCTCGTAGGCGGCCTGGATTTTCGCGTCGAACGGGTTCTCCTTGGTCAGCACCTTGAAATAATCGAGGCAGCTCGCGAGTCCTTCGATCTCGGCAGCCTGATTGATGTTGAGCGTGTTCTCATCGTAGTAGACGCAGGCCAGACGGCCGCCGTTCTTGAGGAAGCCCGCCTCATAGAGTTGCTTGAAGAACGGGCCGACGCCCGGCGGAATGACGGTGTTGAAGACGACGTCGACCTTGTTGGAGATGATGCGGTTGACGGTCGCCGAGAAGTCGACCTGGTCAAGCGGATAGTATTCCTCGAACACGACCTCGCCGCCGTTGGCCTCGATCACCTTGCGGGCATAGACGTTGAGCGTGTGCGGCCAGACATAATTGGCGCTCGGCAGCGCGAACTTCTTGCCACCGTTCTTGACCAGCCAGGGGATGAACTCGTCGCATTGCTGCGCCGGCGTCGGCCCGGTGCAGAACAGATAGGGCGTGCACTCCTTGCCTTCGTAGAGCTGCGGATAGATGTAGAGCGTCTTGCCGCGCGCCACGATCGGGTCCTTGATCGCGTTGCGCATCGACGAGGTGATGCCGCCCAGCACCATGTCGACCTTGTCGCGCTGGATCAGCTTGCGCACGTTGCCCACCGCAACCGATTCGTTCGATGCGGTGTCCTCGATGTAGAGCTCGAGCGGACGACCGAGCAGGCCGCCGCCTGCGTTGATCTCCTTGATCACCATCTTGGCGACGTTGGCGTCGGCGTTGCCGGCATAGGCGATCGGACCGGTGAGGTCGGTTGCGATGCCGACTTTGATCGGGGCTTCGGCCGCGTTGGCCCACGGTGCCGGGATCACCCAGCTGCCGACACCGGTCGCGACCGCACCGGACGCGAAGGCGAGATTGGACATGAAGCGGCGGCGTGAGAGTTGACGATCGAACATGTGACTAAACCCCTTTTCCAGCGATGAGGCCCTGTGGCCGGAATTTGATGAAAGCAATGGCGAGGACGAAGACGAGGACATCGGCGACCACAGGTGCCATGACCCAGGGCAGCGCCGCACTGAGCGTTCCGATCACACCCGCGCCGGCGACGGGGCCGATGAAGGACCCGACTCCGCCGACCATGACGGCGACAAAGCCCTGGATCAGGAAGCGGATGCCGAGATCGGCGTAGAGGCTGAACACCGGCACGATCAGAGCGCCGGCAAGGCCGGCGAGCGCCGAGCCAAACGCAAAGGTGGCGCCGTACATCAGCGGGGTCGAGATGCCTGACGCACGCGCGAGCGACGGATTTTCCAGCGTGGCGCGCATGCGGAGGCCAAAACTGGTGCGCGACAGCAGGAGATAGCAGCCGACCATCACCATCAGCGTGATGACGATGATGGTGAAGCGCCACGCCGAAATGTGCATGGTGCCGATGTCGATCGAGCCGCCAATCGGCTCCGGCACGGTGAGATAGAAGCCGCCGATCAGGCCGCGCACGGTTTCACGGATGATCAGGCCGAGCGCGTAGGTGCCGAGCATCGCCACGATCGGCGCGGCATAGAAGCGGCGGATGATCAGCGCCTCCAGCACAAAGCCGAGCGCACCGACCAGGAAGGGCGCCGCAACCATGCCGACCCAGATCGGCAGGCCGTTGGCATAAGCGAGATAGGTGATATAGGCCCCGAGCAGGACGAACTCGCCCTGCGCGAAGTTGAAGATGCCCATCATGCTGGCGATGATCCCGAGCCCCAGCACGATCAGGACGATGATCGCGCCAAAGCTCAGGATCTCGAACGCCGCGACGAACGCGTTAGCCATTTGGTGGATTCTTGTTTTGACGCGTTTTCTTCACGCGAACCGGTATCCACTTCGCTCGAAACCGCTCTGATCTTCCGTTCGTCTGCATCAACGCCTCGCTCACATCTTCTTCCAGTCGCCGATCTGCTCGAAGGCGTGCGCAGCGCGGTAGATGGTGGATTCCTCGAACATGCGGCCGACCAGCATCAGGCCGACGGGCAGGCCATCGACCATGCCGCAGGGCAGCGACATCGCGGGATGATGGGTGATGTCGAACGGCGCGGTATTGGTGATCATCTCCAGTGCACGGGCAACGTAGTCCTCGCGGCTCGCCGTCGGCTCCGGCAGCTTGGTCGCCTTCATCGGCGTCGTCGGCAGTAACAGGAGGTCGTATTCCCCAAAGGCCTTGTCGTAGGCCGCAGTCAGGCGCCGCGAGATATTGAGCGCCTTGCCGTAGTAGCGGGGACCAAAGGTATTGTTGATGTAGGTGC
Organism: Bradyrhizobium sp. LB11.1; assembly: GCF_040549385.1. Lineage (NCBI taxonomy): Bacteria > Pseudomonadati > Pseudomonadota > Alphaproteobacteria > Hyphomicrobiales > Nitrobacteraceae > Bradyrhizobium > Bradyrhizobium sp. LB11.1. The sequence goes on along the minus strand of NZ_JBEPTH010000009.1, from coordinate 57,664 downwards.
CCAGCATCAGGAACAGCTTTGTCGTCTCGGACAGCGAGTCCGCCTGCCGGCGCCAGCCACGATGAAAATCCATCAGCGTGGTCGAGTAGAGGTCGGCGCGGGAGAGGCCGTAACCGTCGCCATACATCATGGTCTGGGTCATGCCCTCGGTGCCAATCGGGGTCCAGATCGCGGGGCCGACGAGGTGCATCGGGATCGAAACGATCTCGACGGTGGCACCGATATCCTTGAAGCGCTTGGCGGCTTCGCGAACGCTTTCGCTGACGGCAGCTTCCGCGGTCGCCTGCTCGAAGCCTTCCTTGAGGATACCGATCTTCATGCCCTTCACACCCTGGCCGAGCGCCTTGGTGTACTCCTCGACTTTCGGAGCCTTGATGCGGGGATCGTAGCCATCGTCGCCGGCGAGCACCTCGAGCAGCAGCGCGTTGTCGGCAACGGTCGCGGTCATCGGGCCGGTGTGATCGACGAAGATCTCGATCGGCATGATGCCGGTGTAGGGCACGAGGCCCCAGGTCGGCTTCATGCCATAGGTTCCGCAGAACGAGGACGGCATGCGGATCGAGCCGCCCTGGTCGCCGCCGATCGCCATATCGACTTCGCCCAGCGCAACGACGACACCGCTGCCCGAGGACGAACCGCCGGCGGAATAGCCCATCTTGTGGGGATTATGGACGGCCCCAACCGCGTTGGTGTGGCTGCCGCCCGACATGCAGAAGGATTCGCAGTGCACCTTACCCGCGATCTCGGCGCCGGCATCGAGCATGCGCGTCACGATGGTGGCATCGAAATCGGGGACGTAGCCTTCCAGAGTCGTCGAGCCGTTCATCATGGGCACGCCGGCCAGCATGATGTTGTCTTTCAGCGCGACGGTCTTGCCCTTGAGCTTGCCACTTGAAGCTCCCTTCACGGTCGACTTGCGATACCAGGCGTTGCGCGGATTTTCCTCCGGCGAGGGGCGATAGCCCGGCGTGCGCGGATATTTCACCTCCGGCACCTCGTCCGGCATCGCGCCCACGAGATTGTAGGCATCGATCGAGCCCTGCATCAGGCCGCGGAACGAGGCGACGTCGCCGTCGGTCAGCGAAAGGCCGCACTGCTCGGCGACATCACGAAGTTGGGCTGGCGTGGGAAGGACAACTGTCACGGCGCTCTCCTGGAGTTTCTTGAAACGAACGTTAGGCGCGGCCGCCCCGGCACGACGCACGCATCACCGGCCCCGCAGGAACATTCAAAACGGAAATATTTTCCTTTTCAAGTATTATTTTGCGTTTAGGCCCGCAGATCGCCGCGGCGATGTCAGATCGGCTTGATCAGCTTGAAGTCGAGACCGTCGGCCTCGGCGAGATGCATCGGCATCCGCGCGTGCCCGTTCCGGACGGCGACAGGACCGCGGGCGCCGCTGTAGACGATGTTGCGACCGGCCGCGAGCATGGGCGCCATCGCCAACGAACCAGCCTTGTTGGCCACGGCCTCCAGGAAACGCAGGCCTTCGTAGCTGGATTGTCCGACCGAGCCGATCGGCGGCGCATTCGGCCCGAACATGGCGCGATAGCGGCTCTGGAAGTCGTCATTGGCGCGCGCGCCGGTGCCGGTGAAATAGCCGGAAGCACAGAACATGTTCTCGCTGTTGTCGGCGCCAATACCGAGCAGCACGGTGTCGTCCATGGCCCCCGCGAACCTCAGCGTGGTGGCACCTAAGCCGCATTCGCCGAAGGCGCGGTTGAAAGCGCTGCTGTCCGTGCCGATCAGCGAGATGAGCACGACGTCGGGTCTCGCGGAACGGATACGCGCCAGATGCGGCTCGTGATTGTCCTCGCCGAGGGGAACGAACTCCTCGCCGACGACCTGGCCGCCGGTTTCCCTGATGTAGTTCTTCACCGCACGGTGCGATTGCCAGGGCCAGACGTAATCGCTGCCGATCAGGTACCAGCGCTGCGCCTTCTTGACGTCGGCAAGCCAGTGGATCGACGGCCGGCTCTGCCAGCGCGGCGTCTCGCCGATCGCCATCACGCCCGGCGTCCGCTCGCCGCCTTCATAGACCGGCGTGTAGATGTAGGGGATGCGATGCCGCCTGGTGACGTCGCGCAGGCCGACACGGACCGCGCTGGTGTGCAATCCGACGATGAGATCGATCTCGTCGAAGGCGATCGCCTGCTCGGCGAGGTTCAGGACCTTATCAAGCGGTCCGCCGGCGTCGTAGATGGAAAGCTCGATCTCGCGGCCCAAAATGCCGCCGCGCTTGTTGATTTCGGCGACCGCGAGCTGCGCACTGTTGGTCGCGCACGGACCCCAGACCCCGGGCGAACCGGTGCAGCAGATGAAGCCCCCGATGCGCAGCTTGTTGGTGCCGCGGCGCCCGAGGAAGGCATGATCGCTCGGCAGCAACGCACCGTCATCCGCCGAGGACGACAGGTTCCTGAGCAGCAAGGACGGCGGCAACGCCGGGCCGCCGTGAGCCGGGAAGTTTACCGTCGCGCGCACGCCAACTCCTGTCTGGCACCAGACCTGAAAGCACATTGAGCAGGCGGCCGCGGCATCCGCCCTTTTGTTGTGCAATGATCCTATTTTGAAAATATTGAATATTCAACAATTGAAGTGCATATAGAAGCAGCATTGATTGCAAGACATTCACTCATTTGGGTCAAGACGAAGTCTTAGCCGTGGCAAAATCGAACTCTCCAATCACCGAACACCTCGCTTACCTGCTCGCGCAAGCCAACCGGGAGATCAACCGGCAGCTGGAGCTGCGGTTGAGCAAGGAGGGCGTCCCCGTCGAGCAATGGCGCATCCTTAAGGTGCTGTCGGATGGCAATGGCCACTCGATGGGCGAGCTTGCGGACGCCGTGCTGCTCAACCACCCGACGCTGACCAAGATGATCGACCGCATGGTCTCCGACACGCTGGTCTATCGCGTGCAGGACCCGAACGACCGCCGCAAGGTGCTGATGTTCATCTCCGACCGCGGCAAGGTGCTGTGCAGGAAGCTCAACTCGCTCGCGGTCGACCAGGAGGAGCATATCCTGGAGAGCTACGGCGACAAATCGACGAGCGAACTCAAGCGGCTGCTGGAGAGCTTGATCGATAGTTCGAATTGAGGTGGCCCGGTCGCGCGTCTCGCTAATCCGCCGTAACCCGGATGGAGCGAAGCGCAATCCGGGTCCTTCTCGCATACGGATAGAACTCCCGGATTACGCTTCGCTGCATCCGGGCTACAAGGTAGCTGCGCGCCACACACCCCGCTGACGTCGCGCCTCACCGTTACATATCAAGCACTAACCATACCGCCCGTGGCAGTGCTTGTACTTCTTGCCTGAGCCGCAGGGGCAATCCTCGTTGCGGCCGATCTTGCCCCAGCTCGCCGGGTTCTTCGGATCGCGCAGCGCGGCGTCGGTGGCCTGCGGGGCCAGCGAAACGTTCGCGACGGCCATTTCGTCCTCGCCGGTGTTCGGATCGAACTTGTGCGCTTCCATCTGCTGCAGGACAGGGGCTTCCTGTTCCGGCGGGACGATCTCGACCCGCATCAGCTGCGCGGTGACGGCCTCGCGCAGATGCGCGCTCATCTCCTGGAAGAGGTTGAAGGCCTCGGTCTTGTACTCCTGCAATGGATCGCGCTGGCCGTAGCCGCGCAGGCCGATGACCTGGCGCAAATGGTCGAGCATGATCAGATGCTCGCGCCAGAGGTGATCGAGCGTCTGGAGCAGGATGGTCTTCTCGACGTAACGCATCACGTCGGGACCCCACTGCCCGACCTTGGCCGCCATGTGCTCGTCGGCGCGGGTCTCGATGCGGTTGAGCAGCTCCTCGTCGGCGATGCCCTCTTCCTTGGCCCAGTCCTCGACCGGCAGGTCGAGGTCGAGCACGCGCTTCAGCTCTTCCTTCAGGCCGGCGACGTCCCACTGCTCGGCATAGGCATGTTCGGGTACATGCTTGGCGACGAGGTCGTCGATGAAGGCGTGGCGCATGTCGGTGACGGTCTCGGCAACGCTCTCATCCTTCATCAGGTCGACGCGCTGATCGAAGATCACCTTGCGCTGATCGTTCTGGACGTTGTCGAACTTGAGCAGGTTCTTGCGGATGTCGAAGTTGCGCGCCTCGACCTTCTGCTGCGCCTTCTCAAGAGCCTTGTTGATCCAGGGATGAATGATCGCCTCGCCCTCTTGCAGGCCGAGACGCTGGAGCATGCTGTCGAGGCGATCAGAGCCGAAAATGCGCATCAGATCGTCTTCCAGCGACAGGAAGAACTTCGAGCGGCCGGGGTCGCCCTGACGGCCGGAACGGCCGCGAAGCTGGTTGTCGATGCGGCGGGATTCATGCCGCTCGGAGCCCATGATGTAGAGGCCGCCGGGTTTCTTCACGGTTTTGGCGGGCTTCGAGCCCTTCGCCGGCTCGATCTCGACGGTCTCTTCCGCCTTCAGCACGATATCGCGGAAGCGCTCGACGTCGGCCTTGATCTGCTCGATCTTCTCGGCCTTCTCGGCTTCGTCCTCGATGCCCGCAGTCTCTTTCGGGATGCGCATCTCGAGCGAGCCGCCGAGCTTGATGTCGGTACCGCGGCCGGCCATGTTGGTCGCGATCGTGATCGCGCCGGGCACGCCGGCTTCAGCGACGATATAGGCTTCCTGCTCGTGGAAGCGCGCGTTCAGCACCGCGAACAGCTTGGCCTGCTTGCCGGCGCGCGCCGCCGCATAAAGCTTGTCGAGCGCGTTCTCCTTGCCGAAATCGATCTGCTTGTAGCCGTTCTGCTTGAGGAATTCGGCGAGCACTTCCGACTTCTCGATCGAGGCGGTGCCGACCAGCACCGGCTGGAGCCGCGAATTGGCGCGCTCGATCTCGGCGAGGATGGCCGAGTATTTTTCCTTCTGGGTGCGATAGACCTCGTCGTCCTCGTCCAGGCGGCCTACCGGCACGTTGGTCGGAATCTCCACGACTTCGAGCTTGTAGATGTCAAAGAGCTCGTCGGCTTCGGTCAAGGCCGTGCCGGTCATGCCGGCGAGCTTTTCGTACATCCGGAAATAGTTCTGGAAGGTGATCGAGGCGAGCGTCTGGTTCTCGGGCTGAACCTGGACATGCTCCTTGGCTTCGAGCGCCTGGTGCAGACCTTCGGAATAGCGCCGGCCGGCCATCATGCGCCCGGTGAACTCGTCGATGATGATGACTTCGTCGTCGCGGACGATGTAGTCCTTGTCGCGGGTGAACAGCGTGTGGGCGCGCAGCGCCTGGTTGATGTGGTGAACGACGGAGACGTTCTCGACGTCGTAGAGCGATTCGCCCTTGAGCTGGCCAGCGTCGCGCAGCAAGGTCTCGATCTTCTCCATGCCGCCTTCGGTCAGCGTCACCGTGCGCTGCTTCTCGTCGACCTCGTAATCGGTCTTGTCGAGCTTGGGCAGGAAGCCGTCGATGGTGTTGTAAAAATCCGAGCGGTCGTCGAGCGGGCCGGAGATGATCAGCGGCGTGCGGGCTTCGTCGATCAGGATGGAGTCGACTTCGTCGACGATCGCGTAGAAGTGCGGCCGCTGGACCATGTCCTCGAGCCGGTACTTCATGTTGTCGCGCAGATAGTCGAAGCCGTATTCGTTGTTGGTGCCGTAGGTGATGTCGCAGGCATAGGCCGCCTTGCGCTCGGCATCGTCGAGGCCGTGGACGATCACACCCGTGGTCAAGCCGAGGAAACTGTAGATCTGGCCCATCCAGCCGGAGTCGCGGCGGGCGAGATAGTCGTTGACGGTGACGACGTGGATGCCCTTGCCGGCGAGCGCGTTGAGGTACACGGCGAGCGTTGCCACCAGCGTCTTGCCTTCGCCGGTTTTCATCTCGGCGATGTCGCCCTCGTGCAGCACCATGCCGCCGATCAGCTGGACATCGAAATGGCGCTGGCCCAGCGTGCGCTTGGCGGCCTCGCGCACGGTGGCGAAGGCGGGCACCAGCAGATCGTCCAGCGTCTTGCCCTCGGCGAGCTGCTGCTTGAACTCGGCGGTACGGGCCTTGAGCTCTTCGTCGGAGAGATTGACGAGTTCGGGCTCCAGCGCGTTGATCGCGCTGACGCGGGATTGATACCCCTTCACCCGCCGGTCGTTGGAGGAGCCGAAAAACTTGCGGGCGAGCGCGCCGATCATGACCAGTTCCTGTGTTCGCGATTTAACCGCGTTGCAGCCAAGAGATTGGCACCCCCCTGCCTATCAACTCACCGTGACGCCTTGTGGTGTCAGTGCCCGACTGCGGGTCATCCGCCATATGGGTGGGATTTGGGCAAGTCAGGGTTCAACGGCCAAAAACGCAGCAAAATAAACGCCATCGCCATGGACGCGACCCGGCAGAGATATGGCCGGGTCCAAGCCTTGTCAACGGCGGCCGATCTTGCCGCTAATTCATCATTTTGACAGACTTTTCGCGTTGCCAAGCCCCCCTGAATTGGGCGAGTGTCCGCCCCGCTCGAGCAGCCCCCTGCTTCAACAAAAGGATTTTCCATGACCACCTCGTTCCCGGTAACCACCGGCCAGCGTTTCCGCCATGCGTCCGCCCTGGCTGGCTGCTTCGCCCTGGCGCTGACCATGGCGTTCGCGGGCCCGCTCCGGGCCGCCGACGATCCGGTTCTGGCGAAGGTCAATGGCGCCGAAATCAAGAAGAGCGACGTCGCCATGGCCACGGAGGAACTCGGACCGAGCCTGGCCCAGATGGACCCCGCGACCAAGGATGAGAACGTCCTGTCGTTCCTGATCGACATGAAGATCGTCGCCAAGGCCGCCGAGGACAAGAAGGTCGCCGACGGTGAGGAATTCAAGAAGCGGATGGCGTTCGCCCGCAACCGCCTCCTGATGGACAGCCTGCTGGCCCAGGAAGGCAAGGCCGCGACCAACGACGACGCCATGAAGAAGGTCTATGAGGAGGCCTCCAAGCAGATCACCGGCGAGCAGGAAGTGCGCGCCCGCCATATCCTGGTCGAGACCGAGGACGAGGCCAAGGCGGTGAAGGCCGAGCTCGACAAGGGCGCCGATTTCGCCGAGCTCGCCAAGAAGAAGTCCAAGGATCCGGGCTCCGCCGACGGCGGCGACCTCGGCTTCTTCACCAAGGAACAGATGGTGCCGGAATTCTCGGCCGTCGCGTTCGCGCTGGAGCCGGGCAAGATCTCCGACCCCGTGAAGTCGCAGTTCGGCTGGCACATCATCAAGGTCGAGGAAAAGCGCAACCGCAAGGCGCCGGAGTTCGACCAGGTCAAGCCCCAGATCGAGCAGTACGTCACCCGCAAGGCCCAGGCCGACTACGTGGCCAAGCTCCGCGCCGAGGCCAAGGTCGAGCGGATGGACCAGCCGGCGGCGGACGCTGCAAAAGACGCCAAGCCGGCCGATGCGGCGAAGCCCGCCGACGCGAAGCCCTCCGACAGCAAGATGGCCCCTCCGGCCAAGAAGTAAGAATTTGCTGTCACTTCGGTGACGCGAATAGTATCTAAGCCTTTGTGATGCCCGGCCCCCGTGCCGGGCATCTGCATATCCAGACCTCATCAAGGCGCGCCCAACGATGTCCTCAGCCGTCTCTCCCCTCGCCCCGAAACATTATCCCGACATGCCCGTGATCGCGGGCGTCCGTCTCGCGACGGCCGAGGCCGGCATCCGCTACAAGAACCGCACCGACGTGCTGCTGGCGATCATGGACAAGGGCACAGCGGTCGCGGGCGTCTTCACCCAATCGAAATGCCCGTCCGCGCCGGTCGAATGGTGCCGCGCCAAGCTGAAGGGCGGCAAGGCGCGCGCGCTGGTCGTCAATTCCGGCAATGCCAATGCCTTCACCGGCAAGACCGGCCGCGGCTCCACCGCGATGACCGCCAAGATCGCGGCCAAGGCCGTCGGCTGCAGCGAGAGCGAGATCTTCCTGGCCTCGACCGGCGTGATCGGCGAGCCGCTAGACGCGACCAAGTTCGACGGCGTGCTGGGCCGTCTCGCCGAAACCGCGGAAGCCGGTGATTACCTCGCCGCTGCCAAGGCGATCATGACCACTGACACCTTCCCCAAGGTCGCGACCGCGACCGTGAAGCTCGGCAAGGCCAAGGTCACCATCAACGGCATGGCCAAGGGCGCCGGCATGATCGCCCCCGACATGGCGACGATGCTGTCCTTCATCTTCACCGACGCGCCGATCGCGCCCGCTGCGCTCCAGGCGCTGCTCAAGACCGGCGTCGAAGACACCTTTAATGCGGTGACGATCGACGGCGACACCTCGACCTCCGACACGCTGCTGGCATTCGCGACCGGCGCTGCCGCAGAACACGGCGCGCCAAAAATCAGCCGCGCCAGCGATCCGCGCCTGAAGGCCTTCGTAAAAGCCTTCAACCAGGTGCTCGCCAATCTTTCGGAACAGGTCGCCCGCGATGGCGAAGGCGCACGCAAGCTGGTCGAGATCACCGTCGAGGGCGCCAAGACCAAGGCCTCGGCACGCAAGATTGCGATGTCGATTGCGAACTCGCCGCTGGTGAAAACCGCGATCGCGGGCGAAGACGCGAATTGGGGCCGCGTGGTGATGGCGGTCGGCAAGGCCGGCGAGCCGGCCGATCGAGACAAGCTCTCGATCTCCTTCAACGGCATCCGCGTCGCCAAGAGCGGCGCGCGCGATCCGTCCTATGACGAGGCGGAAGTGTCGGAAGCGATGAAGGCCCCGGAGATCGCGATCAAGGTCTCGCTCGGCCTCGGCAAGGGCCGCGACCGCGTGCTGACCTGCGATCTCACCAAGGAATACGTCGCGATCAACGGGGATTACAGGTCTTAAGCCGAACGCCGATGGCCGAACTCAAACTGACACTGGTGGTGGCATGCGCGCTCGTCGACGCCGACAAGCGCGTCCTGATCGCGCAGCGCCCCGAAGGCAAGGCGCTCGCAGGTCTCTGGGAATTTCCCGGCGGCAAGTGTGAACCCGGCGAGCGGCCGGAGCAGAGCCTGATCCGCGAGCTCCACGAGGAGCTCGGCATCACCGTCGCAGAGCCGTGCCTGGCGCCGCTGACCTTTGCGAGCCACGGCTACGAGACCTTTCACCTGCTGATGCCGCTCTACATCTGCCGGCGCTGGGAAGGGATCGTTGAAGCCCGCGAAGGCCAGAATCTGGCCTGGGTTCGCGCCAACAGATTGCGCGACTATCCGATGCCGCCGGCGGACATTCCGCTGATCCCGCATTTGATTGATTTGCTGATGTGAGGCCGGACCTCACCTCTCATGGCGATCACTCCTTCCCGGCCTTCTTCACCGCCTCCGCCAGGCTCGCCTTGGCCGAGCCGGGCTTGAGCGGCTGCTGCTGGCTCGCATGCGGCGCCCAGCCGGAGAGCCAGATGATGTCGAAGGTAGCCCGGATGCGGCCGTCGGAATCGGCAAAGCGCTCGGCATAGATTTCGGCCATGCGCAGCAGCGTCGCACGCCGGCTCGGCGCACGCCGCCGCTCGATCAGCACATTGGTCGCGCCCATCCGGCGGAGATCCTGCATCAGCGCAAAGGCGTTCGCATAGCGCACCACGACGCGATCGACATCGGTGACCGGCAGCGCAAAGCCCGCCCGCTGCAACAGCGCGCCGACGTCCCGCAGATCGGCAAACGGCACCACCCGCGGCGACACGCCGCCCTCGCATTCGGCTTCCGCCGCCGCAAAGGCCTGCCGCAACTCGGTCAGGCTATCGCCGCCGATCATCGCGGCGAGTAGCAACCCGTCCGGCCGTAGCGCACGGCGAACCTGAGCGAGCACACCGGGAAGATCGTTGACGAATTGCAGCGCCAGCGCGGAGACGACGAGGTCGAGGCTTTCCGGCGCGAGGGGCAATTTCTCCGAGCCCGCTGCATCGAGCGCGATCCATTCGATGCACGGCAGCCGCGCCCGCAGCGTCGCAAGCCCCGCACCGGGCGTCCAGAGATCAGCCGGCGCGTGGAATTCGCGCATCACCGCGGCCAGCCGGTCGGACATGTCCTCGGCGACCCGGTCGAGCAGAAAGCTCACAGCCCCCTGCGCCTGCGCACGCTGCTGCCGCGCATGCAGCAAAGCGCGATCAAACAAAGCCGGCGGGGTCTGCGGGTTCTGGGCCATGCCGCTGGTTACGCCGATCACGACGGTTCTGGCAATCCGGCGCGTGCAGAGCTAGCCTCCCGATCATGGACGCCGACGCCGCAGCCCCCGCCCGATTCACCGCCGCACCCTTCCGTGCCGCATGGACGGCCGGCCGCCATGTGCTGACGCGTGCGGCAAAACTTGCGCTCGACATTGCGCTGCCGACGCTATGCGTCTCCTGCCGCGAGCCGGTCGATGGCGAGGGCGTATGCGCCGCCTGCTGGTCAAAGCTGTCATTCATCGAACGGCCCTATTGTCCGAGGCTCGGCATTCCCTTCGTCTATGATCCCGGCCCGGACATGCTGTCGATGGAGGCAATCGCGAGCCCGCCGGCCTACCAGCGGGCGCGCGCAGCGGTGCGCTATGACGACGTCGCGCGCACGTTGGTGCATGCGCTGAAATACCAGGACCGCACGGATCTGGCGCCGGCCATGGGCCGCTGGATGGCGCGCGCCGGCGGCGAGCTGCTTGCGGGCGCCGACATGCTGGTGCCGGTGCCCCTGCATTGGCGGCGGGCCTGGCGGCGCCGCTACAACCAGTCCGGCGCGCTGGCGCACATCATCGCGCGGCAGAGCGGGGTCAAGGTGCGCGGCGAGGTGCTGCGCCGGGTGCGCGCCACCGAGCAGCAGATCGGCCTGTCGCGGGCCCAGCGCGCCACCAATGTGCAGGGCGCATTCCGGGTATCCCCAGACCGTCAGGCCGAGGTCCAGGGCCGGCGCATCATCCTTGTCGATGATGTCCTGACCTCCGGCGCAACGCTGGATGCATGTGCGCGGGCCTTGCTCCGTGCCAAGGCGGCCCAGGTCGACGTGCTGGTCTTTGCCCGGGTTGTCGAGAGCCGGTAAACTCCCATATAATTCAACGAATTCATGACATGAAAGCGCTGGACGCCATGACCGCTGCTGTCGAGATCTACACCAGGCCGGGCTGCGGCTATTGTTCCGCCGCCCGGTCGCTTTTGACCCGCAAGAAAGTGAGCTTCACGGAATTCGACGTCGCCAAGAACCCGTCATGGCGCGACGAGATGTACGACCGCGCCGGCGAGGGCTCGACTTTCCCGCAGATCTGGATCGGCGGAACCCATATTGGCGGCTGCGACGACCTCTACGCGCTCGACCGCGAAGGCAAGCTCGACGGCCTCCTCGAAAGCGTCAAGGCGGTCTCATGACTGACAACAGGACCTTCACCGCGGCCATGGTGCAGATGCGCACCGGCCTGATGCCCGAGCCGAGCCTTGCGCAGGCAACCAAGCTGATCCGGCAGGCTGCGGCCAACGGCGCCGACTACGTGCAGACGCCCGAGGTCAGCAACATGATGCAGCTGAACCGCAAGGCGCTGTTCGAGCACCTCCAGAGCGAGGAGGACGACGCCTCGCTGAAGGCGTATCGCGAGCTTGCGGCCGAGCTGAAGATTCACATCCATGTCGGCTCGCTGGCGCTGCGCTTTTCGCCGGAGAAGGCGGTCAATCGCTCTTTCCTGATCGGGCCCGAGGGCCAGGTGCTCGCGAGCTACGACAAGATCCACATGTTCGACATCGAGCTGCCGGACGGCGAGAGCTATCGCGAATCCGCCAATTACCAACCGGGCGAGACTGCGGTCATCTCCGACCTGCCCTGGGGCCGCGTTGGCTTGACGATCTGCTACGACGTGCGCTTCCCCGCGCTCTACCGCGCGCTCGCTGAAAGTGGCGCCTACTTCATCACCGTTCCCTCCGCCTTCACCCGCAAGACCGGCGAAGCGCACTGGCATATCCTGTTGCGGTCGCGCGCGATCGAGACCGGCTGCTTCATCTTCGCCGCAGCGCAGGCTGGTTTGCACGAGAACAAGCGCGAGACCTACGGCCACTCGCTGATCATCGATCCCTGGGGCGAGATCCTCGCCGAGGGCGATGTCGAGCCCGGCATCATCATGGCCAGGATCGATCCAGCCAAGGTCGAGATCGCACGCCGTGCAATCCCGTCGCTCCAGCACGGCCGCCGCTTCGGTGTCGCCGACCCCAAGGCCGGGCCCGACCATCTGCACCTGGTGCGGGGATCGGCATGATCCGCTATGCGCTCCATTGCGACCGCGACCACGCCTTCGAGAGCTGGTTCCAGAGCTCGTCGGCCTATGATTCGCAGGTGAAGCGCAAACTCGTGACCTGCCCGATCTGCGGCTCGGCCAAGATCGACAAGGCGATCATGGCGCCGCGCATCGTCGGCAAGAAGGGCCGCGGCCGCGCAATGCCGCCGCCGGAGCCGACTACGACCGCCACCGCGCCAGAGGCAGCGCCGTCCGGACCGACCTCGCTGATGATGGCGCAGGAGAAAGAGCTGCGCAGCAAGCTGAAAGAGTTGCGCGACCACATCGTGAAGAACGCCGATAATGTTGGTGAGCGCTTTGCGAACGAAGCCCGTGCGATGCATTACGGCGACAAGGAGCACCGTCCGATCTATGGCGAGGCCTCGCCGGATGAGGCAAAATCGCTGATCGACGAAGGCATCGAGGTGTCGGCGCTGCCGACGCTGCCGGAAGACCGAAACTGACGCGTACGACGCGTCAGAAGCCCACCAGCAGCGCTACGCCGACCACGATCAACACGATGCCAAAAATCTCGCGCGACGCGATCGGCTGCTTGAACGAGTAATAAGCCACCGCTTGCGCGAACAGCACCTCAATCAGTGCGAGCGTGCGGACATTGGCGGCGGCCGTCAGCGCGAACGCCAGAAACCAGAACTGCGAGGCGAAGGCGCCCATGAAGCCCGCGAGCAGCGACGGCCGCCAGAGCCCCAGGATCGACTGAAGCACTTTTGGCGCGCGCCAGAGCAGGTAGACCGTCAGGATCAGCGTCTGCACAAACAGGCCGAGCACCAGCGTGAACGATGCTGATGTGACGAAGGATACGCCCGGCACGTTGATGATGGCGCCGCGAAAACCGACCGCGGAGAGCGCAAACGCCGCGGCGGCGACGAGGCCGGTAATCGTCGGCTTCAGCTCGGCAAAGCTCTTCTCGCCGCCCGGCCGCAGCGCGGTGATGACGACGCCGACGGTCGCGATCACGATCGCCAGCACCTTGACCCATGTCAGATGATCGCCGAGGAAGACGAAGCCGAAGATCGCGGTCTGGATCGCCTCGGTCTTGAGGTACGCTGTCGTCACCACGAAGGAGCGATCGTTCATGGCCAGCAGCATCAACCCGGTGCCGACGATCTGGCTGAGCGCGCCGAGCAGCAGCCACGGCCAGAACACGGTCGGCGGCATGCCGAGGTGATCGCCGGTCGCCACCAGCACGCCGCCCAGGAACAGCAGCGAGAACGGAAAGCCGAACAGGAAGCGGATATTGGTCGCGCCCCATGTCCCCAGCGGCTTCGTGAGCGATCGCTGCATCGCATTGCGCGCGACCTGCCCGGACGCGGCAATGATTGTGAAGGGAATCCAGAGGCTGGTGACGGTGAACATGGGGCGGGGAGTAACAGGACGTTAGTGAGAAATGACCGCGGCCAACCTGCAAGCTAGGGCAAGCGCGGTCAACCGCACGGACGTCATGGGAGCGATGCTCTCGCAACACGCAGGCTGTCGTCCCTGCGTTCGCAGGGACGACAGCATCTGCGGAGCGACAGCTCGCGCCTCACTCAGAGCCCCTCACACCATCCCTTCCGCCACGACCATGTAGTTCACGTCCATGTCCGACGAGAGGGTCCATTTGTCGGCGAAGGGGGAGTAGACGACACCGGTCTGCTCGGTAATGACGAGACGGTTGTCGAGGAGGTGTTTGGTCAGCTCGTCCGGGGTGACGAACTTGTTCCATTCGTGGGTGCCGCGCGGCAGCCAGCGCAGGACGTACTCCGCACCGACGATGGCGAGCGCAAAACTCTTCCAGTTTCTGTTGAGCGTGGACACGACCATGAGACCGTTCGGCTTCAGCATCGAGGCGCAGCGCTTCAGGAAAACGCCGACGTCGACGACGTGCTCGACCACTTCCATTGCCAGCACGATGTCGAAGCGCTCGCGCGGGTCGATCTCCTCCGCCGTGGTGCAGCGGTAGTCGATCGATAGATGGCCCTTGTCGGCATGCAGCTTCGCCGCGGCGATGTTGCTGGCCGACGGATCGACGCCGATGACCTGCGCGCCCAGCCGCGACAGCGGCTCGCACAACAGGCCGGCGCCGCAGCCGATGTCGAGCACGCGAAGGCCGCCGAGGCAGTTGAGGCTGCGCACATTGCGCTCGAACTTGCGGCAGGCAGAGTCGCGGATATAGCCGAGCCGCAACGGATTGATCCGGTGCAGCGGCGCCATTTTGCCCTTGGGGTCCCACCACTCGGCCGAGAGTTTTGAGAATTTCGCGATCTCGGCGGCGTCGACGGTCGAGGCCGCCTGCGGGCTTGCGGTTGCGGAAGTGTCTTGCTGCATGCTCATGGTTACGCGCGGTCCTACCGCGTGGTGATCGAACTACGGAAGGCGAGCGGCGAGGCGATGGTTGCGATGGTCTCGCGACCTTCGCCGACGCCGTTGATGGTCACATCGCCGTAGTTGAGAATACGTCCAAGGATCGACTGGTTGACGTCGACACTCTCGACCTTGTCCAGCGCCATTTCAAAGGTGCGGCGCTTGATGAATCCGGTCTTATGCACAACCCTGAGATTGGTGACGTCGGTCTCGGTGGTGAAGCGATGGAACCAGCCCTTCAGGGTCCAGTACAGCGCGGCCAGCGCCACCAGGCCGGCGCCGAACAGGCAGAGGATCATCACGCTATAAACATCGATCATCTGGCGGGAGGCCACGAACAGGGCCAAGGCCACGATCCAGGCCAGGATGGCCGGAGAATAGAAGATCCAATGCGCATTGGTCGAATACAGCACCCGCTCGCCGGGCTGCAGGATGTCGTCGATATAGCGCGCCATAACCTCGATTAACCCATTGCCCGGATTGGTCCCGCAGGAACCCGCTTGCCCCCGGCCCCGCCGCTATGTATACGCGCGGTCGGTGTCCGCAGGCACCCGTCCAGTGCGGGTCACCATACTGATCCTTATGAAGGAATGCACGCGTCGTCATGAGCCGCCTCGTGATGAAATTCGGCGGCACGTCCGTCGCCAACATCGAACGTATCCGCAACGTCGCACGCCATGTGAAGCGTGAGGTCGATGCCGGCCATGAGGTGGCCGTGGTCGTCTCGGCGAT
Organism: Bradyrhizobium sp. LB11.1; assembly: GCF_040549385.1. Taxonomy (NCBI): domain Bacteria; kingdom Pseudomonadati; phylum Pseudomonadota; class Alphaproteobacteria; order Hyphomicrobiales; family Nitrobacteraceae; genus Bradyrhizobium; species Bradyrhizobium sp. LB11.1. Next base: position 42,436 of record NZ_JBEPTH010000009.1, on the reverse strand, counting down.
GTCCGGCAAGACCAACGAGCTGGTTGCCTGGTGCACCGAGGCCTCGCCGATGCACGACGCGCGCGAATACGACGCCGTCGTCGCCTCCGGCGAACAGGTCACCTCGGGTCTGCTGGCCATCGCGCTTCAGGGCATGGGCATCCAGGCCCGCTCCTGGCAGGGCTGGCAGATTCCGATCAAGACCAGCGACGCCCATGCCTCGGCCCGGATCGAGGACATCGACGGCAGCGAGATCATCACCCGTTTCAAGGATCGCAAGGAGGTCGCGGTCATCGCCGGCTTCCAGGGCATCGATCCCAAGACCAACCGTATCACCACGCTGGGCCGCGGCGGCTCCGACACCTCGGCCGTGGCGATCGCCGCCGCCGTCAAGGCCGACCGCTGCGACATCTACACCGACGTCGACGGCGTCTACACCACCGACCCGCGCATCGTGCCGAAGGCCAAAAGGCTCGACAAGATCGCGTTCGAAGACATGCTGGAACTGGCTTCCCAGGGCGCGAAAGTGCTCCAGGTGCGCTCGGTGGAACTCGGCATGGTCCACAACATGCCGATCTTCGTCCGCTCGAGCTTCGACAAGCCCGAGGATATCGACCCGCATGCCAACCAACCGCCCGGCACGCTGATCTGCAGCGAGGAGGAGATCATGGAAAGCCACGTCGTTACCGGCATCGCCTTTTCGAAGGACGAAGCTCAGATTTCCGTGCGCCAGATCGAGGACAAGCCCGGCGTCGCGGCGTCGATCTTCGGCCCGCTCGCGGATGCCAATATCAACGTCGACATGATCGTTCAGAACGTGTCTGAGGACGGCAAGACCACGGACCTCACCTTCACGGTGCCGGCGGCCGACTACAACCGCGCCAAGGATACGATTACCGCCGCCAAGGCCACGATCGGCTATGCCCGGCTGGATACCGCTACCGATGTCGCCAAGATCTCGGTCATCGGAAGCGGCATGCGCAGCCATGCCGGCGTCGCCGCCCAGGCATTTTCGGCGCTCGCCGGACGGAATATCAACATCCGGGCCATTACAACCTCCGAGATCAAATTCTCGGTTCTGATCGACACCGCCTATACCGAGCTTGCGGTGCGCACGCTGCACACGCTCTACGGCCTCGATCAGGCCTAAAGCGCGACTGTCGTCGCGCTTTAGGTTGCTGTTCGAGCATGGTCTTTCCGGAGAACCGCCTCGCACTTTTCCGGACCATGCCTGGACTAATTTTCTCTTAGCGGTCGCAGCAAACGCGAAGGTGTACACACCTTCGCGTTTGGCAGGCGTTTTGCTTGGCAAAACAAGCCTCAATTCGCTATACGGCGAACAGGGTGGGCTGCCGCGGACTGTGTCCCAGTTCAGGTGGCGCTGATTCGGCGCAAGCGCAAAATCTCAAGTAGATTTGGGTTTGTGCCCGCGCCGGATAAACAGATTGATTGTTTCTCTGGAATTTTAGGCCAGCCGCCGGCCAATATCGCCGGGCCGGGCACACGGAGGAGATTGACGGTTCATGCGGAGCGCGTCGGGAGGTCCCCGCGTCTTGTTGAGACGGCTCCGCGAAACCATGGCGGAGCAGGTCTCAGCCCAGGAGCGGCTGGACAAGATCGTGGTGCTGATCGCCGCCAATATGGTGGCCGAGGTGTGTTCGGCCTATGTGCTGCGCATCGACAACACGCTCGAGCTCTACGCCACCGAAGGCCTCAACCGCGAGGCCGTGCACCATACGGTGCTGAGCGCCCATGAGGGCCTGGTCGGCCTCGTCGCCAGCGAGGCGACGCCGCTCAATCTGAACGACGCCCAGAGCCATCCGGCCTTCTCGTTCCGCCCCGAAACCGGTGAAGAGATCTACCACTCCTTCCTCGGCGTGCCGATTCTGCGCGCCGGCAACACGCTCGGCGTGCTGGTGGTGCAGAATCGCGCCAAGCGCACCTATGTCGAGGAAGAGCTCGAGGCGCTGCAGACCACCGCCATGGTGCTGGCGGAGCTGATCGCCTCCGGCGAATTGTCCGCGCTCGCCCAGCCCGGCGCTGAGCCGGCCGCGCGCCATTCGACGCAGAAGGCCGGCGCGATTCTCTCGGAGGGCATCGCACTCGGCCATGTCGTGCTGCATGAGCCGCGCGTCGTCATCAAGGACTACATCGCCGAGGATCTGCCGAAGGAGATCAAGCGGCTCGACACCGCGCTCGCCAAGCTGCGCTCGGATCTCGACCGCATGCTGGAGCGCGGCGATGTCGCCGAGGGCGGTGAGCACCGCGACGTGCTCGAAGCCTACCGCATGTTCGCCAATGACCAGGGCTGGTCGCACAAGCTGCACGAGGCGGTCGCCACCGGCCTCACGGCGGAAGCCGCCGTTGAGCGCGTGCAATCCGACACCCGCGCCCGCATGCTGCGCGTGACCGATCCCTATTTGCGCGACCGGCTGCACGATCTCGAGGACCTCGGCTACCGCCTGATGCGGCAGCTGGTCGGCCAGGACCATGCGCCGTCGCGCGAGCAGATGCCCGACAATGCCATCGTCATCGCGCGTGCGATGGGACCGGCGGCGCTGCTCGACTACGACCGCAAGCGCCTGCGCGGCATCGTGCTGGAGGAAGGCACCGCCAATTCCCACGTTTCGATCGTGGCGCGTGCGCTCGGTATTCCCGCCGTCGGCGAGGTGCCGAACGCGACCGGCATTGCCGACCCCGGTGACGCCATCATCGTCGACGGCACCTCGGGCGCCATCTATGTGCGCCCGTCGCAGGAAGTCGAAGCGGCCTATGCCGAGCGGGTGCGTTTCCGCGCCCGCCGCCAGGCGCAATATGTGGCGCTGCGCGACCGGCCCTGCGTCACCAGGGACGGCGAGAAGGTCGAGCTGCTGATCAATGCCGGCCTCGCCATCGACCTGCCCCATATCGACGACACCGGCAGCGCCGGCATCGGCCTGTTCCGCACCGAGCTGCAATTCATGGTCGGCCAGAGCCTGCCGCGCACCAGCGACCAGCTCGCGCTCTACCGCGCCGTGCTGGATGCCGCAGGCCAGAAGCCCGTGACCTTCCGCACCCTCGACATCGGCGGCGACAAGGCGCTGCCCTATATGGAGACGGTGATCGAGGAGAATCCCGCGCTCGGCTGGCGCGCGATCCGGCTCGGGCTCGACCGTCCCGGCCTGCTGCGCGGCCAGATTCGCGCGCTGCTGCGCGCCGGCGGCGGCCGTGCGCTGCGCATCATGTTTCCGATGATCTCCGAGGTCGCCGAGTTCGATTCGGCGAAGGCACTGGTCGAACGCGAGCTCACTTATCTGCGCCAGCACGGCCACACGCTGCCGGAGCGCATCGACATCGGCACCATGGTCGAGGTGCCGGCGCTGCTCTATCAGCTCGATGAGCTCCTGAGGAAAGTCGACTTCATCTCGGTCGGCTCCAACGATCTATTCCAGTTCCTGTTCGCGGTCGATCGCGGCAATGCCAAGGTCTCCGAGCGCTTCGACACCATGTCGACGCCGATCCTGCGCGCGTTGCGCGACATCGCGCGCAAGTCGCAAGACGCGAAGAAATCGCTGTCACTGTGCGGCGAAATGGCCTCGAAGCCGATCGGCGCGCTGGCGCTGATCGCGATGGGCTACCGTTCGCTCTCGCTGTCGGCGACCGCGCTCGGCCCGGTCAAGGCGATGGTGATCGACCTCGACGCCAAGAGGGCCGAAGCGATGCTCGGCCCGCTGCTGGATGCGCCGAGCGGCAGCGTTTCGATCCGGCAAAAGCTGACGGAATTTGCCGAGGCCGAAGGCCTGGCGTTGTAGCGGGCCTGCCGCTCGTCTCCGCCGCCTCGCCTCTTTCCGCCATTTGAGACCATACCGATGTCGTCACTCCCCGAAGCCAAACTGGACGTCCTGCTCGCGCATCACGCTTCGCTCGAGGCCGAATCGCTGGGACAGCTCTCCTCCGAACGCTACGTGCAGGTCACGCGCGAGCTCGCCGAGATCAACCCGCTGATCGAGGCGGTGAAGACTTATCGGTCGGCGGTCAAAGAACTCGCCGATACCGAGGCGCTGATCGCCGATCCTGCGACCGATGCCGAGATGCGCAGCATGGCCGAGGCCGAGCGCGACGAACTCAACCCGAAGATCGACGATCTGGTCCAGAAGATCCGCGTCGCGCTGCTGCCCAAGGACGCCATGGACGACCGCAACGTCGTGCTGGAAATCCGCGCCGGCACCGGCGGCGACGAGGCCTCGCTGTTCGCCGGCGATCTATTCCGGATGTACGAGCGGTTCGCGAGCCTTCAAGGCTGGAAGGTCGAGGTGATCTCGGCGAGCGAGGGCACGGTCGGCGGCTACAAGGAAATCATCGCGGAGGTGCAGGGCCGCGGTGCGTTCTCCAAGCTCAAGTTCGAATCCGGGGTGCATCGCGTGCAGCGCGTGCCCGACACTGAAACGCAGGGGCGCATTCACACATCTGCCGCTACCGTCGCCGTGATGCCGGAGGTCGAGGAGGTCGACGTCGAGATCAAGAACGACGATCTGCGCATCGAGACCATGCGCGCGCAAGGGGCGGGCGGCCAGCACGTCAACAAGACGGAATCGGCGATCCGCATCACCCACATTCCGACCGGCATCGTGGTGATGATGCAGGACAGCCGCTCGCAACATAAGAACCGCGCGTCTGCCATGAACATCCTGCGCTCGCGCATCTACGACGCCGAGCAGCAGCGCGTCGACGCTGCACGCTCGGCCGAGCGCAAGGAAAAGGTCGGCTCCGGCGACCGCAGCGAGCGCATCCGCACCTATAATTTCCCGCAAGGCCGCGTCACCGACCACCGCATCAATCTGACGCTCTACAAGCTGCCGCAGGTGATCGCCGGCGAAGCGCTCGGCGAATTGACCGATGCGCTGACCACTGAGCACCAGGCCGCACAGCTCGCGGCGCAAGGCGCGGCAGCGTAGCAGGCGCTCAGGCCTCGCTGGAGACTCGGAATGATTTCAAGAGCCAGCTCAACGCCGGGTTTGCAGCGCGGCGGAGCTCTTCGAGGTTCTTCCGGGAAAGAGCCTGGAGCTTCTGCTCACCTTTCTTCGTCAGCTTGAGATGAACGCGCCTCGCGTCTTCGGGGTCTGCAACCCGGCTGACCAGCCCGAGCTTGGCAAGGCGGTTGATGAGCTCGACAGCGGAGTGATGCCGGATCAACAGGAACCGCGCGACATCGCCGACGGTTGCTGGTCCCGGACGGACAAAGCCCTTGATGCCAAGCAGCGCCTGGTGCTGCGTCGGTGTCAATCCCTGCTGGGCCGCCGCCGCCTCGCTAAACGCCAGAAAGCTGCGGATCTGATAGCGAAACTGTGACAGCGCGGCGTAATCGGAATTACGCATCGTGCTGCCGGTGCGCCGCGACGACGTCGTTACCCTGGACCGCTGCGCCTTCTTCGCTTGAACCATGCTCGCTCCGACGATGTCGCCCCGCGTCGCGGAAGACATAGCCCAAAGTAGCAAGCGACCGCCGCCAGACCAACCGGCCGGCGTCACAGATGCACAACTATCCAGTCGCCTATTCGAAGCTGGATAGCAGGATCTTCACCAGGATGACCTGAAACGCGATCGGGATGCGGACGCTCTTCCGCCGGATCGAGCGCTGCAGCGCGCCGGCGATCTCCGCACTGGTCAAGGCGCCGGCCGACGCGTTGGCAATCAGCTCCGCCCACATCTGCGACAGCGAGCCACCGGGCGGGATCACCGGCTTGATGGTGACGCCGCAACCCTGCGCCCAGTCGACGATCTCCCGCATCGTGTGCGGACCGCAATTGCGCGCGGTCGCGAGGCGTTCGGCCGTCAGCGCGCGCATCAGATCGCGCGAAGGCGACCAAGTCCCCTTCGGCGGCTGCTCGCCGGTGAGCTCGACCGCGAGCTCCTTCAGGACATTCTGGGCCCGTACGCTCAGTCGCTTCATCGGCACCGGCGCGCGCTTGGCCTGAACGGAGCCGACAGCCGGTCCTCGCTCGCCGGTCGGCCGATTGCGTGGCTCGGGCGTGCGGGAGGCCTCGCCGGACTGCGGCGTCGCACGTTGGTCATTGGCCTCAGCGGGCCGCGCCGCCTCAGGCTGCTCCGTCTCCTGCAACCATGATCGTCGCTTCCGGGCACCTGCCACTGTCGTCTGCCGCGCCATTTCTTTCGCCGAACCCGCCAGCTTCGTACTCACAAAGGCTAATATATATCGCCATCCGACATGTTTTCACGACATAATTTTCGTCGTTCGACCAAAGACGAAATTGACAGACGGCCTTCACAAGCGATGCTTACGTCCAAGAGCTACACGCGGATGTGACGTGCCCGGCGCGGGCAGGCCTACGGGGCCGGCCGACGCTGGACAATTCGTGTTTTGCCTGCAAACAAGAACGATGTTCGGAGGAAACGACCATGACTGACGATCTTATCCGCCGCGGCCTTTCGCGCCGTGGCCTGCTTCAGACCACGGCGGGCCTCATCGGCGGCTCGATGCTGCCGGCGATGCCGGCTTTTGCCGAGGACAAGCCGGCGATCGGCTCCTATCCCGCGGGCGTGTCGGGTTCCACCGCCTTCATCGGAATCTCGGTGCCGCGCACCGGAACCTATGCGGTGCAGGGCGAGGACGAGCTCAAGGGCTATCAGCTCGCGATCGAGCACATCAACGAGGGTCACGAGCTGATCAAGAAGATCTCGCCGAAGACCAGCAAGGGCGTGCTCGGCAAGGAACTGAAATTCGGTGTTGCGGATTCTGCGGCGAAGCCGAACGAGGCGGTTCAGGCCCAGCAGCGCTTCATCAGCGAGAACAAGGCCATCATGATCACCGGCGGCACCTCGAGCGCCGTTGCGGTCGCGCTGAACAAGCTCGCGCAGCGCGAGCACGTGCTGTTCGTGTGCGGTATCTCCGGCTCGAACGACACCACCGGCAAGGATTGTGTGCGTTACGGCTTCCGTCAAAACTTCTTCGGCCAGACCGCCGCGGCCGCGATCGGCCCGGTGATGGTGCGTGAGTTCGGCAAGGGTAAGAAAGCCGCGTATCTCACGCCGGATTACACCCATGGCCACACCGTCACCAAGTCGATGCAGGACTTCCTCGCTGCGTCCGGCTGGACCACCGTGACCAACCAGGTCGCCCCACTCGGCGCACCTGATTATTCCTCGTATCTGCTGAACGTCGCCAACTCCGGCGCCGACGTGCTCATCAACGTCAACTGGGGTCACGACGCGGTGTTGTCGACCCAGCAGGCCAAGCAGTTCGGCGTGCTCGACAAGATGAAGCTGGTCGTCCCCTACCAAGTGCCGTTTATCGCGCGCGAGACCGGCGGCCTGATGCAGGGCGTCTACGCCGCCACCGACTACTGGTGGACCATCGAGGACAAGTTCCCGCTGGCCAAGATGTTCAACGCGGCTTTCGAGAAGAAGTACGGCTACAAGCCGGAATGGGGTGCCGAAAACGCTTATGTCAGCTTCGCGCACTGGGCCCACATGTGCGAGCAAGCCGGCAGCTTCAATCCGCCCGACGTGATCAAGGCCTATGAAAAGGGCGAGACGATCCCCTCCCTGGTCGGCGACGTGCATTACCGCCCCGAGGATCACCAGTGCATTCGCCCGGTGATCATCGTCAAGGGGAAGCAGCAGAAGGACATGAAGAACAAGGAAGACTGGTACGACATCGTCGAGATCGTCCCGGGTGAAGGCCTGATGCAGAAGCCGGACGCGTTCGGCTGCCATCTCGGCGACTACACCTGATCCCAAGCTAACCCCTGTGACGCCGCAGGCCTTACTCTGGACCTGCGGCGTCGCCTTTTTTGACGTAAGCCCGTAGCGCGTCACAACAGCGATTGTTGCATGATTAGTTGGCCCAATCTCGTTTCGCAGCTTTTCAACGGGCTCGCGCTCGGCGCCCTGCTTGCGCTGATCAGCTCCGGCCTGACCATCATCTACGGCACGCTCGGCGTGCTCAACCTCGCGCATGGCGCGATGTTCATGATCGGCGGCTATGCCGGTTTCGTCACCTATCAGTACACGGAATCGTTCATTCTCGCCGTTATCGCGGGGTCACTGTTCGTCATGCTGCTCGGCGTCGTGATGGAACGTGTCATCATCCGCCATTTCTATCACCGCCCGCACGAGGATCAGCTGCTCGTGACATTCGGGCTCGGCATCTGCTTCGTCGAGATCGTGCGCCTGATCTTCTCCAGCCAGTCGCAGCTGGTGCCGCCGCCGGCCGTGTTCCAGGGCATCACCAATCTCGGCTTCATGTTCTATCCGACCTACCGGCTCGCCGTGGTCGGCATCGTCGCGATCGCGCTCGGCGCGCTGTTCATCATCCTCTACCGGACCCGGCTCGGCATGATCGTGCGCGCCGGCATCGAGGATTCGGTGATGGTCGATTCGCTCGGCATCAACGTCTACCGCGTCTTCATGATCGTGTTCGGCATCGGCGCGATGGCCGCCGGCTTTGCCGGCATCGTCAACGCGCCGGTGGTGTCGCTGACACCGGGCATCGGTGACGACATCCTGGTCCAGACCTTCGTGGTGGTGGTGATCGGCGGCGTCGGCTCATTCCCCGGCGCGATCCTCGGCGGCCTGATCGCCGGCGAGATCATCAGCGTCACCTCCATGTTCAACCCCGGCTACGCCTATGTGATGCTGTTTGCGGCGATGACGCTCGTGCTCGTGGTGCGACCGCACGGCCTGCTCGGCGCCCAGGGCCGCGAATAAGTGATCCGCTGATGCTCAAGCAACGCCCGTTCCTGATCGAGACACTGACGGCCATCGGCCTGATCGTGGCTCCCTTCGTGCTGCCTCATCTCGGCTTTGCGCCCAACACCGTGAACCGGATCCTGGTCTGGGGCCTGTTCGGCCTCGGCTTCGATATCCTGTTCGGCTTCACCGGCCTGCTGTCGTTCGGCCAGTCCGCCTTCTACGGCACCGGCGGCTTCGTCGCCGCTTACCTTCTGACCCGCACCGGCTTCAGCAATGTGCTGGGCGCGCTGGTCATCGGCATGATCGCGGCGGCAGGGACCGGCTATCTGATCGGCCTGATCGCGCTCCGCCGCACCGGCATCTATTTCGCCATGATCACGGTGGCGATCGCGGAAGTGTTCTTCTTCGTCGAGTTCAATCCGCTCTCGGATTTCACCGGTGGCGAGAACGGCCTACCGGGCGTACCGACACCGAGCTTCAATCTTGGCTTTACCACCGTCCATTTCACCAATGGCTGGTCGCTCTATCAGTTCATCGCGCTGTGTTATCTCATCGGCGTCATCATTGCGCTCAGGATCGTGCGCTCGCCGGTCGGCGCGATTCTGAGTGCTATCCGGGACAATCCGCTGCGCGCCACCGCCGTCGGCCACAACATCCACGGCTACAAGCTGACCGCCTTCGTGATCGCAGCCGCTTACGCGGGCTTCGCCGGCGGCCTGCTCGGGGTGCTCCAGGCCTTCATGCCGCCTGACGCCTTCACGTTCGACACGTCCGGCCAGCTCGTGATGCAGACCGCCATTGGCGGCCGGGCCACACTGTTCGGCCCGCTGGTCGGCGCGACTGTCTGGCTGTTCCTTCAGGATTTCCTCCAGTCCGCGCTTGGTCTGGGAGCAGCCTGGAAGCTCGTGCTCGGCGTCGTGTTCGTGCTGTTGGTCTGCTTCCTGCGCGGCGGCATCGTTGGCGGCCTCGTCGATCTCTACGGCCTCGTCTCCGGCAAGCGAGACCGGAAGGCTGCGGATACGGAGGAGGAAGCTGAGGTCGAGACGCCGCCGCAAGCTCCGCCTGCCCCGATGCAGGCCAAGGCGGTCGAGCATCCCACCTATTCCGGGCCGATCCTGAAAGCCACCGGTCTCACCAAGCGCTATGGCGGCCTCGTCGCCAACAGCGACATCGATTTCAGCGTCGATCAAGGCGAGCTGCGCGGGATCATCGGCCCCAACGGCGCCGGCAAATCCACCTTCTTCAAGATGCTGACCTGCGAGATCGCACCGACCTCCGGCCAGATCGTGTTCGAGGGCCGCGATATCACGGGATTGAAGGTCACTGAAGTCTGCCAGCTCGGTCTGACCAAGAGCTACCAGGTCAACCAGCTCTTCACGGGCCTGACGGTGCGGCAGAACCTGACGATCGCCGCCCTCGCGGAGCTGCGCGGAAAATTCCGGCTCGACCTGTTCCGTACGCTCGCCGGCGTCAAGGGCCTGACGGAACAGGTGGAGCACACGCTTGCTCTGGTGAACCTGACCCGCCGCGCCGACACGCCGGTGTCCGAGCTCGCCTATGGCGAGAAGCGCAGGCTGGAGATCGGGCTCGCGCTGGCAACGTCGCCGCGCCTGCTGCTGCTTGACGAACCGCTTGCTGGCATGAGCCCGCGCGAGCGGATCGAGACCGTCAAGCTGCTCAAATCGATCGCGCGCGGTCGCACCATGATCATCATCGACCACGACATGGATTCGCTGTTCGAGCTGGTCGAGCGCGTCACGGTGCTGCAGGAGGGCCGCGTGCTGGTCTCCGGCACGCCTGAGGAAATCAAGACCAACGCCGCGGTGCAGGAAGCCTATCTCGGCGGCGTTCACGGAGAGATCGCCGCATGAGCCTGATCGAGGTCAACGGCCTGAACAGCTATTACGGGGATTCCCACATCCTGTTCGACGTCGCCATGCATGTCGAACGTCACGAGGTTGTGGCGCTGCTCGGCCGCAACGGCGCCGGCAAAAGCACGACGCTGAAGAGCCTGATGGGCGTTGTGACGCCGCGCAGCGGCAGCGTGAAGTTCGACGGCATCGACATTGCCGGCCGCAGGAGCCACAAGATCGCGCAGGCGGGCATGCAGCTCGTGCACGAGGAGCGGCGCATCTTCGGCAGTCTGTCGGTAGAGGAGAACATCGTCCTCGCCGGCTTCACCGCCCCGAAGCGCTGGCCGCTCGGTCGCATCTACGAGATGTTCCCGCGACTGAAGGAGCGGCGCAACAATCGCGGCACCGAGCTCTCCGGCGGCGAGCAACAGATGCTCGCGATCGCACGCGCGCTGGTGCGCGATCCCAAGATCGTGCTGCTGGACGAGCCGTTCGAGGGGCTCGCCCCCGTCATCGTCCACGATCTCGTCAAGGCCTGCCGCGAGCTCGCGGCTGCCGGCCAGACCATCGTGTTGGTCGAGCAGAACCTTGCGGCCACGCTGGCGCTGGCGACGCGGATCTACATCATCAACAACGGCCACATCGTCCACGAGGGTCCGGCGCAGGAGCTCAAGGCGCAGCCGGAACTGCTCCAGCGCTATCTCGGCGTTTGATCAGCCACCAAGCGCCGCGGTCATCCGCCTGGCATGATCGGCGAGCACGGCCATGTCTTCCTTGCGCGTCTGCGCCGGCAGCAGATCGACGCCGGCCCTGACCGGCATGACATGCATGTGCAGGTGAAAGACCACCTGCCCGCTGGCGGGCTCGCTGAACTGCTGCAGGATAATTCCTTCCGCGTCGAATGCCTTCATCGCAGCGACCGCGATCCGCTTGGCGGTCCGGGCGACCGCGGCTAGATCGTCGTCGGAGATGTCGAGGATGCCGCGCGCCGGCGCCCGGGGAATCACCAGCGCGTGTCCTGGCGAGCGCGGCATGATGTCGAGGAAGGCGAAGCTGCGCTCGTCCCTGAACACTTCGAAGCAGGGGATCTCGCCGCGGAGGATCTTTGCGAAAACGTTCTGATCGTCATAGGCCGTCATGGATGCCCTCCTTCTCTGCGAGGCGCGATCAAATGCGCTCCTTTCCGTTGACGCAAGCATTGCCGGCGATCTATCCACGATGCCAGGCAGGATGGCTCCATTGGCGAAAAATTCCAATTCCGGGCTCAGCATCGAGAGTGCGCGACGCGCCCTCACGACGCGGCTGCAAGCGGCCGGCATCGAAGAGCCGGCCCTCGACGCGCGCCTGCTCGTCGGCGCCGCAATGAGGCTCGATCTGACCGCCCTGATCATGCAGGCGGCACGAAATCTCACACCAGACGAAGCTGCGCGGCTCGAAGCATATGCGCAGCGGCGTCTTGCGCATGAGCCGGTCGCCCGCATTCTCGGCGTGCGGGAATTCTGGGGCCTGCCGTTCCGGCTGTCCGAGGCGACGCTGGTGCCGCGGCCGGACACCGAGACCGTGGTGGAGCTGGCGCTCGATATTTTTCGGGAACGCGCGACCGGAGGGCGGCGCCCGCGCATCGCTGATATTGGCACCGGGTCCGGCGCCATCCTGCTCGCGCTGCTGCACGAGATTCCAGATGCCTTCGGCGTCGGCACCGATCTGAGCCTCACTGCGCTCGGCACCGCCAGGGGCAATGCCGCCGCGCTAGGCCTCGCCGACCGCGCGGCCTTCGTCGCCTGCTCCTATGCGTCGGCGCTTCACGGCCCGTTCGATCTGATCGTGTCGAACCCGCCCTATATTCCTGCGGAGGAAATTCCGAAACTGAGCATCGAGGTGCGGGAGCACGATCCGCGTCTGGCGCTCGACGGCGGCAATGACGGCTATGACGCCTACCGCGCGCTGATTCCGCAGGCGGCCGAACGGCTCGCGCCCGGCGGCGCACTCATCGTCGAGGCCGGGCAGGGGCAGGCCGCCGATATCCAGACCTTGATGACGGCCGCGGCGTTAACGGTGGACAGGCCGCCCAAAGCCGACCTGGGGGGCATTCCGAGGGCCGTCCCGGCCCGAAAAATGCCCCGATAAAAGCCGGATCGGTCTCTAAAAAACCTCTTGGAATATCCCCTGGGAACGACTACCTTCCGGTCAACACATCGGTGTCGGCCCCGTAGACCTACGGGCGAAAGCCGGGCTCTCAGGCGAGAGCTTCACTGATTTAAGGTTCCAAGCCGCAGGTCCTGTTAAGCGCGATGGCCCATTGAGGTACGCTGCTTTCCGACCGCAACGTGAACGAAAGCCTGATATTGCGCTTGAAAACTTACGCAACACAGCTGGGCTTGTTTCGGCAGGCGATATGAATGGGTTCGCTGGCAATGGATGCTGGCGGTGGGAACGCGTCTTTGTTGAACGCGACGGTCGACGAACATCGGCAGGGTTCAATCCGCTCTTGTGCGCGGTGCGCGCGAGGCATGTGAACCGCTGTCATCAGGTCACTCTCTGCAATCAGTAATGCGTGCAACCTTTAGGGCTGGAATTAAAGGCAGGACATGAGAAACGGTCAGAACAAGCAGCGGATGCGCAGCCGCAACAATAACAACAACAATAATAACAATAATAATAACCGGCGCGGCCAGAACCCGATGACCCGGGTCTACGAATCCAACGGCCCCGATATCAAGATCCGCGGCACCGCCTCGCACATTGCCGAAAAATATCTTCAACTTGCGCGCGACGCGCGCTCCTCCTCCGGCGATCCGGTCGCGGCCGAGAACTACTACCAGCATGCCGAGCATTATTTCCGCCTGATTGCGGCCGCCCAGGAGCAGTTCCGGCAGAACCAGCAGCCGCGCGGTGATGAGGCCACGGGCAGCAACAATAGCGGCGATGACGGCGAGGACGACGGCGAGAATTTCTCGAATTTCGGCCAAGAGCCGGGCTTCGTTCCGCAGCCGCCACAGCAGCAGCAGCCCTTCTCGCGCGACCGCGACGGCCAGCGCGATCACCAGCGTGACTACCAACAGCGCGACAACAACCAGCAGCCCTATCAGCGTGATCAGCAGCAGCCGCGCGAGCACCGCGAACGCGACCACCGTCCGCAGCCGCAATATCAACCCCAGCCGCAACCGCAGAGCCAGCCGCAGCCGGTTGCACCAGACGCCGGCAATGTCGACCGCCTTCCCTCCTTCATCACCGGTGCCCAGCCGCAGACGAACGGTGCTCCCGGCGGCTTCGAAGGTGGCAATAGTGGTGCTGGCGAACGTTTCCCGCGGCGGCGCCGCCGGCCGCATAGCGGCCCTCGCCCCGAGCGCGAAGCAGCTCCAGCCGCGTCCGGCGACGATCTCGCTCCCAGCGAGTAAGCCGCACCAAATCTTCTGAACTTTCAGGACTGCATCGTCCCGGCTTCGCCGGGACGATTTGCTTTCAGGTCCGCCTCACCGTGGTCGAGGACGGCACCAGCACCGGCTTCAACGAGGGAATCAGCCGCGCCCGTTCGCGCTTGGCGGGGATCGCGCGATAGACCTGCTTGGTCGCCTCGACGATGTGGACGCCGGCAAAGGGCAGCGACAGCGCAGCTCCGGCGCGTTCCCACATCTGCGCCGATTTCAGCACCCAGCGGCCCGCATAGGGCGGCATGAACAGCGCCTCGCCCCAGCCGGTCGGCGTGAACCAGGTCTGGCGCAGCAGGTCCGTGATCTGCGAGCGCGAATAGGGACGGCCGTGGCCGAACGGCGTGTTGTCGCTGCGCGTCCACACGCCGCGCCGATTCGGGATCACCGCCATGACGCGGCCGGACGGCGACAGCACCCGCCAGACCTCCCGCAACAGCGCGGCCGGATCGTCCGACATCTCGAGCGCATGGACCAGCAGGATGCGGTCGACCGCAGCGTCGGGAAGCGGCAGCGAGAACTCGTCGATCAGTGCGGCCAGCGCGGGCCTCCCCGTCGGCCATTTCAACACGCCCTGAGCCGCCGGCATGAAGGCGATGCAGCGCTCGGCGTCCTCGCGGAACAGCCCGAGATAGGGCGTCGGATAGCCGATGCCGAGCACGCGCTGGCCGTCGGCGATCGGCCAGCGCTCTCTGATGCCGCGATTGATCATTTGCCGCGCCACGATGCCGAGGCGCCGGGAATAGAACTCGCGAAGATCGACGACATCAATGGTCATGACGGCAATGTACCATGCACAAGGCGGCGGCTGCGCGCTGAATATTGCATTGCCTGCGCAACGTTAACGCCATATTTGTCTGACGGGGCTGAGCGCGATGGAGATGTCATGGCTGCCGAAATTCGTACTTTCAGCTGTTTAAACGACAATTTCGGTTATCTGATCCACGATGTGGAAACCAAGGCGACGGCGTCGATCGACGCGCCGGAGGCCGGCCCCATCATCAAGGCGCTGGAACGCGAGGGCTGGCAGCTCACCGACATCCTGATCACCCATCATCACGGCGATCATGTCGGAGGGGTCGCCGAACTCAAGCAGAAGTACAATTGCCGCGTCGTCGCGCCGCATGACAAGACGACGAAGATCGCCGATGTCGATCTGCGCGTCGCCAATGCCGACGTGGTCAAGGTCGGCACCTTGCTGGGGCGCGTGCTCGAGACGCCCGGTCACACGCTCGACCACATCTCCTACGTGTTCGACACCGAGAAGACGCTGTTCGCCGCCGATACGCTGTTCTCGATCGGCTGCGGCCGCGTGTTCGAGGGCACCTACCCGATGATGTGGGACTCGCTGTTGAAGCTGCGTGCCCTGCCCGACGACTTCAAGCTCTACTGCGGCCACGAATACACGGCCTCCAACGTCAAATTCGCGCTGACCGTCGATCCGGACAATGCGGCCCTTCAAGCGCGCGCGGCGGAAGTGACGAGGTTGCGGGCGGAGAACAAGCCGACCATTCCCTCACTGCTTGGTGATGAGAAGCGAGCAAACGTGTTCCTGCGCGCTGATGAACCGTCGGTCGCGGCCAGGCTACACATGAAGGGCGCGGATGCCGCCGTGGTGTTCGGCGAGCTGCGCGAACGCAAAAACAAGTCCTGAGAACAAGCCCTGACGGGGATCGATGCCGACCGCAGCCGAGATCATCGCGCGCCTCGAACTCCGCTCGCATCCCGAGGGCGGGCATTACCGCGAGACCTTTCGCGACCAGACCACGGACGCCAATGGTCGATCGCGTTCGACGTCGATCTACTACCTGCTCGCGCGCGGCGAGCGCTCGCACTGGCATCGTATCGATGCGGTCGAGACCTGGCACTATTATGCCGGCAGCCCGCTGACCCTGCGCATCGCCCATGACGGCTGCTCCCAGCACGAGGTGCGGCTCGGCACTGACCTTGTGCGCGGCGAGCGGCCGCAGGCGATCGTGCCTGCGGACGCCTGGCAGATGGCGGAAGCCACCGGCGAATGGACGCTGGTCGGCTGCACGGTGGCACCCGCCTTCGAGTTCGCGAAATTCGAGCTCGCACCGAAGGGCTGGGAGCCGTAGGCTCACCGCTTCCGCAGCACCATGTCTTTAGCCGCGATCAGACCGCCGCCGGCGATCAGGATTGCGGCAATCGCAATGTTGGTGCTGGCTTTGGCGAAGCCGGCGGCGATGAGGAAGCCGGTCGACAATAGCGGCGTCGCGTAGGAGGCGGCGCCGAGCACGCGGATGTCGCCACGCTTCATGCCGATGTCCCAGGCGTAGAAGGCCGCGCCGACGGGGCCGATGCCGAGCCCGATCACGGCGAGCCATTGCAGCGCGGTCTCAGGCCACACCGTGGTTTCGAGCAGACCATGCATCAGCGCGGCGAGCACCGATGTGGCGAGGCAGAAGCCCGCGACCGCGTCGGTCGGCACCGTCTTCAATCGCCGCGACAGCACCGAATAGGCCGCCCAGACGAACGCCGCGATGAACGCCGCAATCAATCCCGGCACCTGGCCTGGCGCAAAACCGGTGGCGCTGCCGGCAAACAGCAGCACTGTTCCGACGAGACCGAGCCCGGCGCCGATGATGTGATGCACAGCCAGCCGCTCGCCGGGCAGCAATGACGAGAACAGCACGATCAGCAGCGGCCACATGTAATTCAGAAGTCCGGCTTCGGCCGGCGGCGCGAAGCGCAGCGCGAGGAAATACAGCGCGTGATAACCGAAGAGGCCGCCGACACCGACCACCCAGACGACCAGCGGTTGGCGCAGGCTTTTCGCCGCATCGCCGCGGCCGATCCAGGTGAGCAGGCCGACGAGACCTCCGATCGCGAACGTCATGGCGGCGAGCTGGAACGCCGGAATCTTTCCGGTCGCCACCGTCATCACTGACAACAGGGACCACATCAGGATCGCGGTCAATCCGATCAAGGTTGCAGTGCGCGGATTCATCGATCGAGAGGCTCTGAGGACGCTTATGCCCGGCACGAGGCCGGGCATAACGTCTTCATTATCGTCTTGTCGCGCCTGAAGCTACAGGCTTGGCGCGCTATCAGGCGTGGTACTGACCGCCGTTGATGGTCAGCGTCGAGCCGGTAATGAAGCCGGCCTCGTCGGCTGCGAGGAACACGACCGCGCGCGCGATCTCCTCGGGCTCGCCGAGGCGATTGACCGGGATCTGCGGGATCACGTTCTTCTCCAGCACATCCTTCGGCACCGCCTGCACCATCTCGGTGTTGATGTAGCCCGGCGCGATCGCGTTGACGGTAATGCCGCCCTTGGCGTTCTCGATCGCGAGTGCCTTGGTGAAGCCGATGTCGCCGGCCTTTGCCGCGGAATAGTTGACCTGGCCGAACTGTCCCTTCTGGCCGTTGATCGACGAGATCGAGATGACGCGGCCGAACTTGCGGGCGCGCATGCCCTCGATCACCTGGCGCGTCATGTTGAACAGCGAGCCGAGATTGGTGTTGATCACGGCATTCCACTGCTCGAGCGTCATCTTGTGGAAGGCAGTGTCCCGGGTGATGCCGGCATTGTTGACCAGCACGTCCACGGGGCCGAGCTCGGCTTCGACCTTCTTCACGCCTTCGGCGCAGGCATCGAAATTGCTGACGTCCCATTTGTAGACGGCGATGCCGGTCTCGGCCTTGAACTTCTCCGCCGCCGCATCGTTGCCGGCATAGCTCGCCGCGACCTTGTAGCCGGCCGCCTTCAACGCCTTGCTGATCGCAGCTCCGATGCCCCGCGTACCACCCGTCACCAATGCAACTCGTGCCATATCGTATTCCTTCCCTTGGACTCTTCGGACGTTTCTGGGTGATCTTTTTAGTGATGGATTATGCGGCTGGTTTGACGGACATCAAGAACAAAACGCCCGGCGTTGAGCCGGGCGTTCGTATTTAGTCGAGGCTTGCGCGGTTGCGAAGAATATTTGATTTGCAACCGCTGCCTTTTTAATCGCGTGCAACGCACTCGATCCGAGTGCAGCGCACGCGCGGACGACGCGTAAGTTACGCGTCAGCTAACGTCAGTCGCGCGCCAGACACATCGCGATACCCATGCCGCCGCCGATGCACAGCGTGGCAAGGCCCTTTTTCGAATCACGCTTCTGCATTTCGTGCAGCAGCGTCACCAGCACGCGTGCGCCGGAAGCGCCGACCGGATGGCCGATCGCGATCGCGCCGCCATTGACGTTGACCTTGGAGGTATCCCAACCGAGATCCTTGTTGACGGCGCAGGCCTGCGCCGCGAAGGCCTCGTTGGCTTCGATCAGGTCGAGATCGCCGACGCTCCAGCCGACCTTCTTCAGCGCGGCGCGCGAGGCCGGGATCGGGCCCGAGCCCATGATCTTCGGATCGACGCCGGCCTGCGCCCAGGACACGATGCGCGCGAGCGGTGTCTTGCCTTCCTTGGCGGCCTGCTTGGCCGTCATCAGCACCACGGCGGCAGCGCCGTCATTGATGCCGGAGGCCGAGCCTGCGGTGACCGTGCCTTCCTTCTCGAAGGCTGGACGGAGCTTCGCCATTGCGTCGAGCGTCGCACCGTGACGCGGATATTCGTCGGCGCTGACGACGACGTCGCCCTTGCGACCTTTGATGGTGACGGGAACGATCTCGTCGTTGAACTTGCCGGCCTTCTGCGCGGCCTCGGCCTTCTGCTGGGAGGCGACCGCGAACTCGTCCTGCTGGGCGCGGGTGATCTGCCACTGCCGCGCGACGTTCTCGGCGGTGTTGCCCATGTGGTAGCCGTTGAAGGCATCCCACAGGCCGTCCTTGATCATGGTGTCGATGAACTCGACCGCACCCATCTTGACGCCGCCGCGCAGATACTGGGCGTGCGGAGCCATGCTCATGGATTCCTGGCCGCCAGCCACGACGATCTCGGAATCGCCGTTGAGCAGCGCCTGATAGCCGAGCGCGACTGTGCGCAGGCCCGAACCGCAAAGCTGGTTCACGCCCCAGGCCGGGCTCTCCACAGGAATGCCGGCCATGATCGAGGCCTGGCGGGCCGGGTTCTGGCCCTGAGCGGCGGTCAGGATCTGGCCCATGATGACTTCGGAAACCCGGCCGGGCTCGATGCCACCGCGCTCCAGCGCGGCCTTGATGGCGATCGCGCCGAGATCGTGGGCGGGAAGGGTCGCGAACGCTCCGTTGAAGCTTCCGACCGGGGTGCGGGCGGCGCTGACGATGACGACATCGTCTGACATGGGCATCTCCTGGTGTTGAATGGGGGCAGGCGGGGCTGGGGAAACGGCTCGCCAGTCTCGGACGGCATCCTGTTAACGTCGTTGCGGCATGTCAATCGGCCGGTGGCCGAATTCATGCCGCAGCGCATTCAAAATAGCGTTCTTGGCGCTTTCGCAAGCACGTTTTAGCTGCGCGATTAACCGTGCCGCACAAAACGGTAGCGTGCTCCCGTTGAAAATGCTTACTTTGTTGCGTTGCGTACTCTTCCCGCCCTGCGGCATAGCCCGGCAGGTTCCCGTTCTCAGCGTTTGCAAGTGAGAGCCCATGGCGAAATCAGACCAACCCACCACGATCAAGAAATACGCGAACCGCCGGCTCTATAACACCGGGACGAGCACCTACGTGACGCTGGAAGACCTCGCCGCCATGGTCAAGGACGGCGAAGATTTCCTGGTTTACGACGCCAAGTCCGGCGACGACATCACCCGCTCCGTGCTCGCCCAGATCATCTTCGAGCAGGAGAACAAGGCCGGCCAGAACCTGCTGCCGACCACGTTCCTGCGCCAGTTGATCCGCTTCTACGGCGACAGCATGCAGATGGTGGTGCCGAAATATCTGGAGCAGTCGATCGCGACGCTGACCCAGGAGCAGGAGAAGTTCCGCAAGCAGATCGCCAACTCGCTCTCCGGCACGCCCTTCGCACCGCTGGAGGAGCAGGTCCGCCGCAACATGGAGCTGTTCCAGCAGACCTTCTCGATGTTCAAGCCGTTTGCGCCGGGCGCCGCGGGACGCCCCGCGGGAGCTACGACGGAGCCCGATGCCAGCGCCGAACCAGCCAAGGACACCAACATCGACGACCTGCGCCAGCAGATGAAGGACATGCAGGAACGCCTCGAAAAGATGTCGAAGAAGGACGAGTAGATCCTTCGTAAGCCGTACCGGCCGCGAGCACGCCCGCGGCTACCTTGCCCGGTTGTCTCATCGTCGTCATCTCGAGCGCAGCCCAGAATCCCTCCGCGGAAAGACTCTGGATTGCTTCGCTGCGCTCGCAATGACGGAGTTCGCGAGGAGTGCGCCGGCCTACGCCGCCAGCTTCACCGCATGCGCAAAGTCCCAATAGAGTTTTCGCGCTTTGGCGTAAAACGGCCCCGGCTTCAGCTCGCGCTCGTCGATACGAATTACCGGCGCGACTTTTGCGAAATTGCCGGATGAAAAAATCTCGTCGGCGGCAAGGAAATCCGCATAGCGCAGCGTCTTCTCGACCACGGTGACGCCGTCGCCGCGAAGCAGGCTGATCACGCGTTGACGCGTGATGCCGTTGAGGAAGGTGCCGTTCGGCACCGGCGTGAAGACCACGCCGTCCTTGGCCATGAACACGTTGGAATTGCCGAACTCGGCGACATGGCCGAGCATGTCGAGCATCAGCGCGTTCTGGAAGCCGCGCGAGGCCGCTTCCGCCAACGCGCGCGAATTGTTTGGATAGAGGCAGGCCGCCTTCGCATCCACCGGCGCGCATTCGGCCGTGGGCCTGCGGAACGGCGAGAGCGTGATCGCATTGCCGACCGGTTTCGGCATCGGCGCTTCGTAGATGCAGAGGCACCAATTGGTGGTCTCGGGGTCGAACAGCACGCCGCCACCCGAGCCGTTCTGTGCCCAGTACATCGGGCGGACATAGAGCTCCGCATTCGGCGCAAAGCGCGCGATGCCTTCGTTCGCGAGCGTGAGCCAGGCGCCGGAATCGACCACCGGCTTCAGGCCAAAATTGATCGCGGATTGATTGGCGCGGGCGACGTGACGATCGAGGTCGGGCGCGACGCCCTCGAACGCGCGCGCACCGTCGAACACGACCGAACCGAGCCAGGCCGCATGCGTGCGCGGCCCCATGATCGGCACGTTGCCGTCATGCCATTTGCCCTCGAAGAAGGTCCAGCTCGGCGAATATTCGATCGGCTTCTTGATCTCGGCCATGACCGGCCTCCCCTCGAAAAATGCCCGGGTACTATTGTCCCAATTTCTAAACGATTTGCTGT
The DNA here is from genome assembly GCF_040549385.1 of Bradyrhizobium sp. LB11.1. Lineage (NCBI taxonomy): Bacteria > Pseudomonadati > Pseudomonadota > Alphaproteobacteria > Hyphomicrobiales > Nitrobacteraceae > Bradyrhizobium > Bradyrhizobium sp. LB11.1. Next base: position 21,250 of record NZ_JBEPTH010000009.1, on the reverse strand, counting down.
GGCGAAGCATCAACTCTCCTCTCCCGGGAGGTTAAGACGACAGCGCGACCAAACCGGCTATAGTGTCGGCACGTCACGGAGTTTCCCATGCCGCTCGATCCGCTTGCAAAGCGCTTGTTGACCATGATGGCTGCGGCTGCGCCGCAGGCGCGAAGCCGGCCGAGCGTCGAGGCACGGCGACAATCGCTGGCGAAGCTGATGCAGTTCGCACGCACTGATGCGCCGGACGTGACGGCGTCCGACGGTACGCTGCCTGGCCCCGGTGGCGAGTTATCCTATCGGCTCTATTCGCCGGCGTCTGCCGGCGAGCGTGCGCCGGGCTTCGTGTTCTTTCATGGCGGCGGGCTCGTCGCCGGCAGCATTGCGACGCATGACCGTATCGCAGCTGCGCTGGCGCATGCGACCGGCTGCCGTCTCGTTTCGGTCGACTACCGCCTCGCGCCCGAACACAAATATCCCGCCGCCGTCGACGATTCGATCGCTGCGACCGAGTGGGTCGCGCGCGAAGCATCCTCACTCGGCATCGACGCCGAGCGGCTGGTGGTCGGCGGCGATTCCGCAGGCGCCACGCTGGCTGCGATCGTGTGCCAGGAGGCGGCGCAGAGCGCCGGTCTTTCCATTGTCGCGCAATGCCTGATCTGCCCGGTGCTGGATTTCGAGGAAACTTCACCCTCGCGCGACGCCTTCGCCGAGGGCCATCTGATCGACCGCGTCACCATCGAGGCCGATCTCGCCGATTATCTGCCCGAGGGCCTGGATGCCGCCGATCCCCGCGTCTCGCCGCTGCGCGCGACGCGTCTCTCAGGCCTGCCGACCACGATCATCCACACCGCCGAATTCGATCCGATGCGCGACGAGGGAAATGCCTATGCGCGCAAGCTGCTCGCCGCGGGCGTCGCGGTCGAGCACGTCTGCCATGACGGCATGGTCCACAATTTCCATGCCATGGGCGCGATCCTGCCGCAGGCGCAGCTCGTGCTGTCGCAGATCGGCGAGCAGGTCAGGCGCGCGGTGGAGAAATAAAGGCGCGAATCACACGCGCGCGTCGAGCACGGCCCTGGCTGCCACGACATAGTCCGGCCAATGCGCATCCGCATAGCGTTCGGCTTGGCGCGCGCAGGCGACATCGGATGCATGCGCGGCGGCAATCATGCGCGCGAAGCGTTCTTCGGCAACTGTCGCATCCCCAATGGCGGACGTCGGCGCAGCGGCCACGGCGCTCGGAGCCACGGCGAGCCCCGCCAGGCCAGTGAGCAAGGTGCGGCGTGACGTGTTCATGGCTGCCGTCTCCATTGCCGGCCTGCACAGTGGCGGGCCAGTGTGTCAGCGATCGCGGCATGGTAATCGCGCGTATCCGTGCAGTCCATCGCTTGCGGATAGCGCTTGACCATACGAGCGATCACGTTCCATCTAACAACGGTTCCGCCATCAAATCGCCACGCGTCGGATTGTCACGTGTCCCATCACAGCCCATCGCATCGCCCCGCTTTGCGCGCTGTCGCGATGGGGATGCTGTGCCTGACAATTTCGGCAGGCGCCGCCTTCGCCGCTGACGATGGGGAAGATGCACCGGCAAGACCGGCTGTGCCGAACATCTATCTCGATCTCCGCACGACCTACGCGACGATCCCGGCGGGCACCCTTGGGCTCGGCTTCGGCAGCACCTCGCTATCGGCCGCTTTCGAAGCCCTGGCGGCACGACGAGGTGCGACGCTGCCGGGCGGCTTGCCGGCGGCGAAATCAATCGCCGTCGACCTGCCGCTGACGGTCGACGTCAGCGATCGCGTCTCGCTCTATGGCGGCGTGTCGGGCTCAACGACGGATATCGGCGGCGGCTGGTCGGCATTCAACATTACCAGCTGGAACATCGGCGTGCAGGCCGACCTCTATCAGCAGAATGGCGGGACGTTTCCGACGATCACGCTGCAATCGACCTTGACGCAGTCGGTGCCCAACGAAACGGGCATGACGAACTCATTCAACAACATCCTGGAGTTCGACTACGCGCTCGACGAGGACGAAACGAGGGGCTGGCTTGCCGGCGTGCAATACACCAGCACCATCGCGAGCCCATTCGCCAGCATCCGGCCGAACACGATCCTCTATGCCGGCGGCTATTACCAATGGCCGAGCAACTGGAAATTCACCGGGCGCCTTGGTATGCAGTCGTTCGGCGGTGCACAGATCGCAGGCCGGGTGCTGGCGGAGTCCTTCACCCAGCCGATCCTGCGCCTCGACCTCGACCGGATGGACGATAACGACAACCGCCTGTTCGGCATCACCGCGCAGATCGCGTGGATGCCGAAACCGTCCTACCAGATGACGCTACGCACGCCGCTTTACGCAGTCCGGAACTAGAGCACGATCCGGCTAGTCCGGCACCGGCACATCGAACGTATTCAGCGTGACCGAAACCATGCAATAGACGCCGACGAGATAGGACAGCTCGGCGGCACCATGCTCGCCGAACTCCTTTACCGCAGCCCGATAGGTCAGTTCAGGCAGCACGCCGCCACTCACCAGCGCAGACGCCATGTCGTAGGCGACCGCCTCCTGCTTGGTGAGATCGACCGGCCGTTGTCCGGCAACGATGGTCGCGAGCTTCTCATCGGAGAGGCCGCGCTGCTCGGCCACCATCACGTGAGCATAGAGTTCGTAGCCGGAGCGGAAATGCGAGCCGGTGACGAGGATCGCGACCTCGCGCACCGGCGCCGGCAGCAGTGGGTTCGATGCGATCGCCTTGACCAGCTCCCACACAGGGCCGCCGAAGCGCGGCTCGCGGATCCAGGGATTCCAGGGGCCGAGCAGCGCGCCGTCGTCGCGCATGTTCACAAAGCCCTTGAAGTGGTCCTTGATGCCCGCTTGCATGTCGGCATAGAGCGGCTTCTGTTCGTCGGTCAGCTCTTTCGGATCGAGAATGGGAAGGCGCACGGCAAGGTCTCCTCGTTGAGAAGGGGCGACCGTCACCCGCGTATGCGCGCATGGCAAGTGAAGTTGCCGTGACGATCGTGCAATTTTGCAAACGGCCAGGAGACTCCGCTAGGAGCCCTCACGGCTTCATTTGCTTTGCGGATTGACGACATCTTCGACCGCGAGCGCCAATGGCTGCGCGGTATCGAGGAACGACGACAAGGCCGCCTCGAACGGGGCCGGGTCGAGACCACGCGCGGCGAGCCAGGCGGGCTCGTAATAAGTCTGCCGGTAACGCTCCCCGGAATCGCAGATCAACGTCACGAGCGATCCTGTCTGGCCCGCCTTGCGCATCTCCGAAGCGAGCTGGCACAGCGCCAGGAAATTGGCCCCCGTGGAGCCGCCGACCGCACGGCGCAGCCGGCGCGACAGCACGTTCATCGCGGCGATCGTCGCCGCATCGGGGATTTTCATCATGCGGTCGACCACACCCGGCACGAAGGACGGCTCGCAGCGTGGGCGGCCGACGCCTTCGATCAGCGAGGGGCGCTCGCAAACATGGGAGCGGTCCTGCGAGCGGAAGCAATCGAAGAACGCGGAGTGCTCGACATCGGCGACGCACAGCCGCGTCGGATATTGGCGATAGCGCAGATAGCGCCCGATGGTCGCCGAGGTGCCTCCGGTCCCCGCCCCCATCACGATCCAGTCCGGAAGCGGACGCGTCTCGCCCTTCAACTGCGTGAAGATCGATTCGGCGATGTTGTTGTTGCCGCGCCAGTCGGTGGCGCGCTCGGCGAAGGTGAACTGGTCCATGTAGTGGCCGCCGAGCCGGGTCGCGAGCGCGGCGGCCTCGGCATAGAGCGCGCGGCCGTCGTCAATCAGATGGCAGTTTCCGCCGTAATGCTCGATCGCGGCGATCTTCTCCGCCGAGGTCGTGCGCGGCATCACGGCGTAGAAGGGCACGCCGATCATCTGCGCGAAATATGCTTCCGATACTGCGGTCGACCCCGACGAGGCCTCCACGACGGGCGTGCCTTCGCGGATGTGACCGTTGCAAAGCGCGTAAAGGAACAGCGAGCGCGCCAACCGGTGCTTCAGGCTCCCGGTCGGATGCGTCGACTCGTCCTTCAGATAGAGGTCGATGCCCGATAGCGCCGGCACGATCAGACGAATCAGATGGGTGTCGGCCGTACGGCACTGGTCGGCCTCAATCGCCGCGATGGCCTCGTCGACCCAGCCGCGCCGGTAGGCCGGTGCGACGGGATCATGCTGGCGAAAGGGAAGCGGCTGCATCGGGCGAACCTCTCATGATGCGTATCGCGCATCAATAGCCGTAGATTATTGTTTTGACGCGTTTTCATAACGCGAACCGGTTTCCACTTCGCTGGAAAATGCTCTGGCTCAGAACTCCAGCGGCGCGCTGTCGACGACCTCTTTCATGACGAAGAAGGTGCGGGTCTGCCTCACGCCGGGGAGCGCGATCAGCTGCTCGCCATGGATGCGGTTGAAGTCCTCCATGTCGCCGACACGGATCTTCAGGAAGTAGTCGAAGTCGCCGGCGACGAGGTGGCAGTCGAGCACGAATTTCAACCTGGCGATCGCCTGCTCGAAAGTCGCAAAACTCTCCGGCGTCGAGCGGTCGAGAACGACGCCGACCATCACCAACGTGCCCTTGGCCACCTTCTTCGGCGCCACCATGGCGCGGACCGCGGCAATAAAGCCGTCCTCGAACAGGCGCTGGGTGCGACGGTGGCAGGTGGCGGGGCTGATCGCGACCGTTTCGGCCAGCTCGGCGTTGCTGAGCCGGCCATTATTCTGCAGCAATCTCAACATCTTGAGGTCGGTGCGATCGAGACGGGCGGACATGGAAGAATCTTCCGACAATCGATGCTATTACGGAAAGAATGTTATCAGAATCCGCAATACTCGCAAGATTTCCTGCAATACAGGCGCAATATTCGAGAGCACTTTTTTGCAGTGCGATGCTAACCACATCCCAGACACCAACGCCAATCGGGATGATCCAATGGGACTGGACAAATTCGCACGCTATCCGCTGACCTTCGGTCCGACGCCCATCGAGAAGCTGGAGCGGCTGTCAAAGCACCTCGGCGGCAATGTCGAGATCTACGCCAAGCGTGAGGACTGCAATTCGGGCCTCGCCTATGGCGGCAACAAGCTGCGCAAGCTCGAATACATCATCCCCGACGCGATCGCCTCCAACGCCGACACGCTGGTCTCGATCGGCGGCGTGCAGTCGAACCACACCCGCATGATCGCTGCGGTCGCCGCCAAGATCGGCATGAAGTGCCGCCTGGTGCAGGAAGCCTGGGTGCCGCACGAGGACGCCGTCTATGACCGCGTCGGCAACATCATGCTCTCGCGCATCATGGGCGCCGATGTACGCCTGGTCGACGACGGGTTCGACATCGGCATCCGCAAGAGCTGGGAGCAGGCGATCGAGGAAGTGAAGGCCGCGGGCGGCAAGCCCTACGCGATTCCCGCCGGCGCCTCCGTGCACAAATTTGGCGGCCTCGGCTATGTCGGCTTCGCCGAGGAAGTGCGCAAGCAGGAAGCCGATCTCGGCTTCAAGTTCGACTACATCGTGGTCTGCACCGTGACCGGCTCGACCCACGCCGGCATGCTGGTCGGCTTCGCCTCCGACGGCCGTGCGCGAAAAGTAATCGGCATCGACGCCTCCTTCACGCCGGCACAGACGAAAGCGCAGGTGCTCTCGATCGCACAGAACACTGCGAAGCTCGTCGAGCTCGACAAGGACATCGTTGCAGACGACGTCGTGCTGATCGAGGACTACGCCTATCCCGCCTATGGCGTGCCGTCGGAAGAGACCAAGGAGGCGATCCGCCTTACCGCACGGCTAGAAGCGATGATCACCGATCCCGTCTATGAAGGCAAATCGATGCAGGGCCTGATCGACCTCACCCAGAAGGGCCATTTCGAGAAGGGCGCGAAGATTCTCTACGCCCATCTCGGCGGCGCGCCCGCGCTCAACGGATATGGATATGCATTCCGGAACGGGTGAATGAGAGGCGCGCGCTATCGCGTGCGGACGATCTGCAGCAGCTCGTCGCCATAATGCTCGAGCTTCTTGTCGCCGATCCCGGGGACATTGCGTAGTTCGTCCAGCGTGGTCGGCCAGGCCCGGACGATGCCGTCGATGGTGGCATCGTGCAGCACGACATAGGCCGGCACGCCGCGCTCGCGCGCGATATCTGAACGCCAGGACCTGAGCCGCGCGCGCAATTCGGGATCGACATCGCCCTGCGGGGTGCTGGCCGCCGGCGCGAGGTCGCCGCGGCGGGATTTTGTGCGGCTTGACCGGATCCGGGTGCCGGGCGCTTCCTCGCGCAGCCACACCTCGGTCTCGCCACGCAGCACGCCGCGCGCGGAGTCCGTTAACTTCAGCGCGCCAAAAGCCTCGCTGTCGCTCTGCAAATGCCCCATCGCGACCAGCTGCCGCAGCACAGTGCGCCACTGCTTCTCGTTGAGCTCGCGCCCGATGCCGAACACCGACAGCTTGTCGTGGCCGAACTGCGTCACCTTCTCGGTCAGGCGTCCGATCAGCACGTCGATCAGATGCATCGCGCCGAAACGCTGGCCGGTGCGATAGGCGCAGGACAAAAGCTTCTGCGCCAGCACCTTGCCGTCGCGCATCTTTGGCGGAGTCAGGCAATTATCGCAGTTGCCGCAAGTTTCGCCGTGCAGGGTCTCGGCGAAATAGGCGAGCAGACGCCGGCGGCGGCACTGCGCGGTCTCGGCGAGCCCGACCAGCGCGTCGAGCTTGCCGATCGAGACGCGTTTGAAATCGTCCGAGCCGTTGGATTCGTCGATCATGCGGCGCTGCTGCACGATGTCGGAGAGACCATAGGCCATCCAGGCGGCCGACGGCTTGCCGTCGCGGCCGGCGCGTCCCGTCTCCTGGTAGTAGGACTCGATGCTCTTCGGCAGGTCGAGATGCGCGACGAAGCGCACGTCCGGCTTGTCGATGCCCATGCCGAAGGCGACGGTCGCGACGATGACGATGCCGTCCTCGTTGAGGAAACGGTCCTGATTGCGCGAGCGCACGCTGCTGTCGAGCCCGGCGTGATACGGCAGCGCCGCAATCCCGGCCTCGTCGAGCGCGGCAGCGACCTCCTCGACCCGTTTGCGGGACAGGCAATAGACGACGCCCGCGTCCGACGCGTGGCGCTCACGGATGAATTCCTTGAGCTGCGTCACCGCGTTGCGCTTGTCGACAATCTCGTAGCGGATATTCGGGCGATCGAAGCTCGAGACGAATTGCGGGCTATCAGTCAGCTGAAGCCGCTCGACGATCTCCTTCCGCGTCAATTCGTCGGCGGTCGCTGTCAGCGCGATGCGTGGCACATTTGGAAAGCGCTCGGCGATGATGGAGAGGCCGACATATTCGGGCCGGAAGTCATGACCCCATTGCGAGACGCAGTGCGCTTCGTCGATCGCGAACAGGGCCACCTTGGCCTGCGCCAGCATCGACAGGCAGCGCGGCGTCACCAGGCGTTCCGGCGCGACATAGAGCAGGTCGAGATCGCCCGCGATCAGGCGCCGCTCGATGTCGGAGGCCTCCTGTAGCGATAGCGACGAGTTCAGCGCGGCCGCGTTGACGCCGGCCTCGAGCAGACCTGCGACCTGGTCGCGCATCAGCGCGATCAGCGGCGAGACCACGATGCCGCAGCCTTCGCGCAACAGCGACGGCAATTGATAGCACAACGACTTGCCGCCGCCGGTCGGCATCAGCACCAGGCAATTGCCGCCGTCGGTGACATGCCGGATGATTTCGCCTTGCGCGCCTCGGAACCCAGGCAGGCCGAACACCGACTGCAGCACTGACAACGCATCGCGGCCATCGGCCGGCGCTGGCAGCGGAGCGGTGGAAGGGACGGGCATGGGCGTGTCGGGGGTTTGCGAGATTCGTCACAAGGCCAGTCGCATGACGGCGCGGGCGTTGCAAGTCCATCTTCTGCCCAGCAAGCAGGAGAGGTGAAAAGCTACGCCTCGATCCGACGCAAGGCCTCGGCGACCGTCACGATCGGCATGTTGCGCGCCTCGGCCGCCTTCAGCGCGTGGCGCAGCAGGGCCGGCGTGCAGCCATAAGGGCTCGGCGCATCGACGACGTCATGGCCGTAGAAGATCAGCCAGCCGCCGCTTGCGACGGCATCGTCGAAATAGCGATCGACACCATCGGTATCGATCTCGCTATCGACCAGCGGCGAGGCGCGAAGGAACTGAAGATCGATAACGTCGCTATTGACGCCGGGAAGGATGCCGCGCGCCGAGCGGAAGTTTTGGGCGAGCTGCGGCTTGCGCCAGACAGAGGCGAGGCCATAGGGGTAGGCGAAATTCTCAAGCCGGATCGAGGAGTCGATGCCGAGAAAATAGTCGCGGTTCCGCTCGATCTCGCGCGCCATCGCACTCTCGTCGAGATCGACCGCACGCAAATGCGAGAAAGTGTGGCAGCCGATCTCGTGGCCGCCGCTATGCAGCCGAACGATCGCATCATTCGACAGGCCGTGCCAATGGTCTCCCGGCTGATCTATCAGGCTGCCGGCGAGATAGAAGGTGCCGCGCCCGCCATGCGCTTCCAGCAGCGAGGCGCCCTCGCCTGCGGCGCTGTCGGGCGCGTCGTCGAAGGTGAAGCTCACCATCGGCGCGTGCCCCGGCAAGCGGTGCGGCGCGGCGCGGAAATGCCGGGCCAGCCGATTGCTCAAGCGTCCGTTGAGGGCCGACAGCACGGGTGCACTTCCTGTAATTCCATATTTCTGTACTGAAACATTTGCGCGCGGTCTGAGGCAAGCCTAACGCCTGGGTAATCCTAACGCGGAACCAACAGCCCGGAGTTAACGCGCCAGCAGGGGAGTTTCGGCGTCTACCCCGAGATATCGCAGCCAGTTGCGAAAAAGCACAGCGGCGGCGCTGCCGGCCGCAATATCGGTGCGCAGAGTCAGCGCCGGCAGTTCATTGGTCAGTGCCGGATGCCGCTGATGCCTCGCTCGCCTTTCGAATCGAACCAGCTTCTCCTCCGTCGGTGCGTCAAAATAACTCACGGGGAGCGCGGGATAGGCCTCTCGCTCGCGCGCGAGGAAGCGGCCGATGTCGCGCAGATATTCACGCTGGAGCGATAGCGCGTCATATTCGGGATGCCCCTGGAAGAACACGAAGCGGCTGTCATACTGCCGGACGAAGACGTCGACGCCGGCCTGGGCCGACCGGGTCAGCACCTGATAACCGGCCTGCGTGAGATCCCCCTCGGTGACTTCGTTGAGACGGGAATGCGAGACTTTGAGCGGCGCCGGGGCATCGCGTGTCAGCGGGTCGCCGGTTACAGACTCGCACCCGAAGATGCCATGACATTTGGATGGCAGGCGCTGTCGCTCGATACGATCGAGATGCAGCACCGCCGCATGTGCGGCGAGGCATGACCAGATCGTCGAGCGGGTATTGGTCCTGGCCCAGTCGATCAACTCGGTGAGATCGCGCCAGTACGGCTCCTGATCGAGCTGGGGCGCGACCGGTTCGGCACCGGTCACAATCAACCCGTCGAACTTCTGGCGCTTGAGATCGGAGAGATCGGAATATTCGCTCTCGACATGCCACTTCGCTTCCGGTGATCGCCTCACCGACGGCAGCGAGAAGCAGTGAAAGCGGATGCGGCGCGGCCCCGCAGCAGCCTGAAGCAGCTTCATGAACTGCCGTTCAGTCGCCTTCAGTGCCGTATCAGGCATGTTGTTGATCAGGCCGATATTGAGCACAGCGCCAGCACAATCGCGCGCGAAGCCAGCCTCGGCCGGCACCAGCGCCGGGCTTGCGATACCTTGATCCCTGTCGATCAAGACACTCATCGGCCCGATTGCCTACTCCGCCGCCTGAAGACGCGCGGCCCGACAAGCCTTTTCCAGCGCCTGGTCGATGTCCTCGATGATATCAGCCGCATGTTCGATGCCGATCGAGAGGCGGATCGTTTCCGGCAGCACGCCAGCTATGCGCTGCTGCTCCGGCGACATTTGCCGGTGCGTGGTCGAGGCCGGATGGCAGGCCAGTGACTTGGCATCGCCGATATTGACGAGGCGCGTGATCAGCTTCAGCGCATCATAGAAAGCCTTGCCAGCCTCCATGCCGCCCTTGATGCCGAACGTAAACAGCGAGGAGGCGTCACCGTCGAGATACTTCTGGACCAGCGGGTAATAGGGGCTTTCCGGGAAGCCTGTGTAGTTGACCCAGGCGACGCGCGGATCGTTGCGCAGGAATTCGGCGACCTTGCGGGCGTTCTCGCAATGGCGCTCCATGCGCAGCGCCACGGTCTCGATGCCCTGGAGCAGCAGGAAGGCGTTGAACGGCGACAGCACCGAACCCATGGTGCGCTGATAGATGCTGCGCGCGCGCTCGATGTAGGCGGTCTTGCCGAAACGCTCGGCATAGACGAGACCGTGATAGGAGGCGTCCGGCTTGTTGTAGCCCGGGAAGCGGTCGGCGTGCTTGGCCCAGGGGAAATTTCCGGAATCGACGATGGCGCCGCCCAGGGTGGTGCCATGACCGCCCAGGAATTTGGTCAACGAATGCACGGCGATGTCGGCGCCGTAGTCGAACGGCTTGAGCAGGATGGGCGTGGCGACGGTGTTGTCGACGATCAGCGGCACGCCGTGGGCATGCGCGATCTTGGCCAGCTCCTCGATATCGCAGACATTGCCGGCGGGATTGCCGATGGTCTCGGCGAACACCGCCCGGGTGTTCTCGTCGATCAGCCTTGCAACCGCATCAGGAGCGTCGCTCTCTGCGAAGCGGCCGGTGATGCCCTGGCGCGGCAAAATATGAGAGAGCAGCGTGTGGGTGGTGCCGTAGAGCTGCGGCACGGACACGATGTTGCCGCCGTGGTCGGCGACGTTGACGAAGGCGAAATGCAGTGCGGCCTGGCCGGTCGCAACCGCGAGTGCGCCGACGCCGCCTTCGAGCTGGGCGATGCGCTTCTCCAGCACGGCGCTAGTCGGATTGGCGATGCGGCTATAGCGATAGCCCTCGGCCTCGAGATTGAAGAGGGCCGCGCCGTGATCGGCACTGTCGAAGGCATAGGCGGCGGTCTGGTAGATCGGCACGGCAACCGCGTGCGTGGTGGCCTCGGGCTCGTAGCCGGCGTGAATAGCGATCGTCTCGTTGCGCATCGTGCCACCTCCGCGTGGGACGCGGGCCGCACTTATCGGCCTGGATGAGGCATGTGCGTTGTCCGCCGTCCCTCCGTTAGAGGCGGGTGGTAAAGCGGACAATAATTCGCTTAGAGATCGAGGAAGTAACCCTAATGATTATTGGTAAATTGGCTAAAATTCGAGTCAATCTGGATTAACCGTTCCGCCGGAGTCGCCAAAAATCCGGCGCGCGTTCAGGTCATCGGCTTTGTTCTTTCGACGATAATCATTGCAGTCCCGCACGAGTGCACCGTCCCAACGCCGAACTGAGGAAGCGGCAACCGCTTCGTAGCAGCGCAAATTAGCGATACATCTCCACCTGTCTCTTTAGAGCATCGAGCGACGCAATCGGAGCCTCAGAGTTCACCAAGTGACTATCTGCCGCCATAAGTGAAAGTATCTTTCGGTCTACTATCGGCGAGTGATGGACAACATCTGCGTAATTGCCGAGGTCGTGCGTTATTTCCTGGGCATCCCGAAAATCATAGACTTTCACATTCGGGAACTGCACCAACCGCTCCAGTATATAAGTGTTAGCTTGGTAGAAAGTCTGAAGTGCCTTCGGGTCAAAGTCCCGCATTGCGACGGTCTGCAGAATCGAATAGGGCGGAAAGAAGATACGAAAATTGGTGTGGGGGTTTTCTCGAATTAGAGTTATCGCATCCCGCTCGAAATTTCTGACTATCGTGTCGTAATCATAGGACGCCATGATCTCAGCAGGAAATTTAGCGTAGTGCGCGAATGAAGCTCGTGCTTTCTCGCTGTTGTAAATGGTGGAAAGATCAAGATGGGGCGGCAGTGTGTTTATCTCGTTGACCTGATCATTGTAGAATTTCAGGTATTGTGCGGCTGCCAATGCATGTGCAACCTCCTTCATCGGTTTTATGAATCGAAGAACGGTGAAGAACGCCTCTCGGGCCGTGTCTAAACTGAACAAGTAATTAGCGACGCCCTTAATGTTCATCCGATAGAGATCCGCCGGCAAGAACTGGTTTTCGTCGACAGTGGGAGACTTCCGAAAAATCCAGTCGTCCATCTCCCAAATTACATTTTTGGGGTGACGTTGAAGCGAGGCGGCAAGGACGAAGCTCTGCTCCACCGAGTTTGAGCCGGACATCGCCAGTTTCAAGGATTTGACGCCCAGCGCCGCATCGATTTCGCTTTGGCGATAGTGGACCGCCAGCGATGTACCCATAAATACGGTGTCAAACTTTTGGCTTCTGATCAGCCCGGCATCTTGCATTCGGGTGTCAGACGAGTAGAGCGGCTTGTAAAGGATAGCGGGCCGAAAAAGTTGTAGGGGATCGACGACGAAATTGAAAGCGGCGACGAGGCCGACGATTGTTGCCGACAACGCCAAGAGCCATCCGACCGGTGCAAGGCTTTTGCTCATCAAAATCTGAAGTAAATGAATTCGCTGTGTTGCTGGATGCCGAGTAGAACCGCGAACCGCCGACCGCCAACAAGCCGCGTCCGTATCAACAGCGAGCCGATGGCATAATTGAAGGCGACGGACGCAAGTAGCAGGGCTACAAATTGCGCGTTGCTGATCGAGTAAAAAACGAGCGACGCGAGCGCTAGCCAAACCACCGGCAACACGGGCCCGAAGCGCCCTATAAAAAAATAGCCCAAGAGCGCGATGGGCAAAAAGACGAATATGAATTGATAGGAGTTGAAGAGCATTCCGGAGACTCTATCGTGCCGCCGGAACTAACTTGTTCAGAACATGCAACCGCACATGCCTTCGATCATGATCAGCGGTCGGCGCATCAACGCGGATATCGGAACGAATTTGGAGGCCAACCGCCATACTTTCGCAAAATATCTTGTGATTTCAGCCCGTTATATCGACCTGATGGCGGAGGGAGAGCACCTGGGTTCGAACCTTCTCCGTGAGCCGTTGCGTAGCGTCCGTAATCAATGTGCCGTTGGGAGGGATGGCGGCACCCGGGCCGGCGATTAGGGCCCTTTATAATCTCCTGAACGTCTGTACGTAAGCCCCCAAAATTGCTCTCAAGCCTGCAGCCTACCTGGCGCCCCGCCGCGCTTTCGCCCGCAGTCCTCCGACTCGCTTCTCTGACATGAGCTCGCAGACGGACAGGACGGACTTACGAACGTCCGCCTTGCGGTCCTCAACGGGGCGTCGCCGTGTAAGTCCGCTAAGGGCCGATTTTGTTGCAAAAGTCGGCTGTAGTGGATTTGGCCGTTGGGTCTTTCGTTGAGCCGCGCTCTGAAGCGCTGGCCCTGACGCATTTTACGCAACTTCGACGCTACGCGATGCGCAGAGCCTGGGCCGGTGGCGGTCGTGCGACCAGCGATGCAAACCGCCTCAGGTTCTGGGCGATGGCGGCCAGAACAAACTCATCCTGGGCACCTCGCGGGCCACGCAGTCGGAGCCGACCAAGCTTCAGGATGCGCTTCAAGTGTGCGAACCTCATCTCGATCTTCTTGCGCTTACGAGCAGCAATGCGTGGTGCGCCTTCCAACATGGTCCGTGGAATTAGGAACACGTCCAGCTTATCGCCTGCTTCAAGCGGGAGCAGCAGGTCAATAATCTGTCGATCGAGCGTGGATAGCGGTGATTGCGAAAGCGGTAGGCCCGAGCACACCACCAAGCGCACTTTCCGATCTGGCCGAGCTTCGCAAAAATCGCGAACGAGTCACTACGTCAACAGATACGCGGGAACCCCACTTGCTGCACTTGCCCGGGAGCACACAGCGGCGATCGGTCCCGATCTGCGGTCTGACATTGAAGAGAAGTTTCGGCAAGGCGAACTCAACCTACTCAGTTGCACGACGACAATGGAGATGGGCGTCGATATTGGAGACCTCGAGGCGGTTCTCTGCCGTAACGTTCCTCCTGGCATTTCCAACTATCAGCAGCGAGCGGGGCGAGCAGGCCGCAGAGCGCAAGTAGCGCCGACCGCCTTGCTGGTCGCGCGAAATAGCCGGTACGACCAGGCGCAGTACAGCGATCTTCACAGCTATCTGAACGCTAAGCCGGCCGTTCCTTACCTCACTTTGGATAACCCGAGCTTCTTTCGAAGGCATCAAGTATCCACGGTTTTAGCTGGCTTCCTCGAAAGTCGATTGACCAATCGCAACCGTACGGGGGCTCCAAGACTGAAAGAGTTCTTCTCGGACTCATTAACAGGGGAAGATCAACAGACGCTTCGAGTCGAATTCTCTACCTGGATTGCGACAGAGCAGGGAGCGCATTTTGTTCGGCTCGCCGAAACTTTGCATGATTGGCTTCCCGGCGAACTTAGCACTGTTGGTCTCGTCGGCGACGACTTAAGAAATCACGTCACGTCAGTTGTTGATCGGTTCGTTGATGATATCTCAGAGAGGTGGCAGGCGCTCGATGCCGCCGCAGCAGAGCAGCGTCGCATCATGGATGAAGCGTCTAGCGAGGACGATAAGCGAAAGGCTTCAAATCGCCTTGCTGCGAAAATGCGTGAGAAGGCGCAGTTTCTCGACCAGTTCTTAGTAACCGTGTTGTCGCGGTCAGCGGTCATACCGACCTACAGCTTCCCTGTTCATTCTATTCGTCTTGAGATCTCCGAAAATCGTGCGACGGCCGACGAGAGTCGCTTCGCGCAAGGTGCGTCTCTCCAGCTCGATCGCGACGCGGCGCTTGCGATAGGGGAATACGCTCCAGGTGCCGAGGTAGTCGCTGGTGGGCGAATCTGGACCAGTCGCGGCATCGTGCGTCGGTCCAAGGAGTACATGCCGGACAAGTACTACCGAATTTGCAAGAGCTGTGGCCATCCAGAGATCCATTTCCAGAGATCTGAGTTTGGCATCGTATGCGAGCAATGCTCAGCTGAACCCCAGTCACGAACCGTCAGGTTCATCGAGCCCACTGCATTTTTGACTGCGTTTGATGAACGACAGGGGCGTGATCCTGGGTCATCGCGACTACGGTCGAGGGCGGTTTCCCACTCTTGGCACGGTACTGATCCCGCTTGGCAACGGGTTGATGTTCGGATCGTCGACGCGCTGTCCCGGCGCAAGAGACTTTGCGGAGCACATTCTCCCCCGCGCCCTCGAACCGACCGTTGTCGGGGACGACCACTGCGGTGCAGCTATCGAAATTTAGAAGCGAACAACCCCCTGCGCTTTGTGCTCCGCCCCTTGCGGCATGCCCAGCGCGTTTCTGGCGGTCTCCCAGCACCAACCAGCTTCGATTCAAGTTCCTGCAATTTCATCTATAATTAATAGCGCGCCAATCACAACCAGGACGTTTGTTTATATCTCTCATTCCTTGGTACCCGGTGCGGAGCCAAGAACGCTAACAGAGTTCCGGAGTCTGACCCTTAGGACGCCAGCTTGAAGGGAAGCGCACAGAAGCAGACTCAGCGGCAGGAGCCGCTGCGGAGTTCGAACGCGATTGGAAACGGCGGGATGCCGGGCCGCAAGAGTGACGGCGCGGTAGAAAGGGGGCGGGCGAAACGCGACATGGCAATGGCGAAAGCGCAGGCGTGCGCTGGATAAGGCGCAGTAGGAGCGCCGGAGAGCGGAAAGGAAAGACTTAAGGACGCGCCGCGACGCCCGCGGGAATAATGTCGTTCAACACACCTATCCCGCTGGACACTCGGGCAGGTGTCGCCGATCGCATCGAGGACAACGAGCACTTCCGCGACGGCTTCGTTAACCGAGATGCCGTCGGGCGGAATTCTTCTTGGATATATCTAAGGCGAACTCGCGGCGGGTCCGCTCAGTCCTACGCCTAGCCGGCCTCATCGACTTTGCCGATGGCGCGGACCTCCTGCAGCACGTCGATCGCCCAGCCTCTCGTGATCCGGATTGCCTGCCGGTCTTCCTTGCTCTCGGCATCCGGATTACTCCTGCTAAGGCCAAATCCCTTTCCAATCGCCGCGCGTTCCCGGCGGTTAGCAAGGATCAAGGGTTTCCCGGAGCCAAGGCGCGACGAAAGTCTGCCGTTGATCATTGATCGCGAGTATGGGCGCGGATATGGGCTGCCGAACAGCTACCGTCACGAAGCGCTGAAAATTAATGACTTTTCGGCCTGGATGGCGGAGAGAGTGGGATTCGAACCCACGGTACGGTTTCCCGCACACACGCTTTCCAAGCGTGCGCCTTAAGCCACTCGGCCATCTCTCCGGAGCGCCTTCTCTTGAAGGGGCGCCGGCGATTTTGCAAGAGATCGCGGGTAAATCGGGTAAGTTTTCCGCAACATATTGTATTTACGGAGGAATATCGCACGCCGGAGACTGCGTGGAACTCACTTCAGGCTGAACCTGTGGCGGGCTGGGCGCGACGATTCACTCAAGGATGCCAAACACGACCGGGGACGCCATGACCGTCTGCAAAACCATTGCCGCGCTGAGCCTGGTTTTGGCACTCGGCGCCGCCTTGACCGCATCGGCCAAGGCACAGGCCTGCACCCGGCAGGGCGTCGATGTAACCTGCGACGATGGGCGGCGCGGGGTGCTTTCGGGCGATGCCATCCTCTGGCCGGACGGAACCAGATCCAGCTCGACCCCGCACCAGAGCGTGATCATCGGCTACAAAAGCTCGGTGCATGTCGGACCCGGCGTGTTCGTCGGCCAAGGCAAGGGCATGGTGCCGATGGATGATCCAAACGCGCCGAACAAGCGGCAGTGCGCGATTTTGGATAGCGTGTCGTATTGCTATTGAGGCTCGCCTCTCCCGCGAAAACGGGGAACGGAAGAAAGATCTAGATCAACCGCACGCCCGATATCGCCGACTTCAGCCAGCGCAACGCTTGCGGCGGCTGCGCTGCGAGCGGTGCCTCTGCAACCTTCTCGGTGCGGCACTTCTCCAGCTCGGCGACGAAATCCGCCGACCATTGCTGGATGGTGTGACCGCGCAGCGTCTTCATCATCGCCTCCCAGCGCATCTTGCGCTCGGTGAGCGGCATCGCGGCGGCGACCGCGATGGCGCGAGCCATGCCGTCGATGTCGTGCGGATTGACCAGCAGCGCGGTCTCGAGCTCGTTGGCCGCACCGGCAAATTTCGACAGCACCAGCACGCCGGGATCGGCCGGATTTTGCGCAGCGACATATTCCTTGGCGACGAGGTTCATGCCGTCATGCAGCGGCGTCACCACACCGATCTGCGCGGTGCGATAAAGGCCCGCGAGCACGGCCTGGCTAAAGCCCTTGTTGAGATAGCGGATCGGCGTCCAGTCGACTTCGCCATGGCGGCCGTTGACGTCGGTAACAAGGCGCGCGACGTCGTTCTGGAGGTTGCCATACGCTTCGATCGCGCCACGCGAAGGATTGGCGATCTGCAGCAGCGAAATGCTGCGCGCAAACTGCGGCTGCTCAGTCCAGAGACGGTCGAACGCGCTGATGCGATTGATCAGGCCCTTGGAATAATCGAGCCGGTCGACACCGATCGCGAGCCGCTCGCCGTTGAGGCTGCGGCGCAGGCGCGAAACGTCCGGATGCGACGCCGACTTCGCGGCATAAGCCGCAAATTTTTCCGCATCAATGCCGATCGGAAACGTTTCACAGCGCGTGCAGCCATGCTGCGAGATGACGACACCGTCCTCGATTGTGAGATCAAGCTCGCCGGCGGCATAGCCGAGGAAATTCTGGCAATCTTCATCCGTCTGGAAGCCAAGCAGATCGTAGGCAAGCATCGCCGTGATCAACTCGCGATGATTGGGCACGCCCTGCATCACCGCAGCAACCGGCCAAGGCGTATGCAGGAAGAAGCCAATGGGATCATCGACGCCGAGATCGCGCAGCTCCGCGCCGAGCGCGAGGAAATGATAATCCTGCACCCAGAAGCCCGTTTGTGGTTTGCGGAATCGCATCAAGGCGCGCGCCATGAACGCGTTGACCTCGCGATAGCTGACATAGTCGTCGCGCGAGACGCGGATCAGATCGCTGCGTGAATGCAGCGCGGGCCACAGTGCCGAATTGGCAAAGCCTTCATAGTAGCCACCGTAATGTGCCGCCGGCAGATCCAGCGTCGCAATGGCACCCGACCCCAGCGCCTCGATCTCGGCGAAGGGTTCCTTCTGGTGGCCGTCGCGCACGCGGCCGGAGGAACCCACCCAGATCGCACCTGAGTTCTCCACGACAGGCAACAAGGCAGCCGCAAGGCCACCCGTCATCGGCTCGTTGGGTTTACCGCGCGCAACTCGATTCGAAACGACGACTAAGTTCACAGGTCGTCCCCTCCTGTTCATTCCACCCCATTTAACTGCCGTTCATCAATATGGTTCCTGTCATCATTTCTACGAAATGAAACCAAAGTCAGGCATGCGCGTTGGAACCAGTTTTCCGTTGAAGGAACCCAGCGATTTCATTGAGGAAGACCGCGTTTTGCAATTGGTTCGCAGTGTGAATTACCCGAACACTGGAGCCGGGCGGACAACAATGTGGCTCTGAGGTGACCGCGCCTTATTCCAACCTTGTGTCGTCGAGCAAGCGCGCAAGGAACGCGCGCACATCGTTCGGCGCATCGAAGTGACCGTTGACGCCGATCGCGCGGCGGCCGACCGAGAAAGATAGACCGTTCATGTCGGGCATGATCGCGAACACGGTTTCATCAGTGACGTCGTCACCGATGAAGATCGGCCGGCGTCCCTTGAATGGCTCATGCTGCATCAATTCGCGCACGCCGGTCGCCTTGGTGAAACCGGAATGCTTGATCTCGCAGACAAACTTTCCGGGCAGAATTTCGATCGGCGCATTGGGCAGATCGGCGCGGATCAGCGAGACGGCTTCGTAGATCGCCTTCTCCGCATGCGGCGCAAGACGATAATGCAATGCCAGCGAATAGCCCTTGTCCTCGAGCAGAATTCCGGGGCTGAGCTTTGCGATCGCGGCAAGGCGCCGCTTCAGTTCCTTGTCCATCGGCGGCGCGTGCACGTCGTCGGCCTCATTGCCAATCGACAGGCGCATCTCAGCGCCGTGACCGGCGACGGCGCGAAACACATCGGGGGCGAAGATCAGATCGATGTCGTTGAGCGAACGGCCACTGACCATCGCCAGCGCACCCGACGTGCGCTCCGTCAACTGGTTGAGCGTCTCCGACAAGCCCGGCGGCACCCACACCTCGCGCGGCGTCGGCATCAGGTCGAGCAGCGTACCGTCGATATCGAGCAGGATCGCGGTCTCGTGGAGATGCGGGACCAGCGCTTGCGGCACCGGCACCGCGTCGGGAGTTTCGTCGTCAGGCATGGCTCGCTTCTGATCCAGTGGTATTTCCGCCAGTTCCGATTTCATGAGATTACTCCATAGAGGCGAGTGGCCGCGCAATTTCTTCGAGCGATTTGCGTTCCGCCGAGATGGCATAGCGCCACGCCACGATCGCGGCCACGATCATCAGGAAGGCTCCCAGCAAATACCCGGCGAACACGCTGCTGCGTGATCCCGTGTCGATCAGCGCGCCGAACAGCGCGGGACCGATCACCCCGCCGATGCCGGTGCCAACCGCATAGAACACCGCAATCGCCAGCGCGCGAATTTCGAGCGGGAAGGTCTCACTCACCGTGAGATAGGCCGCACTCGCGGCCGGTGAGGCAAAAAAGAAGATCACCATCCAGGCGATGGTCTGCCCCTGCGCGCTCAACGCGCCGATCGAGAACAGATAGCCCGACACCGCCAGCAGCACGCCAGAGACACCATAGGTCAGCGTGATCATGGTGCGCCGGCCAAGCGTATCGAACAGGCGGCCGAGCAGCAGTGGGCCCAAAAAATTACCGGCCGCGAACGGCAGCAGGTACCAGCCGACGTGATCGGCGCTGATGCCGTAGAAATCGGTCAGCACCAGCGCGAATGTGAAGAAGATCGCGTTGTAGAAAAAGGCCTGCGCCACCATCAGCACGAGGCCGACCAGCGAACGCTGGCGATAGGTGACGAACAGCGTGTGCACAACTTCCCTGATCGGCGTGTGATCGCGCATCTTCAGCCGCATCTTGGCGAAGCGCCCGTCGCTCGTGTCCTGATCGTGTCCGATCACCGAACGCTGGATGTCGTCGACGATCTTGTGGGCCTGGTCGGGACGGCCGTGGATCATCAGCCAGCGCGGGCTTTCCGGAATCCACATCCGCATCAACAGCACGACGAGGCCGATGGTCGCGCCAATCAGATAAGCGAGACGCCAGCCGAGATCGGGGCCAAGCAACGCGGGGTCGAGCAGCACGATGGCCGCAACCGCGCCCATCGCCGCGCCGATCCAGAAACTGCCGTTGATGACCAGATCGGTCCAGCCGCGATAGCGCGCGGGTACCAGCTCCTGGATGGTCGAATTGATCGCAGTGTATTCACCGCCGATGCCGGCGCCGGTGAGGAAGCGAAACAGCGCGTAGCTCTCGATATTCCACGACAGCGCGGTCGCGGCCGTCGCGGTGAGATAGAGCGCAAGCGTGATGAAGAACAGTTTTTTGCGGCCGATGCGATCGGTGAGCCAGCCGAAGCCGAGCGCGCCGAGCACGGCACCGCCAAGATAGGCGGAGTTGGCGATCCCGAGATCGAGATTGGAAAAGAGCAGCGTGGGGCTCTGCTTCAGCGCCCCCGAGAGCGCGCCGGCCAACGTCACCTCGAGGCCGTCGAGAATCCAGGTGATCCCGAGCGCCAGGACCACGCGGGTATGAAAGCCGCTCCAGGGCAGCGCATCGAGCCGCGCGGGAATGCTGGTCTCGACGATGCGATCGGTCACGGCCGCCGCCGAGACGACAGGTCCATCATTCAGCGCTCGGCTCTGCTGCAATTCCATCGGGTTGCTGGGTCATGGGGGGTGCGGCATTCCGCCTGCCACCTGCGACAACGTCCGCGGCAGGGGCAGGTTCCAATAGGAACGTCGCCGAATACCGGCCGTTTCCGCTGGAGCCGCAAGGAGTTGACGCATGGCTCATGTCAGAAAGACGACACATTCACGCAAACCGTCAGCACGCGAGAAGACCAGCGCGAGGCGCAGCACCGCACGCAAGAGTACCAAGCGCGCCGGCAAGACGTTGCCGAAGACGCAGCGCGAACGGCTGGAGAAGGCCAAGGTAGAGCTGACGCGGGCGTTTGGGAGGGAGTGATCCCTACGCCGCCCTGATATTCGCCATGAAGCGGTCCAGTTCGGCCCGCAGGCGCGTGCTTTCAGACGACAGCGTCTTCGCCGAGTTCAGCACCTCT